>SCUK01000050.1 GCA_004297445.1 Anaerolineae bacterium | reverse complement strand
GTGGCCCGTGGCCCCAGCCATGCCCGCGCCACAGGCCACGTTCCAGTCAACCGTCGCCGCGCCGCCGGCCCAGCCCGCACCGCCCTCGGACCCGGATGCCGAGCCGGATGACAGCAAACCGACCGGTATGTTTGGGTAAGAATGGAATCCGTAATTAGATATTAGAGAGTAGGGATTGGGAATCAGGAATTAGTGATTGGGAAGCGGGGATTGGGATACGGAATTGCTTTGTTGCAGATATCTATTGCAGCGAATCCCGTACCACACTCACATTTCAAACGGGCTCACTGGTAAACAACCCCGACTCGCGATCCTTCGCTGGCAAATGCCTCCAGCCTTCGCTTACGACCGCTGTCCCACCGTATACAGCAACGCAAAGTTTGGCAGGCGCATGGCGCCCACCGGAAAACCGGAAATGACCACCACCTGCTGGCCGGGCTTGATGGGCGTGTAGGCTACCATCGCCGAGTCCACGTGCGCCAGCATCTCTTCAATGGTAGTGGCGTAGGGAATCTGGTAGGGGAAGACGCCCCAGTAGAACGCCATGCGCTGGTAGGCGCGCGTTTCCGGCGTGAAACCCAGGATGGGCACGCGCGGCAGGGCCTTGCTCATCAGGCGGGCGGTGCGGCCGGTCTGCGTGAACACCACAATGGCGGCCACGTTCAGGTCGTGCGCCAGTTCGCGCGCAGCCAGGCAGATGGACGTGGCATCGTCGCCGCTATCATCGGCGGTGGCGCCTTTCCAGTGGCCCCAATCGCCCTTGTTGGCTTCGGCTTCAAGGATGATGGCATCCATGATGCTGACGGCTTCCACCGGGTACTTGCCGGCGGCGGTTTCGCCGGAGAGCATCACCGCGTCAGTGCCGTCAAAGATGGCGTTGGCCACGTCGGAGGCCTCGGCACGCGTGGGGCGCGGGTTGTGAATCATCGAGTCTAGCATCTGCGTGGCGGTAATGACGATTTTGCCCTTCTTGTTGGCGGCGTCAATGATGCGCTTCTGCGCAATCGGCACGCGCTCCGGCGGCATCTCCACGCCGAGGTCGCCGCGCGCCACCATCACGCCGTCGGCCACATCCACGATTTCGTCGAGGTTATCAAGGGCTTCGGGGCGTTCCAACTTGGCGATGATGGGCGTGTCGATTTTGTCCGGGGCGAGGCGGCTGATGGCCTGGCGCACGCGTGCCACGTCCTGCGCGCTGCGCACGAAGGAAATCGCCACCGCGTCAATGCCGTTCGCCAGCCCGAAGGCCAGGTCTTCTTCGTCCTTCTGGGTGAAGCCGGGGATGTTGAGTTGCGTGCCGGGCAGGTTGATGCCCTTGTTGGATTTCAGCACGCCGCCCAGTATCACGGTGGCCTGCACTTTTTCGTTGGTCACGCCGGTAACGGCCAGTTCCAGATTGCCGTCATCCAGCAGGATACGGCTGCCGGCTTTGACGAGGTAGGGCAGGTCCGGGAAGTCCACCGGGATTTCGCCGCCGCCGTTGGGTTGCGGGTGGGTGGTGAGGGTGATGGCCTGGTTGGTTTCCAGGGACACCCCATCCTTGCCGAGGTTGCCGGTGCGGATTTTGGGCCCCTGCAGGTCCTGCATGATGCCGAGCGGCAGACCCAGCCGGTGGGCGATGCCGCGCACCCGGTCGATGGTGGCCTTGTGGTCTTCGTATTTGCCGTGCGAGAAATTCAGGCGCGCCACGTTTACCCCGGCCTGGATGATGGCTTGGAGGGTGCGTTCATCGCTGCTGGCGGGGCCAATGGTGGCTACAATTTTCGCTCTGCGTTCCATACTGTCTATGTTAACCCTGTTCCGGCGTGGGAGTTATGCCAAAGGCCAATTATAAGCCCGCCGGACACGAATCATAAGAAAACAGGGCCAGCCCGAGAATGCGGCAGACCGGGCCCTGTTGGTTGTTAGCGACTAGAGGTAATTCAGTTCTTTGGCTGCGGCAGTCAGTTCGTCGCGGAAATTTGGGTGCGCCACGTTAATCAGCGCCTGCGCCCGCTGGCGGATGGTCTTGCCATACAGGTCGGCGATGCCAAATTCGGTGACGACGAAGCGCACATGGTTGCGGGTGGTCACCACGCCCGCGCCCGGTTTGAGGGTCGAGACGATTCGGGTGATGGTGTCCTTGCGGGTGGTGCTGGGCAGGGCGATGATCGGCACGCCGCCTTCAGATCGCGACGCCCCGTAGATGAAGTCAAGTTGGCCGCCCACACCGGAATACAGCTTGGGGCCGATGCTGTCGGCGCACACCTGGCCGGTGAGGTCCACTTCGATGGCGGAGTTGATGGCCACCATGCGCCGGTTCTGGGCGATGATGAACGGGTCGTTCACGTACTCGGTGGGGTGCATCTCGATGAGCGGGTTGTCGTCCACCCAGTCATACAGGCGCTGGGTGCCGAGGATGAACCCGGCCACGATTTTGCCGGGATGCAGGGTTTTCTGCGAGCTGGTCAGCACGCCGGCTTCCACCAGGTCAATCACGCCGTCGGAAAACAACTCGGTATGCACGCCCAGGTCCTTCTTGTCATACAGGAAGTTAAGCACCGCATCCGGGATGGCTCCAATGCCCATTTGCATCGTGGCGCCGTCGGGAATCAGGTCAGCGCACGAGCGGGCGATTTTCTCGGTGGTTTCGCCGCCGCCTTCCTCGCTCATTGCCAGGGCGGGCAGGGGGTAATCCACCGGCACCATGTAATTCAAGCGGCTGACGTGGATGAATGAGTCGCCCAGGGTGCGGGGCATCTGCTCGTTAACTTCAGCGAGGATGATGCGGGCGCACTCGGCGGGCGACTTGGACAGCCCGACTTCCACGCCAAAGGAGCAGAAGCCGTGTTCGTCCGGCGGGGAGACGTGGATGAGGGCGGCATCGACGGGCAGGATGCCGCGTTTGAAGAGCAGGGGAAACTCGGAAAGCAACACCGGCGTGAAGTCCGCCCGGCCCTGGTGCACGGCCTCGCGCACGTTTGCGCTGATGAACATGGTATTGACCCGCAGGTGGCCCTGCATCGCCTCGGAGACGTAATCGGCGGCGCCCACGGTGAGCGCCTGGCAAATCTCGACGTCTTTGAGATTGGGCGCGTAGTCCACCAGCGCGGCCAGCAACGTGGAGGGAACGGAGACGTTGCCTGTCAGGAAGATGCGGTTGCCATCCTGGATATTGCGGACGGCATCGGCGGCGGTCACCACCCGGCTGGCATATTTCTGAATCCAACTCATGTCAGTCTTCCTTGTCGGCTTCGAAGCGCAGCAGGTTGATGACCTTGCCGCGGTGGGTGTTGATGCCGCGCGCCAGCGCCGGGTTTTCGGCAATGGCAGTGTCCAGCCCCTTCTGGGCGATTTCGAGGATGTAGGGGATGGCGGCATTGAAGAACACATGCGAAGCGGTGCGCGCCACCACGCTGGTCATGTTCGGTACGCAGTAATGGATGATGCCTTCTTCTACGAAGGTCGGCTTGTCATGCGAGGTGGGGCGCGAGGTCTCGAAGCAGCCGCCCTGGTCGATGCTCAGGTCGATGACCAGCGAGCGCGGTTTCATCGTCTTGAGGATTTCGCGGGTAATCAGCACCGGCGCGGCCTGGCCAGCCGTGGCGGCGGCGCCCACAATCACGTCTGCAAACGACGCGGTACGGCGGATATTGGCGGTGTTGGCCAGCATGGTCACGGCGTGCGGGCAGCGTTCATGGACGCGTTGCAGCGCCTGAATGTCGTTATCCAGCACGGTGAGTTGCGCCCCCATGCCGAGGAACGCCTGGGTGGCGGAGCAGCCGGCCGCGCCGGCGCCCAGCACCACCACTTCGGCAGGCGGCACGCCGGGCATGCCGCCCATCAGGATGCCCTTGCCGCCGCGGTCATTTTGCAGCAACTGGGCCGCCAACTGGGCCGCCAGCCGCCCGCCGACTTCGCTCAGCATGCGCAATACGGGTCGCTGACCATCGTCGGTCTGAATCTGTTCGTAGGCGATGGCCGTGATTTCGTTCTTGAGGAAGAAATCCAATTTGCTTTGGGCCGCCGAGGGCAGGTGCAGGAAGCCGGCAATGGCCGAGCCGGGTCGCAGGAGGTGAATCTCATCATCCAGCGGGCGGGCGAACTTAAGCACAAGGTCGGCGCGGGCGAAGGCTTCATGGTGAGAGAACACCAGGCGTGCTCCGGCTTGTTCGTAATCCGTATCGGTAAAGCCAACGCTCAGGCCGGCGTCATGTTCCACATAGCAGGTGTGGCCGCGGGTGGCCAGCATGCGCACGCCAGCCGGCGACAGCCCCACGCGGTACTCCGATGGGCGGGTTTCCTTGGGGATTCCAATTTCCATGCTTGCTCCCAATGTAATTCGGACTAATTAAGGAAAGTATAACGGCGGGCGCACCGGATTGGCGGTGACATGTAACCTCACTTTGGTGGGTAGAGTGTCCCAATAAAGCGCAAGGGGTAGAAGGCAAGCCGGGCCGGGAATAGAAAGAGCGCAGGGTGTTCTGGTCTATAATTCAGACACGATTTGGAGGCGACCGATTGTCCACCCCGGCGGACATACTCCCTGAGCAACTGAAACAAGTGTGCAAGGCGGCCGGCGCATCGTGGGCGGCCACGGCTGAACGGCGCGAGGAGGGCTGGCAGCTCCGGGCGGCGCACGGCTTGAGCGCCGCGCGCCTGAAAGTGCTTTCCGACTGGCTGGCCAAAAGGGGCGATTTGAAGAGCCGCCAGCCGGTTGGCGCCGCCGGGCTTGGCGTGGCGATTCTGTATGCCATCCCCAATGCCGATGAAACGGTCTGGCTCCTGGCAGGGGCCAATGAACTGAAACCGGCCAGCAAAGCCGCCTTGCAGGCCGTGGCCCTGGGGCTGGTACTGCCCCCCGAACTGCCCCCTGGCGTGGAACAACTGATGACGGTGGCCAACGCCGGGTTGATGTTTGATGAGGCGCTGGCGCGGTTGCGTGCCGCGCTCCCGGCGCAGGCCGCGTTGCTGGCGCGCCGCAGCGGCGATGAGTTCCGCGTGGAAGCGATCTGGCAGATGCCCAAGACGGCACTGGGGGCGGCTCTATTGCCTTCCGGCAGCCCGGACCTGGCGACCTTGTTGGAACAGCCGGAGGGGGTGCGGCTGGAGGGCGACGTGGCGCGGCGTGTGTTCGGCTTGCCGCTGTCCCAGGCGCGCAAGTTCACCCACTGGCTGGCCCTGCCACTGATGCAGGGGCGACGGACGGCGGGGCTGGCAGTCTTCAGCCGTGCGACAGAATTCACTGAAGAGGAACAGGCCGCAGCGGCGCGTGCGGCGCGCGGCGTCACCGGGTTGGTGCGGCGCGCCGCCGCGGCGATGGAAGCCTTGCAGGTGTTGGAGCGTCAGCAGGCGCTGGAAGAGGCCGCCGGCCTTGCCGCGCATGAGTTGGAGTTGCCCGAGCTGGCGCGGCGTTTGCAGGGTTTGATGCTGAAGCGCTTTCCCGCCGAAAACGCCGAGTTGCTGGTGTTGAGCCGGGACCAGAAATGTCTGGAACCGGCCGCGCCTGCGCGTAACGGCGCGCAACCCGAACGTTACCCGCTGGATTCCACGCTGGTAGGGGCGGTCGCGCGCATCGGGCAGACTGTGCGCATAGGCAACTTCGCGCGGCAATCCCAGTTCGCCTCTCCGCGGCGCGGGGTAGCGGCCAAACTGGCCGCACCGCTCACCCTGCATGACCAGACCATCGGCGTACTCTCGCTGGAAAGTCGCCGGCCGGATGCGTTCAGCGCTGCGGACGAGCATGCCCTCACCATGCTGGCGCGGCTGGCAGCCGGCCTGGTGGAAAATGTGCGCTTGCGCAATGCGCTGGCGGGGCGGGGCGCGGCGCTGCTGCAATTGAATGAACTGGCGCGGCAGTTGAACGCCGCGGCCGGGCGCGAGTCTGCCGCGCAGGTAACCGCCGTCTGGATGGCGGCGGCGCTATCCGCAGACCTTGTGCTGGTGATGATGGCGGACGACGCGCGCGCGGAGTTGGTGGCGGAAGGTGTGGCCGGGCGGCGCAAAGCCGAATTGCCGTCGGGGCTGCGGATTGCACGGGAATTGGGCGCGCCGGGGGAAGCGCTGCAATATGGGCGCAGCGTCCTGATCCATGATGCCGCCGAAAGCGGCGACCATTTTCCCGTGACCGGCTGGGAGGCGGGTTCGGCGTTGTGCGTGCCGCTGGGGGTCGAGGGTCAATGGCGGGGGGTCCTGCTGGCGGAACGGGCAGAATCCCATGCGTTTTCGGCCGAAGACCTGGACCTGGTGGAAACGGCGGCACGGCTGGCCCAACACGCGCTCGCCGGGCCGGGCTCGGCGCGCCTCACCGAGTTGGCGGCGGCCAACCAGAATTTGGTGGCGGAACTGGAAAAACGCAAACAGGCTCAGGTACTGGCGGAAGAGCGCCTGGTGCGCTCCGCCAAGCTGGCGGCGGTGGGCGAGATGGCGGCCGGTGTGGCCCATGAATTGAACAATCCGTTGACCACCGTCAGCGGGTTCACCGAATTGATCCTTGAACAGATGACGCCCGACTCGCCGATGCGGGCGGACCTGGAACTGGTGCTTACCGAAGCGCGGCGCGCCCGGGCGGTGGTGCGCCGCCTGCTGGATTTTTCGCGTCCCAGCGATGTCCTGCGCCTTCCCGCCGACCTGAACGACGAACTGACCCAGGCGCTCTCTCTGGTTCACCACATGGCCAGCACCAGCGGCGTGGAAATACGCGTGTCGTTGTGGAGCGAACTGCCGCCGGTGCGGATTGACCGCAACCAGATGCAGCAGGTATTCCTGAATCTGATTCACAATGCAGTGCAGGCCATGCCGCACGGCGGACAGTTGACCCTGCACACCGCGGTGCAACAGCAGGACGCGCTGGACTTTGTGACCGCCAGCGTGCAGGACACCGGTAACGGAATCCGCGCCGAAGACCTGGACAAAGTGTTTGAGCCGTTCTTCACCACCAAGCCAAGCGGGCAGGGGACGGGCTTGGGGTTGTCCGTAAGTTATGGAATCGTGGCTGAACACGGCGGATTCATTGATGCGTTTAGCGAAGAGGGTAGGGGAGCGACCTTTACAGTGTGGCTGCCTGTAGCCGGACCAGGAGCCACCGATGAGTGAAGCACGCGTGTTGGTTGTGGATGATGAGACCGGAATCACGCAATTGTGTGAGCGGCTGCTCGCACGCGCGGGCTTCGAGGTCACGGTTCGCAACGATCCGGCTGAAGGGGTGAAACTTCTGAACGAACGCCCCTATGACTTGTTGCTGGCCGATATCCGCATGCCCGGGATGGACGGCTTTGACTTGATGGAGGCTGGCCAGAAGGCGCAGCCGGAACTGGCCGTGGTCATCATGACCGGCTTCGGGACGCTGGAGACCGCCATGCAGGCGCTGCATCGCGGGGTGGATGGGCTGATTCTCAAGCCATTTGAACAGGGCAGCGACATCGTGAAGTCTGTGCGGGCCGCATTGCTGGAGCGGCAACGCAAACGCGAGAACGCACGGCTGCGCGCCGTGCGTCCCCTGCTTGAAATGGCAGAGACGCTGTTCAATGAAAACCGCGCCAATGTGCTGCACGGCTTGATTCTGGATGCCATTCAGGAACAGCTCGCAAGCCCGCACGCCGGAATCTATCAACGGCGGTCCGGCGAGGCACAGTTGCGGTTGCTGGCCGGGAGGGGAAGCAACCTGCCGGAAGACCACAGCCGCGCGGATGCCGGGCCGGTGGGGAGGGCAGACCATTGGAAAGTGCCCATCTCGGTGGCCGTGGATGGACCGGGCGATGCCGATTTGCAGGCCGCGTTGCAGGCCGCCGGACTCGGCGCAGTCCTGTGTATTCCCGTTGAGCGGGGTATCAGCGGCGGGCTGGTGTTGCTGGCCGGGCGCGACCCGAACACGGCGCCGTATTCGCTGGCAGACCTGGAATGGTTTGGCATCCTGGCGCGCCAGGCGGACGTGGCGCTGGAGAATGCGCGCCTGTATGGAGAGCTGCGCGCCAACGTTCAGAAGATTGAAGCCCAGCAACGAGCGTTGATGCAGGCGGAAAAGATGGCCGCGGTGGGCAGGCTGACGGCGTCCATTGCCCATGAGGTTAATAACCCGCTGCAGGCGGTGCAGAACTGCCTGCACCTGGCCGGGCGGGAAGAACTGAGCGAAGCGGAACGTGCCGACTACCTGAAAATGGCCGGAGACGAACTGGACCGGCTGATGACCACCATGCAACGCATGTTGGATTACTACCGGCCGGGCGCGGTGGAGCGCAAGCCTGTGGATGTGAACGAGGTACTTAACAAGTCTCTGGCCTTACTGCAAAAACAACTCGAAGAAGGCAATGTGAAGGTCGTCCGTGAACTGGGGCAGGACCTGCCGTTCATCCTAGCTGTGGGGAACCAACTTCAGCAGGTATTCTTCAACCTCATTCTGAATGCGCTGGAAGCAATGCCAAAAGGCGGGACGTTGACGGTCCGCACGGAATTGGAAGATGCGCAACTGGCGGTGCGTTTCCGCGATACCGGCGGGGGGGTGAAAGCCAGCGAGCGCGAGCATATTTTCGAGCCGTTTGTGAGCAGCAAGGAAGGCGGCTCCGGGCTGGGGCTATCGGTCAGTTATGGTATTCTTACGGCACACGGCGGCAGCCTGGAACTGGAACGAACGCAGGGCAAAGGGGCGTGTTTCCGGGTGGGACTGCCGGTTGGAGAGGCGCAATGAAGGGTCGAATCCTGATTGTTGATGATGAAGAAACCGCGCGCAAATCGCTGCTGGACATCCTGCGGTTGGAAGGCTACCAGGTGGCGGCTGCGGCCGACGGCGCCAAGGCGCTGCAATTACTCTCCGAAGAGCCGTTTGACCTGATGTTACTGGATTTGAAGATGCCCGGGATGAGCGGCCTGGATGTGCTGGACCAGGCGCGCACCGCCGCACCGGATACCAAGGTCATTATGTTGACGGCGCACGGCTCACTGGAAAGTGCCATTCAGGCGCTGCGGCGGGATGCGCACGATTACATCCTGAAACCGGCCAAGCCACAGGAGATTCTGGCGAGCGTGGGGCGGGCGCTGGGTGAACGCGCGGACACGGAACGCACGCGCCGGCTGATTGAACAGGTGGAATCCACCATCCAGCAACTCAAAAACGTCAGCGGGCTGGAGACGAACCCCGAACCTGTGCTGGGCACGGTGATGCTCAGCGCCGACGTGCAGGTGGATTTGGAGCGGCGCGAAATCTGGAGCTCGGATGAAACGATCACGCTGACGCCAACTGAAGGAAAGCTGATGAAGGTGATGATCGAAAATCGCGGACGCGTGCTTTCGCATCGCGAACTGGTGCTGCTGGTGCAGGGTTACCAGACCACCGATTGGGAAGCGCCGGAGATTATGCGCCCTCTGGTGAGCCGATTGCGCCGCAAGTTGGCGCAATTTGAAGGCGGCGAAGAATGGATCGCCAATGTGCGCGGCACGGGCTACGTGTTTGATGGGAAATGATTCGCGTCTCGAATCTTAAATCCTGTTTTTGAAATCTCCCACTCTCATTAATTAAGTGAATCGAAAATTAATTTTGGAAATCTCGTCGCGCGTCGCTAGATTTCTTCGCGCGCAAAATCGAACACGAGACTACGCGCACTTTTTTCTGGGAATTGGTTGCCAATATAGCTTGCGTGTTTCGCTGGAACTACTTAAAATTCAGTTAATCAAGGTGCAGGCTCTGGCGCGAGGACGAAAACCAAATGCCGGATCCTGCCCAACCTCTCGGGAAATGGGTTACTCGTGAGGTCATCCACAAAAGGAGAAACGAAATGGCAGCAAAGAAACCCGCAAGCAAGAAGTCCAAGGTTGTGGCGAAGGCCAAACCGAAGACCAAGGCCAAGAAGACCGTGAAGAAGACCGTAGCGAAGGCCAAGCCGAAGACCAAGGCCAAGGCGAAGGCGAAGAAAGCCAAGCCGAAAGCGAAGGCCAAGCGCTAGTCGCTCGGTCAACGTGCTACAAAAAGAACGGCGGAGTATTCTCCGCCGTTCTTTTTATTGGCCGATTAATTCTTTGGCGCGTTTTGTCTGGCGACCGCGCTCGTTCTGGTCCAGGATGCGTTTACGCAGGCGCAGACTTTGCGGCGTGACTTCGAGAAGTTCGTCATCAGCAAGATACTCAATGCACTCGTCGAGACTGATCTCGCGTGGCGGGGAGAGGCGCACTTCCATGTCTTTGTTGGCCGAGCGCATGTTGGTGAGTGCCTTAGCCTTCGAGACGTTGACTTCCAGGTCGCCAGGGCGCTGGTGCTCGCCGACCACCATGCCGCCATAGACTTCAACGCCGGCGTGAATGAAGAGCGTGCCGCGTTCCTCGGCATTCTTGAGGCCGAAGGTGGTGGCTGGCCCGCCTTCCCAGGCAACCAGCGAACCGCGCGAGCGCGAGTGCATCGGCCCGGCAGTGGGATGGAAGCCGTGGAACAGGGTGTGCATCACGCCCATGCCGCGGGTGGCGGTGAGGAACTGGTAGCGGAAACCGAGCAGGCCGCGAGTGGGGACGATGAAATTAATCTGCACATGGCCGCCGGTGGCTTCGACGATGTTGGTCATCTCGCCGCGGCGCTTGCCCATCATCTCAACGACGACGCCGGATGTGGCTTGGCTGGTCTCAATGAACAATTCTTCGTAGGGTTCAAGCCAGTTGCCTTCGTCATCCTGCTTAAGGATGACTTCAGGCCGCGAGACCTGGAATTCATAGCCTTCGCGGCGCATGGTTTCAATCAGGATGGCGAGGTGCAATTCGCCGCGGCCGGAGACCATAAAGGTATCAGCGGCGTCAGTTTCTTCCACTCGCAGCGAGACATTTGAACGGACTTCATTGAGCAGCCGCTCGCGCAGATTGCGGCTGGTGCCCCAACGGCCTTCGCGGCCGGCCAGCGGGGATGTATTGACGCCGAATGCCATGCGGACGGTTGGCTCTTCGACGACGATGGCAGGGAGGGCAATCGGGTTTTCGGCATCGGCCAGGGTTTCGCCGATGGAGACGTTCTCCAGGCCGGAAATGGCGACGATTTCGCCTGCCGAGGCTTCTTCAACTTCGACGCGGTGCAGGCCTTCCTGAGCATACAGGTAGCGGACGACTTCCTTGTGTTGCAGGCCATCCACGGAGAGGCGCAGGACGGGCTGGTTGACGTGCATGCGGCCGGCGAAGATACGGCCAATGCCGGTAAGGCCGCGGTAATTGTCATAATCGAGCGTGGTGACCAGCATCTGGAGCGGGGCATCCAGATCGACATGCGGGGCCGGAACATGGGTAAGGATGGTCTGGAACAGCGGTTGCAGGTCGGGGCCGATATCAGGGGTCAGGCCGGCGCGCTGGGTGGTGGCAATCGCATAGACCACTGGGAATTCGGCCTGCTCTTCGCTGGCGCCCAGTTCAATGAACAGGTCAAACGTTTCGTTGAGCACGCGTTCCGGGTCGGCATCTTTGCGGTCCACTTTGTTGATGACAACGATGGCGCGATGCCCCAGTTCCAGGGCTTTCTTCAGGACGAAACGGGTCTGCGGCTTGGGGCCCTCGGCGGCATCCACCAGCAGCAGCACGCCATCCACCATGTTAAGGACGCGCTCGACCTCGCCGCCGAAATCGGCATGGCCGGGGGTGTCCACGATGTTGATTTTGACCATGCCACCGGTGGCGGGGTCAGGGATGCGGATGGCGGTGTTCTTGGCGAGGATGGTGATGCCGCGTTCGCGCTCAAGGTCATTGGAGTCCATCACGCGTTCTTCGACGTGCTGGTTTTCACGGAAGGTGCGCGCCTGGCGCAGCAAACCATCCACCAGGGTGGTTTTGCCGTGGTCAACGTGGGCGATGATGGCGATATTGCGAAGGTCGTTACGAATTATTACAGCCATACAATCCTCTTTGCCCGCAAAAAAGCCCCGCAAGGCGGGGTCTCGGGGAGCGCGCCGGCGAGGAGGCCGGAGCGGGCTTGCGGACTGAAGGATTATACACCAAATCCGGCGAATTGAGATGAGGGGTGGGTGAGGGGGAGGTCAGTCGCCGGAGGGCTGGCGGGGTTCAGGGGGCAGGGCCAGGTCCAGCGGCAGGGCCGTGGCGGGGTTGGCGGTGAGCCAGGAGAGCAGCCCGCCGCGGCCGCGGCGCGGCGGCGCACCCTGGTCGAAAGCGACGAGCAGCAGGCTGATTCCCAGCAGGACCGCGCCCAGCCACTGGTACAGGTTGAGGTCTTCGCCCAGCCAGAACCGCGCCAGCAGCAGCGTCACCAGCAGTTCGCCCAACCCGAGCAGGGCGGTTTGCAGACCGCCGATGTTCTTTACCCCCAGGAAAAGCGTGAGGCGGCTGAGGAATGTGACGAGCGTGAGCGCCACCAGCGGCCAGACAAAACTGGTGGTGGCGGGAAAGTCTCCCAGGGTGCCGGAGAACAGATAGACCGGCACCACGGCAGCCGTCATGGCAGCGAGTGTGTAAAGCGTAACCGTGGGGGCGGGGATGTCAAAGAGCACGCGCTGGTTAATGGGCAGGTGCAGGGCGTACATTGCTGCCGCGCCAATCATCATCGCCATGCCCAGCCAGTCCATGCCGCCGGAACCGGTTTGGACCAGCAGATATACCGCTGGCGCAGCGAGCAACAGGCGCACGATGGTGAGGCGGGTGGGGGGCTGGTTATCCAGGAACAGCCAGAAAGCGACAAACAGCGGATAGAGGGAATACAGCAGCTGGCCCACGCCGGCATCAATCCTGCCGAGGGCGGAATAATACAGCAGCGAGCCCCAGCCGTTAATCAGACCTGCCAGCCCGCAGCCGATGAGACCAGCGGGGTAAATGTAGAGATACTTGCGCTGGAAGACGAACATGACCACGAAAAGCAGGAGAGTGGCGAAGAACGTGCGCATGGCCACCACGCCCAACGGCGGCAGGCCGGCATTGATGGCTGCCTTGCCGAACACCGGCGCCATGCCGAGGAAGAGGGCGGAGAACAGGGCTGCGTTGATTCCCTGCAAACGGATGCGGCGGGCGTTGGGGCTCACGCAGCCTCCGTGCGGTTTGGGGTGGAATCGACGCGGGTTGCCATACGGCTACTCGATCAGTTTCTTTACTTCCGCCAGCAGTTCGTCGCTCATGAAATCGCCCTTTTGCATCAGGGCCTGAATCTGGCCGCCCAGCCGTTCCTTCTCCAGGTTGGAGAGTTCCTTGGCGGTGGCGACGATAACGGGGATTTCAGCCGTGTCCGGGTTGTGCCGCAGCACTTCCAGCACCGAGAACCCGTCCATTTCCGGCATCATGAGGTCCAGGATAATCAAGTCGGGTTTCTCGCGGTTAATGAGTTCAACGCCGGCGCGCCCGTCCTGGGCTTCAAAAAGGGTGTAGTTGCCCTGCGCCTGCAGGATACGCCGGATGAGTTGGCGCACATCGGGGTTGTCGTCGATGATGGCGACGCGCCGGTAGCGGTCGGCAGACACGCGGTTGAGCGCGGCCAGCAGGCCTTCTTCCGGTGCCAATTCTCCGGTCTTGCCTTTCTTTTCGGGGTAATCAACACTGCGCGCCCAGTTTTCGCCCAACACGGACTGCTCGACCGGCACGGTGTGGCCGGTGAGATTGACCACAACGACTTCATTCGGGTTAATCGCGCCGGCGCGCACCAGTTTAATCAGGCCGGCAAACGCCACGGCAGAGGCGGGTTCGACCGACATACCTTCCATTTTGGCGACGATGTGCATGGCGCGGAAGGCTTCTTCGTCAGAGACTTCTTCAAACAGGCCGCCGGCATTGTCCAGCATGCGCTGGCGCAGTACAGTATAGGTGCGGCCAGGGTCTCCGGTGGCTAGGGTGGCGATGTGGGTGCGCGGATTAATCACCGGGTCGGCTTTCTCTTTGTTGGCCTTCCAGGCGGAGACCATCGGAGCACAGCCGTCGGCTTGCAGGTTGGCGATCTTTGGCGAGCGATCCACCAGCCCCAGGGCTTTCATTTCTTCAAATCCCTTGAGCACACCCACCGGGCCGAGGCCGCCGCTGACGGCCTGGACGTACCAATCCGGCGTGCGCCACGGGACCGCGCCGCTTTCCGGGGGGCCAAGGATTGCCGTCAGTTGCTCCGCCATTTCAAAGGCGAGGGTCTTCATGGCATCCACGGTAGTGATGGAGCGCACGCCACGGTCAACGTACAGGGCGCGCGTCTTGGCAAACTCGGCAGCGATTTGCTTGGCCTGGTCATAATTGCCGGTAACCTTGACCACCTGTGTGCCATAAAGGGCGACTTCGCGCATCTTGACCTGGGGCACAAGGCTGGTGATGAATGCCCAAAGCTTGATGCCGGCGCGGGCGGCGTAGGCAGAGTAGGCGATAGCGACATTTCCGGTGGAGGCGATGACGGCTTCGGTGACGCCGGCTTCCTTGAGGGCGGCTATAGTGACAGCCGCCTGGCGATCTTTAAAGGACGCGGTGGGTCCCTGACGCTCGTCCTTAATATAGAGCTTGGGCAGGCCGAGCATCATGCCCAGGTTGGCGGCGCGCAGCAGAGGTGTGCCGCCCTCGCCGAGTGAGATATCCGGTACGTGGGCGATGACCGGCAGGAGTTCGCGGTAGCGCCACAGGTCAAAGGGCCGGTCCTTCCAGAGGGCGGGGAGGTCTGCCTTTAGACTCTCCAGGTCGTAGCGTGTTTCGCGCCAGTCACTGCCGCAATTGATGCAGTGGTTTTCGGTGATGACGTAAGGCGAGCGGTGACCACAATCGAGGCATTCGACGATGAAGGGGGAGGTCATGGCAATGTCCGTGAAGCCGGAATAGCGTTATTGGGGGTCGCCCATGGCGCGCGCCAGGCTGGCGAGCAGGTCACTATCCTGGAATTTATCTTTCTTGAGCAAATCGCGCTGGTAGCGATTGAGTCGTTTTAAGTCATCTTCTTTGAGTTCGGCGCCGGTAAGCACGATGACCGGGATGGAACGCATATCCGGGTCGCTGTGCATGGCTTCAAGCAGGCTGTAGCCATCCAGTTCAGGCATGTAGAGGTCGAGGATCACCGCGTCCGGCCGTGCGTTCTGGATGGATGTCAGACCCTGTAACCCGCTCTCTACATATTTGAATTGCAGGTCGGACCGACCGCGTATGGCCCGCTCCAATAGCTGCATCACATTGGGGTCATCGTCCACAACCAGGATGGTGTGGACTTCCTTGCCGCCGTTGAGCGTGAGGCGTTCAATGGCGCTGACGAACTCGTCTTCGAGGATGGGCTTGGTTAAGTAGTCGGCGGCTCCAAGACTGAGGGCGCGTTGGCGGTCTTCCACGATGGAGCAAATGACGACGGGAATGTCGCGGGTGTCGGGGTTGTCTTTCAGTTCTTCGATGACGCGCCAGCCATCGCGCTCCGGCATCTGGATATCCAGAGTGATGGCATAGGGCCGGATGGCGCGGGCCTGTTCAACGGCCTGGCGTGGGTCGGTAACGGCCACGACCTGAAAGCCGCGCGAGCCGAGATAACGTTTGTACAGGCTGATGACTCGTTCATCATCGTCAATGGCCATGACGACGCGGGCGCCGGGGGCCGGCACATCCTCCGCGTTGGGAACCACCACGGTTGGGCGTTGTCCCGCAATCGCCGCGGCCAGCGGCAGGGTGAACCAGAAGGTGCTGCCCTTGCCCGGCTGGCTGTCCACGCCCACCTGGCCGCCCTGCAGGTCCACCAGGTAGCGGGTAATCGAGAGGCCGAGGCCGGTGCCGCCGGACTTACGGGTGGGCGAAGCATCGACCTGCGAGAAGCGTTCGAACAGCACGTGCATCTTGTCTTCGGGAATGCCGATGCCGGTGTCGCGCACGGCGACGCGCACATGCGGCGTCTGGCCTTCTTCCGGACTCGGAACGATGGCGGCGCTTACGGTGATGGTGCCTTCATCTGTAAACTTGACCGCGTTGGAAATGAGGTTGATGAGAATCTGGCGCGTGCGGGTACGGTCGGCCAGCACGGTCGGGAGATTGCCGGGCACGTTGTTGATGAGTTGGAGAGGTTTCTCCTTGATGAGACCGGAGGCGGTGGACATCACGCTGTCGATGACTTCGTTGAGCACGATTTCTTCGATGGTGAGTTCCATCTTGCCAGCCTCGATGCGGGAGAGGTCGAGGATGTCGTTAATCATGTCCAGCAGGTGCTGGCCGGAGTTGTGGATGGCGTCCAGGTCCTGGCGCTGCAGGTCGTTGATGGGACCGTCGATGCCCTTGAGAATGACCCGCGAAAAGCCAATGATTGAGTTGAGCGGGGTGCGCAACTCATGGCTCATGTTGGAAAGGAATTCCGTCTTGACACGGTCAATCTCACGGAGTTCTTCGATGGCTTTGTTGACCAGACCGAAGGCGCGGGCGTTCTCGGCGGCGATGGCGAGCTGGTCGGCCAGGATTTGCAGCACAGTGAGGTCGTCCTGGCTGAAGGCGTTGATGACGTCATCCTCCACATCCATCACACCGATGACACGGTCGCCGGCTTTGAGCGGCAGAGCGAGTTCAGAGCGGGTGTTGGGCAGGAGAGGGTGGAATTGGTGAATGGGATCCGCCGCAGTATCATTGACCATCAGCGGTTTGCCGGTGTGGGCAACGGTGCCAATCACGGAACGGCCTGACTCAATCGGCAGCCGGAAGCCCTGGGCGAGCAATTCGCGGCCTCCCTCGCCGGTGGCGGCGCGGATGACGATTTCCTGGCCGTCCACCAGCAGGATAGCGACGTGGTAATAATCGAAGCGGTCGCGCACCAGATTGATGGCGCGGTCCAAAAGGGTTTCGAGTTCAAGGGTGCCGGAGGAGTCACGCGCGATCTCGGCCGCGGCTTCCAGCTGGCGAGCACGGCGCTGGGTCTCTTCCAGCAGCTGGAGGTTCTGGATGGCGACGGCCGCCTGGCCGGCGAGGGCCATGGTGCGGCGGCGCTGGTCTTCATTAATCTCGGTTTGCGAGGGATAGGCCGCGAGAATGAGACCGATACACTGTCCGGCGGTGAGCAGCGGAGCAACCAGTAACGACTCGTCGGCGTGTTCATGTTGGAACAAACTGTGCAGGCTGGTGGTCACATCGCCCAGGCCGCTGAGGTCCTGGAACAGACTGAGTTCGAGGCGTTGCGCAGCGGGCAGCGCTTTGTCCCAGCCGGTGGTGGGCAGGGCCGGGGAACTGGCGGGCAGGTCTCCTTTGCGCGACCACAGGGCCACCGGGTGAATGGTGGCGGGCAGGTCATCGCCAATCCAGGGTTTGTCAAAGATGGCGAGAGCGATGTGGTTGGCGTTCTGGCCGAGGATGGTGTAGCGGCGCAGCACGATAAGCACGTCCTCAAAGGACTGGACGGCATTCAGTTCGGCGCTGGCCCGGTACAGGTTGGCGGTCTCGGTGAGGGCTTGCTGAGTTTGCTCAAAGAGGCGGGCATTCTGGATGGCGGTGGAGGCCTGCAGCACGATGGTCTCTGCCAGGCGCATATCGTCGGCGGACAGACGGCCGCGTTCGGAAAGCATGGCGGCTCCGACGGTGCCGATGACCTCGTTGTTGGCGACGAGCGGGAAGATGACGAGATTGCGGTAGCCGCGGGCTTCCATCACGTCTTTCACCACTGCGGTATCCGGGTTGGAGACCGGTTCGCGAACCTCAACCGGTTTCATCGTATTGATGACTTGTTGTGTGGACGGATTGCCCTTCACCGGCAGGCGCAGACCCACGGCGCTGAGTGCACCCGTTTTCTTGGAAGAATCTGCGACGACCTGCAGTTCTGTGCGGCTCTCATTGAGCAGTGCAATGCCGATTTCATCCACTTCAGAGAGGGCGCGGTTAAGTTCGTGGGCCACATACCCGAGCGACTGGCGCAAGTCCATGGTGGCTGCCACGCTGGACACGACCCGGTTGATGAGGCCGAGTTCCTCACTGCGACGCTGGGCTTCAATGGCGCGTTGTTCCGCCAGTTCCAGGTTGCGGAGGTTCTGCACAGCCACCGATGCCTGGTCAATGACGGCGCGGGCGCGGCGCAGGTCTTCCGGGCTGAACTCCACCGTGCCCTTAAAGAGGGTGGCGACCGTACCGACCCAGCGACCACCGACCAGCAGCGGCAGGAAGCCGGCGGCCGGGGCATGGAATTTCTTGAGATAGACGTATTTGGTGGCGCTGTCAATCTGGGGGTGGGAGCGCACATCGTTGACGAAAGTGATCTCGTTGGGGCGCACAAAATCCCACACTGCGGGCATGGAGGTCAGTTCGTAGTCCGTCAGCAGGTCAATGGCTTCGTCCGCAAGGGCGCCGAGCACGTCGATGTGTTCCGGCGGGTTGTCGCGGTTCCAGGCTTTTTCAAAATAGCCGATGATCATGCCATGCGAGCGCTGGCCGATAAGCGTGTATTTCTTAATCACCCGCAGGATGTCATCATAAGACTGGGCGGTATTGAGTTCTGCCGCCGCCTGGTAGAGCGTGTCGGCTTCGGCCAGGGCCGCCTGGGTGCGGTCAAACAGGCGCTGGTTTTCAAGTGCCAGGCCAACCTGTTCGATAACCGTCTCAACTGTGGCAATCTGGCGTTCGTTCCAGGTCTGGCCGTCTGACCGGTTGAAGCCTATCACGCCAATGACTTCATCCTGCAGGCGAATGGGTAGCGATAACGTGGTGTCCGAAACTCCGCTGGCGTGCACGTTGGTACGGGCTTCTTCCACGGCTTTTTCCATGCCGGGCAGCCAGTGCTCTTCCGGGCGGTCTTCGCCACCTTCGCGTACCAGGCTGAAACGCCGGTTATCCGTGCTGGTGTAATCCTGCCAGCCTTCGGCGACCAACTGGCGCTGGGTGGTCTGGAGTTCCTTAAGAGTGCTCTCCAGTTCGCGGGTGCGCTGGGCCACGCGTTGTTCGAGGTCAAAGCGCGCCTGGTCCTGCTGTTTGGCCAGGTCGCGCAGGTCTTCAATCATGAATTCGAGACCCACGCCTAGGTCAGCGAGGATTTCGATATCTTCCGGCAGGTCCACATTTACGTTGAAATTGCCGAGGGATACGGACGCGATGACATCCAGCAGGGATTGGCCCAGTTGTTCGACCCGGTGTTTGTATTGTTCGAGAGAGACGTTGTCAGTCATAGTCGGTCCATGCGGCGGCTCAGGCGGTGGCCAGGCGGCGGCTGTGTTCCCGGATCCAGGCTACGGCGTCCTGGTCTTCATTGAAAAACTGGATGTTGTTGCGGCCGGTGGCCTTGTTAATGAACTGCGCCAGCACACGCGCCGGTCGGGGTGGATTCAGGATGGCGATGAGGCCGGTGCGGCGGTCGTGGTTGATTTCGGTGAGGAACTTACGGGCGGAGGAGGACAGGCTGCCGAGGCGGCTGACCTCCGCAATCATGTGAACCGGGCGCGCCGGCGTGGCCGCCTGCAGAAACGCGGTGTAATCGCGCCGGAAGACGTCGATTTCGGCGCGGCCCATGTCGCCTTCAAAGACGGCGCGCAGGATTCCATCATTCGGCATGGTGAGTCGGACGGCCATGGGTTAGTCCTCCTCCTTGCCGGGTTCCAGTTTCGGGCGGCCGTTCGTCTGGGCGCCGTTGGAGGATTCTGGCGGCTGGCCATTGGTCGCTGGTTGTGCAGGGGCAGGGGAGGGGCGCGCCGAAAGCGTTGGCTGGGCTTGCCGTGCGGCAGGCTGGAGGTTGAGGAGCTGGTCACGGGTACCCAGGCGTACTACCGCCTGGTCAGCCTCGAGTACCTGGCTAAGTTCTTCCAGCGCCACCCGCAGGATGGACTGGGCATCGGCGCCGCGACGAACACGGTCGGTGATGGTACGCACCAGGCGTTCCTGCTCCGCACGCTGCTGCTCAACGGTAAAGAGGCGGGCGTTGTCAATGGCGATGGCGGCCTGGCTGGCGACAGAGGTGAGCAGGCCGAGGTGATGCTGATTGTAGAGGCCCGGGCGCGTGTCAGATTGGGCGGCAATCACACCCAGCACACGGTCACCAATGGTCATGGGTACACCCATCCAGGTTTGCGTCTGGCCGCCGACTTGAATGTAAGGCAGGCCGAGGCGTTGGAGGACTTCTTCGGCGTTGTTCTCGATGAGTACGGACTGGCGGTTTTGAACAATCCAGCCGGTGAGACCCGTGCCGGTGGGGCGCACCTGGTAGTTCGGCCACATCTCATGGCTTTCTGTCAGGCGCTGCTCTTGCAGGATGACCAGCGGGAAGGAGATCTGGTCGCGCTCCGGGTCATGCAGGGCGATGAAGAAATCTTCAACATCCAGCAGGCGGGCAGCGTACAGATAAGCGTTCTCGATGATCGAATCTTCGTTAAGCGCTTCGGTGAAGGCCTGGCCCATTTCGTTAAGCACGGCCAGTTCGGCGGCGCTGCGCTGCGAGGCTTCAAACAGGCGGGCGCGTTCCAGCGCTTCAGCCACCTCGGCAGTTACTTCGTTCAGCAGGTCCTGTTCGTCCGGGCTCAGCGGGCGGTCGGGGTCATGGGCGATGCCAATTGAACCGATGGTTTCACCGCGCACCGCCAGGTTTTGCCGGCTCGCCGGGACGTCATCCGGGGATTGACCCGCGTACGGCTGGGGTCCATCCGAGTCCTGGCTGAAGCGGTAACCAACGGGCTGGGCGGAGTTCGCTTCGCCGTAGGCCTGCCAGCCGGAACCGGTGGAAAGGCGCTGAAGGGCGTTAAGTTCGCGCAGGCGTTCTTCCATCTCTGTGCGCAGGCGGATGCCTTCAATGGCGATGGCCACCTGGCCGGAGAGCACTTCCAAAAGCACCTGCAGGTCGGCATCCAGCATGTTGAGTTGCCCGGCCTGCACGTCCAGCACGCCCAGTAGTTCATCGCCCAGCATCACGGGTGTGGCGAGTTCGGAGACAGTGCCTTCAACCCCTGGGGTGGGATTCCAAAGGGGGTCAGTAGCGACGTTCTCGACAAGGACGGAGCGCGCCTGGCCCCCGGCGCGACCGATAACGCCCTGATTAAGCTGAACGTGATAGCCACGCGCCATCGTGCGGTGGCCAGCCTCCCCGGAGCCGGCCATGAGCACCAGCGCGTTGGCGGCGGCGTTGAAGCGCAGGAACTGAACGTAGTTGAAGTCCAGGTCACTGCACAACTGGTTGACGACCAGGTTGTAGAGGGTCGCCAGGTCGGTGGCGGCAGCAATCTTCTTGGCCACACTGTTAGAGAAGCGCACATAGCGCCCTCGCCGTTCATAGGCAGCTTTTTGAATGAGTTGTTCTTCTTTGCGGGAAGTGATGTCACGCGAGGTGATGAACATGCGCGGCGGCTCGTTGGGGGCCGTGGAAATCTTACCCAGCGATTCCAGGTTACGCCACTCGCCTGCTTTGTTCCGGATACGGTAATCCACCAGTACGGGTTCCTGCGTGTTGCTGACCGATTCCTCGAAGGCCTTAATCACATTGGGCCTGTCTTCTTCATGTACCAGGTCCCAGAATGGTTTGCCGAGCAGTTCGTTTTCTGTGTAGCCCAGGACATTGGCAAGGTTGGGGCTGGCGGACAGCATGACACCGGCCACATCCAGCAGGGTGATGACGTCGGTACTGTTCTCAATCAGGACGCGATAACGTTCTTCGGTTTCGCGCAGTGTGCGTTCGGCGTTCTTAATATCGGTGATGTCATTGACAATACCGAGCACGTGCGTGACCTTGCCATCGGCATCGCGCAGCGCGCGTTTGACGGTCTGGCGCCAGCGCGGGCGGCCATCGCGACCCAGGTTAACTTCTTCCGGGTTGAAAACCTCATTGCCGGTTTCGAACACTATGCGGTCCTGCTCTTCATACTCCAGCAGGCGAGAGGGCAGGCGGCCCAACTCCGCATCGGTCTTGCCAATCACATCTTCCACTGTGTAACCCAGCGCGGCGGCAAAGGCGTAATTGGCGAGGGTGTAACGCCCCTGGCGGTTCTTGGCGAACAGCATGTTGGGGTTGATGTCAATAATCTGGCCCAGTAATTCTTTGTTTTCCTGGAGTGAACCGAAGAGCAGCGCGTTGCTGAGGGCGCTGGTGACCTGGCGGGCGACCACCTGCAGCAGTTCAATGTCCTGCGGCGGGAACTGGCGCTTGCGTCGGCTTTCCCAGATTTCGACATGCCCGAAAGGCAGGCCGGAAGGACCCACCAGCGGCACCATCAGGCGGGTCTTGCCGCCAAACCGCCGCAGGTAGTCGCGCTCATCAATTGGCAAATCGGGGTCATCCACATGGGCAATTCGAACCGCGTTGGCGTCGGAAAGCCACGAGAGCTGCGTGTTAAGTTCATCGGGCGTCAGGTTGTGAATCTCACCCAGGTCAGAGACGCGCTCCGCCGGGGCGGCCTGCGGGCTGACGTATTCGGCCACAACGCGCACGGTGCGATTGGTGACGTCCCATTGGGATACATAGGCGCTGGTGCCATCCAGCAACTGGCACAGCATGCGGGCGACGTTGTTGAGCAGCGGCCCAAACTCCAATGTGGGGCTGGTCTCTTTAGCGATAGCGTTAAGAGTTTCCAGAATCAGGTTGCGGCGGGTGAGTTCCTGCTCAGTGGTCTTGCGCTCGGTGATGTCAGTGGAGACGCCCAGCACCTGTTCCACCTCGCCGTTTTCATTCAGCAGCGGGCGTTTTGCGGTCTGTATCCAGCGCAGATTTCCACTTGCATCGGTAATCTGCTCTTCGGCGATGAAAACGGCGCGCCCGGTTTCAATCACTTCGAGGTCGGTCTTCTGGAAGGACTCAACTTCCTCGGGGTTGTTGTTGAAGTCAGCATCGGTCTTGCCAATCAGCGCTTCAACCGTGGCGCCGTAGGCTTCGGCCATCGCCTGATTGACCAGCGAGAATCGTCCCTGGCGGTCTTTGGCGAAAATATAGTCGGGGTTGGCGTCAATCACCTGGCGCAGGAAGGCGCGTTGTTCGCGCATCGCCTGTTCAGACTTGCGGCGCTCGGTAACGTCGCGCACCACTTCAATCGCGCCCAGGTAGTTCCCGTCCGAATCATAAAGCGCACGCGCTTTGCCCCACAGGTACATGCCGCCGCGGAAGTTGGGCAGGAAGGCGTCGTCGGTAAGGAAAGACTGACCCTGCTGGATGACGCTGGGGTAGCGTTCGCGGACTTCTTCCAGCGGCCGGTGAACGTAGTCAATCAGCATGGGGCGCGCTTCACCGAAGAAGGGCACGGCATAGGCATAGTCGCCGCGGCCCAGCATCTGTTCTTCCGAAATGCCGGTGAGGGCTTCCATCGCCTGGTTCCAGGCGGCCACGCGCCCCTGCTCATCAATCATCAGGATGGCTTCCGGGAAGAAGGCGATGGCTTCAGACAACTGGCGCTGCGAACGTTCAATGCCAATCTGGCGGGCCTTGCCTTCGGTGATGTCGCGCACAATGGCGACCATCCCGGCGGTCTCGTCCTTCGGGTCACGCAGGTTGGCCACGTTAATCTGAACATCCAGCAGGCGGCCATCGCGGGCGGCGCGCTGGCTTTCAAACTCCGCCGGTCCCTGGCCTTCCTGGGCTTGCTGGAGCTGGGCCAGCGCCTGGTAGTAGATGTCTTCCGGGATGAACCCGGCGCGGAGTTGGGCAAAATCGCCCAGTTTCCAGCCAAAGAGGCGTTCAAAGGCCGGGTTGATGTACTCCACTGCGCCCTGCGCATCGTAGAGCATCACTGGCAGGGGCGAGGTATCCAGGATGAGGCGCATGCGCTCCTGGCTGCTGCGCAGCGCCTGCTCAATAATCGTGCGCTGTTGCAGGTCACGCTGGAGTTGCAGGTTGCGATGCGTGAGTTCGTCAGAGGTCAGTTCAAGCGACCGCTCGACCATGGTGCGGTCCAGGTCCGCCTGTTCATAGGCCTGGTTAACGGCCTCCAACAGGGCTTCCACTTCCTTTGGAAGTTGGGCGTCTTCGCCGAGGTGGCGCTTTAGCTGGCGCTTGAGCAGTCGATGCATCAGGCCGTCTCCCTTTCGGAGAAGGTGGTGATGGTCATGGTCTGGTTGTGCAACTCGCAGGAGGCGTTGGGCGCGGCCGGGCTGATTTCGCCGTACGAATAGAAGCCCGCCAGCACGGTGCCCTCGCCAAGGACTTCCTGCACGCTTTCAATCTCATCTTCGACGCGCTGTTTCAGCACCAGTTTGCGCCCTACGCAGGAAATGAGCAGGGCGAACTCCGGCGACTGGCTGCCGATGGATCGATACGAGGCCTCAGCGGCGTCCTGTGCGCCATCCACCAGGCGTTCAAAGTTGGCCTTCATCAGGCGCACGGTGGCTCCCTGGGGCACGTCGCCGGCAAATGTCATGCTTTGCTGAATCTCGTCAATATTGAGGATGGTGCGCACCACTTCATGCCCATTGGGGTCGCGCAGCGCCAGCGGGAACAACAGCGCGGCAGAGGGTAGTTCATTGGCGTAATCACCGAGGTAACGCTTGTAAAGGGTGAGGGCAGATTGGCCGTCCAGTTCGTAAAGCACGTTATCTTTGGCGCGGGTCACGACCCGGTCCGGTCCGAATGGATCCCAGCCGCCCATGGAGCCATAGCCAATCCGCAGGCGTTCGCCGTACAGACCGATGGCCACGATGAGACCGGGGCGCGGGTCGTCATCCAGGACAACCAGCGTGTCTTCAAAGCGGTCGGCATCGCCGGCCAACCCGCCGGTGACGGCAACCCCGGCAGGCAGGATTTCTGTGAGGCCGCGCACCAGTTCACTGCCGTTGACGGCGCTGCCATCCGAGAACACCAGCACGTGAACCAGGCCCTGGCGCGGGAGTTGGGTGGCGAGGCGACGACCGGCGTTGAAGGAGTTGCCTTCGACCTCCACCAGCAGGGTGGAGGCCAGGTTGATTTTGGCGTGCTCAAATTGGATGGCAGTCAGCGAGAGCGAGTGATCCATCACCCGCAGACCGCTGATTTCTCCTGAGGTGGAGCAGCCCACGATGCGCGCCGAGGGATAAGCGGCACGAATCTGTGCCAACTGGGCGCGCTCGCGCAGCAGTTCCTTGGCGCCAAAGAGCAGCACCAATTGGGCGGGAAGCCCCGGTCGCAACGGAGTAGGCAGCCAGCCGGAGGCGGACGTCCAGGAGCGCTGTTCAATGTTCATGGCTTGTTGCCTTCTTCACCGTTCCTGCCGGCGCGGCGCACCGGGTTGGTAACGGTGTTTACATCGGTCGGACTTTCGCGGCGGGGTTGGAGTTGGATGAATGTCTCGCGACCTAATGCCGAACCGACTTCGCGCACCGCGGTGCGCAGGATGGTATCCGGGTCCGCCGAAGAGTGAACCCGGGCGGTAATCTCACGGAGGAGAGTTTCACGGCGGGCACGGGCCTGGACCTGCTGGAACAGGCGGGCGTTGTTGATGGCGACGGTTGCCTGGTTGGCGACGGCGCTGAGCAAGTCAGCATCGTGCTGGTTATAGATGCGTGGCGCAGAATATGACTGGACGGCAATCACGCCCATCACTTCTTCACCACGCAACATGGGCACGCCAAGCCAGCACAGAGCGGGGCGGCCGCGGGGGGTCAGACCAAGGCCCACCAGGAACGCCTCGACGTTTTCCTCAATCAGCAGAGGAGCACGGGTCTTGACGATGTGGTCAGTGAGGCCCACGCCCAGCTTAAAGCGCTCTTCCGGGGGCGGGATGCGGCGGCCATCTTCGGTGAACAGCTTGAACTCGATTTCATTCTCTTCCGCATGATAGAGGCCGAGATAGAAATTGTCCGAATCCATCAGGCGGCTGGTGTACTGGTACGTGACTTCCGACACCGTGTTTATGTCCAGCGACTGGGTGAAGGCGCGCGCCATTTCATTGAGAATGGTCAATTCCTCAGCACGGTCCTGCGTCTGGCTGAACAGGCGGGTGTTCTCAATGATGTTGGCAATCTGGTCAGCCATGGTTTGCAGGGAGGTAATGTCTTCCTGGGTGAAAGCGGTTTCCTGGTCACTCTGGATGGAGAGTGCACCAAGTACCTGGCCGCGTGAAATGAGTGGCAACGCCATTTCCGAACGGGTGTTGGGGAGATAGGGATTGCGGAAGAACACTGCTTCCTGACCTACATCCAGTGCAATGCGCGCATGGCCGGCGGCGACGGCCGCGCCAATCATGGACGAGCCACCGATCTCAAGTTTGTGGCCGTTCATCAACATCTGCCGGCCGGCTTCATCGGTGCCGGCCTGCAGGACCGCCCAGCGGTTAGATTCGCCGGTCCACTCGCCCGTCGTATCGACGAGGAACAAGCCGCAATAGTACAGGTCAAAACCGTTCTTAATCAGGTTCACGATCTGGGGCAGTAGTTTGGTAATTTCGAGGATGGTTGAAGCGACCCGCGAGACTTCCGCCGAGGCTTCCAGTTGGAGACTGCGGCGTTGAATCTGGCCGAACAGGCGCTGATTTTCAATCGTACTGGACAGCAATGAAACCACCTGGCGCATGAAGTCCTGGTCACGCAGACTGAATCCGCCACGGCGCGCCGAGCCGAGGTTTAGGGTGGCGAATGTTTCGCCGGCGGTTGCCAGTGGCGCGACCATCGTGCTCTGAAGGCCATTCAGTTCATCGTCTGGGTCCAGTTGGTCGGTGATGGTAATAGCTCTGGTTTCAAGTGCGCGCTGGATGCCACCGCGCACTTTGATGCGTGCGCCAGCGGGAACATCCGCGTCCGCGCCGCTGGCAGCAACAACGACCAGTTCATCCGTTTCACCCGTGCGCAGGGTTAGGCTGGCGCGATCAGCGTTAAAGATCTCGCGCGAGCGTTCCACAGCAATGCGATACATCTGTTCCAGGTCCGTGCTCTGGCTGAGCTGGCTGGACATCTGATTCAGCCGGGTGAGGCGGCGGGCCTGCTCTTCCGTAGTGGCGAGGGCTTCTTGAATACCTTCAAATAGACGGCGGTTCTCTACCACCGCGCCAACCAGAGAGAGCAATTGGCGTAGCACATCACTGTCGCGCTCTTCAAAGGAACGCGGCGTACGGCTGCCCACGTTGAGCGTGCCGATGACTTCGCCACCAACCACCAGAGGTCCCACAATGAAGGCACGGATGGCATCGGGGGAGGCGGGGCCGGTATCCGGCACAGCCACAATCCGGTTTTCATCAATGACGGTCTGGTTGGCAGTGCCCGCGAGGGGCAGGCGCGCACCCAGTTCCAATTGGCCGTCGGCATTCAGCACGGCGGCAACTTCCACAGATTGGCCGTCCTGGCTCACCAGCGTCAACGAAATGCGCTCGGATGGGAAAATCTCGGCGGACTTGCCGATAGTGAGGTCGTAGATGTCCTTCAGGGTCGGCGCGGCAGTGAGCTGGGCGCTCAGTTCATTCAAAATGCGGAGGCGGCGCGCCTGTTCATCTGTGGTGGCCAGAGCAGCCTGGGTTTGTTCAAATAGACGCACACGTTCCAAAGCAGAGGCGGCCTGCAGCGTGATGCCCTCGATATATTCCTGGTCAAGGTCGCTAACGACCGCGCTGCGGGCTGTGTGGAAGACCTCCAACACACCCCGCACCTGTTCGCCAACCAGCCAGGGGAGGGTGTAATGTTCGCGAATCAAACCACGTTGCCAGGCCTGGACTTCATAGGTTGCGCGGCGGCTCGAGGCCACCCGTTCCAAGTCCGGGCGGGTGCCGGACTTGAAGGTCTGACCAAGGGTGTACTCATCTTCGGGGTGGTCAGAATCTGCCAGGATGCGCTCCAGCAGGTGCAACGTGCGGCCGGATGTGTCCCATTCGAACAGCGAAATCTGATCGGGTTGAAGATAATCAAACACCTGCTGAATGACGAAGCGGCGCAGGTCCTGTTCAGATGGAATCTCTGCCATCTGGCGGGCCAGGGTGTTCAACTGGTCGGCGTTGGCGCGCCGGCGCACGATGCGGTTATTGAGGAAGAGGCTGGTGATCTTTTCCGTGGCCTGACCGGCGACGCTAGTGAGACGGCGCAATTGCTCTTCGTTAAACTCCTGGCGGGTGGAGAAGAATCCTTCAATGAAACCCAACCAGTCTGTACCACTGACGATGGGAATGAACAGAAGGCTGCGCGCCCGGTTCTCGATGGCGAAGTAGGCGCGGTTGGCTGCAGGTACGCGTGGGTCAGTGTTCACATCCTGCACCAGGGTCATCTGATCGCGTTGCAGTACATCCTGCAGGTTGAAACGCAGGCGGAACGACGATTCTTCCAGACCGCGCTCGGCGGTCCACTTGTGCAATGCCTGGAACCAGCCGGGCGGGGTGCCAGGTGAGTTCCATGGGAATTCAAAGATGTGAATTGCAACGTGGCTGGTGTTTATGCCCAGAATGGTGTGACGCAACAGGGTGCTCAAGACCTCCCCATATTCGCTGGCGGCGTTGAGTTCGGCGGAGGCCTGGTACAGTGCGTCGGTTTCGGAGAGCGCCTGCTGGGTTTGCTGGAACAGGTTGGCGTTTTCCATGGCCAGCGTGAGCTGGTCGGAAACCTGTTGTACGAGGAGCAGTTCATCCTCGGTCCAGGCCCGGTTGGCGTCGGCATCGATGAGGCCGAGCAACCCTTCCGTATCCGTCTGGAAGGCGACCGGCGTTGGGCTGTGGAGAATCTCCGGGCGCGGCGCGGGGCGAACGGCGCGTAGCGCTGCGCTGGAATCAGAAATGGAGGCCGGGGCAGATTCGGCGGCCACCGGCGGCGTTTCAATCTCGGGTTCTGCGGCGGGCGGTGTTTCCACCTCTGCGATGGGCTCCGGCGTGGGGCTCTCCGGTTCCGGCGCAGCCATGGGTTCTTCCACCGGCTCGGCAGGCATCGCTTCCGGTTCAGGCATTGAATCGATTTCCGGCGGCGCATCCTGAATTACCGGAATCTCTGCGATGGGTTCGGCGATGGCGGAGACTTGAACTTCAGCGGCTGTTTCTGTCTCAACTTCCGGGGATGCCAGTACCGGCGGCTGGGGTGCGTGAGGAGCGGATTTGGTTTTCTTTGCCGGTTTTGTTGGCTTCGGTTTGGCCACGGGCTTCGCCGCGGTCTGCTTTACTTTTGCAGGCTTCTTCGCGGCAGGCTTGGCCTGGGACTTCGGGGCAGGGGAAGGCAAAGAGGCTCGTTTGGGAGCAGCCGGTGCCTCGGCGGGCAGAGAAAGCTCGCCGGCCTTCTGCACTTCAGCGAACCCGTGATAACCAAGTAAAGAGCCATCCGCGGCGGTGGTGGCAAAGATGTGCAGGGTGACTGCCGGGGCAGTACCGTTCTTGCCTTTAACCGTCATATGCAATTGAACCGGGAACTTTCCGTCTTTCAGCGCTTTGCGGACGCTTTGCTGTGCGCTGCGGCTCAGACCGAAATTCGCGATCTTCTGGCCGACCACGGATTTGGGGGCAAGGCCCAGGTGTTTCTTCACCTCAGGGCTGCATACCGTATAGACTCCGGACGCGTCGGCTTCCCAGGTCCACCCGTGCGTGACGGCTTCCGCCGCCAGGCCGCGCGTCCCGGCATTCTCTTCGATTTCGTCGAAGAGATTTTCAAGCCGATTATGCAGCTGTTCGGACTTTGATCTTTTCGACATCGTGAATCAGCTCCTGGGCCAGCGCACGGTATTGCTCGGCGCTGCGTGTCCGGGATACATAGTACATGATCGGGATGCCCACAATCGGGCTCTCGCGCAGCTTGGTGTCGGTTTCGATGATTGTTTCCAACAATCCATCGTTGCCGAAAGTCGTTTGCAACTGCTCCAACAACGTGCGGTGGGTGCGGTTGCGGCGGTCGTACATTGTAATGAAAACCCTGTAATTCAGGTTGGGGTTGCTCTGGTCGCGCACCTTGCGGATGGCGCTCATCATGCTCTTGAGGGCATAGGCAGAGAAATATTCGGCCTGCGTGGGGATGACGAGCATATCCGCGGCGGTGATGGCATTGAGGGTGATGGCGCCCAACGCGGGCGGACAATCGAACAGGATGTAATCGTAGGGCAGGTTGTTGCTGAGCGAGCTGCGCAGAATGGTGTCATAGGACTGGCGCACCGGCAGGAAACGTTCGGCCAGTCCCATTTCGGCATTGGAGGGCAGCAGGTCGAGGTTCTCGACCTCGGTGGTACGGATGACTTCCTTCGGGTCCAGGGAATTGAGCAACACCTGGGCTACAGAGTGAGTGACATCCTTGGGCTTGAGCCCCAGGGCCAGCGTGAGGTTCGCCTGGGGATCCAGATCCACCACCAGCACGCGGTGACCCATTTCCACTAGGGCGCCGGCGAGTGAGACCACCGATGTGGTTTTGGCGACTCCGCCTTTTTCGTTGGCAACTGCGATCTTGTAGGGCATAGTTATTCTTCCTGTTCAGCGCTGGCAGGTTTTATGGTGTGGCCGTTGGAACCGTTTGTGACTGCGCCGTTGCCACCCGGGTAGTCAGACTGTTGTGTGCGCACCGCCGCGCCGCCGGGCCGCACCCCGAGTGCACTGCGAAGCTCGGAGATTGCCGTCTGCAGGATAACGCGCGGGTCGTTGCTGGCTCGCACCTTGGTGGTGATTTCGGAAACCAGGCGTTCGCGCTCAGCACGCCGGACGGTTTGTTCGAACAGGTTGGCATTGGCGATAGTGGTAGCCACCTGACCGGCAATCGTCTGGGCAAGGTCTACCTGGTCTGGCGCGAAGGCTGTGCCGGGCCGGATGTGGTCGAAAATCATGATGCCAATGACCCGGTTCTGACTGAGCAGCGGCACGGCCAGCGTGGTCTGGCTGCGGAAGGCGGAGAGCCAGGAGGGCGGCAACATTTCCGCGGTGGGCGGCGCATTGAGCGCCAGCGGCTGGCGGGTAGCGGCAACTTTTTGCAGAGCGGGAACCGCCTCAAGCGGTAGAAAGCCCACAGTGCGGAACTGCTGCCACAGCGTTTCATCCGCCCGGCCATCGGCGTATTGGGCCATCACCGGTTCCAGGTAATCGGATTTTGGATCGATGAGAAATACGGAGCAGCGATCGGCCTGGACGGCGCGGGCGGACCGCTGGGTGACCTCGCGCAATACCTGCCGTAACTCAAGGGTTGACGCGGCGATCTGGGTGATCTCCAGGAGGGCGGCGGCGGCCTGGCGGCCGCGCTGTTCTGCCTGGAATAGACGGGTGCTATCCAGCGCTTGAGCCACCTGGGCGCTAACCTGATTAAAGAGGGTAAGGTCTTCCTCATCAAAGCGGCGGTTGGCTTCCGCCACATCCAAGCCGATGCTGCCAATCACCTCCCCGCGGGTGATGAGCGGGATGATGGCGAGTGTGTAGGTGCCGCGCGGTTTCATTGATTCGCGGAACGCCGCAGTACCGGGGTGATTCTGGACGTCGTAGATAATCACCGGGCGGTGCGTGTCGATGACTTCCAGTGTGGGTGCGTTGTCTCGCAAGGGCAGTACATTACCGATAGCACTGGCACCCGGGGCGCCTTTGCGTGAGGCAGTAGCAACGACCGTGCCCTCTGTGCGCTCTTCATTGAAGAGTACGACGCCGGCATGCAGAAGATCCATGCCTGCCTGAAGCTTCTCTGCCACTTCCTGAAGCAACTCTTCTTCCGAACGCAAGGACGCGGCCAGTGAAGTGATTTCCTGCAGGAGTTGAATCTGGTCAGAGCGCAGGCGGATTTCGTCCACCAGGCGGGCGTTTTCCAGCGCCAGGGCGGTCTGCTCCATGATGTCTTCAACCAGTGAGCGCTCTTCCGGAGTGAAGGGCGGTTCGCTGTCCTCACGCATGAGTTCCAGCGCGCCAATTGGCTGGTCGCGGAAAATGATGGACTGGGAGAGGAAGCGTTCCGGGTCCCCAGCCTGCAACGGCGCGCCATGAGCGGCCTGAGCGATGCCGAGTCGATCGTAACGGTATTCGGGGGATTCGGTCTCAAGGCGGCGTCGCCAGGCCTGCGCCACGCGCTGGCCATAGACCACCTGAAGTTCTTCCAAGGCGCGACGGCTGCTTTCCAGCAAGCGGGCGTTTTCGATGGCTACGGCTACCTGGTCAGCCAGAATTGTGAGAATTTGCATGCCTTCCGCAGTGAAGGCGTTTTGTTCGCGCGCCTGCACATCCAGTACGCCGATGATTTCGTCGCGCACTTTGAGAGGTAGCGCCAGTTCGGAATGGGTTTCCGGCATGTCCGGATTGTCATAATAGATGACGTCAGCGCCAACATCCTGGGCAATACGGGGTTGACCTTGCCCGGCGGCAAAGCCCACGACACCGACTTTGCCTACCTGGAGGCGATGGCCGCGCGCCAGCATACGCAGGCCGCCCTCGCTACTGGCTGCCTGTAAGACGGCATATTCGCGGGCTTCGTCCAGCAGGAAAATACCGGCATGATAGTAGCCAAAACGTGCCGAAATGAGATTGACCACCTGATCCAGTAGTGCCTGCAGATTGCGGATGACTGCGGCTTCACGGGCCACCTCGGCAGAGGCTTCCAGTTGAGCGGCGCGCCGGGCCAGATCGCGGGTGCGCTCGTCTACGCGTAATTCGAGTTCACCTCGGGACTCGTCCAGCGCCAGGTTGCGGGCGGTGAGTTCATCTCGGGCGGCCTCTGCTTCCTGCAAAGAGAAACGGAAGCGAGTCAGGGTGAAGTCCAATATGGCCCCGGTACCGAGGATATTGAGCACCATGATGACAAAGTCATCCGCGTCGATAGGCAGCATGCCGGCGAGACCGTTCACGCCACCCCAATACAACGCAACGATAATCGCAATGTTGCTGGCGGCCAGAGCCCTGTTGAAGCTGCGGTCAAAGTACAGGCTGGCGAAGGGCATGGCGATGAAGAGCAAACCATACACCGTGGGGTTGCTTAGCCCACCAATTGAATAGCCCAATGTAGCGGCGGCCGCAACGGCAAGGGTAATAAAGGTCGTTGCTGACAGTTGGATGCGATTACGTACGGCATAGATGAAGGAAATTGCTGCACCAAAGAAAACGAATCCGGTGATTAAAGTTTCCTGCCTGTAAGTTGCAACGTCCGGCAAAAAGAAATAAAGGAAGATGCCCAAGGCTGTAATCATTGCCAGGGAGTTAACCATCAGCAGAGGGTTGCGAAGGTTAAAGATGAAGCGATTCATTCATTTACCTCCAGCCCTGTGCTGCCATTGCTATGATCCGGGATGGCGCCGTTTCCGCCATTGGCGGCGTGCCCGTTGGAGGCCGCGCCTTCGCTCGCCAGGCGCAGACGGATGCTGCCCTGCGAGGCATGCAGGGCGCGCCCCAGTTCCTGGACGGCAGTCTGCAAAATCGTTTCGACATCGGACGACGACCAGACTTTGCCGGAGACATCGGCAGCGATGCGTTCGCGCTGAGCCAGGCGTTGGGTCTGCTCAAACAGGCGGGCGTTTTCAAGCGCGATGCCCAGTTGTTCGGAAAGGGCCTGCAAGGCATCCAGTTCCTGGGTGGTCCAGTCGCCTTCCTCGGCGGGTTTGTAGGTTTCCAGCACGCCCACGACCACGTTGCCGCGTACTCGCACCGGGACGGCCAGCGGGTAACGTTGGCTTACTCGATCCAAACCCGGATGGACAAGTTGGCTCTGTTCCATTGCCTGGCGAGCTTCGTCAGTCCAATTCGAATCGACTACCGCGACACCGCGCGAATCGCTGCGGACGGCGGAAATCTGGCGCGCCTGAAGGATGTCTGACCAGGCTTCACGGCTGAGTTCACCAAAGGCACGGCGTTCGGCCTCGATGCTCTGTCGCAACTGCTCAAACAGGCGGGCATTCGCAATCGCGAGCGCAACCTGGTCTGCCAGCACCTGGAGTACTTCGATGTCATCCTGGCCGAAGGCGTTCTCTTCAGTACTCTGGACGTCCAGCGCACCCAGTAGTTCACCACCGGCCCTCAAAGGCAGCGCCATCTCGGAACGGGTGTAGGGCAGATCCGGGTTGGCATAGTACACCGCGTCTTCACCGACGTGCTGTTGAATACGCGGCTGGCCAGCGCTGGTCACATAACCCACAATGCCCTGTTCGCCTACTTTCAGACGGTGGCCGCGGGCCAGCATGCGCCAGCCGCCTTCGGAGTTCGCCGCCTGGAGAACGGCAAATTCACGGGTTTCATCCAGTAGGAAAATACCGACGTGATAAAAGTTGAAGCGTTCACTAACAAGGTGCGTAACTGGAGTGAGCAGGTCTTCAAGGCGGTAAATCTGGGTCGCGGCCTTACCGACTTCTGCCGCAGCGTGCAGGTAGCTGGCGCGCCGTTCCACCTCACGGGTACGTTCAGCCACGATGGATTCCAGGTTTTCCACGTTTTCCTGCAGTCGGCCGGTCATTGTGTTGAGCGCCTGGCTGAGATCGCCAATTTCATCTTCACGGGCCAGAGTTTCGATGCGTTCAATTTCGCCGGACGCGATGCGGCTGGCATCTCCGGCCAGAGCGACAATGGGTTCCGAGATGTTCTGCGCCAACGAGATGGCGATGGATAAGGCCAGGGAAGCGGTAAGGATGGCGATGCCGACGTTCAGCAACACATTGAGCCGAAGGGCGGCGAATACTTCTTCCTGATTCTGCTCCACCATCAATAAGGTGTGCAGATTCGATACCCAACGATAAACGCCAAGCACCGGTACACCACGATAATCTACATACAGGGCCGAACCTTCACCACGAGTCTCTGCACCGCTCAATGAACCGGTGGTGCGGACGATGGTGAAGCCGACCGGATAGTCCTCCGGATCCGTGGATGGCGTGAGTAAGTCGAACGCTCCACTGACCAGGTACGTTTCTCCTGTTTCGCCCAGACCGGCGCGCTCGGTCAGAATTGTGTCCAGCACGTCCAGATTGAGACGGGCGACGAGCACGCCCAACGGCTGCTGGCCCGGGCGCGGGTTGCTGGTATTGAAGATGGGACGCGACAGGTACGAGACGGGGACATCCAGCGTGGTGGAGTAGACCGGCGCCTGCACGTTATAGCCCTGCAGACCGGCTCGGAAGTAGGGTTGGCCTGCGACCACGCTGCCAAGGCGCTCGCCATTGGTGGCGACGCGGACACTGCCGTCAATGTCGATGAAGAAGATTTCGGCAAATGCATCGTTGGCAGCAGCCAGGCGTTTGAACTCGTCCAGAATGCGGATTTGGGCGGTGAGGGTCGTGGGGCGGCTGGGTTCGCCCTCCAGATAGTCCTGAATACTGCTGGCGCCAAACCCAGGGCGGGCAATACTTTCAAAGCTTACCCGCTGGTCATCCAGCCAGGCGTCAATCTGTGACTCCTTAAGGGCGGCAACGGCTTCTAATTGGTTGGTAACCTGCTGGCGGCCGGTTTGGAAACCAAATAGACCTGTGAGGATGGCGACAACCAGAACTGGGACAAAGCTGACCAGCAGTAGTGTTGATAGGAGTCGGTTACGCAAACCGCGCACCCGAATCGAGCGCACCAACTGAACCAGAATAAAGACGACCGTGACAGCGGTGAAGAATGGGCCAGCGAAGTTCTGACCCACAAACACAGTGGTATCCATCCGTTCCAGCAGTGGGATACGGCTGGCAAGCAGAATCAGAAGAGTGAATACCCCCATTAATCCAAGCCAGCGCGCTCCGCGCTGCGGCCGGACGAGCATCCATACGGCACCCAGCATCAGCACGCCGCCCAACAGGTTGAACAATGTCAGCCCGGCATAGAACAACTCGCCGCTGAGGTATGAGGAAATAATGCCAAGCCCTGCCAGCAGAGCAGAGCCATCCGGGTCTTGCGGGAAACGGCGCCCCGCTGCGCGGACTAGCAGGAATGTGAGGAACACGCCTGCAGTCACCCCAAGGACGGGCAGAGCGCGGGTCTGGAAATACACGATAATCGTGTACGCGATGGAAGCGAGCGACAGCCACTGCCCTAAACGTAGGGCGAGGGCATAGATGCCGCCAAAGCGGTTGGACGGAGCAGGGGAGGAGTGGACGGGAGTCGTCATGGCGTTTTCAATCAGCCGGCCTGTTCCTTCTGGCCGTTTTGCGGGGCGCGCTCGGTGAGGCGGATGGTAACTTCCGGCAGGGCGAGTTCCTGGCGCAGGCGGTCCGCGGTGGTGCGCAGGATGGTTTCCATATCCAGCGATTCACGGATTTCCGCCGTGAGTTCTGAAATCAAGCGTTCGTTGGCGGCGCGCTGTTGGGTGGCGTCAAACAGGCGGGCGCCGTCCAGCGCGATGCCGAGTTGATCGGAAATGGTCTGAAGCATGTTTTGTTCTTCGGTTGACCACTCCGTGGTGCCCTGGCGTTCGATGTCGATTGTGCCGATTACCTGGCCGCGCACTCGGATGGGAATATGCGTGGCATTGGGGTTATCCAGCGCGGGCAGTGAGCCAGATTCGACGCGATTCGCTTTCTGGCGCGCGCCGGCAAAATAGCGATAGGCGGGCAGGCGGCCCTGGCGCTGGGCTTCCAGCCAGCCACGGCGATTGAGTTCGCCATACGCCCGCTGGACCTCTTCAAGGGCTTCGGCGCTTTGGCGGTACAAACGGGAATTGGAGATTGCCAACGCCAACTGGTCAGCAAGCGTCTGAAGGATGTTCACATCCTGCTGGCTAAAGGAATTGGGCATGGAAGCCTGGATGTCCAGCGCGCCGATGATTTCATCACGTGCTTTCAGCGGCAAGGCCATCTCGGAGCGGGTGTCGGGTAGTTCGGGTGAAGAAGAGTGAATGCGGTCCAGGGTAGTGTCCTGAGTGATGCGCGACAGACCGATGCCGGTGACATAACCAACCATACCTTGCTTGCCAACCAGCAGACGGTGACCGCGCTCTATCATCTGGCGACCGCCCTCCGAAGATGCCGCGGAGAGTACGGCGTACTCGCCCTTGATATCCACCAGGAAAATGCCTACATGATATAAGTCAAAGCGCTGGGCAATCAGGTCTGCTGCGCGTTGAAGAATGGCATTTTCATCCAACAGGGCGCTGGTTTCTCGTACGATCTCTGAGATGGCGGTGAGGTAGCGATTGCGGCGGTCCAGGTCCTGGGTGCGTTCGGCTACGCGTAATTCAAGGTCGGCGCGCACGGCCAGCAGTTCTTCATTCTGGCTCGTCAGCACCTTGCGATTGGTTTCTGCTTCGGATAGCGAATTCCGGAAGCGGCTGGACGTAAAGTCCAGCGTACCGGTCACAATAATGAGCGCGGTGAGTGAAACGGCGAATTCATCGATGCTGATGGAATCCATGCCGCCAAACCCCTGCAAGCCACCGACATAGAACCATAACATCAGCAGGAAGACCACACCGGCCGAGATGAAATAGAAACGCCGTTCCAGGTACAGCCCCGCAAATGGCAGCACGACGAAGTACATGGCGATGACCGCTGGATTTGCCAGGCCGCTGAACAGGTAGCCGAGGACGGACGCGACCATGAGGACGGTGACCAGGAAAATGACCGCAGCTTCCTGAGTGCGCCCCTGCCGGGTGAGCGTCACGCCGAAAATCGCCGATGCCATAATCAGGCCGGTCAGGATGGTTTCCGGGATATTGTTGGTGATATCCGGAAGATACTGTGTTAACAGCAGCAGCGTCGACGCCAGGAAGTTGGCTCCGTTGAGGATATAGAGCGGCGTGCGAATGTTGGTCACGATTCGTCGCATGCGTTAGACCTTCTGCTCCGGGTTAATCCGGATAACGACTTCGCGGGCGGAGAACGTCTCCCCCAGTTCCTGGACGGCAGTGCGTAACACGGCATCAATGTCCAGCGTCTGGCGCAAGTTGCTGGCAATCTCGCTGGTTACCTGTTCCTGCGCGGCGCGACGCTGCGTTTCCTGGTAGAGCCGGGCGCTATTGACGGCCTGGCTGAGTTGTTCGGCAAGGCGATGGATCAGGTCAACTTCCTCGTCCGCCCAGGGGCGGTCACCTGCGTTCTTGCGCAAATGAAGTACGCCGATTGGCTGGCCGGACACTTCTACCGGCACCGCGATGACGGGGCGACCTTCTTCAGAACCTTGCAGGCTTTGACCGCGGCTGGCGGCTTCAAGCATCAACGGTGACCAGGCGCCGCGGGCGGCAGTAACGCGATTATCCGCGAAACGGAACCCGATATCCTGGCCGGGGCGCAGCAGTTCGCGCCAGGCGCGCCGGCTGACGTCTCCATAAGCGCGGCGTTCAGCATCCACGCTTGTCTGTAACTGTTCGAACAATAGCGCGTTGTTGACTGCCATAGAGACCTGATCGGCCAGTACTCGCAAGACGATGATGTCTTCATTGGTAAAGGCGGCGGCTTCACGGCTCTGGATGTCCAGCGCGCCAAAGAGGCGTCCGCCGGAATACAGCGGCAGGGCCATTTCCGAACGCGTTTCAGGGAGTTCTGCCGCGGCAAAGTGCGCTGTGTCTTCGCCCACATCGAGGGCAATGCGCGCCTCACCGCGTGCCACCACGTAGCCCACCAAACCTTCTTCGCCGATCTTGAGGCGGTGACCGCGAGCTATCATTCGTTTTCCGCCATCGCTGTTGGCGGCACGCAGAACAGCAAATTCACCGGAGTCATCCACCAGGAAGATGCCGACGTGGTAGAACCCGAAGCGCTCGCTGGTGAACTGGGTCACCTGGGGCAGCAAGTCGTCGAGGGTATAGATGGAGGTGGCCGCCCGGCCAACATCCGCGGCGGCTTCCACGAACTGTGCGCGCCGCTCAAGCGCCGAGGTGCGTTCAACCACGCGGGCTTCAAGAATCCTGTTCTGGGATTCAAGCTCCTTGCCCAGCGTGTTAGCCGTGTTTACCTGCAATTGCAGGTCCTCGGAAAGAAGGACCACACGATGTTGGAAATAACCGCCGACGAACGCGAACAGGCCGAGAAAGATTGGGGCTGTGTCAATGATCCAGAGCAGGGGTTCATTCAACTGCGCAAGCAGGATATTGCTGAGGGTAAGCGGGTGCCGGTTAATCACCAGGACATCGATGGTGGTGGCGATTACGGGGAACATCAACCCGAAGAGAACGCCGGCCAACGTAAACTGTACGCGTGAATCGCGGAGAAGTTTCATGGGTTGCGATCCCCGTTCTGAATCGTGTGACCATTGCTTCCGCCGTGGCTGGCGCCGTTGGAACTCGCTGCGGGGGTGCCGCGCAACCGAATTTCAACTTCAGGCAATTCCAGCCGGCGGCCGATCTCTTCAATGGCGATTTTCAATACCGAGTCGATGTCCAGGTACTGGCGCATGCGGCCGGTGATTTCAGTAGTCAGGCGCTCGCGTTGCACGCGCCGCTGGGCAACTTCAACGAGGCGGGCGTTCTCCAGTACCAGGCTCAAGCGGCTGGAGACTTCCTCAATCAGCGTGGCGGTTTCCTGCGGCACGTGGTCGTTCTGCAATTTCAAATTCAGCACGCCCACGACCTCACCGCGGACTTTCATTGGCACAGCCAGCAGACTTTCCTGGGGATTGCCGGTTTCACGACCATGGAGAAGGACGGTCTCGCCGCGCTCCCATGCGAGGCGGGCTTCGTCTCCCTCGGTATTAATCGGTTCCACCGAGAGCTGGCGATAGCGATACCCGGAATTCTCCAGCGCCTGCACGAACGCGCGCCACGATTCACGGGTATAGCGACCATACGCAGATTCCAGTTCGGTCAGGGTCTGCTGGACCTCGCGGCGCAAATCGTTTTTCTGGATGGCGATGGCGATCTGATCGGCCAGACTGCGGAACACGGGCAGGTCTTCCTCGCGGAATTGGTCGCCGCGTTCGCTTTGCATATCAATGGCGCCGATGATTTGTTCGCCCACGCGCAGGGGAACCACCAACTGGGATTTGCTGGCGGGCAGCAACGGGTGCAGCGAAACACGAAACGCAGGGTCATTCGGCCGTGCCAGACGGGCTTCGCCAATCAGGGTCACGTAGCCAACGTTGGTCTCGCTACCGATTCGCAGGCGGTGCTCACTTTCCACCAGCTGGCTGCCGGGTTCATCGCTGCCAGCCATTAACCGCGTTACCTGATCATGCAAGTCGTTAATGTAAATGCCGACATGGTATAGGCTGAAACGCTGGGCAATCAGTTCTACGGAACGGTCCAGCAGGTCCTGGGTTTCAACCTCACGAGTGGCGTCGCGCGCGATTTCGGCGGCCACTTGCAGCATTTCAGCACGTTGCTGGAGGTCCTGTGTGCGCTGGGCGACCTGGCGTTCCAGACCGGTAACCAGTTCTCGCAGGCGGACGGTCATAGTGTTGAAAGTTTGCGCCAGCACGCCAATCTCGTCATCCGTCCCAACTTCTGCCTGCACCCCCAGGTTACCCTGAGAGACTTCGGCAGCCGTACGGGTAAGGCTGGCAATGGGCCGTGTCAGGACCTGGGCGAGGCCGATGGCAATCGCCACCACCGCAGCGGCCACGACCAACGCCAGCAGGAGGGTCGTGCGTGCCTGCGCTTCGACCGGCGCGAGGAAAACATCCTGTGGTTGGAATACTGCCAGCGTCCAGGGTGGGTTATCCAGCGCGATGGCAACGCCCTGAAGGGTGCGCTCACCGGTGGCAATGTCTTCCGCAGTGAACAGGTGAGCGTTTTCAGCGCTCATGCTCGCCTGGAAGATATTCTGGCTCAATTCCGGCAGGTCATGGAAGAGCAGGTGGGTAGGCAGGTTGGGAAGCCGGTTCTGGGCTTTCAGCGAAGCGAGGGTGGCATCATCCATCGGGACGACAGTTGTAAAGATGGTTTCCGGCGCGATGCCATGGGCAAGGTGAATCTGGAATTCATCAAAAAGAATAGCGAACGAGTCCGGGCCAATCTGGTCATTGCTGCGTGCGATTAAGTCCTGAAGTATCCGGCCGTCATATTCCGCAACCAGAACACCCACTGTCTCACCGAAGGTGGACTGGATGGGGGCGCTGAAATAGAGCGCCGATTCGCCTGAAACCGGCGAAATCATCAGCGGTGACACATACGGATTGCCCGCAGCCGCTTCTTGGAAATAAGTTTCAGCAGTAATGTCCGGGCCAATGATCTGGCTGCTGGCATCCAGAATGTGCTCGCCCGCCAGATTGTATATGGTGTATTGACGGATGTAGTCCGGGTCTTTGTCTCGCAGGGCGCGCAGGGTGGCAATCACGGTGGCGCGGCGAAGTACGCTCGCTTCCGGGTCGGCTCCGATTGGCAGGACCTCAGACATGATGGGTAGGCGGGCTTCGACTGTGACGGCAGCACGCGCATTGTCCACAAATCCCAGCAGGTTTGCTTGAATCTGGTGGGCAGAACTCAACAGGGCCTTGTTGGCTTCGTTGGTTAGGATCTCTCGAGCGAAATAGTTGTTGAAGGCTCCCAGCAGGCCGAGGGCGATGATGGTCACCGCGACCAGGGATGTGATCAGTTTTGTGCGCAGCGAGAAATAGGAGAACTGCCGCAGCAGGTGCACGATATTGACGCCCACCAGGACGGCAATCAGCCCCCAGGCAAAGGCCAGGACGGAGGCATACCCCGTGGGTTGGATGCGGAAATCGGTGACGCCGATGAACAGGTCCACCAGCAGGGCGACGAGACCTAAAATGGAAGCCGTCAGCAAGAGCCGGCGGCTCAACCGCTGCGGGACGGTGTTGGCCACAGAAATCGTGGTCAGGCTGAACATCCCGACCAGGATGGCCGACCCAAACCCGGCAAAGGCCAGGCCAAAGCCAAAGAGGGAAAGCTGCAGGCCGAGTACGCTGACGGTGAGCCCGGCATCCAAGCGGCGGCGGAGGACGAGCAGCAACCCCAGCAGATTGCCGGACACCAGCACCCAGCCAAACGAATACGCCAGGTTATTGCGCGGATCGTCTGATGCGGACAACGCATAATAAAGGAAGGCCAGCAGGGCAATCCCGCCAATCGCGCGGATGATGCTCACGCGGCGCGCGTTGCGCAAGCGCAGTTCTTCAGTGGCGAGCGTCATGGCCGGAGCGTTGCTCATCGCGCCTATTCCTCCACCTCAGCCACTGGCTCAGGAGCCGGGCTGTCTGTGGGCGGTACGACATGGATGGAGACTTCTGATACGCGCGGCAGCTTGCCAAGTTCGCGTACCACGGTCTGCATTAGCGATTCAAAATCAAGCGTGCGGGCGAAGCGCGAGGTGAGGTCGTTGAGGGCCTGTTCACGTTCGGCGCGGCGTTGCGTGTCTTCCAGCAGGCGAGCCGATTCCAGCGCCAGCGCCGCCTGGTTGCCGACCGCTTCGATGAATTCCAGTTCCTCGGAGGACCAGTTGCTGCTGTCCGTTTCAAGTGTGATGTTGCCAATGACTTGCTCGTCGCGCAGGGTGAGGGGCACATTGAGGGAGAATCCTGAACCGCCTTTGTTGCCCGCTGGGTTTTCGAAGGTCACATTCAGTGCACTTTGTTCTTCCGCAAGTGTTGTCCACGACCCTTCCACATATTGACGATTGAGTTGGCGGATTTCGCTCAGACTGGCTTCAATCTGCTGGAACAGCCGGGCGTTCTCCAGCGCGATGGCAAGGCTGTCTGCAATGCCTTGCAGAACGGTCACATCGTCCTGGTCAAATGCTTCCGGCAGGCTGCTCTGAATACTCAGTGCGCCAAGGATGTTGTTGCCGATGGCAAGCGGCAGGGCCAGCTCAGAGCGGGTGAGCGGTAAGTGGGGATTACGGAAACGGATGGCCTCCTGGCCGACATCCAGCGCGATGCGTGCCTGGCGATTGGCCGTGGCCCACCCTACCATCGACGAGCCACCCACGCTCAAACGATGGTTCTCGGCCATCATCTTTTGGCCCGCCTCGCCGGTGCCGGCGGTGAGGGAAGCATAACGGCCGCGCTCATCGACAGTGAAGACACCCACATAGTACAACTCGAATCGGTTGAGCATGAGCTCAGCCACCCGTTGCAGCAGTTCCTGCGGGTCAAGAATGGTGCCGATGGCGCGCGAAATCTCGGCGGCCGTGCGGATCTGACCCACGCGGCGTTCCAGGTCTGCCGAACGGTCAGCCAGTTCTGTTTGCTCGCGGTTCAGGTCTGTGGCCAGCTGGCGTTCTGCTGCCAGCGTTTGTTCCAGATCGTTAATGGTGCGGTTGAAGCCCTGCACCAGATAACCGATGGAAAACGTCAGCACCAGGGCGACGAACAACATCGCGACGCCGGTGTTGACCCAAGAACTGAAATTGGCATCGCGGGTCAGGGCATCTACCGGGGCTGGCCACATGCCGCTGGCAAAAAATTGCGCGATGACGAGATAGGTAATGGCGGAAAGGACGAGCGCGCCCGTTGCCACCCGGCGGCCAAACAGGATGGCGGCGAAGATGACGAAGAATAATAGCCAGACGCGCCCATCCCCGCCGAGGCCATAGAGATTCAGCGAGAGCGGTGCCAGCAGATACGCCACCAAAAGCACAGTGGCGGCGCGCGCCAGGTAAGGGATGCGCCGCACGAACGTAACCACGGCGACCAGAACATACGCCAGCGTCACGAAAACAATTGTGAGCCAATTTTCGTTTCGAACAAAGGCGATGACATTGACGATGTACATCGCCAGGCCGACACCCAACAAGACATACAGCAGGGTCTGCAGGATGCGTTCGCGCCATTCCTGGACGCGATCAACATGGAAAGGAGAGAGGGCCGTGCGGTTCTCCATTACTCTTCCTCTCCGGGGTTAATGTCATTCAACGGGGGCAGACTGCCGGTCCATCCCATGGCCGCGGGGCGGAATTCATTGGGATTGGAAGTAGTGGGGTGGCCATTGCCTTCCGTGAGGGTGGCGCCGCCCTTGCCGGATTCGGAACCGACGCGGATGCGCGCATTGCGCGTGCCCAGGGTGCGAGAAAGTTCACTGGCAGTAGTCTCCAGGATGGTTTCCATGCTGACGGAGCGGCGAATTTTGTTGGTGACTTCAAACAACTGCCGCTGGCGTTCCGCGAGGCGGGCGTTGACGATGATGGCGGCCAGGCTGCCCGCCAGCGTGCCCAGGATGTCCAGGTCGTGTTCGTCGAAGGCGGCAACCTCATCGCTTTCGACGTTAAGAACGCCAAGAGTTTCGTTGCGATAAATGAGCGGCACAGCAATTTCAGACCGCACGGCGATGCTTCCGGACACGTAGCGCGGGTCTTTGGTTACATCCTTGATGAGCAGGGGCTCACGGCGTTGGGCCACCCAGCCGGTAATGCCCTGGCCAACCGGAACCTGCAGGCCGAGTACTTCTTCTTCGTAGCCGGCAGAAGCTTCCACGCGCAAGATCTGCTTGTCATTGTCGAGCAGCAGAATGGCCACCCGGTCACCGAGGGTGACGCGCAGACCCTGCACGGCGCTGTTGAGGGCTTCATCCAGTGTGGCAGAAGCCGCCGCAACAGTCGTGACGTGATGCATCAATCGATGCTGAGCAAGACTTTCCTGAGTATCACTGAAGAGTTCGGCATTGGCCACAGCCACAGCCAGTTGGTCAGCCAGAATTTGAATAATCTCAATGTCTTCCGAATGGAAAGCGAAGGGCCGAACGGACTGCACATCCAGCGCGCCGATGACGCGTTCACCAACCTTGAGCGGGATACCGAGTTCAGAGCGGGTGTCAGGCAGTAACGGGTTGAACTTGTGCGTTGGGTCGGCGGTAACGTCATTAACAACCAGAGGTTGCCCGGTTTCGGTTACGGTACCCACGATGGACTTGGAGCCCACCGCAAGGCTGTGCCCGCGTTCCTTCATTTGACGTCCGGCTTCGCCTGTGGACTCGCGCACGACAGCATTTTGACCGGCCTTGTCCACGAGGAATACGGATGCATGGTAGAAGTCAAAACGGTCGCGGATGAGGTTGATGGCCTTGGCGAGAAGTTCATCCACTTCCAGTGTGCCGCTGGTATCGCGGGCGATTTCCGCCGCCGTGCGCAATTGCAGGGCGCGCTGGGCGGTGAGGCCCAGCAAGCGGACGGAGTTGATGAGGCCGGCAATCTGGCTGGAGAGAGTGCTCATCAGCCGCAAGTCGTCATCATCGAATCGCCCTTCGTTCTCAGTGTCCTGAACGGTCATCACGCCGATGACTTCGCCGGAGGCGATGAGCGGCACACCGAGCCAGGACAGGGCCATCTTGCCGACGATCTTGGCGCCCAGCGCGCGAGCGCGCTGTTCTGTATCTTCCACCAGCATCAGGGGCTGGCGGGTTCGGATAACAATGCTGGTGAGTCCCTCGCCCAGCGGGAAGGGGTCAATGTTAAGCGGTTCAGCGCCTTCATAGATATAGGGAATGGCGATGTGGTTCGTCTGCGGGTTGTACAGAGCGATGTAGAAATGAACGTCGCCCATCAGGGTCTTAATCTGTTCGTGAATCAACGGATACAGATGTTCAATGCGCGTTTCGTCGGCCACGGCCAGGCTGAAGTCATTAAGCACTTGCAACTCGTTCACCCGCTGGTGGGTGGCGCTGAGGGCTACGACCTTGTCGAGCGCGGTGGTCACGAGTTCCACGAGGCTGGCGTACGGTTGCAGCGCGGTTTGTGAAATCGCGGCGCGGTCACGGCTGGCCATGATGATGAGCGCTGCCAGACGCCCGCCCTGCAGGATGGGCAGGTAGGCGGCCGTGCTGCAATTCACCCGCTGGGGCATGACCAGCAACTCGCCGTGGATGGAAGTGGCGGGCTGGTTTACATCTCGCACGATGAGCGGAATGCCGGCGCTCAGGTAGGTAAGCGCATGGCCGCCGGAGATGTTCAGGTTCACCGGCAGGAAGGACTGGTAGGAGGCTGGATTCTCGGTGAATTCCACCAGTTTCAACTGGCTGCCCGAAGGAACATACACCGCGCTGATGAAAGCACTTTGTTGCACGACCTGGGCGGTGGCGTTGAACACTTCGTCCGCAGTGGAGGCCTGGGCAATACGGCGGCTGGCGCGATAGAGCTGGTTGATTTGCTGCAGGTCGACTTCGGTGCCCTCGAGCAGGCGGTAATTCTGGATGGCAGTGGCCAGCTGATTGGCGAGCGTGCCCATCACATCCATTGTTTCGGTCTTGAATGCGTCAGACCGGTTGGCCTGTACGTCCAATACGCCCAGCACCTCGGTGCCGATGGAAATCGGCACGCCAACTTCGGACAGGGTCTCCGGCAGCAATTCATGGCGCATGTGAATCTGGTCTTGAGAGATATCCGCGACCAGGCGCGGGGCATTGTTGCGAGCCACCCAGGTCACGACGGAACTATCGCCAAGGGGGATACGGTAATTGCGAGCTTTCAGATTTGCGCCGGCCGTTCCGGTAGCTTCACGCAACACAGCATATTCTTTTGACTCATCCAGTAGAAAGATTGCGGCGTGGTAAAGACCGAACCGGTCGACGATGAGATTTACCGTGGTCGAGAGCAGTTCCTCAAGCGACCGCGAGGAGGTGGCGGTCTGGGCCACCTGGGCGGCGGCGATGATCTGCTGGGTGCGTTCTGATACTTCGAATTCAAGCGAACGGTACAACTTTGTCAACTCGTCCGCCATCTGATTGAATGATTCGGCCAGCAGACCGATTTCATCTTTGCGATTGACGCGGGCGCGCATTTGCCAGTCACCATCGGCAAACAACCGGCTGGCATTGACCACCGCCAGGATTGGGTTGAGGAGACTGCGCACGCCGAAGATAATCACCACGGCCATTACGGTGGAGGCGACGACAAGCAACACGATGGTGAACGGCAGCAGGGAATTGAGTTCGCTGAAGACCTGGGATTGGGGGACTTCGAACAACAGGCCGATATTCAAGTCTGGGAAAACCTCGTAAATACCCACCACCGGCAAGCCGTCAAAGGAGTTGTATTCTGCGGCCAGTTGGCCGGGTTGATACGCGCCTGCCGCCACCTGAGCCAACTGGTCGGCGCTGGGCTCCAGCGAGGTCAGGCCGCGCAGGCGGGTGACGCCGGCCGCCAGCCCCGCTTCTGAATGGCCTTCTTCGAGGTCAAACAATATGACGGATGCGTTGGGCAGGAAATCCAGGTCGCTCTGCAGGATGTTTTGGAAAGCAAAGGTCTCCGAGATGCCGACGACATGGGCGATAACGTTACCCTGGGCGTCGGTTACCGGGGCGTTGGTGAACACCAGTATTTTCTTGCTCAAGCGGATGATTTCTTCCGTGATGATCACGCCTTCAACTTCACCGCTGGGGGTATCAGTGTAAAGGGGAGTCGGGGAATAGATGGTGAATGAGTTGAGCGGCTGGCCGAGGATGTGTTCCTGGAAGTAATGGGCATCCGAAACATTCAGGCCTTCCCATTCGCGCAGCGTGGCGGCCAGGATTGTCCCGGTGGAATCTACTATGAAGTACTGGTTGAACAGCGCAGTGGTGATGTTGGGGTTCAGGGCATCCAGCGCGGTGAGGGCTTCCGCGCGGGCGGCCTGGTTCTCTTCCGAACTGCTCGGCCAGTCAATCACAACATTGACATCCGACACGAAGGCCGGGTCACGTACCACGTTGCCGAGACGGGTTTCTTTATTGTGTATCCATTCACTGAGGTTGGAAGACTGGCGCTGTTCAAACAGACTGAGCTGGCCGGTAATCTGGGACTGCAGTAGCTGGCGCGCTCGCACATAGGAGGCCCATCCCATGATCAGCATCGGGACGATCGCGAGCACCACGCCGTAAAGCAGAACGCGCCAAACGAGCCGGCCGCGGAAACGCTGGCCCAGAGACTCGCTGCTAAACGGTTTTTGTTCAAACATGCGCGCTCACCTTCCGGCCTGAGCCGGACCTACATCTCCCAGACTGTCTCGCCTTCCAGGATGCGGCGAATCTGCTCCGGAAAGCGGTCCGGGTCCAGGGGCTTGCCGATGAAACCGTCGAAGCCCGATTCGCGGGCCTTGTTCAATTGGTCCACGCTGGCTTCAGCGGTGACGGCAATGACCCGTGTGCCAGCCAGGGTGGGGGAGTTGCGAATCTTCTTAAGCGCGCCGTAGCCGTCCTCATAGGGCAAACGAATGTCCATGAGAATCAGGTCCAGGCGCGGCAGGGTGTCGGCGTACTCGACGACCTCGTAGCCGGACGTCTTCCACTCACAATGGATGCCCATATAGCCCAGCAGGCGGGCTATCAGGACAAAATTGGAAACGTTGTCTTCGACCACCAGGACAGTGGCATCCTTGGGGAGGACGGAGGAGTTGGAGTTGTTAACTTCGGCCATCGGTGTTCCTCTTACCGGTTGAGATAGGATTCGATCTGGCGGGGCAGGGCGTCCACATCAATGGGTTTCTGGATATACCCATCGCAACCCGCTTCCAGGCTGCGCTCGCGGTCGCCGCGCATCACGTTGGCGGTCAGTGCCAGAATGGGGATGCTGGCAACGCCCGGCAACTGGCGCAGGCGGCTGGTGAGGGTATACCCATCGACGTCGGGCAGGTTGATGTCCATCAGAATTAGGTCAATGGCGGAATCGCGTGCGGCAGCCATGGCTTCATCCGCATTGACGGCAAACATCAGGTTGTAGCCCTCTGCCTGCAGGATGCGCTGAATCAGGATTCGGTTCTCGAAGTTATCTTCGACATACAGTATCGTGCGGTCCTGCTGCATGCGAGCGGTTCCTCCACATCCTGGCTGCCACCAGCCAAATCAAGCCAAGGTAGACCTTCTTTCCTCTAATAGGGGAAGGCCTTATGAAATTCTAGCATTTACGGGGGTTTGCCCCGTTACACAACCGTTGCAATTAGTTTGCCTGTCATCACGAACATTGCAGGGATGCAAGGTGAAGCAGGGTCTCTCAATTTCGCCTTCATCTATTATACGTTGATTTCATTAAAGGGCCGTCCATCCGACTCGATAAATTTGAAAGGTGGGCGGCTGGGAAATGACTTAAGGGCAAAAAACAACCCTTTCGCCAGACAGGGTTGTTTTGCTCTATGAATTGATCGCAGAATCAGGGGCGATGAAAGACGGCGGTCTTATAGCAATCGCCGCGCAGGCCGGTCTCCGTGCAGAGGGTGATGACAGCCCGCAACTCGATATCATCCGGAACCTTGACTTGGAAGGTGAGCCAGCCGAGTTGACCCGGGCCAAGGCTGGGGTTCCCGCCGCCGCAGGAGAACTGGCTGGCGCCAAAGAAATTGTTGCTGTTGCGCTCGCCAACCACCGCGCCGGTATCCGTCCGCGTGACCGTCACTTCGCCGGACTGGAAGGTCAGCCCCCCCGTCGATTGGATGGGGATGGCGATGAAATTCTGCCCGTTGCAGTCGACGATATTCGGCCGGTCGACGAGGATGCCCGGAGCCTGGGTGGGGCCAAGGGTGGGGGTGGGCTCGGGCGGGGTGGGCGCCAGCGCCAGAAGCGTCAGGTCGCCGCTGGGTTCCACGTTGGAGGTGTTCGCCAACCAGCAGGGGCCGGCGTCGGTTTCGATTTGCAGCCAGGAGGAGGTCGCGTCACGGCCAATCACGGAGAACGTCTGGTTTGCGCCGAGGGTGGTCACGACAGCCAGACCCGTGGAGGGCCCTAGCCGGCAGTTCATCTCTGCGAGGGTGAGTACGGTGATGTCCGGCGGGCCGGATTCAACGACGCCGGCCAGGGTGGGCGGAGGGGTGACGGTGGGGGTGATCAGCGCCTGGGCGGTGGCGGTCTGGCCGGCGACCCCGGTCGCCTGGGTATCCAGCGTGGCCTGGAGGGCCGCGGCCAGCGCGACTTCCGTGGCCTGCGCCTCCGCGGTGGCGGCTAACTGCGCACCCAATGTGCTGGTGGCTGCCACCTGAATAGTGGCCTGGAGGGCTTCGGGGTCCGGCGCGGGTGCGGCGCAGGCGGTGAGTGAAATCAGGAGGACGAGAATCAATGTCCCTGATTGATGCAGGAGTTTGCGCATAAGGTACCTCTGAGAGTGGGAGGGTGAAACAAATACTGGCGGTTCAACGTGGGACCACCGCCGTGCCCTCGTGCACCGAATTGTGCACTCTACCGCTGAACCGCCAGGCAAACGGCAGGCCTTCTTACTATTGCTGCCTGCCCTTGTCGTGTACGGATTTCATCTCGATAGTAGCAGGAATCAAGGGCGAATTCAAGCGATGAAAAAGAGCGGGTGACGGGATTCGAACCCGTGAATGGTAGCTTGGGAAGCTACTGCCTTACCACTTGGCTACACCCGCAAAACGAATCGAGATTATAGCCAGCGCTCGGGGTGGTGTCAAGCAAGGGGGTCTCGCGAAGGCGACTGGTCTGAGACTTGCATGCCCTGTATTGGGCATAATCTCGGAACGCTTTTGTGATGATGGCGAAAAAACCCGCATGCTATAATTTTTCCGCGCACACTTGCGCAGATCGAGGCTGGATTTGGAGTCGTTGTCTGAACTGATCACCAGCCCAACCGGCAGCCTGGCCTACCACCTGGTCCTGGCCTTTTCCGTTTTAGGGGCGTTGCAATCGGTATTGAACTCGGCCGATGAACGCAGCGCGGAGATGCGCGGCCGGATGGTGTTTGGCCTTGGCGCGCTATTGGGCTTGCGGGCACTGCTGTTCCTGGCCGCAGGCCTGGCGGTGCAGGGCGTGGCACGCCTGGGCATGCTGCTGCCCGTCGTTGACCGGACCGTGGGCGTCGTCAGCGTCGTGTTGCTGGTGTGGTTGTGGGCTTTCCCCCGCCCGCGCCGTGCGCCGGATGCCGCCACGTTGCTGGTCGTCGCGCTCGTGTTCATGATGGGGTCACTAAGCGCTCTGTACTGGGCGTCCAACGGCGCCCCCGAGTCCCTGAATCAGAATGATCTTGGTTTCGCCTGGGATGGCCTGACCTTTGCCCTGGCCCTGGGCGGCGCCTTCCTGCTCTTCGTCAGCAAGCCGGCGCATTGGGGGGCAGGCGCGGTGATGCTGCTGCTGGTGGCGGTGGGCGCGCTGGTCCAAATGTTTGCCGCGCTGCCCGGCGATACCCCCGGCATGTTGCGGGTAGCGCAGCTGGCTGCCTTCCCCCTGTTGTTTTCCTTGCCGCGGCGGCTGGACTTAGGGCCTGCTCCCGCGCAGGTGATTACCGCTCCAACTGTGGAAGCCAGGTCGCCGGAAGCGCCGGTCCCACCGGCCGCGGTTGCGCCCGTGCCCGCCGAGGCAAACGGCAAACGCCAGGCCGGTCTTCCCGCCAGCGAATTCAAGGCGATAGTGCAACTGGCGGCTTCCGACAAGCCCGAGGAAGTGGCCCAATTGCTCGTACGGCACCTGGCGCATGGCCTGCTGGCGGATGTGACGCTGTTGATGACGCCACCGGATTCGGGCGGCCAGATTATCGTGATGTGCGGCTACGACCTCATTCGCGAAGAGCCGATGGGCGGCACGCTTCTGGATCAAAAAGTGATTCCCGGCTACGCCGAAGCGCTTCAGCGTGGGCGCGCCCTGCAAATTCCCGAGTCAAACAAATTGGAGAAACTGGCGCGGGCATTGGGCACACAGAAGGCGGGGCACCTGCTGGTGCTGCCGCTGGCCAACGCCGAAGGCAAACCGCTGGCTGCCCTGGCCTTGCTGTCGCCGTATTCCAAACGGGTGTGGAATGCCGATGACCAGCTCTATGTACGCGAGGCCGCGCCGCTCATCTCGCACCTGCTGGAAAAGACTCAGCGCCTGGTGACTCTGCGCGAGAATTCCATGGGCAGCGAGGCGCGCCTGCGCGAAATCTCCGAAGAACGCGACCGTATTGCTGAAGAACACCGCGCCGCGCTGGGCGAGCTTGATGTGCTGCGCCACGAAATGGAAACCGCGCGCGACTCGGTGGAGACGGCCCAGATGCAGCAGGAATTGCAGCGATTGCGCAGCGAAGTGGCGGCGGGCGCCTCGGCTGGCGGCGCGCTCATGGCATCCGCGGAGGAGTTGAACTCCCTCCAGACCGAAAACGATAAACTCAAGGCCGAGTTGGCCAACTTTGACAAACTCAAAAAGGGCGCTTCGGCGATGGTTCAGGATCGCGACCGGCTGAAGGCGGAACTCGCAGCGCTGAAAGCCTCGCCCGCTGTCGCGGCCCAGCCCGCATCTGCCGCGCCCGGCCTCAGCCTTGAGCAGGCCGAAGTCATCGCATCCATTGCCCAGGACCTGCGCCAGCCGATGTCGTCCATCATCGGCTACACCGACTTGCTGCTCAGTGAGTCGGTCGGCATTCTGGGTGCGCTGCAACGAAAATTCCTCGACCGGGTCAAGGCGTCCACCGAACGCACCAACTCGCTCATCAGCAACCTGATTCAGATCACCGCGCTGGACAGCGGCAATGTCCAGATAACGCCGGAAGCCGTCGACCTGTCTTCCGTGATTGACAACTCCATCGGCGAGACCAGCAGCCAGATGCGGGAAAAGAATATTTCCCTGCGGGTGGACCTGGCGGATAATCTGCCGCGCATGCACACCGACAAAGATGCCATCCAGCAAATCCTTACCCATCTCCTGAGCAATGCCGGCGCGGCCACTCCCAACGAGGGCGAGATCTTACTGCGCGCCCGTTCCGAAAGCCGCAACGGGCATGCCGAATCGGTGCTCATGGAAGTCGCGGACAGCGGCGAAGGCATCCCTGAAGATGATCTCCCGCGCGTGTTCTCGCGCCTGTACCGCGCCGATAACCCGCTCATCCAGGGGGTCGGCGAAACAGGTGTGGGCCTGTCGATTGCCAAGACGCTCACCGAGGCGCTGGGGGGCAGCATCTGGGTCGAAAGCCAGCTGGGCAAGGGCAGCACGTTCCGCGTCCGGCTGCCCATTGAAACCCCGCTGGAAGTCCACCACGCGGGGAGCGCGGAGGCGTGAAACAGAACCGCACCCTCGCCTTTGGCGTGCTTCTTGCAGCCCTGTCGTTCGTGCTCACCATTGGCGGTATCCTGGCGGCCACCGCTGAAAGCGGCGGCTCTTCCGGCGGCGGGGCAACCTCTACCGTCACCTTAATCGCGATTGACCCCTTCCCCTTCACCCTGACCGCGCAGGCCGCAGCGGCCAGCGCCACGCCCGCCCCGGCCGGCGGCAGCACAACCACAGTCGCGCCCAGCAGCACGCCTGCCCCGGCCTCCAGTTCCAGCACGCCCGCCGGTACATGCGCCATCCCCACCGGCTGGCACGCTGTTATGGTCAATAGCGGCGACACACTCGAATCATTGGCGGTCACTTACAGCACCACGGTGCAGGCGCTGGCCGCGGCCAATTGCCTGCTGGCGCCTGTAGTGAGCGCGGGCGGAACCCTGTATGTGCCCAACCTGCCGCCCAGCGCGACCAACAGCCCGGTTCCCCAGGCGCAATGCGGCCCGCCCACTGGCTGGGTGCAGATCGTGATTCAACCCGGGAACACGCTCTTCAGCCTGGGGCAGGCCTATAACGTCAGCGTGGCGCAACTGCAATTCGCCAACTGCCTGGGCAGTTCAACCTACATCCGCGCTGGCTCGCTGTTGTGGGTGCCGAATGTGGCCACGCGCACACCCACCCGTACGCCCACGCCAACGCCCACTCGAACACCGACCGCGTCGTCCACCTCATTGCCGGCCACCGCAACCCGCACGGCCACCATCACGCTGACGCCGACCCAGACGATGACCGCGACGCAGACGCCCACCGCGACCGAGACGGCCACGCCCAGCGCCACCGCCACGGAAACACCCACCGCGACCGAAACCCCGCCGTAGCATGGATACACGATTCGCCAGCCCTCTGGGACGAACGTGCTGCGCGCTGGCCCTGTTAGCCCTCCTCGCCGGATGCGGCCAGCGCCCCGCGCCGCAGTCTGTGGCGCAGTCCGGCCCGCCCAGCAGCGTCATCGTTGTCGGCGCGCCGCCGAACTCGACCCACACGCCGACTCCCTTCCAACCGTTGCCCATCACGCCAACTCTGGCGCCCACCGAACGGCCCACCCAGGCGCCGACCCGCGAGCTGCCGACCGCAGTGCCGCTGGCAACCGCCACATCGATTCCCACCAACTGGGTGGGATATCCCGGCCCGGTCATCTACCCGCCGCTCGCGATTCCCAACCCGGTGGGGCGGCTGCCACAACCGGACAACCAGATAAACATCCTTCTGCTCGGTTCCGACCAGCGCCCCTACGACAGCGGCTTCCGTACCGACACCATCATCCTCGTTACGCTTAACTCTGAACTCAAGACCGTGACGATGACCTCGTTCCCGCGTGACCTGTATGTCTATATCCCGGGTTGGACGATGGAGCGCATCAACGCCGCATTTCGCTATGGTGGGTTTGAAACGCTGGCGATGACGATGGAGTACAACTTCGGCGTGCGGCCCGACCACTATGCGCTGGTGAACTTCAAAGGTTTCATTACATTGATTGATGAACTCGGCGAAATCGATGTGGAAGTGGGAGAGACCCTCACTGACCACCGCGACAACAAAGGCCAGTACACGGTGCAGGCGGGCACCGTGCGCATGGACGGAGAGACAGCCCTCTGGTATGTGCGCTCGCGCTACAGCAGCAGTGACTTTGACCGCGGCCGCCGACAGCAGGAAGTCCTCCTTGCGATCTTTAAGAAAATCCTCAGTTTGGATGGTGTGCGCGGTGCAGCCGCCTTGTATGATCGTTTTGATGAAATCGTGCAAACCGATATTGGCTTGCTGGATGTGGTCGGCATTGCGCCGCTGGCGGCGCAGATTGACCCCGGTAACATCCGCCGTTATTCCGTCGGCCCGGACCTGGTGACACCATGGATCAACCCCTACAACGGCGCGCAGGTGCTGTTGCCCAACCTGAGCTTGACCACCCAGATGATGCGCGAAGCGCTGAACATCAAGTGAGGGCCGGGCGCGCCCGTTGGCTGTGGCTGGTGGCCTTGCTGGCCGCTGCCCTCGCCTGCAATTTCCCAACCCAACCTCCCACGCCCCTTGCATTTCCCAGCCCGGCTCCCGGCCAACCCGCGGCAAGCGCAACTGTCCCATTTATTCTTCCCGCCACTCCAACTGTTACCTCCACGCCCACGCCGTGGCCGCCTCCTTTCTTCGGCACACCCGGCCCCACGGAAGTGACCCCGATTCCCGGCGCGCTGCCGGTGTTCAGTTCGCCGGAGAGCATCACCTTTCTGCTCATTGGCTCGGATCGTCGCACCGGCACCACGCGTACCGATACCCTCATCCTTGCGAACTACCAGCCGGAATTCCGGCTGGTGACGTTGCTGTCCGTGCCGCGAGACCTGTATGTCTACATCCCGGGCTGGACGATGCAGCGCATCAATGCCGCCTATCAACATGGCGAAGGCAACCAGCATTTGTATCCCGAAGGGGGCATGGGATTGTTGAAGGACACGATTCTGTACAACCTCGGAATCCGCGTGGACTACACCGCGCTGATTGGATTCGATGGCTTCATTGACCTGGTGGACACGCTGGGCGGTGTGGATGTCCCGGTCGCCTGTGCGTATACCGATTGGCACATCATTGACCCGGATGGTGACGCGGAAGACGAAGACAATTGGGCGCTGTATACGGTGGGCCCGGGGGTCGTCTCTATGGATGGCGACCTGGCGCTGTGGTACGCCCGCTCGCGTTTGAAGAGCAGCGACTTTGACCGCGGCCGCCGCCAGCAGGAATTGCTGCGCGCGCTGTTTGACCAGGCATTACGCTTCAACACGCTGGCGCGACTGCCTGCGCTGTATGACCAGTTTCGCGATACAGTGCAGACCGATGTGAGTCTGGATGAATTGCTGCCGTTGGCGGCCGCCGCGCCCGGCATTGGCACGGCGCAGGTGCGCAGTTTTTATATTGATACAACCATTGTGAGTGGTTGGCGCACGCCGCAGAATGCGGCCGTTCTGGTGCCGAACCCGGGGCAGCTTGAAGCGCTGCTGGCCGAAGCCATGGGTCCGCCAGACGAAGCCGAACAGGCGCGCACGCGCACGGTGGTGGCGGTGTGGAATGCCAGCGGCCAGCCGGATTGGGAAGAACTGGCGGTGAGCCGGTTGAACTATGCCGGGTTCGCCGCGGTGGCCGAGAACAACGAGCGCGGCCAGGTGAGTCGCAGCGTCTTGGAAATCCTGAGCGAAGCCGTTAATACCGACGAGGCGCTGGCGTTGGCCGCGGTGCTGGGGCTGAGCCAGGATGACATCGTGCATGTGCCCACGCCGGGGTACGTCTCCGGCTACCGCGTGATACTGGGCGCAGATTACAGTCCGTGCTTCGCGCCCGCAAAAATCGACCGCTAAGAATCTCAGCATCAGAATAATATGCCTCAGGAGATGGCTACTTTCGCGAAGTCTGTTCATCGACCCAACCTTAAGAAATTCCCTCAATTCGCCTATAATCGGGCAAAATGGGCGTTTGTAAGCGCAAAAACAGGCCGAATCCAGGGTCAGAAGAGGGTCAGAAAATTCTGATGACCGCGCGGCGGCCTGAATGCCATAATTCGCATGGAAGGCCGCTCAGACGATTCCGACCGAGTTTCGGTCAGCAAAACGAGGATCAGCATCGATGTCAGAATTGATTAACATCCAGCAATTTCTCAGCACGATTTTCGAGGCCAAGGGGCGCACCGAAGGCGTGGACCCCAAGACCGGGCGCTTCCTGGTCTCGCGTAAAGACATGGCGCTGACCGCGCAGGAACTTTCGCGGCTGGTGGGCAAGCAGCCGCCATGGTCGCCGCGCGCGTTGCAGAGCGTGTATGCCGGCACCAACGAGCCGGGAAAGAAAATGCTGGCCGCCATCCTGGCGATGGGCGCAGCGATGGATGGCGTCTCGCCGGCGCTGGCGAACAAAGTTGAGATGCGGCTGTATGCCAACCCGGCGAATGTGCGCGCCGGGGCAGTGGTGCTGGGAGAGAGCCGTGCCTGCCTGCGGCCGGGGTGCGGGGTGAGTTTTGTGCCGAATGTTCCCTGGCGAAAATTCTGCAGTGAGGAATGCCGAGCGCAATTTGCGCGTGACGCGGCCCTCAACGGCACGGGCGATTGATGCGCCCTTCGCGATGAAACGAATCCCGGAAACCTGGAAGGAACAGTTCACCCCGCAGCGTGCGGCGGTGCTGGTGGGTCTGGTTACCTTTGCGTTGTACCTGGCCGCCTGGGGCCGGATGGGCGGCTGGTTTGCCGGCCAGTTGTTGGAAGAGTTGCGGGCGGAAGTTGAACTGGATGCCACCGTCCGCGCCAACGTAATTTCGTCAGGCGTGAGCCGCCGGCTGCTGTTGCTGGAAAGTTTCGCGGCGTTCAGTGAGGTCATGGCGGCCGGGCAGGCTTCCGAAAGCCAGATGCGATTTTATGTCCAGACCGTTTACCCCACGGTGGACGGTATCTATGCCTTGGCCGTGGCTCCAGATGGGGTGATTGATTTTGCTTTCCCGGAAGACAGCAATACCCACTTGAATCGGATGGACATCCTCAATTCCGAAAACGCGACCGTGGCGCGCGCCGCGCAGCGCGCCCAGGAGACCGGGGATGTCGTCCTGGTGGGGCCATTGGAATTGGGCTCCCCTCAGCCCGTCCTGCTCGGCATTGCTGCAATCTATAACGAGGGCGACCTGTGGGGGTTTGTCGTGATGACCGCGGACTTGAACCCACTGCTGGTCAGCGCCGGATTGACAGAAGAGGCCAGCGCATTACAGGTGGCCCTGCGCTCCGGCAACGGGCTGCTGTTGTTTGGCGAACCCGCCGTGCTGGACGGCGACCCGGTGTTGCGACGGGTGGAGTATCCCGATGGCGCCTGGCAACTGGCCGCGGTGCCGGCTGGCGGCTGGGAGTCCGCGATTCGTTCAGAACTCCAGGCCTTCCGGCTGGCGCTGTTGTTGCTGGGCGGCGGTCTGGCGGCGGCCGTGACAGTGGCGGCGCGCCGGCAGTTTGAGCTCTCGCAAACCGTGGAGGAGAAAACCATCCAGGCCGAGACCGCCGGGCAGATGGAACGCTCGCGACTGGCGCGCGAACTGCATGACAGCGTCTCCCAGGCGTTGTATGGCATTGCGCTTGGCGCGCGCACCTTGCGCAAAAAAGTGGTCGAACAGCATACGGCTGACCCGGCGCTGATTGAGCCGGTGGATTACATTCTTTCGCTGGCCCAGGGCGGCCTCGCCGAGATGCGCTCGTTGCTCATGGGACTGCGGCCGGAAGAGATTGGAGAGCAGGGGCTTGCGACGGCGCTGAAACAACTGGCCGAGGGACTGGCGGCGCGCCACAAAATTGGTGTCAAGGTTTCGGCCAAACAGGAGCCCGCGCTGGGTCTTGAGCAGAAGGTCGCGCTCTATCGCATTGCGCAGGAGGCGACCCACAATATCATCAAACACGCGCAGGCCGCACACATCACCCTAAATCTTGTCGATGGCAGCGGCGCAGTGAAGTTGGAGGTAATTGATGACGGCAACGGGTTTGACCCCGACGGAGAGTTCCCCGGCCATCTCGGATTGAAAACCATGCGTGAGCGCGCCATCCTGGCTGGCGCCAACTTTGCACTACATAGCGCGCCGGGAAAAGGGACACGCATCCAGGTGACTGTGCCGGTTTTAGATTCGAACCATTAACTTTGCTGACTCCAGTAGGAAATGCCAAAACGAAGCGGCCGGTATCAGATGATACCGGCCGCTTCCACAAGGAGGAGGGAAAGGACTAGGGGGGTGTTTCGGTCGCCGTTGGCGTTTCGGTGGGCGTCTCACTTGGCGTCGCCGTGGCAGTGGCCGTCGCGGTGGGGGTCGGCGTCGCCGTCCCGGTGGCGGTCGCGGTGGGGGTCGGGGTCTTGGTGGGCGCCAGTTGGCGAATGCTGGGGACGAACCAGAAGGCATTGGCCGCCGAGGCCGTCCCGCCGTTGTTGTCCACCGTCAGTACAATCTGGATTTCTCTGCCTGCCAGACCGGAAAGGTCGAAGCTTACCTTGGTGATATCGCCGTCATATTCTTCATCCCATTCGGCCAGGTCTTTGAGTACGCCGTTCGAATTGATGTATTTAAGTTTGAAGGTCACTTCACAGCCGGCGCTGTTATCCATGCAGCCCAGCCAGGCCACGAACTGGTACCCGGTCTCGATCTTTATCTTGGGGAAGATGGCCGATAGGGAACCGCTGTTATTGTTGTTGGGATGGAAAATCAGGGTCGGTTCGTTCTCGTTGCGGTTCTCCAGCGCCGGGGACGTCACGTATTCCACCCAGCCATCATTGCTGCGGGTGGATGTGCACAACAGTGCGCGCGTATCCGATTCCCATTCGGCGGCGCAGTAGTTGGCGGCGAAATCGTAGACGAAGTTTTTGTTGGCGGTCGGGATGACTTTAATCTGTACCCAGAAACTGCTGGTGGCGCTGGGGCCGATGCCAAACAGGCTTCCATTGGCGTTGCGCAACATCCAGTCACCGCGGTAAGTGCCGAGGCTGCTGGGGCTGGTGAGTTCAATCGAGATGTCCACCGTCTGGCCTGGTTCCACCCGGCCGGGAATCTGGATACTGCGCTCGGTCGTCATGGCTTCGCCGGTCACAAACACCAGCCGGTACTCGCGGCTCCAGGTGCAGGTCCCGATGTTCTTGATGCGCCAGGTTTTGACGAAGTCTTCATTGGCCGGAAGCGAACTGCCATCCGCAATGGTGACATCGCCCACGAATTGTGCCCAGTCGCAACGGGACACAGGAACGGCCGTATTGCCGGGGTTCGCCGATGCATTGGTGCTGGTCGGGAAGACCACGCCGCCGGTGCTGGTGGGGAATGGAATCAGCGTGGCGGTGGCTTCCGGCTGGCCGCTTTCTGCGAGGGCGGTGAGCTCGGCTTGAATCGTGGCTGCCACAACCGTCTGGACGATGCTGTTCGGGTCGGAGGCCGAAGGGGTGGGGGTAGGAGCCGCCGGCGCGCCGAGGTTGCAGGCCATGGCCGCCAGGGCCAGGCCGGTCAATAAAAGGTTGAGTCGTTTACGAGTGGTCATCTTCGATTCCCTGAGGAATCATCCTCACATAATAGATTTGCATTGATTATGCCAAACACCTTCCGCGCTGGGAACTCCACGCGGGATGATGGTAGTGTAGCAGGGAAGTCCCGGCTTGAATTCCTTCTTTCGAATGATGTTTCTGGAGCAGGTAGATGGATGGTGTGGGCATGCACAACTTGATATTTGGGTCGGCGTTCAGCGATTTCGGATTGAGGCACAAAGTAAGGGGGATAGGCTGCCCGGACGAAGCGCCGGACATTCCTCCCGGCGCTTCGGATTCATTCTTTAGGTAGAGTGGGCTCGGCAGGAATTACCCGAGTTCGTCGAAGACGTCCTTGGGAACCAGCCCGACTTTGACCGCATACAGCGCGGCCTGGGTGCGGCTGGACACACCCAGTTTCATCATGATGTTGCTGACATGAGTCTTGACTGTCGTCTCGCCGATGATGAGTTGAAGCGCGATTTCCTTGTTGGCCTTGCCCGCCGCCAGCAGGCGCAGGACGTCGATCTCGCGCTCGGTGAGTTTCTCAGGGTTTTCAGGGGTGCGGATTTCCCGCATCAGTCGTTCGGCAGCCTTCGGCGAGAGTTGCACCTGGCCGGCCGCCGCGGCCTTGATGGAGCGAATCAACTCGTCGGCTTCCGTGTCTTTCAACAAGTAGCCGATGGCCCCGGCGCGCACCGCGCCCGTCACCGAGGCATCTTCCAGCACGCTGGTGAGGGCGATGATTTCGGTATCCGGGTATTGCTTGCGCATCTGGCCGATGGCGGTGATGCCGTCCATGACCGGCATCAGCAGGTCCATCAGCACGACATCCGGAGACAGTTCTGCCGTGCGGGCGATGGCCTCTTTGCCATTGCTGGCTTCGCCAATCACCTGCAGGTCTTTGTCCGTAGCCAGAAACATCTTGAGTCCCTGGCGTACAACGGCGTGGTCATCAACAATCAGGATGCGGATCGGCATAGGGTTTCCTCACGAAGAAGTCTTGCTAGAATTATAGTGTGATTGCCCGACGTGGGCAGGTGTATAATTCGCCAATTATTGTCTAGACAATCTGACCGACCATGAACCACGACGTCTACCAATCCCCGTATTCCTGGCGCTACGGCAGCGATGCGATGCGCGCCCTGTGGAGCGAAACCCACAAGCGGCGCTTGTGGCGGCGGCTGTGGGTTTCGCTTGCCCAAGTGCAGTCCGGTTTTGGGCTGGTCTCCCCGGAGCAGGTGGCTGACCTGAAGGCGCACGCCGGAGACGTGAACATTGCGCGGGCGCTGGAAATCGAATCCGAAATTCACCACGACCTGATGGCTGAATTGAAAACGTTTGCCGAACAGTGCGCGCTTGGCGGCGGCGCGCTGCATCTGGGCGCGACCTCAATGGACATTGAAGACAACGCCGAGGTCCTGCGCCAGCGCGCCGCGCTGGACCTCGTCCTCGATTCGCTGGAAAACCTGATGGACGCGCTGGCGAATCAGATCGAGCACTGGGCGGACACGCCCGTGATGGGCTTCACGCATCTGCAGCCCGCCGAGCCCACCACGCTGGGCTACCGGTTGGCGCAGACCGGGCAGGATGTGCTGATGGATTGGGAAGCCATCCGCCGAATGCGTGCAAACCTCAAGGGCAAAGGATTCAAGGGCGCCGTCGGCACCAGCGCGGCAACCGCCGACCTGCTGGGGCTGGAAAACCTCCCCGAATTTGACCGGCAGATGGGCGCCGCGCTCGAGTTGGAGTTCTACGAAGCCTCAACCCAAACGTACCCCCGCAAGCAGGATTACTTTCTGGTGAGCGCCCTGGCCGGGCTGGGCGGCACGCTGTACAAATTCGCGTTCGACCTGCGGCTGTTGCAGTCCCCGTCAGTAGGGGAGTGGGCCGAGCCGTTCGGCGCGCGGCAGGTCGGCTCATCCGCAATGCCCTTCAAGCGCAATCCGATTAACGCCGAGAAACTGGATTCGCTGGGGCGGGCGCTGGCCGGCTTGCCGCGGCTGGCATGGGAGAACGCCGCCCACAGCCTGCTGGAACGAACGCTGGATGACAGCGCCAACCGGCGCAGCCTGTTGCCGGAGGCGTTCCTGATGACCGATGAAATACTGCGTATAGCCATTCGACTGGTAGACGGATTGAAAGTGGACGAGAATGCCATCCGGCGCAACCTTAAAACGTACGGGCCCTTTGCCGCTACCGAGCGGGTGCTGGTCGCGCTGGCGAAGCGCGGCGCGGACCGCCAGGCGATGCATGAGCGTATCCGCCAACATTCGCTGGCGGCGTGGGGGGCAGTGCAGGCGGAACAGCCCAACCCGCTGGCGGATTTGCTGGCCGGGGATGCAGAATTGCGTGCCACCCTCCCCGCCAAGGAAATCCTCGCACTGATGGAGGCCGGCGCGCACATCGGCGATGCACCGCAGCGGGCGCGGGGAATTGCAGGACGGTTGCGGTCAAGATAAGTCTTGGCCGCTTTTTGTTTGCCATAGTCATGGCATGGTTTTGAAAAGGAGCGATGACACCTATGAATGAAGAAATCTTTAAGAGCGAAGCCGCGCTGACGTTTGACGACCTGCTGGTGGTGCCGGGCTTCAGCGACGTGCTGCCCGCCGATGTGGATACCCGGGCCCGCCTCAGTGACCGCGCGCGGCTGAACATCCCCCTGCTCTCCGCGGCGATGGACACCGTCACCGAAGCCAGGTTGACGATAGCCCTCGCGCGCGAAGGTGGACTGGGCATCATCCACCGCAACATGCCGCCGGAGGCTCAGGCCGCCGAGGTGGACAAGGTCAAACGCTCGCAGTCCGGCATGATTGTGGAGCCGGTCACCCTGCCGCCCTCCGCCAGCCTGGAAGACGCCGAGCGTATCATGTCCACCTATCACATCAGCGGGGTGCCGATCGTCGAGTCCGGCGGGCGGCTGGTGGGAATCCTCACCAACCGCGACGTGCGCTTCGTCGAGAAAGAGGAATTTGGCCGGCCTGTGACCGAATTCATGACTGGTGAAGATGAATTGGTGACCGCCCCCGTGGGCATTGAACTGTCGGCGGCCAAAGAACTGCTTCAGAAACACCGCATTGAGAAACTGCCGCTGGTCGATGAGCGCCGCAGCATCAAGGGGCTCATCACCGTTAAGGATATCCAGAAGGCACGCGATTACCCGAATGCCGCCATTGATGAGCAGGGTCGCCTGCTGGCCGGGGCGGCGGTGGGTGTGGGGGCGGACGTGGAAGAACGAGTCGAGCGCATGGTGGCCGTGGGACTGGATGTGGTGGTGATTGACACCGCTCACGGCCATTCAGCCGATGTGCTGCGCACCATCAAGACCCTCAAGGCGGGCTGGCCGGACTTAACCCTGGTCGCCGGAAACGTGGTCACCGCCGAAGGCACCGAGGCGTTAATTCGGGCGGGGGTGGATGTGGTCAAAGTCGGCGTGGGGGCGGGCTCTATTTGCACCACGCGGGTAGTGGCCGGGGCGGGCATGCCGCAGATGAGCGCCATTTGGGAATGCGCGCGGGCGGCGAAACCACATGGTGTGCCGGTCATCGCCGATGGCGGCATCAAGTTCAGCGGCGACATCCCCAAGGCCATAGTGGCCGGGGCGGAGGTGGTGATGGTCGGCAGCCTGCTGGCGGGGCTGGAAGAAAGCCCCGGCGACACCGTCATCTACGACGGTCGCCAGTTCAAGGAATACCGCGGCATGGGCAGTCTGGGCGCGATGCAGGGCCATGGCCGCGACCGCTACGCCAGCGGCAAGGGCGGCGGCAAACTGGTGCCCGAAGGCATTGAGGGACGCGTGGCCTACAAGGGACGCCTCGGCGATTATGTGTACCAGTTGGTGGGCGGCTTGCGCTCCAGCATGGGCTATGCCGGCGCCCGCACCCTGGCGGACCTGCGCCAGCGTACACGTCTCGTGCGCATCACCAACGCCGGGTTGGTGGAGAGCCACCCGCATGACGTGCACATCACCAAAGAGGCGCCCAACTATCAGAAGAACAACTAGAACGACCCATTGGGCTGGATTCAGGCTACTAATCTTCAAAATTGGTCAGATTTTATGCCTGGCAACTGACCTTCGGACAAAAGATCGGACAAAATGGGGAAAGAAAAGGAACCTCTACAATTAGGAGCGTTGAACAACTAATCGAGGAGGTTCCCATGGACAAGTGTATGCGAATTTCGGAATTT
>SCUK01000049.1 GCA_004297445.1 Anaerolineae bacterium | reverse complement strand
TGCTGGTCGGGGTCGCCGTCGGAGTCCTGGTGGGCGTCGGCGTATTCGTCGGCGTCGCGGTAGCTGTGCTGGTCGGCGTCGCCGTCGGCGTGTCGGTCGGTGTGGCCGTAGCTGTCGCGGTGGCGGTGCTCGTCGGCGTTGACGTAGGCGTGGACGTAGGCGTCGCGGTCGAAGTAGACGTTGGTGTACTGGTAGGTGTCGAGGTCGGTGTCGACGTAGGCGTCGACGTTGGGGTCGAAGTTGGTGTAGATGTAGGCGTGTTGGTCGGCGTCGAAGTGGGAGTATCCGTCGGGGTCGATGTAGGCGTACTTGTTGGCGTGGATGTAGCCGTGCTCGTCGGGGTCGATGTCGGCGTACTTGTTGGCGTCGCTGTCGGTGTGGATGTCGGCGTCGAGGTGGCGGTGCTCGTCGGCGTCGCCGTCGGAGTATCAGTCGGCGTCGAGGTAGGCGTGGACGTCGGCGTCGCCGTGGGTGTTTCGGTCGGGGTGGATGTAGGCGTACTCGTGGGAGTCGACGTGGGGGTATTCGTCGGGGTCGATGTTGGCGTCGCGGTCGAAGTAGATGTTGGTGTACTGGTAGGTGTCGAGGTCGGCGTCGAGGTGGGAGTATCCGTCGGGGTCGATGTGGGCGTGGACGTAGGCGTCGACGTGGGCGTATTGGTCGGCGTTGCAGTAACCGTGCTGGTCGGGGTCGCCGTCGGAGTATCGGTCGGCGTGGCCGTAGCTGTCGCGGTGGCGGTGCTCGTCGGTGTTGACGTCGGTGTGGATGTCGGCGTCGAGGTGGCGGTGCTGGTTGACGTAGACGTCGGAGTGGACGTCGGGGTCGATGTAGGCGTGCTGGTCGGCGTGCTTGTCGGCGTGGAGGTTGGAGTACTAGTCGGTGTCGATGTCGGCGTCGAGGTAGGCGTGGACGTCGGCGTCGCCGTCGGGGTATCAGTCGGCGTGGAAGTAGGCGTGCTCGTGGGAGTCGACGTGGGTGTGGACGTCGGCGTATTCGTCGGAGTCGATGTTGGGGTGTTGGTCGGTGTCGACGTGGGGGTGCTTGTCGGCGTCGAGGTCGGAGTATCCGTCGGAGTTGATGTAGGCGTGCTGGTTGACGTCGAGGTTGGTGTCGCTGTGGGGGTGGAAGTAGGAGTGCTGGTGGGCGTCGACGTTGGGGTATCCGTCGAGGTCGAGGTAGGCGTGCTTGTCAGCGTCGAAGTTGGTGTAGATGTAGGCGTCGCGGTCGGAGTAGATGTGGGTGTGCTAGTCGGCGTCGAGGTGGGCGTGCTGGTGGGAGTCGACGTCGGCGTATCCGTCGGCGTCGCGGTGGGCGTACTGGTCGGCGTGGAAGTCGGCGTATCCGTCGGCGTCGCGGTTGGCGTGCTGGTCGGTGTCGACGTGGGGGTGTCCGTCGGGGTCGATGTAGGAGTTGAGGTTGCGGTGCTGGTTGGCGTCGCAGTCGGAGTCCTGGTAGGCGTCGACGTAGCCGTGCTCGTCGGTGTCGATGTAGGCGTACTCGTCGGCGTCGATGTCGGTGTCGCCGTCGGGGTCGATGTTGGCGTGCTCGTCGGCGTCGCAGTGGCGGTGCTGGTCGGGGTCGACGTCGGAGTTGATGTAGGCGTGCTAGTCGGAGTCGAAGTCGGAGTATTCGTCGGGGTTGAGGTTGCGGTGCTGGTCGGGGTCGACGTCGGAGTATCCGTCGGAGTTGAAGTCGGGGTCGACGTCGGAGTGGACGTGGGTGTCGATGTAGGCGTACTCGTCGGAGTCGATGTCGGCGTGCTGGTCGGTGTCGACGTGGGGGTGTCGGTCGGCGTCGACGTCGGTGTCGACGTGGGCGTCGAGGTAGGCGTGTTCGTCGGTGTCGCAGTGGCGGTGCTGGTCGGGGTCGCCGTCGGGGTAGATGTAGGCGTGGACGTCGCGGTGCTGGTCGGGGTCGACGTCGGAGTATCCGTCGGAGTTGAAGTCGGGGTCGACGTCGGAGTGGACGTGGGTGTCGATGTAGGCGTACTCGTCGGCGTCGATGTCGGTGTCGACGTCGGGGTCGATGTTGGCGTGCTCGTCGGTGTCGACGTGGGGGTATTGGTCGGCGTTGATGTCGGAGTGCTCGTCGGTGTGCTGGTAGGCGTGCTTGTCGGCGTGGACGTCGGGGTCGAGGTCGGCGTGGATGTCGGAGTGCTCGTCGGTGTGCTGGTAGGCGTGCTTGTCGGCGTGGACGTCGGGGTCGAGGTCGGCGTGGATGTTGGCGTCGAGGTCGGAGTGCTCGTCGGGGTCGATGTAGGAGTAGATGTCGGCGTGCTCGTCGAGGTCGAGGTCGGCGTGTTCGTCGGTGTCGACGTGGGCGTCGAGGTAGGCGTGTTCGTCGGTGTGGGGGTGGGGGTTGGCAATGCAACCAGACCGGCATCCACGCTGGTGTCGGTCTCACCGATGGTCATAGTGATAGTTCCGGTGATGCCTGTTGTAACATCGGCATCGCTGTCGGTGGTGTCGCTACTCACGTCCTGGGTGGTGTATTCGTAATTGGCGGGGAGTTCAAACTCCACGCGGTAATCGCCGGCAGGCAGGCCGGGAAATTCATAGAAGCCGCTGCCGCTTGTCGTCGTAGTGACCGGATCGCCGTCGGCATCTTCCACCGGGTCGCCGGCCGAGTCCAGCAGGTTGACGACCACGCCGGCGAGGCCGCTCTCGCCGCCATCCTGCACGCCGTCTTCATCCGTATCCACCCAGACGTAGTTGCCCAGGCTGGATAGGACGTAATCTTCCACTTCACCGGTGTCGGCCAAGCCGGTGGTGCTGGCGCCGCCCTCCCCGGAGTTGGTGGTGATGCGCCAGCGCGAATAGGCCGGGCCGGTGGCATTGGATGGCACGCTGATCTTCAGGGTGTACACGCCGGCGGTGGAGAAGTAGCGGTCGGAAATCGTTCCGGTGGTGACGCTGGCCGGACCGGTGGAGGACACCAGGGTGACGGAATCCAGCGTGCCGTTGTTGTCAAAGTCAATAAAACTGCTTAGATAGCCTGGGTTGCCAATTGTGACCTGCACGAGGGCTTCGCCGCCCGGCACAAAGGGCGTGAGGAAGACGATGCCGTTTTCGTCGTCGCCGGCGGAATCGTCGCCATTGGCGAGGGTGGCGGGTTGGCCGTCCGGGTCGGCATCCACCGAAGAACCCAGTGTCGCACCGCCCAGGGTGATTTCATGCCGAGCGCCGTTGCTGGATTCCAATGTGCCATAAGAATTCGGGAGATCGCCATAGTCAATGTATTCATCGATGTACAAGGTATCAATCTCGATGTTGACTATGCTGGGCTTGGACGGCGAATGGTGAGACGCACCGGTTAGCACGTAGAGCTGGGAGCCGGAACAATCAGCGATGTAGTCATCGAGCGGGATGGCGGTTTCATAGACCATCGACCATTCCCAGCCGTGGTCAGTATCAAAGGTGATGGGACCGCTGGCGGGGTAACCGGACACGCCGATGACGGTATCCGGGTCGCTGGCATCATAGGGCGATTTCCATTGACCGGGGCCGGAGCGCGTGCCGCCGAGGGTGACATCCCAACCGGGGCTGCCGCCGCTGGCGTAGTTGTTCATGTTCCAGACAAAGGAACTCGACGCCACTGTGCCGGTGGGCGCGGTACCCGAACCGGGCCCACCAAGATGGTCGGATATCCAGTCGGCTTCGGCGGGGCTATCGTCATTATCGGCGTCATACGCGTAGGCCTGCTGCCATTCCCAATCCTGTTCATAGGCAGTGCCGGGGCAGACGGTGAACAGGAAGGTGGCGAACTCCGAGTTATACAGGTTGCTGGCCGGGCGATTGTTCCAACCTGCGCTCTGCATGTAGGCCTTATCCGGTGCACCAGCCCCGGCGAAAATGCCAAACACATTGTCATTGGCGCTGCGATCTACCACCAATGCGACATAGAGGTTATTGTTTTCGACGCGGGTGTATAGGTAGGCGTAGCCGGAGGAGTTGTAGGCCACCAACGAGTAGTTGTTGTAGTCGCCATCGCCATAGAAGCGGCCATCTACCGAGGGCGACGACTGCAACGGGGCGTAGTTGCCGCCGGACTGCGGACCGCTAAGGTCTTCGTTTTGACTTAAATTTTGGAATGCGGAACCCAACTCACGCGCAAGGGCTGTTGTAGGAACAACAGCCCCCAGCAAAAGCGATGCTGCAAGAATCCCCCTGGAGACTATCACTGCGAAGGTGCGCTTCTTAATTCTTCCCATCCGTTTTGGGCGAAATTAATCGAATAATGATCTGGTTCGCCCGAATAAAGAATCAAATAATTCCGGGGTGGCCACGGCCGGCCGTTGTGGATGGGGAAGACCCACTCTTCTATATTATGCAGTTGTATGGGCAATTATACTGACGCGACCTGAAATCGGCCCGGATTAGGGGTCATTATTGGGTAGGACATTGGTACTAAAACGTCAAGTACCCGTAACAAAACTGCTAGCCAACCGTTTCTGATGGTTTAAGAAGGCTCAAGTTTGCCAATTCCCTGATGACTTTTGGCCCGCGGAAGACCAGGCCGCTATAGACCTGAATCAGGGTTGCCCCGCTGGCCAGCCTGCGTTTTCCGTCTTCTTTTGTGAATATCCCCCCCACAGAAATAATCGGCAGCCGCCCACCCACATGGCGTGCGGCGCGCTCCAGCATAGCCAGACTCAGGTCAGCCAGCGGCCGGCCGCTGAGGCCGCCCGCCTCGGTCTTATTCCCACTCACCAACCCATCCCTGCGCACGGTCGTGTTGGTCAATATCACCCCGTCCACACCTGCACTCAATAGCACATCCAGCGCGGCCGCGAGGTCCGAGTTTTCCAGGTCTGGTGAGAGTTTGACCAGAATCGGCCGGGCGCGATTGATCATCAACGCAGAGAGGAGGTCTGCCAGCCGCCGCTGTTCCTGCAATTCCCGCAGTCCGGCGGTGTTGGGCGAACTGACGTTGACCGCCAGATAATCCGCCAGCGGGTTGAAGATGCGCTGAAGTTCGGAATAATCTTCGGCGGCCCGGTCGAGGGGCGTGTCCTTGTTGAGGCCAACATTAACGCCCAGCACCACGCCGCGCGGACGACGGCCCTGCAGTTGCCGCACGACGAACGCCGCGCCCCGGCCGGGAAACCCAAGCCGGTTGATGAGGGCTTCATCCTCGACAAGACGGAAGAGTCGCGGCCTTGGGTTTCCGAACTGGGGCCGCAACGTCACCGTGCCCACCTCGATGTGGCCAAACCCCAGCCGCGCCAGGCCGCGCCAGGCCAAGCCGTCTTTGTCATAGCCCGCGGCCAACCCCACGGAGTTAGGGAAATGCAAGCCGAATACTTCGACAGGGTTCGCGGAGGCCGCGAAGGCTCGTTCTATCTGCACACCGAGCGGCGGCAGCGCGCCCACCCAGTGCAGCAACTTCAGCGTGAGCGCGTGCGCCCGTTCCGGGTCCAGGCGGAAAAACCAGAGGCGCAGGCGCGCGTACATCAGACCTGCTCCAGAAATGCCAGCGCGGCAGCGTACTGCTCCTGTGTGATGGCATCCCGCGCGCGCCAGTAGTCGAGGAGTGTATGCAGCATAAAGACTGAGTGCAGGTGCAGACCGCGTTCGGCCAGCGCGGCGGCGCCGCTGCCGCGGTCCACCAGCACGGCCACATCGGTCACATTCAGTCCTGCGGCTTTGAGTTTATCAATCGCCTCAAACTTGCTGCCGCCGGTGGTGATCAGGTCGTCGACGACGACGACAGTTTCTCCGTCGATATACGGCCCTTCCACCGCGGATTTGGTGCCATAGTCTTTGACTTCTTTGCGGGGATAGACCAGCGGCCAGCCGCCCTGAAGGCAGATGGCGGCGGCGATGGGCAGCGCGGCATAGGGCAGCCCGGCCACGCGATCAAATACCAAAGGATGCAGGAGAGCCAGGTAAGCCCGGGCGGCGCGGGCCAAAACAACTGGGTCGCCTGCCAGCCTGCGCAGGTCCAGATAAATAGGAGACGCCGCGCCAGACTTGAGCGTGAACTCGCCAAACTGCACGCAGCCCAGACGCAACAGGTCATCGGCCAGGCGGGCGCGCGCCGGATCAAGCCCAGCCTGTAAGGCTTGTGGTTGCCGGCGGGCATCGTTCAATTCATCGCGAAAGCCCCGGGCCGCGGTAGCCGGGTCCGCGGCCCGACTGATGCCACGCGATACTGGCACCAGCAGGCCCATGCCATCGCTGCGCAGACCGGCGCTCAGCGCAGCCTTCAGGTCGGCGCCCTGGGCGCCGATGCCGGGCGCAAGGAACCAGAGTTCCGGATGTGCCCCGCGCAGTTCGGCCAGTTCTGCCGGGTAGGTGGCGCCCACCACCAGGCCCAGGTTGCTCTTCGTATTCCAACGTTCTGCCAGCCGCGCGACTTCCATGTACAGGGGTGCGCCGCCGGTCATCAAATCCTGCAAGTCTCCGGCCCCCGGGTTGGACGTGCGGCAGAGCAGAAAGACCCCTTTGCCGGGGTCATCCAGAAACGGCTGAACGGCATCCTGCCCCAGGTACGGATTAACCGTGATGGCATTCGCGCCGAGCGTATCAAACGCGGCGCGGGCATAGGCCGCCGAGGTTGAACCGATATCGCCACGCTTGGCATCCAACACAACCGGAATGCCCTGCGGAACGGCGGCGATGACCGCTGCCAGCGCTTCAATTCCCGCGGCCCCGTAGATTTCAAAGAAGGCACTGTTGGGTTTGAAGGCCGCGGCAAATGGATGGGTGGCCTCTATCAACCGCAGACAGAATTCGCGGGCGGCAGCCGCGCTGGATTCAGGCAGGTCATCCGGGTGTGGGTCCAGTCCCACGCACAGCAAGCTGTCAACCACCCCGGCTCGGGCTTCCAGCCGTTCAAAGAAGCCGGGCATCAGGCTTTGCCCAGCACCATCGCCAGGAGGGCCATACGGATGTAGAGGCCGTATTCCATCTGGCGGAAGTAGGCGGCGCGCGGGTCATCATCCACGTCCATGCTGATCTCGCCCACGCGCGGCAACGGATGCATCACGATCATTTCTGCTTTGGCGCGGGTCATCGTCTCAGCATCAATCACATACAAGCCGCGCACCGCATCATAGTCGTCCAGATTTTCAAACCGCTCTTTCTGAACACGCGTGACGTACAGGACATCGGTCTCGGCGAGCACGGCTTCCAAATCGCGGTGTTCGGCCTGGGGTATGTCTTTTCCATCGACTTCCTCGATGATCTCCGCCGGCATGCGCAATATCTCCGGTGACACGTAGTTGAGCCGGACATCATACAGAGATAGCAGGCGCGCCAGCGAGTGCACGGTGCGGCCGTATTTCAAGTCGCCGAGCATCGTAACGGTCAGACCATCCACCTGCCCCAGTTCTTCAACGATGGTGAACAGGTCCAATAGCGCCTGGGTAGGGTGCTCCCCCACGCCATCGCCGGCATTGATGATGGGTTTGCGGGCGTATTTGGCGGCCTCAGCGCTGGCGCCCACTTCCGGATGGCGCAGCACGATGACATCCGCGTAGCATTCAAGCGTGCGTACCGTATCCGGCAACGACTCGCCTTTCGAAACGGATGAGTACTTGACTTCGTTAATCGGGATGACGCTACCGCCCAGCCGCTCCATGGCGGCAGTAAAGGAAGACGACGTGCGGGTGGAGGGTTCGTAGAACAGGCTCGCCAGGATTTTGCCTTTGAGTAGGTCGAACGTCCCGATGCGGGTCACCATCTCGCGCATCTCGTGTGCCACTTCAAAGATATAGGCGAGGTCCTGACGATTGAATTGCTTCACCGAAAGGATGTCTTTGCCGTAAAACGGCGCGCCGCGCTGGTCGCCGAACGGCAGATGGGGATTGGATGTCGGGTTGAGTTTCTCGTTCAGGACCATTTCAGTTCTCCTTGTTTAGTTGCACATTTCTTACGTTCCGGCCAACGCCGCGCGGGGCGATCACATTTCCATCTTCGAAAGCCAGTTCCCCGCGCAGGGTCACGCGCCGCACACGGCCGCGCACGGGCTGGCCTTCGAAGGGCGTCCAGCCACAGCGGGTGTGCAGGCCGGCTGCGCCCAGCGTGTAGTTTTCGTCCAGATCAACTTCGATAAATGTGTCCGGTTGCTCTGGCAGGCCGAAGATACGACCGGGATTGTCATGGAGTCGTGTGGTCACATCCTCCAAAGTGAGCCGTCCTGCATGCACCGCAGTCAGCAGGAGGGGCAAAATAGTTTCCAGGCCGGGAAAACCGGGAGGCGGGTTTGGGCTATCTTTCTCTTCCAATGTGTGCGGGGCGTGGTCAGTGGCGAAGCAATCAATCACGTCGAGGTGTTCCCACAGGGCTTCTTGGTCCGCGGGGGTGGCCAAACGCGGCCGCACCTCGCAGCGCCCCGCGCCCAGCCGGGGGGCATCTTCCAGAGTGAGAAACAAATGGTGAGGGCAGACCTCACAGGTGACGGGGAGGCCGCGTTCTTTGGCCTTGCGAATAAGCAGGATTTCCTCGCGACTCGAGACGTGACATAGATGAACGGACCGGTGGAAGAGTTCCGCCACCAGAATGACTGCCGCCAGGGTCTTGCCCTCGGCATGCGCGGCAATGGGCCGGTCGTCCGGCCAGCGCTCAAAGTGCGGAAACCAGAGCGCCGTGTCGTCCAGTTTCAAATTGCCAAAGGTCTGGTCAAGGTACAGTTTCAGACCGGCGGCTTGGGGGGCAAGTGCCGCAGCCTCTTCGGCGTTGCCCGCCCCTGCCCCCACATATTGCCCATAATCACAATGCGCTTTGGCCGCAGCGCCATCCAGACTGAGCGCGAGCGCGGCGCGCCCGGTGACCGCGGGCTGGGTGTTGGGCATCGCCAGCACGGTGGTGAAACCACCGGCCAGCGCGGCGGCGGTGCCGCTGTCCCAGTCTTCTTTGTGCGGCGCGCCTGGTTCACGCAGATGGGCGTGCACATCAATCAGGCCCGGCAGGCGCGTCAACACTTCGGCACCAGGCATAAAAAAAGCGCCCAGGAGAGCGATGGCTCCCGGGCGCTGAGGATTCGGGGTTGCGTAGGTGTTCCTCGAAACATATCAAAATGATTCTACGCGCGACGCGAATTTTGTCAAGCGTTGTCTAGACAGAGAATCATCTGGTTTCCTTCCGGCTCGCATGCAAAACCGCGCCAGACAACCGGATTGATTCGCGCGGCAATTTCCGGTAAAGTAGATAGTGACGAATTCCACAACTGCCTGGGGAGAAACGCTCTGACCACCGCCAACTGGGTCCTCACCCGCCAAAACCTGATTGCTGTTGCCATGGGCCGCGCCGCGGCCGACACCCTGATTCGGGACGGGCGCTGGGTATGCGTCCAATCCGGCGAAATCCTGCCTAAGACCGAACTCGCCATCAAAGATGGCCGCATCGCCTATATCGGGCCGGATGCCAGCCACACCCGCGGGGAGAACACCCGGGTGATTGACGCTGCTGGCCGTTTTCTCGTCCCCGGTTTGCTGGACGGGCACATGCATGTCGAATCGGGCATGGTGACGGTGACGGAATTTGCCCGCGCGGTCATCCCCCACGGCACGACCGGCATGTTCATCGACCCGCACGAAATCGCCAACGTCTTCGGACTGAAGGGCGTGCGGCTGATGGTGGATGAGGCGGCGGTGCAGCCAATTCACGTGTGGGTGCAGATGCCGTCCTGCGTGCCCTCGGCACCGGGGCTGGAGACTCCCGGCGCGTCCATCGGCCCGGAGGATGTGGCCGAAGCCATGAGTTGGCCCGGCGTGATTGGCCTGGGGGAGATGATGAACTTCCCCGGCGTGTTCAGCGGCGACGACAAGATGCTGGCCGAGATGGCGGAGACGTTTGCGGCCGGAAAGACCGTGGGCGGACACTACGCATCGCCCGACCTGGGTCTGCCCTTTCACGGCTACGCGGCCGGCGGCGCGCAGGACGACCACGAAGGTACGCGCATGGAAGACGCCATGGCCCGGGTGCGGCAGGGGATGACAGCCATGCTGCGGCTGGGCTCGGCCTGGTATGACGTGGCGGCGCAACTGCCGGCCATCCTTGAGGCAGGGCTGGACCCGCGCGGCTTCATCCTGTGCACGGATGACTCACACTCAGGCACATTGGTGAATGAAGGTCATATGGACCGCGTGGTACGCCACGCCATCCAGCACGGCCTGCCAGCCATGACGGCGCTCCAAATGGCGACGCTCAACACGGCGGAGCACTTTGGGGTAGCAGGCGATGTCGGGCAACTGGCGCCGGGCCGCTGGGCGGATGTGCTGGTCGTGTCTGACCTGGAAACCCTGGCGATTGACACCGTCATTGCAAAAGGTGAAGTGCTGGCAGAGGGCGGCACGCTGACCGCTGAACTGCCTGCTTATCCCTATCCGGCGTGGGCAAAAGAATCGGTAAAGTTGGGCAAGCCGCTCACCGCAGCCGATTTCGACCTCAAGGCGCCTCATGATGGCACACTCACCGCGAACGTTATCGGCGTGGTCGAGAATCAGGCACCGACCCGCCACCTTCGAATAAAGGTAGATGCCCGCGCTGGGAAAATCTCGACAGACATGCGAAATGACCTGTGCAAAATCGCGCTGGTTGAACGGCACAAAGGAACAGGTGGCGTACAGGTTGGGCTGGTCCAGGGATTTGGCTTCACCGAACACTGCGGGCTGGCAACCACCGTGGCGCATGACAGCCATCACATGATCGTGGTGGGTACTTCAGAAAGCGATATGGCGCTGGCCGCCAATGCGCTGGCGGCGTGCGGCGGTGGGCAGGTCGTCGTGAAAGATGGCAAGGTGGTCGGCCAGGTTGAGCTACCGATTGCAGGGTTGATGTCCGACGAGCGCGCGGAAGTCGTAGCGCGAAAGGCCGAAACCGTATTGGCCGGTTTCCGGGCCTGCGGCTGTACGCTGAACAATCCCAATATGCAGATGAGTTTGCTGGCGCTCGTGGTCATTCCTGAATTACGCATCTCGGATCTGGGACTGGTGGACGTGACAACATTCCAGTTTGTGCCTGTTTTGGAGGAGAGCGGCTGAACCTTAATAATTCCCGGCGGACTTGTCTAGACAGGAAGCCGGTGCTAGAATCGATAAGTCGGTCCTGATGGGCCGAACAAGTAACCTTTCAAGGAGAGAAGAAATGCAAAAGAAGCTGTTTCTGTTCCTGGGCATGCTGGTGATCGCTTCAATGATCCTGGCAGCCTGCAGCCCGACCACGCCTCCCGCCGATACCGGCGGAGACACGGGCGGGGATACCGGCGGCGATACCGGCGGCGAGCCTTTGACCTTCGGCGTTGTATTGGTCGGTCCCCAGAACGACCACGGCTGGAGCCAGGCGCATGCCACCGGCGCCCAGTATGTGGTGGACAATCTGGAAGGCTCCACCCTGATCCTGTTCGAGTCGCTGAACCCGGCTGACAAGCCTGAAGCGACGCTGGAAGGCGTGGTGGACGATATGGTCGCACAGGGCGCCACCCTGATTCTGACCACCTCCGACGAGTTTGAAGAGGACACGCTGGGCGTTGCGCAGAAATACCCGGATGTCACATTCATCAACATTTCCGGAGACGATGCCAAGACCGGTGAAGCCCCGGCCAACCTGGGCAATATCATGGGTCGGGTAGAAGACATGAAAGCCATTGCCGGTTGCGCTGCCGCCCTCACCACCCAGACAGGCCAAATCGGCTATCTGGGACCGCTAATCAACTTTGAAACCCGCCGCCTGGCCGCCTCCGCCTACCTGGGTGCGCGCTACTGCTACGAGAACTACCGCGGGTTGAATCCGGAAGACCTGCAATTCACGGTCACCTGGATCGGTTTCTGGTTCAACATCCCCGGCGTGACCCTCGACCCCACCGAAGTCACCACCAGCTTCTTTGACAGCGGTGTGGACGTCATCATGAGCGGTATTGACACCACCGAAGGCATCGACGTGGCCGGCCAGCGCGCCGCCGCCGGCGATGCGGTATGGTCAGTGCCGTATGACTTTGAAGGCGCCTGCGAGACCGCGCCGGACATCTGCCTCGGTGTGCCGTACTTCAACTGGGGTCCGTCCTACCTGGCGGTGGCGCAGGCCGTCGCCGATGGCACCTACACCCAGTCCTGGGACTGGAACGGCGCCAACTGGGCCGACCTGACGGATAACACCACCACGCATGTGGGCTGGATTAATGGCGCAGGTCTGAGCGCCGAAGCCCAGGCGAACCTGGACCTGTTCATCGCCGGCATGGCCTCGGGCGAAATCAATCCCTGGGCCGGCCCGATTAACCTGCAGGATGGCAGCACCTACGTTGCCGCAGGCGAAGCCGCCACGGACGACCAGATCTGGTACCTCCCGCAACTGCTGGAGGGGATGATCGGCCCGTCCGAGTAAATTCCTACCCAACTGACGACCAACAAACGGGAGCCGCGACGCGGCTCCCGTTTGCATTCCCGCTCGGTGTGGCCGCGGTTCACCGGTTGGCGCGGTACATTGCAGTATAATTGCGGGTTTGAGTAACGATTTTCACGGCCTGCCTGCTAAACGAGAGACGATGGAAAAACTACCCGACACAAACCAGAGACCGGCCTCCGCGCCGCCGGTAGGCGCGCCCAGCGCGCCGCGCCGGACATTTGCCATCATCTCCCACCCGGATGCCGGCAAGACCACGCTGACCGAAAAGATGTTGTTGTACGGAAACGCCATCGAGGTGGCGGGGAATGTCCGCGCCCGCAAGAACCAGCGCACCACCACCTCGGACTGGATGGCGATGGAACGCGAGCGCGGTATTTCGATCTCCTCCACCGTGCTTCAATTTCCCTACCGGGGCTATGTGGTCAACCTGCTGGACACCCCCGGCCACCAGGATTTCTCAGAAGATACCTACCGCACACTGGCTGCGGTGGACAGCGCCGTGATGGTGCTGGATGCCGCCAAGGGCATTGAGCCGCAGACGCGCAAGCTGTTTGACGTCTGCCGACTGCGCGGCATTCCCATTTTCACCTTCATCAATAAGATGGATCGCCCTGCCCGCCACCCGCTTGAACTGCTGGACGAGATACAAACCATTCTCGGCATGGAGCCCATCCCGATGAACTGGCCGATTGGCGATGGCTCCACCTTTCTGGGCGTGTATGACCGGGAAGCACAGGGAGCCATCCTCTTCGAAAAAACCGAGCGCAATGAGCGCGAGGCGCTGGAAAAGGTCGTGAGCCTTTCCGAACTGCGCCAGATGGAAGCGATGACTGAAAAACGCTTCGCCCAACTGGAAGAGGACGTGCAGCTACTGGACAGCCTGAACATCGTGTTTGACCACCAGCGGGTGCTGAACGAGGAGCAGACCCCGGTGTACTTCGGCAGCGCCCTGACGAACTTTGGCGTTCGGCAATTCCTGGACGGCTTCGTTGATTCTGCGCCTCCGCCGCAGCCCTTCCCCACGAAATCCGGCTCGGTTGCGCCGGACGACCCGGGGTTTGCGGGCTTCGTGTTCAAAATCCAGGCCAATATGGACCCCAAGCACCGCGACAGCGTAGCCTTCGTGCGGGTGTGTTCGGGCCAGTTCGAGCGCGACATGAGCGCGGTGCACGCCCAGAGCGGCAAGACGGTGCGGCTGGCTCGCCCCTATCGGTTGTTCGGCGGCGAACGCGAAATCGTTGACCGCGCCTACCCGGGCGACATCGTCGGTATCCCCAACAACGCCGGGTTTGCCATTGGCGACACGCTCTACACCGAAACCAGCATTGAGTTCGCGCCGATTGCCCGTTTCTCGCCCGAACACTTCGCGACGCTTCGAAACAAAGATATCGCCAAGCGCAAACAGTTTGACAAAGGCGTGCAGCAACTGGAGAGCGAAGGCGCCATCCAGGTGTTGTTTGATATTCATGCGTTTGCCCGCGAGCCGATTCTGGCAGCGGTTGGGCCGCTGCAGTTTGAGGTCGTGCAGTCGCGGCTGGAAAACGAGTATGGGGTGGTCACGATTCTCGAAAGGCTGCCGCACGTGCTGGCGCGCTGGGTGAGCGGGCCGGAAGACAGGATGAACGCCCTCCCCAACCGGCAGGAAGTGATGTTGACCCGCGATATCCACGGCCTGCTGGTGGCGGTGTTCAGTTCGCCGTTTTACCTGACCTATTACACCGAACAATATCCCGACCTGGTATTCCTCGACATCGCCACAACCGAATCCTCCCAGTAGCCCCGTCCTGTTTACTGCTCTACACATTCCAACCTTCTTCCGCCCGCGGATTTTGATGTAAGATAGTCCTGTACTGTCTCATCGACCCCGCAGGAGGGCTGCGTATGCAGGTTGAATTACAGGACATTCGCAAGCACTTCGGACCCGTTAAAGCCAACGATGGTATTTCGCTCATTTTCGAAAGCGGGCGCATTTACGGGTTGTTGGGGGAAAATGGCGCCGGCAAATCCACTTTAATGAAAATCCTGGCGGGCTATCAGCCCGCCGATAGCGGCAGAATCCTGCTGGACGGCCAGCCGGCCCACTTCAGCACGCCCTCTGCCGCGCTCAAGGCGGGCATCGGCATGGTGTACCAGGACCCGCTGGATGTGCCACAATTCACCGTACTGGAAAATTACCTGCTGGGCAGAGACAGGCGGGTGCGCCTGAACTTCAAGCAGGCGGCGTCTGAATTGACAGCGCTGCTGGATAAGTATGGCTTTGAGGTGGATCCCAACGCGCAGATTTCTGCGCTCAGCCTGGGGGAACGCCAGCAACTGGAATTGGTGCGGCTGCTGGCCGGAGGGGCGCGGGCGCTCATCCTGGATGAGCCTACCACCGGCATCTCTGCGGACCAGAAAGAAGCCCTGTTCAACACCATGCGCCGGATGGCGACGGAAGAAGGGCGCACAATCATCCTGGTGAGCCACAAACTGGACGAAATTCAGGAATTGTGCTCCGAGGCGTTCGTGCTGCGCAAAGGGCAGTACGTGGGCAAACAATCCATCCCGTGCGGCAACCGGGACCTGGTGGAGTTGATGTTCGGCCAGGTGCCGCAGCGAAATGCCCGGCCGCCGCTCCCTCACGAGCGTCCGATGCTGGAAATCCGCCAGCTCAGCGTGCGCACCCCGCGTCTCACCATTGCGGACATCAATCTCGAGATCCGCGCCGGCGAGGTGTTCGGCCTGGCCGGTCTGGAGGGCAGCGGGCAGGACCTGTTGATGCGAGCCATCGCCGGGCTGGTACCCGCAACAGCGGGCAGCATCCGGCTGGGGGGCGCGGACATCACCCGCTGCAATTACCATCAGACCCTGCAAGCGGGCGTTGCCTACATCGCCGCCGGTCGCCTCGAAGAAGGATTGGTGGCGGGGCTGTCGTTGACCGAGCACATCGTCCTTTCCGCCCCGCGCGCCAAACAGACCTTTTTTATCCGGTGGGAGGGCGCACGCGCCGTCACGGAACGCCGAATCCAGCATTACGAAGTGGTGGGTACGGCGCAATCCAACGCCGACCAGCTCTCCGGCGGCAATCAGCAGCGCCTGTTGTTCGCCATGCTGAACGAGGGGCTGAAACTCATTTTGCTGAACCAGCCCACACGCGGCCTGGATGTGCGCTCGGCAGACTATATCTGGGAAACGCTCTACAAACGCCGGGATGAGGGTACGGCCATCCTGTTCATTTCCCCGGACCTTGACGAAATCATCGAACGCAGCGACCGGGTTGCTGTGTTCTCCGGCGGCGTGATGTCGCGGGTGGTGGAAGCCGCCCAAACAAATGCGGACGAACTCGGCCATCTGATCGGAGGTGAAGAGTGACTCCTCACCCCCTTATGAAACGCATCTGGCCGCTCATGCCGGTGCTGGCTTCGCTGGCGTTCATCGTCTTGTTGTTGCTCATCTTTGGCGCAAACCCGGTGGAGGCCGCCCAGGCGCTATGGCAGGGGGCGTTTGGCTCACAGGACCGCCTGCTGGGCACCCTCGCCTTCTGGATTCCCCTCAGCCTGTGCGCCATCGGCCTGATGCTGACCTTTACCGCCGGGCTGTGGAACATTGGCATTGAAGGGCAGTTTATCTTTGGCAGCATTGGCGCCTCCTGGGTTGCCCTCAGCCTGAAAGGCCAGCCTTCCTGGGTTCTTATTCCGCTGGAACTGCTGGCGGCGATGGCCGCCGGGGCGCTGTGGGCCGGCCTGAGCGCAGTGCTCAAGACCCACGGTAAAGTGCATGAAATCTTCAGCGGGCTGGCGCTGACCAATCTCGCCATTATCTTCACCAATTACCTCATTTCCGGGCCGTGGCAGCCGCCGGAGGGCGGCAGTTTTCGCGGCACCCAGCCGTTCGCCACGGAAGCCCTGCTCCCGCGGCTGGCGGACAGTCGCTTCAGCCCGATATCGCTGGTCCTGGCCTCCATCGCCTTTGCCGTCGTGGCCGTGCTGCTCAGCAATACTACCTGGGGGTTGAAACTGAAAGCGCTGGGGCGCAACCCGCGCTCGGCGTTCCTGCTGGGCGTGTCCAGCCAGCGCGAAACCATCCTGGCGATGATGTTCTGCGGCGCGTTGGCAGGCCTGGGCGGCGCGGTGCGGGTACTTTCCTG
>SCUK01000048.1 GCA_004297445.1 Anaerolineae bacterium | reverse complement strand
AACAACATCCAGAACTCGCTGCTCAAGATCATCTGTGCCGTTTTGCGCGACCAGCGTCCCTTCATCCCTAATTATCGCTCGCTTCACCCATTGACACGGTCATAGTATTCGGAATGACAAGATTCCTGGTCTTGTACGCCTGCAGCCAAGCAGTTGGAACCCGCCAAATTTCTGGCATAACATTGAACAAGCCTCTGTCACAAACCTGTCACGAAATTTTGCAGATTGGGTCTTGACATGTTAGTACGTTTGTTCTATACTCTGGTCAAGTACTGAACCTTTGTTCTAATACTGGCGGGGCCGACCAATGGCAAGCAGGGAGGCCGGTCTCGCCGGAAACAGCGGTTCATCCGCGTTCAACCTGGGACTTAAGGAGGTCCGCCAATGGCACGCAATAGCTTCTTCCAGATGATTCAGGGCCGCCGCCCCACCCGTGGGCTGATCTGGGGACTCTTGATCATCGCCGCGCTGTTCGCTTTTGAGGTCTTCAACTACAGCACCACTGATTTCGCAATGACCGACCTGCTGGGCGACCTGCGCTTTATGGGCATCCGCTGGGCGACGATCCTGGCGATTGCCTTCTGCGGTATAGACTTTGCCGGCATCGCCCGCCTGTTCACCCCTGAGCAGGGCGCTGATGAACCTATGGAAGTTTGGTACCTGTTCGGGGCATGGCTGCTGGCCGCAACGATGAATGCCCTGCTCACCTGGTGGGGCGTGTCCATCGCCATCGTGTCGCATGACACGCTGGGCAATGCGGTCGTGGCACGCGAGACGCTGCTCAAGGTGGTGCCGGTATTCGTCGCCATCATGGTGTGGCTGATGCGAGTGTTGATCATCGGCACATTCTCCGTGGCCGGCGAGCGCCTGTTCAGCCAGGACCACAGCCGCTCCAGCCGCTTCTCCAATGCCCCGCGCCGCAGTGCCCCGGCCCGCCAGGCCCCGCGCCCGGCCTACAACAGCCGGCCGAACGGCAACCTCAGCCGCCCGGCCACGCAGGCCAGCTTCCGCCCGGTGCCCAAGCGCCAGGAACCCACTTATCACCCGGTCGGCCTGAACGCCCGCTCCAACAACAATAGCAACCAGGGCGGTTACGGCGACCCAATGGGATAACCTCTAGCTACAACAACTTCCTTCGGGAAGTTCCAGGAAGGAATGCCGGATGAGCCGGTCAGCATCGAGACAAACATCCAAACGACCACACTCACGCCGCAGGAAAAACGCCTCCACCCCAGTCGGTGGGGGCGTTTTTCCTGGGCTGGCGTTGATTCCGGTCATCGCCGCGGCGTTGGCCTGTCTGTTCACCTACATGCTTAACGGCGACACCAGCAGCCCGCTCACGCTGCGTCAGGAACTGGCGGCACGCGCGGCGCGAGCGGCGGGCGCAGAGGAAGAAGACGAGATACTTCCTGCGACGGCGGCGGCGGAAGAGAGCGAGCTATCTCCGGTCTTCACGCCGGAAGTGCAATACTGGGCCAATCGCATTTTGGAATGGTCGGCGGAGTTTGGGCTGGACCCGAACCTGGCGGCGACGGTCATGCAGATTGAGTCTTGCGGGGACCCGCGGGCGCTCTCGCGGGCCGGCGCGATGGGGCTGTTCCAGGTGATGCCCTATCACTTCAGCCGCAGCGATGACCCGTGGACACCCGCTACCAATGCCCTGCGCGGACTGAACTATCTGCAACAATCTCTGGAAACGCATGGCACGGCGCGGCTGGCGCTGGCGGGGTACAACGGGGGCATTGGACGGGCGGGGCAACCTGAGTCCTATTGGCCGGCCGAGACGGTGCGCTATGCGTATTGGGGGTCAGGTATCTACCTGGAAGCTAGCAATGGGAAGACACACAGCGAACGGCTGGACGAATGGCTGGCGGCGGGTGGCGCTAGTTTGTGCGCACAGGCTGCGGAACGGCTTGGCCTGAAGCCATGACCGGTTCGGGGCAGTCCGCTTCCGCCAGCGGGAGCGTGACGATGAAGGTGGCTCCCACGCCCTCGTCTGAACGCACGGCAATACGACCGCCATGGTTTTGCACAATCCAGTAGGCAATACTCAATCCCAGGCCAAAGCCTGCTCCATCTTCAGACCGCGAGCGGGCTTTTTCAGCGCGATAGAAACGCTCAAAGATGTGGGCCAGGTCGGCCTCGGGAATGCCGGGGCCGTCATCAATGACAGCCAGCCAGGCCTGCCCCTGATGCTTGTTGAGCCGCAGGCGGATGTGTGCGCCTTCCTGGGTGTATTTGATGGCATTGCCCAGCAGATTCAGCATGACCTGCTTGAGGCGATCATGGTCGCCGCACACCAGCACCTGATCGATTTCTTCGATCTGGATGTGCTTGCTCTCTCCGGCCAGCAGGCAGGCCTGCTGGTAGACCTCAAGCAGCAGCGTGTCGAGTTCCACTTTGCGGCGGTCCAGCGGAAGATGACCGCCCTCTGCCTGAGCCAATAAGAGCAGGTCGCCCACCATGCGGGTCATGCGGTCGATTTCTTTTTCAATGCCATCCAGAGATTCGCGGTCCATGCGGTCCAGGCGGCGCATGAAATCAGCATTGCCTTTCATGACCGTGAGCGGAGTGCGCAACTCATGGCTGACATCCGCCACGAAGCGCCGCTGGGAGTTGAACAACTCTTCCAGGCGTTCCAGCGTGGTGTTGAAGGCCTGAACCAGGCGCCCCACCTCGTCGCCTTCGGCGTGCTTGCTGGGGATGCGGAGAGAGAGGTCGTCGGCGCGGGTAATGCCCATCGCGGTTTGAGTGAGTGCGAGGAGCGGCTCCAGCAGACTGCGGGTGATGAGCCAGGCGCCGCCCGCGGCGACCGCCAGCGCGGCCATGCCGGTGAGCACCAGCGACTGCAACAGGTTGCGCAGCACGGCATCCACTTCCGAGAGGTCGGTGGCGACTTGCATGGTGGCAATGCGACCTTCTTCGTCGTAGACCGGGAGAGTGAGAACCCGGAGATGATTGCCATCGAACAGCAATTCATCAACTACCGGCACATCCGTGGAGAGACTTCCCGGGGCAAAAGGAACCAGCGGAACCGGGACCACTTGAATCCCATCCAACACGCGAATCAGGCTGCCGGAACGCGTCCAAATTTGAACAATTGTGGTTTCGTTGAGAGGTGTGCGGTTGGCGAGGGTATAGGCGCCATCCGGGGTGAGCGCCAGGGCACGTGCAGCCGCTTCGGCGGCGCTGGTGAGCAGGGCATCGGCGCGGCCGATGAGGACGGCATTAACACGGACATAAACAACGGTTCCAAACCCCAGCAACACGAGGGCCAGGAACGAGGCGGTAAATAATGTAAGACGCGCCCGAAGGGACATTTACTCGTTTTCGCGCAGCACGTAGCCCATGCCGCGCACCGTATGAATCAGGCGGCTGGCGCGGCCAGCTTCGAGCTTCTGCCGGAGATAGCGCACATAAACTTCAATGATGTTGCTGTCACCGCCGAAGTCGTAGCCCCAGACGTCATCGTAGATCACTTCGCGGGTGAGAACCTGGCGCGGGTGGCGCATGAACAATTCGAGGAGTTCGTATTCCTTGGCGGTCAGGTCAATCACTTTTGAGCCGCGGGTGGCCTGGCGGGTGCCGGTATCCAGTTTGAGGTCCATGAACTCGTAGACGGTAGGGCGAACCGGCTGGGTGCGGCGCAATAGGGCCCGGATGCGAGCCAGCAGTTCATCCAGATTGAACGGCTTGACCATGTAGTCATCCGCGCCGGCATCCAACCCCTGCACGCGGTCGCCGACGGAATCGCGGGCGGTGAGCATCAGGATGGGGGCATCCGCGGTGGCGCGCAGGCGGCGGCAGACTTCCAGGCCGTCCATGCCGGGGAGCATCCAATCCAGCACGACGATGTCCGGCGGATTGTCATGCGCCAGCAGGAGGCCGCCCTGGCCGTCGCGGGCGGCATCAATGATATAGCCTTCAAAGGCCAGGCTGCGCCGCAGGAAGTTGACGATGGCCTCATCGTCTTCGATGATGAGCACGCGTGGGTTCATGCGCGGTCCTTTCACTGGCTCTCGTCCGTCCAGTCCCCCCTATTAAAACACTATTTCGGGAAGGGCGCGAGGGCGGGCCAATCCTGAAAACCTGATAATGACAGGAAAAGAAAGAGAGGCCCTTGCGGGCCTCCCGGGTATTGCACTACCGTGGACCAAACCGGCAGATTATGCCAGTTCGATGACCGCGCCAGCCTCTTCCAGTTTCTTCTTGGCTTCGGCGGCGGCATCCTTGCCCACAGCTTCCAGCACCTTGGCCCCCGCAGCTTCGGCCATGTCCTTGGCCTCCTTGAGGCCCAGGTTGGTGAGCTGGCGAATGACCTTGATGACTTCGATCTTCTTCGCACCGGCGTCCTTGAGAATGACGTCAAACTCGGTCTTCTCTTCAACGGGCTCGGCAGCGACGGCGCCCACGGCGGCCATGGCCACCGGCGCGGCGGCGGAAACGCCCCAGGCCTCTTCCAGCTTCTTCACCAGGTCGGCGGCTTCCACCACGGAGAGCTTGCCGAGTTCTTCAACCAACTTATCGAGATCAGCCATTGCGTATTACTCCTTCGTTTTCAAAACGAGTTAATCTAGTGTGTGTTCAAACAACTTCAACAAGCGACCTACGCAGCAGCGGCAGCTCCGCCTTTATCGGCATAGGCTTTGAGGACCTGAGCCACCTGACGGCCGGGCTCCTTGAGCAGGCGGGCCAGCTGTGTAGCGGGCGTGTTGATGACGGCCAGCAACTGGCTGCGTACAACCGGCAGCGGGGGCAGTTCGGCCAGGGCTTTCATATCCGCAGCGGTCAAGAGCTGACCGTTCAGGAAGCCGCCTTTAATCTTGATGAGCTCATTGTCTTTGCCAGCGTCCAGGATGGCCTTGGCGACCCCGGGGGGATCGCTGAACGCGATGCCGATAGCGGAACTGCCATTGAACAGGCTATCCGGCGTATCCATTCCAGCTTTGGCGAAGGCGTGTTTTGCCAGCGTGTTCTTGATGATGTGAAACTCGCCGCCGGCGGTACGCACTGCGTCGCGCAATTTGTCCAGGGCGGGCATGGAGAGGCCGGTGTATTCGGTAAAGACCACCGCCTCAGAACGCTCCAGCCACTGGGCGTACTGCGCAATCATTTTTTCCTTGCGCTCTTTGGTAAGTGCCAACGTGTTACCTCCTTTCCACAAAAATAAAGTCTTTGCCTTCAGTACGGAGGCAAAGACTTTACAAAAGGCGCGCGTTGGCGCGAAACTTCTGCTTGGTCCTCACCTGGGCAGGGAATTAAGGCGTTGTGCGCCACCTGCTGTCTCTGGCGAAGGCGACCGGACATGCGTCCGGGTTGGTCAAGCTGGGCCTGACAGCCCAGCATTATACCCTAAGGTCGTGGCGCGTCCGGGTTGGCGCGCGCCGGGTCAGTCGGTCGATTCCATCGACTGGGCCAGATTGGGGTCAATCTTGATGCCGGGACCCATGGTGGTGGTCATGACGACTTTCTTGATGTACGTGCCCTTGGCAGATGCGGGGCGGGCACGCTTGACGGCCGACATCAGCGCCGCCAGATTGTCGCGCAGCTTGGGGGCATCAAACGATGCCTTGCCAATGGCGACATGCAGGTTGCCGGTTTTGTCAAGGCGGAACTCGATGCGGCCGGACTTGAACTCGCCGATGGTGCGCGGCAGGTGTTCCTCGGCGACGACGGTGCCCGCCTTGGGGTTGGGCATGAGACCGCGGGGGCCAAGAACGCGACCGAGGCGGCCGGCCTTGCCCATCATCTCCGGGGTGGAAATGGCGATATCGAAGTCGGTGAAACCGCCGGCAATCTTGTTAATCATCTCGTCGTCATCGGCGACGATATCTGCGCCGGCATCACGGGCCATGCGAGCGCCTTCGCCCTGGGCGAAAACAAGGACGCGGACGCTCTTGCCCAGACCATGCGGCAGGGCAAAGGTGTCGCGCACCTGCTGTTCGGCATGGCGCGGGTCAACGCCGAGTACCAGGTGCATTTCGACAGTTTCGTCAAACTTGGCCGTGGCGCAGTCCTTGGCGAGGGCGATGGCTTCTTCGGGGGTGTACAGTTTATCGGCTTCCAACTTGGCGGCCGAGGCGTTGTATTTTTTTCCGTGCTTGGTCATAAGGTTCTCCTTGGTGGTCGAAATTGGCTTGCGCCAACCCTTGGCGAGCGCCTTGGGCGCTCTCCCACCCTCGTCAGTCCTTGATTTCGATGCCCATGTTGCGGGCGGTGCCTTCGATCTGGCGCATTGCGGCGTCAAGGTCGTTGGCGTTGAGGTCTTTCATCTTGGCTTCGGCGATCTCACGCACCTGGGCGCGGGTGACCTTGCCAACCTTGACCTTGTTGGGCTCGCCGGAGCCTTTTTCGATGCCGGCGGCCTTCTTGAGCAGCACCGCAGCCGGGGAGCTCTTGAGGATGAAAGTGAACGAGCCATCCGAGAAGACGGTGATTTCGGCCGGGAGGATTTCGCCCATGCGGTTGCTGGTGCGGGCGTTGTAATCCTTGGTGAAGGCCATGATGTTCACGCCATGGCTGGCGAGGGCCGGGCCGATGGGCGGGGCCGGCGTAGCTTTACCGGCTTCAATTTGCAGTGTGACCACTGCGGTGATTTTCTTTGCCATGCTGTTTCTCCTTAGTGGTGGGCGGTCTCACATCCGTGAGCCGCTGGCGGGCAACCGGGATACAGGTATCCCGGCTGTCCCTCCCACTTATTGACGTTGGTTCAGGCTTTCTCCACCTGGAGAAAGTCCAGTTCGACCGGGGTTTCACGGCCAAAGAAGTTGACCATGACACGCACCTTGGCGCGTTCCATGTCGATTTCGTCCACGGTGCCGCGGAAATCGTTGAAAGGACCATCCACAATACGCACGCGCTCGCCCTGCTTGAAAGTGACCTTGATGCGGGGGGCATCGGCTTCCATGCGTTTGATAATCTGGGAGACTTCTTCCGGGCGCAGGGGTGTAGGATCGTTGCCCATGCCGACGAACGAGGTGACGCCGGGCGTGTTGCGCACGACGTACCAGGATTCTTCGTTCATGAGCATATTGACGAGGATGTAGCCGGGGAAGACGCGGCGCTCGATGGTGCGGCGTTTGCCTTCCTTGACTTCGATTTCTTCTTCGGTGGGGACGACGACATCGAAGATGAAGTCTTTCATGTTCATCGATTCGATGCGCTGTTCGAGGTTGTGGCGGACCTTGTTCTCGTAGCCGGAGTAGCAGTGAACGACGTACCAGTGACGGCCATCTTCCGGTTCGACTTCGAACACGGCGGACTCGTACACCGGCTGCTCAACGACCGGGGCGCGCGGCGTACGAACCCGTGCAGTCACGGCTTCGACCTTTTCCTCGGGCTCCATCGCAGTTACCGGTTCGACGGGTTCGGAGGCCATGACGGGCTCTTCGTCGATTTCTGGCCCAGCGCCTTCCGGCTCTGCCCCGACAACTGGTTCTTCAGCGATCATTTCCGGCTCAGGTTCGAGTTCTGGCTCAGCCACTTCGGGTTCGGCATACACGACAGGTTCTTCCGCCATCGCTTCCGGCTCGGGCTCGGTGGGCACCGGTTCAGCAGGCGCGGGGGTTTGAGCCTCCGCTACCGGGGATTCGCGTGGGTCAGCCACAAGAGCGGATCGATCCAGGTCTGTGGCTTCATCCACTTCGATGGATTGATCCACTTCCGAGGATTCATCCACAGGATTGGATTGCGGCACTTCGACAGCCGAATCGTTTGCCTGAGGGGACTGTTCCCCTTCGGGTTCTTCGGCGTCGGGTGCGCCCTGTGGATTCTGGTCGTCAAAAAACATTGCATTCACCTTTCCGGGGCAAGCTGCCCCGGGGTCGTTCATGCGGCGTGGGCCGCGGGCCTAGCCGGTGCTAAAGAGCCAGGCGAAGAATTGCAGGAAGAGATAGTCCAGGCCGCCGAGGAAAATGGCAAACACGACCATCACCAGGATGACAACCTGGGTGAGACGCGTGGCTTCCCGGCGGGTAGGCCAGTTGACTTTGCGCAATTCGCCGGTCGTCTCGCGGTAATAACGCTGGATGGCGTTCGGTTCCTTGCGAGGTGCGGTGTTCTTAGCCACGTGCAAACTCCTCAATGCATGATTCAAGTTACGGGCAAAACGCCGCTTGCGCGGCGTTGCCGGTGGTTCAGGCAGGCGCGGCAGGACTTGAACCCGCAGCCCCCGGTTTTGGAGACCGGTGCTCTGCCAGTTGAGCTACGCGCCTACGGGCGCTGGGTTGGCCGCGTCCATGCCCACCAGCGGGTTACTTGGTCTCGCGGTGCATGCGGTGCGTCCGGCAGCGGCGGCAGAATTTCTTCAGCTCGATGCGGGTCGGATCGTTACGCTTGTTCTTTTCGGTGGTGTAGTTGCGCTCGCGGCATTCCGTGCATTCGAGCGTGACCACCGGGCGGTTACCTTTTTTGCCACTCATGTTTCACATCCTTGGGCCATCCCGGTTTTGCGGCCGGGATGGCCTTGTTTATTGTGCGGGTTGCGCTTATTCCAGAATCTTGGTGATGACACCAGCGCCGACGGTAAGGCCGCCTTCGCGAATGGCGAACTTCGAGCCCTGCTCCAGCGCCACCGGCATGATGAGCTCCACCTGCAGGTTCACATTGTCGCCCGGCATCACCATCTCCACGCCGTCCGGCAACGTGATCGAGCCGGTAATGTCCAGCGTCCGAATGTAGAACTGCGGCCGGTAGCCGGTGAAGAACGCCTTGTGGCGTCCGCCCTCGTCCTTGCGCAGCACGTACACTTCGCTCATGAATTTCTTGTGCGGCGTGATCGACCCGGGCTTGGCCAGCACCTGGCCGCGCTGAATGTCTTCCCGGTCTATGCCGCGCAGCAGCAAGCCGGCGTTGTCGCCCGCCATGCCTTCATCCAACTGCTTGTGGAACATCTCAATGCCGGTCACCACCGTCCGGCGGGTTTCTTCCACCAGCCCGATGATCTCGACTTCTTCGTTCAGCTTGATCATGCCGCGGTCGATGCGGCCGGTCACCACCGTGCCACGTCCCTTGATCGAGAACACGTCTTCGATCGGCATCATGAACGGCTTGTCGGTCTCGCGCGCCGGTTCGGGGATGTATTCATCCACCACCCGCAGCAACTCCCGGATGCACTCGTATTCCGGCGCCATCGGGTCGGTGCTGGCACTTTCCAATGCCTTCAACGCCGAGCCCTTCACAATCGGGGTCTCGTCGCCAGGGAAGCCGTATTCCGTCAGCAGTTCGCGCAGTTCCAGTTCCACCAGTTCCAGCAGTTCCGGGTCGTCCATCTGGTCGGTCTTGTTCATGAACACCACGATGCTCGGCACTTCCACCTGGCGCGCCAGCAGCACGTGCTCGCGGGTCTGCGGCATCGGGCCGTCCGGCGCCGCCACCACCAGAATCGCACCGTCCACCTGCGCCGCACCGGTGATCATGTTCTTGATGTAGTCGCGGTGTCCCGGCATGTCCACGTGGGCGTAGTGGCGCTTCTCGGTCTGGTACTCCACGTGCGAAATGTTGATCGTGATGCCGCGCTCTTTCTCTTCCGGGGCATTGTCGATCTGGTCGTACGCCTTGAACGTCCCGCCGCCCTGCATCGCCGCCACCTTGGTGATGGCCGCCGTCAGGGTCGTCTTGCCGTGGTCGATGTGCCCCATCGTCCCGACGTTCAGGTGCGGTTTGCTGCGATCAAACTTCTCTTTTCCCATTGCATGTCTCCTTAAAATTGCATACTGTATTTGTTCGTTCGAGAGCCCTCAATGGGATTTGAACCCATGACCTCGTTCTTACCAAGAACGCGCTCTGCCAACTGAGCTATGAGGGCGAACAAATCGCCTGCGCGATTTGCCTCGCTGAGCCCACACGGGCTCATGGTTTGGCACGTCACCGAAGTGAAACGCCAGTGGGCAGGGAGGGATTCGAACCCCCGAAGTCGTACGACAACTGATTTACAGTCAGTCCCCTTTGGCCACTTGGGTACCTGCCCAGAATATGGAGCGGTTGTGCGCTCGCCGGGCAGGTCGACCGAAACAGTCAACCTGCCTTGCCAGGCTACAACGAGAGCCGACGATGGGAATCGAACCCATGACCTACCGCTTACAAGGCGGTTGCTCTGCCGGCTGAGCTACGTCGGCACGCTCATTTGTTAATTAACGAAAACCTGCGCAAAAGCGCAAGACATTATACCAGAGGCCAGGGCCGGAAACGGGCTGAACTTCTACCGGCATGCCAGCGCAGGAGTGTATCAGGTTTGGGGATGGGCGTCAATAGTTTGTGAAGACTGGGACAAGGAAAAACAAGGCGAGGGAGTGCCCTTCTAGGGCTTTCAGGAATGAGTCAGGGTAAGTAGCGCCAGTTCCGGGCGGCAGTTGAAGCGCACCCGGGGTTCGACCATACCGAGGCCGCGGCTGGTGTACTGCCACATCCGCCCCACCTGATACAGGCCGGAGGGGTATTTTTCGGCATAGGTGGGCAGGATGAGCGGGCCAACGAATGGCAACGCGACCTGCCCGCCGTGCGAATGGCCGGAAAGTTGAAGGTCAAAGCGACCGGTGGCGGCGCTGATGTCAGCAAAGTCCGGCTCATGGGACAGCAGGATGGCGCAGGCCGCATCCGGCAGGCCGCCCATGACCCGGTCGAGGTCGGCATAGCGCTCCCAATAGTCATCCACGCCGCACACATAAAGCGCCTGGCCGGCGCGCCCGAGCCGGTGGGCGCGGTTGCGCAGTTCCAGCACCCCGGCGCTTTCGAGCGCACCCCGGACGGCGCGGGCATCGGTCCAGTGGTCATGGTTACCGAGGACGGCAAAGACGCCAAGAGGCGGATTAAGGCGGGCCAGTTGTTCGGTGAGGGCGGGCAAACGGGTTGCGATATCGCGGATTCCGGTGATGTAGTCGCCGGTGAGCAGGACGGCATCCGGCGCCTCGCGGTTGGTGAGGTCCACAATGCTCGCCAGCCGGTCATCGGTCATCCAGTCGTCCAGGTGCAGGTCGGTGAGATGCGCCAGCCGGAGGCCCTCAAAAACGGCCGGCAGGCGCGGCAGGGCGAGGGTGAGGCGGCTGACGTCAATCCAGCCCGGCTCGAGACCGAAGCCATAGGCGGCCGAACCGGCCGCGCCCAGGATGCCGGAGGCGCCGGCGAACAGGCCGAGACGCAGGAACTCGCGGCGCGTAAGTTGGAAGAGTTTGCGGGGTTGGCTGGCCATCGCTTCGGATTGTGACGGAAACGCGGCCCAAAGAAAAGCACCTGAATGCCTGCGGGCGTGCGTTCAGGGCGTTGGGGAGGTCAGGCGGCTTTCGACCGGCACTCGGTGAGGATGGTGGGCGGCATGAAGCGCAGCGCCAGCCACACCAGCCCGGGCACGATGAGCAGGTCATCCAACTGGCCGATGACGGGGATGAAATCCGGCAGGATGTCGATGGGCAGGACGAAATAGGCGATGGCCGCGCCCAGCAGAATACGCGGCAGCCAGGGCATGGCGGGGTGCGCCAGCGCGCAGCGATAGACGCCCAGTTCACGGGTGATGGAATGCAGGATGGTTTTGAGGGTGTCCAACAAGGTTACTTCCAGGCGCGCGCCTGCCATGCCAGGTACAGGGCGACGGAGCCGGCGACGGCGGCGTTGAGCGAATCTACCTGGCCGCGCATGGGGAGCGCGAGCAGCACATCGCACGAGTCACGCACAAGGCGGCGCATGCCTTCGCCCTCACTGCCGACCACCAGCGCCAGCGGGCCATCCAGCCGAACCTCATCCGGCGGAAGGGCTTCCGGGCCACCTTCCAGCCCCACGACCCACAGGTCGTTTTGCTGCAAAGTCTGAATCACCTGCGCCAGGTTGGCCTGGGCCACCTGCATGTGTTCGCTGGCGCCACTGGAAGCCGAGACCACGGCGGGGGTGACGGTGGCGGTGTGGGCCAGCGGCAGGATGACGCCATGCACGCCCACGACTTCGGCGGTGCGCAACAACGTGCCCAGATTCTGGGGGTCCTGCAAGGTATCCAGCAACAGGAGGAAAGGCGGTTCGTGGCGCACTTCGGCGAGTTCAAGCATTTCGTTAAGGCCGGAGTATGGGTACACGCCGGCTTCCAGCGCCACGCCCTGATGGGTGGAGGCGATACCGTCCAACTGGGAGCGCTTGACCTCTTCCACCTTCAGCTTGCGCTGGCGAGCGAGGGCCACAATCTCGGCGAGACGCCCCTTGGCCTGCGCGCCCTCGGCCACCAGCAAACGTTTGAACGTCCGGCGGTTTGCCCGCAGCGCTTCGAAGACCGGATTACGACCGTAGAGAAATTCCATAGAAACTGTGATGAGTTACGAGGCCGGAGTGCCTGGGAACGTTTTTCGGCAACCAGACACCTCAAACACCCTTCCTAGTTGAAGCGCCAGGTAGTGCCGTCTTTGCTGTCTTCCAGCGTTACGCCCAGTTCAGCCAGCCGGTCGCGAATCTGGTCAGTAAGGGCAAACAGTTTCTGGGCGCGCAGTTCGCGGCGAATCTCGATGAGCAGGTCGATGAACGGGGCGGCTTCCGCGCCGCCGGTCTGCTTGTCCAGCGTGAGGCCGAATACGCCGGTCAATTCGCGCAGCAAGGCCTGGGCATCCGCCAGTTCGGCGACGGTGGCGCCGGCATCGCGGGTGGCGTTAATGACGCGCACCAGGTCGAACAGGTGACCGAGCGCCCCGGCGCTGTTGAAGTCGTCATCCATGGCGGCGATGTAGGCGGCGCGGGTGGTTTCGACCTGCTTGGCCAGGGCCTCTTTGGCTTCCGTGGTCGCGCCGGCCGATTCGACGAAGGCGGGGCGCAGGCCATTGCGCAAGCGTTCCAGGCCTTTGCTGGCGGCCTCGATGACATCGTCATTAAAGGTAAGCGGGCTGCGGTACGAGGAATTGAGCACCATCAGGCGCAGGACATCGGCTTCGTTCTTTGACAGAAAATCGGTGATGGTGACGAGGTTGCCCAGCGATTTGGACATCTTCTCGCCGCTCAACTGCATCATACCGTTGTGCACCCAGTAGCGCGAGAACAACTGGCCGGTGAGCGATTCGGATTGGGCGATTTCGTTCTCATGGTGCGGGAAGATGAGGTCATTGCCGCCGCCGTGGATATCAATCTGGTCGCCGAGGTGGTGCAGGCACATGGCCGAGCATTCGATATGCCAGCCCGGACGGCCGTTGCCCCACGGCGACTCCCAGAACGGTTCGCCTGCCTTGGCGGCTTTCCAGAGGGCAAAATCCATCGGATGTTCCTTGCGCTCGTCGATATCGATGCGTGCGCCGGCCTGCATATCGTCCAGGCGGCGGCCGGAGAGGCGGCCATAGTCGTCATCCTTCTGCACACGGAAATAGACATCGCCGCCCGCTGGGTAAGCGTAGCCCTTGTCCACCAATCCCTGGATGGTCTTGACGATCTCGCCCATTTCCTGCGAGACGCGGGGATATATGTGGGCCGGAAGGATATTGAGCGAGCGCAGGTGCTCTTCGTATTCGCGGATGTAGGACTCGGCGAGTTCATGCGGGTCGCGCTCTTCGTGCAGCGAACGCAGGATAATCTTGTCGTCGACGTCGGTGTAATTCATCACATGCTTGACTTGAAAGCCGCGATACTCCAGATAGCGACGCATGATGTCGAACACGAGGCTGGACATGGCATGGCCCACATGGGCGTTGCTGTAAACCGTTGGACCGCAAACATAGAGACGCACGACACCGGGTTCGAGCGTTTCGAAGACTTCCTTCTTGCGCGTGAGGGTGTTGTAAAGGCTGATGGTCATACGCGGCTCCGGTGAGGGCTATTCGCTATCAGGTTTGGCGAAAATCATGCGGCCGGCAGCGGTCTGGAGTACCTTGGTGACGACGGTATCCAGTTCCACGCCAATGAAGTTCTGGCCGTCCTGCACCACCACCATCGTGCCGTCATCGAGATAACCAACGCCCTGATTGGCCTCGCGACCTTCCTGAATGATGCGGACGTTGAGATTCTCGCCGGGCAGGTAGACGGCTTTGACGGCGTTGGCCAGGTCATTGATGTTGAGGATGCTGACGCCCTGCAGTTCGGCCACGCGGTTGAGGTTGAAGTCGTTGGTGAGCACCGGGGCGCGCATCTGGCGCGCCAGAATAATGAGCTTGTCGTCCACGGCGCGCGAACCTTCCACGTCAATGTCGCTGATGCGCACCGGGATGACGGGGTCTTTCTGCAGCGCGGCGAGGACTTCCAGGCCGCGGCGGCCGCGCTGGCGGCGCAGGTTGTCGCCTGAATCGGCGATGTACTGCAACTCATTGAGCACAAAACGCGGGATGAGGAGTTCACCGGAAAGGAAACCGGTGCGGGCGATGTCGGCGATACGGCCGTCGATGATGACGGAGGTGTCCATCAGGATGGGACGAATCGGACCTTTGCCGTTGGCGCTCTTCTCCACCGGAGAGATACGGCCGGGGACCGTGTCCAGCGCGTTGAAGATTTCATCGCGGCGCGAGACAAAGACCGCCACGCCGAGGTAGCCGAAGAAGGCTGCCGAGGCGATGGGCAGGATGCCGCCAAAAGGTTCCGGCAGCAGCGAAAGCGGGTAGGCCAGCAGGCCGGAGATGATGAGGCTGAGAATGAGCCCCATGAGGCCGGCGAACAACGTTCGCTGGGAAATCTGGCTGAGGCGGTTGCGAATGACGCGCACTGGACGAACGGTGAGGTTGGGGGTGAGAATCAGGCCCATCAGCATGCCGGCGAGGCCGAAAATGGTGGCCCAGGCTTCGATGGGCGTATTGAGCGCGACGCTCATCTCTGAGCCGGCCCAAATACCTGCAGCCCCCAAAACGACCATACCAATCAAGCGGGCGAAAAATTCAATACTCATGTGTGTCTCCTGCTCTCCCCCGCCGAAATGCTGAAAACAAAAGCGCGAGCACGGTTTTTGTGCTCGCCGCTCGACAGCCCACCGAATTGCCGGACTGCGCTGGCAGTCCTGATGCTACGAATGTTCGGTTGTCCGTACTACAGACCTGCAATGATGCCAGTTTGCCCATATCGAAGGGCGGTCGTTCCGGCGAGGAAGGATAAATGGGATAAGTGCTGACCTGATAATAGCATGCGGGGGGCGGGCGCGTCAATCATTTGACGTAAAAGTAATGTAAGAAACGGTCAAAAACAGGGAAAATGGGGGATTCGGGCAGGTCGGGCCTGCGTTTCCTGATGCAATTCTCATAAAGGTTGTGTAGAATCGGAGCCATCGATTGCGTCTGAACACCAAGCCCGAAACCCGCGGAGAAAACGATGATGTCATCGGACCCGATCATCGAAGTCAATGAAGCCAGTTTCCAGAACGACGTGGTGCTGTTCTCCCAGACCACGCCGGTGGTGGTGGATTTCTGGGCCGATTGGTGCCAGCCGTGCCACATGCTCTCCCCCATCCTGGAGAAGCTGGCACGCGAGGCGAGTGGGGCCTTCCGGCTGGCGAAGGTGAACGCTGATGAAAACCCCAACCTGACCATGGCGTTCAACATCCGCAGCCTGCCGACGGTGAAGGCCTTCAACAAGGGCCAGGTGGTGGCGGAGTTCGTGGGCGCGCAAACGGAAGGGGCGGTGCGCGATTTCCTGAGGGGGCTGGCCCCCACCCAGGCAGACCTGAGCATTGAGAAGGGCCGCAGCCTGCTGTATAACGCCCACTGGGCGGATGCCAGCGGCGCCTTCCGCCAGGCGCTCAAACGCCGCCCGGATGATGGCGAGGCCCTGTTGGGGCTTGCCAAGAGCCTGCTGGCGCAGAACCAGCCGGGCGATGCGTTGGCGATTCTGCGCGAGTTCCCGGCGGGGAAGCAATACGCCGCCGCCGAACTGCTCCTGCCGCTGGCGGTGGGCATGTCCCAAATTGAATTGAACAAATTTGATGAAGAGAGCGATGACAAAGCGCCGGTGTTTGCCCAGGCGCTGCGGCTGGTAGGACGCGGCAACCTGGCAGCAGCCGCCGACGGCCTGCTGGACCTGGTGCGCGGCGAGAAGAACTATGCCCGCGGCGAAGCGCGCAAAGCGCTGCTGGCGGTACTGGAGATGATGAACCCGGAGGCCGTCGAGACCCGCGACTACCGGCGCGAGTTGTCTGCCCTGCTGTTCTAGGCCATGACGAGTGGAAAAATAAGAAGCGGTCGAGTGACAGCACTCGACCGCCTTCGATTCCTGTGGGTAGATGCAGTTACTTCTTCTTTGTTTCTTCCCTAAATGACTGCCCCGCAGCCTTCATCGCTTCCTTGAGAATGCGGATGGCTTTGGGGCCAACGCCGTGCAGGGCGGCCACGTCAGCTTCGGTCCAGCGGGAGAGGTGCGCCAGGCGAGTGATGCCGGCGGCCTCCAGCGCCCGTTGGGCGGGGTTGCTGGTTCTGGGAAGATCGCTGGTGGATGCGGGCACGGATTTCACTCCTGAGCGATTGACGGCTACTTATCGGTGACGATCTCGGTGGTGTATTGGCCGCCGATGTCGTCCAAGTCCGATTCGCGAATTTCATAGGCGCTGATGTGAATCGGGATGTCAATCATCACGATGTCTTTGTAATGGCGCAGGCGGGTACGCAGCAGGTTGGCGGTCTGGTTGTGAAGAATTTGGGTGAAATAAGATTCGGTGACGAACTCCGGGATGACCACGCTGGTGAGCTGGTGAGGGAATTCCTCGTTGTTTACGGTCTCGATGTAATCAATCAGCGGTTCAAGCACATCACGGTAATCATACTTGAGCAGTATCAACTCCACACCTTCGGTGGTTTTGGGGAAGCGTTTCCAGCGGCGCAGGAGGCGCTCCTTTTGTTCTTCCGATGTGATCACGCACACGGCACGAACATTGGTGGCAATGCGTTTGGCGTATTGCAATGCGCGCAGGGTACCGCGGTGGACGTCGCCCATCGGCAGGATGACGACATCTGAAAGCTGCAGCAAACTGGACTCGTCCAGATAGCGCGTGCGCAGTGCTTCAGCAACGTGGTCGTAATGGCGACGAATGCTACGGAACAACCAGACAAACAGGGGAATTGCGAGTGCAATAACCCAGGCGCCCTCCAGGAATTTGGTAGCGACCAGAACGATGAAAACAATCCCTGTGACGAAAGAGCCAAGGATATTTACCAAACGTTTCCAGAGCCAGCCACTTTCGTGGTGAACGGTTGTGGCAAGAGTCTTCAGCGGCTCCCCCGGTTTCAACTTGCCAATCTTTCCCATCAATCTAACCATTCCTGCCTGCGACAAGGTGAAGGAAAGCATCACACCCAGAGCATAAAGCGGGAGCATTGCGATTTCATCTGCTCTGAAAACGACAATGAGCAAGGAAGCAATCACAGCCAGCACGATAATTCCACCGTTAAAGACCAACCGGTCACCCCGGTTGGTCATCCAGCGCGGCATGAATCCATCTTTGGCCAGGAATGATGCGAGACGTGGAAAGTCCTGAAAACCGGTATTGGCGGCCAAAATCAGAATCAACATCGTAAAGAACTGCACCCAGTAATACATGAATCCGGTTCCGGTAATGGTGCGCGCCAGTTGGGAGAGAATGCTATCCGAGTGGCTGGGGATGAGACCCAGATGCGTGGCAAGGAAAGAGATGCCAAGAAAAAGCGCCATGGCAATGACACCCATCACGACCATTGTCTCGGCTGCATTCCTGCTTTCCGGCCGCTTGAAGGCCCCCACCCCATTGCTGATTGCCTCGATTCCGGTCAAGGCGGTGCAGCCCGCCGCAAATGCACGCAGAATGAGCCAGACGTAGGCGACGGAAGTAACAACGTGGTCTGGCGGAATGGGATGAACTTCAGGGGTCAGTTCCGGCAAGCCGAAGAGGCCGTAGTAGCGGGTCAGGCCAATGAGGATGACAACCAGAACACCGCCGACAAACGCATACGTCGGAATGGCAAAAACCGTCCCACTTTCACGCACACCCCGCAGATTCATCCACGTCAGGAAAATGACGGCAAGCAAAGCCAGAACAACCCGGTAATCGTGAAATTCAGGAAACGCAGACGTAAGCGCGCGTATGCCCGCCGAGACGGATACGGAAACGGTTAGGATGTAGTCGGTCAGCAGGGCGGCCGCCGCCAGCAGAGAAGGGGTTACTCCCAGATTGTCTTTGGCTACGGTGTAGGCCCCACCGCCATCCGGGTAGTGCAGGATGGTCTGAATGTAGGAAAAAACAACAATCAGCACGAGCACGGCGATGCCGATTGCAATCGTCCAGGTGAGGCCGAGCGCCTGCGTGCCCAGCACAATCAGCACGCTCATGATGGCTTCGGTGGCGTAGGCGTTACTGGAGATGGGGTCGGAGGCGAAGATGGCGAGGCCGCGCACCTTGTCCAGGCGTTCATGGTGTTCCTGGCTGGTGCGGAACGGCTCGCCAAACAGGAAGTACTTGAGCTTGTCCATTGACATCGGCAGCGAATCCTTCCGATGCCTGCCGCGGCAGGCAGAGGCGTATGGCCGGCGCCCCCTCCCGGCAATGGCCTGCCCCCGCACAAAAGCGAGACAAGATTCAGGCCAAGGAGGATTATACCGAACCCAGCGGTTCGCGCTGGCTTACCGAATGACCGTCAAACTCGCCTGCCCTGGGCGGTTTACTCCTGGAAATCGCTGGTCACGATTTCCGTTGTGTAGCTGGTAAGGGGCGAGTCCAGGTCACCGAGAGGCTCATGAGGCGTGTGAATGTGAATAGGGATGTCAATGACCACAACATCATGGTCGTGCAACAAGCGATTACGAAGCAAGTTGGCGGTCTGGTTGTGAAGTATTTGAGTAACGGCGTTTTCAGTGATGAATTCGGGAAGCACAACACTAGTAAGCTGTCCGGGGTACTCGTTATAGTTCACGCGCTTAATATAATCAATTACTGGCTCAAGTACGTCACGGTAATCGTAATCAATCAGCACCAGTTGGACGCCGGCGGTGGTTTTGGGGAAGCGATTCCAACGAAGCAATAATCGTGCCCGCTGTTCCTCCCCGGCAACCACGCACACAGCCCGGACGTTTTTGGAGATGAGTTTGGCATAGCGCAGGGCACGCAGCGTGCCGCGATGGACATCGCCCATCGGCAGGATGACGACATCGGCCACATCCAGCAGGGAGGCTTCATCCAGGTCCCGGGTGCGCAAGACTTCAGCCACGTTTTCATAATGGCGGTGAATGGAACGGAACATCCACACGAGCAACGGGATGGCGACGGCAATCACCCAGGCGCCTTCCAGGAATTTGGTGGCGACCAGCACAATGAACACAATACCGGTGACGAACGAGCCGAAGCCGTTCACCAGCCGCTTCCAGCCCCAGCCGCTTTCAAAGTGAATGGTGGTGGCAAGGGTTTTAAGGCTCTCGCCGGGTTTGAGCCTGCCCACCTTACCCATCAGCCGCACCATGCCGGCCTGAGAGAGGGTGAAGGACAGCATGACGCCCAGGGCGTAGAGCGGCAGCATGGCGATTTCATCGGCATTAAAGATAATGACCAGCCCGCCGGCCAACAGCGCCAGGGTGAGGATGCCGCCGTTGAACACCAGACGGTCACCGCGATTGGTCATCCAGCGCGGCATAAAACCGTCTTTGGCAAGGAACGAAGCCAAACGCGGGAAATCCTGAAAGCCGGTGTTGGCGGCCAGCACCAAAATCATCATGGTGAAGAACTGCACCCAGTAATACATAAAGCCGGTACCCGAAACGGTGCGCGCCAACTGGGAGAGGATACTTTCGTGTTCCGTGGGAATCAGGTCCAGGTGAGTGGCGAGAAAGGAGATGCCGAGGAAAAGCGCCATGGCAATCACGCCCATCACGACCATGGTCTGGGAGGCGTTCTTGCTTTCCGGGCGTTTGAAGGCGGCCACGCCGTTGCTGATGGCTTCAATGCCGGTGAGGGCGGTGCACCCGGCGGCAAAGGCGCGCAGCATCAGCCAGATGAGGGCAAAACTGGTGAAGGTATGGTCGGGTTGAATCTGATGTAGTTCAGGGATGATGGGCGTCAGGCCAAAGAAGCCGTAGAAACGCGCCAACCCAATCAGGATGACGACCAGCACACCGCCCACGAACGCATAGGTGGGCAGCGCGAAAACCGTGCCGCTCTCGCGCACGCCGCGCAGGTTCATCCAGGTAAGAATCAGGATGGCCAGCAGAGCCAGGGCAAGGCGATACTCAATGAGTTCAGGAAATGCGGACGTGAGGGCGCGGATGCCGGCCGAAACCGACACAGAGACCGTGAGGATGTAGTCGGTGAGCAGAGCGGCGGCGGCGAGCAGGGAAGGCGTGACGCCCAGGTTGTCCTTGGCGACGGTGTAGGCCCCACCGCCATCCGGGTAGTGCAGGATGGTCTGGATGTAGGAGAAGACGACGATGAGCACCAGCAATGCAATCGCAAGGGCAATCGTCCAGGTGAGGCCCAGCGCGCTGCTGCCAAGCACAATGAGCACGCTCATAATGGCTTCGGTGGCGTAGGCATTACTGGAGATGGGGTCGGAAGCAAAGATGGCGAGGCCGCGCACCTTGTCCAGGCGTTCTTCATGCTCCTGGCTGGTACGGAATGGGGCGCCAAACATTGCGTGTTTCAGTTTGTCGATGGTCATCGTGATGCATCCTGCGAATGTCCTGGGAAAATGGCACAAAAAAACTCACCTGCCGCAAGCGACAGGCAAGCCTTGGTTAGAGGGCTGGGCCATCCGGAACGCCGGTAATCAGAGCATTGCGGTGGAATTATATACCGGATTTGCCGGTCTTTGTGGCGGTGTTAATCTTGCTTTCAGCCAGTTTTCAGGGAGCCAGGAGTACCAGGTCGCGCCAGGTGGTGGGGTCATGGATGGCACGACCGGGTGCGAAGGAGACCACCGTCTGCTGGGTGTTGGCGGTGACATCATCATTGTCTGAGACCGAGACCAGGCCGCCAAACGTTTGGCCCGCCGCGGGGGTGACCCCCAGCGCAGACCACGGGATAGCGACTTCGATGATGTAGCCATCGGCAGTGAGGCCCGCAGCGATGACGACACCATCCAACCGGCCGACTTCCAGGCGCGGCGCCCAGATGAAGGCTTCGGGTTGCACTGTACCGGCAATCAGGTCGCCGGGCGAGATGCCAAGCTGGTAATCATCGGCGCTGAGGGACGCGGCGTTCAGGTCTTCGTCCAGTTGCACGTCCAACAGCAGTTCGAGACTGTCGCCGCGATAAAGTTGTGCGCCGCTGGCCTGTTGCACGAATTTGTTGTCGAACACGCGCACACCGATATAAAGGAAGTCTTCGTCCCAACCGAGGCGCGCCTGGGCGGAGATGTCTTTGACCCCGGAGCTGAACCCGCTGCCCTGCACGGCGGTGTTTAGAGTGTAAGCGGTGGCGGGGAAATCGCTCAGGTCGGCATCAATGGCCGGGGCATCGCCGAGGTAGGCGACCTCCAGGGCGGGGCCCGGCCGGCCGGGGTCTTCAGTTTCCGGCGTGCCGGTGGCGGCGGTTGGAGCAGGGTTGAAGTCCAGCGCGATGGGGGTGATGCCCGCTTGCGGTGTGAGATACGCCAACGTGGTGGCCGTGGCGGTGGGGCCCACTCCCCCACCGGACTGGCTGGGCAAGGGGGTGGGCGAAAGCGTGGCACGCGGGGTGGCGGTAGGAATCAAACCCGTAGCTGTGCTGGCGGCGGTGGCCTGCGGGGCGGCGGCACGGGTAGGCTGGGAAGTGGGGACCGGCGTGGGCGATTTGGAAAAGATGGCCGTGAGGGTTAGGTTGGAGGCGGCCACGTTGGTGGGGTCGGCGGTGGTTTCAGCAGCCCCGCCAAGGAAAGGCACCTGGCAGGCAAGACCGGCCAGGGTGAGGGCGACCAGAGCAAGCAGCAATTTGGCGGGTGGTTGGGACATAATTCCTCCGGGGTGGACGCCCCACGTTTATTATAGCCGTGGGGCATGGGGCTTTCATCGTACTTTCATTGCATCTCCGGTTGCACAAAGGAGTGCAGGGTTCGTGCCGAGCAGGTTTGCAGGGCGCGGCTTGCCAAAGCCCCCCCGACGCGGTATGCTAACCGCTTGGGAGTGCATGAGTCCCGGTGGGCTCCCCGGTCTTCAAAATCGGTGGCGGGTCGCGTAGCGGGCCGCGGTGGGTTCGACTCCCATGCATTCCCGCCTCAATTTTCACGACAGGACATCATGCTCGAACCCAACACCCACTCTGCTGAAACCCTGACGCCGCTCGTCGAGCGCATCCTCCTGATTGAAGATGTGACGATGGGGCGCGCCGAAGTCGGATTTGCCGCGCGCTACCGGGGCAAACTGCGAAAAGACTCCATTGAAGCGTATGACGAACTGGCGAAAGCCGTGGCCCCGCTGCGGCTGACGCCCGTGTTCCGGGTGGAGGACGAACGCCACGTGGTGCTGTTGATGGATGGCCTAATCGAGCCCCGGCCGAGCAAGGTGTGGGTGAACATCGTCCTGGCCATTGTGACCGCCGCGAGTCTGTTGCTGGCCGGCGCCCTTTACGATTTTGAGGGGCCGGCGCCAGCCGATACGCTGGGGCTGCTGGGCGCGGTGCTTCCTCACCTGCTGGATGGCCTGCCCTTTGCGTTGAGCATGGCGAGCATCCTGGGAGCGCACGAGTTCGGCCACTACCTGGCGGCACGTTACCACAAGACCGCGGTTTCCCTCCCGTACTTCCTGCCGATGCCATTCAGCCCGCTGGGCACGCTGGGAGCTTTCATTCAACTCAAGGCGCCGCCGCGCAACCTACGCGTGCTGCATGACATCGGCGTGGCCGGACCGCTGGCTGGCCTGGTGGTGACCATCCCGATCCTCATCATATGGATTGATGACCTCTGAGGTCGGGCCCATCCCTGCGGCGATTGCGCCGGGGCAGGGCTTTTCGTTTGAGGGAAACTCGCTGTTCTACCTGGGCTTGAAATACGCCCTCCACGGCGAGTGGCTGCCCGCCCCGGCCAGCTTTGGAGGGTTGCCGCCGCTGGTGTACTGGTTACGCTACTTTCTCACCGGCATCCCTGCGCCATTGGGCGGGCACGATGTCCTGCTGAACCAGGTGGCGTGGGCGGGCTGGGCGGGGTTGCTCATCACCATGCTTAACCTCATCCCTGCGGGGCAACTGGATGGCGGCCACGCGCTGTACGTGCTGTTCGGAAAGAACGCCGCCAAAGCCATGCCGTTCATCCTCGTTACGCTCGCATTGCTCGGGTTCGTATGGCAAGGCTGGTGGCTGTGGGCGGTACTCATCTACTGGTTCGGGCGCAACCATGCAGAGCCATTGGACCAGATCACCCAGCTGGACACCGGCCGTACACTGGTGGCGGCGCTGGTGCTGCTGATTTTCCTTCTCATTTTCATGCCTGTACCCCTGCGGCTCATCGTGGGTTAAACCAGCTTGGGGGAGTTACATTTGTCAGGTGCGCATAGGACTTAATTCCTTTGACAAGCCCCGAAAATCGGCTATACTGACAAATGAGGCGAATTTTAATCCGGGGCTCATTTTCTTTTGAGCCTCCATACTTGTCTTTGACAGGCAAGAAAAACAATGAAATACACTTCGCGCGCGGGTTCCCTTTCCGTTGCATTTCTCATCGTCGCTGTTGTGATGAGCGGATGCACAGGGGGGACCCTTTCTCCCAACCAGGGACCATCCGGTACTTACCCGGTAGCGGTGGAATTCCAGGGCTATTACGCCGAACTCGGCGGGATGGCCGTGCTGGGTCCGGCCATCAGCCAGGCGTTCTTTCAGGATGGGCGGCTGGTTCAGTACACACAATCGGCGCTGATGGTGCTGAATCCCAACATTTCCGGAGAGGAAGCCTTCTCCCTGGCCGCGGTTGGCCCGGAACTGGTTTCCTCTGAAGCCCCGGCCGCGGCAGATGAGGATACTCCAAAGATTCAGGACTACACCAGCGACGCGGCAATCCTCCTGGCCTACAATGTACTGGGGGGGGAAGCGGTGTTCGGCAAGCCGCTGACCAACCTGCGGTTTAACCAAAACTTCAACTGGGTGGAACAACATTTTGAAACCATGGGGATAGCGCACAGGGCCGATGAGCCGAATGGACCGGCGTTCATCCTGCCTTATGGCGTATCCGCCTGCGCAGACTTGTGTGACGAGTACCAGTCGCCAATTGATGCAATTGGTGAACACATTGGGAATCTACCCAGTGAAATTGATACTCTCGCAACGCAATTCGGCAAAGGACTGATGGGCAATTATCTGGCCGGGCCGTTCTCCCTGACCGAAGGCGGGCAGGAGGTCGTGTACGAAAGCATGGTGCTGTATACGAATCC
>SCUK01000006.1 GCA_004297445.1 Anaerolineae bacterium | reverse complement strand
CAGAGATTTGAGCATCTTTCAGATCGGATTGCGTTTTATTGAAAGGCGGATGACAAACGGTTTACCCGCCCCAGCCCCTACCTGTATTTATCGATGATTTTGAAACTGTCAGGTGGCTAGTTACTAATTACTGATTCTCTGATTCTCGCCTAATGGACACCCTCATCATCCTTGACTTCGGCTCGCAATTCTCGCAACTCATCGCGCGGCGGCTGCGCGAAGCCAATGTGTATTGCGAGTTGTACGCCTTTGACACGCCCGCCGAACAGGTGCAGGCACACCACCCGAAAGGCTACATCCTCTCCGGCGGGCCCAACAGCGTGTACGACCCCGGCGCGCCGCAGGCTCCCGCCTACGTCATCGAAAGCGGCCTGCCAGTGCTGGGCATCTGCTACGGCATGCAGGCCCTCACCCATGCGCTGGGCGGCGTGGTGGCCCCCCACAACCGGCGCGAATTCGGCTCCGCCGAAATCCATACGACAACCGACAACCCCCTGCTACCGCCCGGCCGCCAGCCGGTGTGGATGAGCCACGGCGACCGCATCGAGACTCCGCCGCCCGGCTTTGTGCCGCTGGCGGCCAGCGGCAACTCCCCGATTGCGGCGATGGGCGATGTGCCCAACAAACGCTACGGCGTGCAGTTCCACCCGGAGGTGCGCCACACCCCCGGCGGGCTGAACATCCTGCGCCGCTTCGCCGTGGACATCTGCGGCGTGACCGCGGACTGGACGCCGGAATCTGTCATCGAGCAGGCGGTGTCACGCATCCGCGCCCAGGTGGGCGATGCCACCGTGCTGGCCGCTGTCAGTGGCGGCGTGGACAGCAGCGTGGCGACCGCCCTGGTGCACCGCGCCGTGGGCGACCAGCTGGCGGCGGTATTCGTGGACCACGGCCTGCTGCGGCAGGGCGAGGCCGAGCAGGTGGTGCGCACCTTCCGCGAAAATCTTGGCGTGGAACTCACACTGGACGAAGCCGCGGCGGACTTCTTCGCCCACCTGAAGGGCGTCACCGACCCGGAAGAAAAACGCCGCATCGTGGGTGAACGCTTCATCCGCCATTTTGAACAGCAGGCCGAAGGACTGGGCCGCCCGCGCTTCCTGGTGCAGGGCACGATTTACCCGGATGTGGTGGAATCACGCGCCCCGGAACGCGGGCACGCCCAGCGCATCAAGACCCACCACAACGTGGGCGGTCTGCCGGAAGACATGCAATTCGAACTGGTTGAGCCGCTGCGCTATCTGTTCAAGGATGAAGTGCGGCGGGTGGGCGAGGCGCTGGGCCTGCCATCCGAAATGGTTTGGCGCCAGCCGTTCCCCGGCCCCGGCTTGGCCGTGCGCTGCCTGGGCGAGGTGACGCTGGAGCGCGTGGCGCGCCTGCAGGCCGCCGATGCCATCCTCACCCGCGAACTGGACGCCGCCGGCCTGCTGCGGCTGGACGATGCGGGCGGCGGCACCAGCCAGGCGTTCGTGGTGCTGCTGCCGGTGAAGAGCGTGGGCGTGATGGGCGATGGCCGCACCTACCAGGAGGTGGCCGCCATCCGCGCCGTCACCACCGACGATTTCATGACCGCCGACTGGGCGCGCCTGCCGTACGACCTGCTGGCCCGCGTGGCGACCATCATAGTTAATGAGGTGCCGGGCATCAACCGGGTGGTGTACGATATTACAAGCAAACCTCCCGCGACGATTGAATGGGAATAGTCGTATAGGGTATGTGACTCATTGATTCAAGGAGACAGCAATGGATTTCGGTAAAGTACTCACTCGCGCTGGCGAGATCATCTGGAAACACAAGATTCTGTGGATTTTCGGCATCCTGGCAGGCTGCGGGGCGCAGGGCGGCAACAGCAGCTATCAGTATGGCAGCAACAGTGGCGGCGGCTCCGGTTCCGGAACTGGCGATATGCCCTTCGGCAACATGCCCCAATTTAATAACTGGGACATCCCTGACTCGCAGATATGGATTGTGGTGACCATCATCTTCCTCATCGCCCTGCTCATCGGCGCACTGTTCTTCGTGCTGGGCGTGTACGGGCGGCTGGGTCTCATCCACGGCACGCTGAAGGCGGAAGCCGGCGAATCCATCACCTTTGGCGAAGTGCATACCGCCCTCATGCCTAATCTCGGCAAGTCGCTGCTGCTAAACCTGTTCCTGGCAGTGGCATTTATCGGGGTGGGTATCATCTTTGCCCTTGTGGCCGTGCTGGGCGCAGTCGCTACGATGGGAATTGGACTTATCTGTCTGGTACCACTGGCTTGCCTGATGGTGCCGCTGTTCTGGTTTGCCGCCATCTGGATTGAGCAGGCCAATGTGGCGCTGGTGGTCGAAAATCTGGCCGTAATGGATGCCCTGCGCCGCGGCTGGAACGTGGTGCGCGCCAACCTCGGCGAATCTATCGCTATGGGGCTCATCCTGCTGATTGGCGGGGGGCTGGCGCAGTTCGTCATCAGCATCCCGTTGCTCATCGCCTTTGCCCCGATGTTTGCGGCCATGGTGGCCTTCAGCGGTGACTCCAGCTCGGCGGCGGGCTGGGGCGGCCTGGGCATCGCCCTGCTGTGCGTGGTGATCTACCTCCCGATTTTGATTGCCTTCGCCGGTGTGGTGCAATCCTATATCAAGTCCGCCTGGACGTTGACCTTCCTGCAACTGCGGGCGCGCATCAACCCCTCGGCCGGCGAGCCCCTGCCAGAATCGCTCTAACAAACCAGCCGGTCAGGTACAATAATCGGGCAGGGCCGCATGGCTCTGCCCGATTTGATTTCAAGGACGCTCCCATGCCCGGTCTGCTCGACTCCCCCGTTCTCTCCCGCATCCGCCGCAACCACGGCCTCGAACACGCCACCATCCATGTGCTCTCGCGCCGCTTTCCGGGCGTCAGCCTCGCCGGGCATTCGGATGCCCTCGGCTTCTGGCTGATGGGCGAACTGGACACCGAAGCCGTGGCCGATGGCGTGGTGGCCGCGCTGGAACGCCTGCGCGCCGGCGAAGCCGACCTCGCCATCCATCCCGGTTGCGGCACCAACTACGCCACCTCCGGCGTGGCCGCCGGGCTGGCGGCGGGCATCGCCTTTTACGGCGCGCGCCGCCGCAAAGACTGGTGGGAACGCCTGCCGCTGGCGGCACTCTTCGCCACCGCCGCGCTCATCTTCGCCCAGCCGCTAGGCTTCCGCTTACAGAAACGCGTCACCACCTCCGGCACGCCCGGCGCGCTGCGCGTCACGCTGGTGATGCGCCACGATGGCCCCGTCACCGCCCACCGCATCACCACCGAAGGATAACGAGGACCGGTGACCGACGCCAAAGCTGTCGTTTTCCTGGTGCACGGCGAGGACGACTACGCCGCCGCCCAGTTCGTCCACAGCCTGCTGGATAAGATGGGCGACCCCGGCATGGCGGAGATGAACACCTCGCGGTTGGAGGGCAACTACGACCTCGAAACCCTGCGTTCCGCCTGCTACGCCATGCCCTTCCTCGCCGAGCGGCGGCTGGTCATCGCCCTCAACGCCGGACGGCGCTTTGGGCGCGACGACGAGCGCGGCAAATTCACCGCCCTGCTGGATTCCCTGCCCCTCACCACCGCCCTCGTCCTGCTGGAAGACAAACGGCTGGACCTGGACGAACGCGGTAAGGAAGTCAGGAAACCGCACTGGCTCATCAAGTGGGCGGAGGGAGCCGGGACACGCGCGTTCATTAAAGTCGTCGGGCTGCCCAAAGGCCCGGAACTGGCGAAGTGGATCCTGACCTACGCCAAGAGCCAGGGGGGTGAGGTTGAGCGCCCGGCCGCGGCCCGCATGGCGGAACTGTTCAATGAAGAACCCCGCGCCGCTGCCGGCGAGGTGGACAAACTTCTGGCATACGTCAACTTCGCCCGGCCAGTGGGAGTCGAAGACGTCGACCTGCTGGCGGCCTTCTACGGCCCGCGCGCCGACTTCTTTAAGCTCATTGACTTCATCGCCGCCCGCAACGGCCGCTCGGCGATGGGCGAATTGCGCCGCCTGCTGGACGAGCAGGACGGCATTGCTCTGTTCTTCAGTCTGGTGGGGCATTTCCGGCTGCTGGTGCAGGCGCGCAGCGTCATCGAGAACGGCGGCAGTGAAACCAGCGTGGAAAAGGAACTGGGCGTCCACCCGTTTCGCGCCAAGAAGATGACCGCCCAGGCGCGCACCCTGACCCAGCGCGACCTCAACCACATCTACCGCCGCCTGCTGGAATACGACCTGAGCATCAAGACCGGGCAGATGGAAGCCGAGCTGGCGCTGGAAACACTGGTGACCGCCCTGGCTGCACCGGCGCGCTGAATTCGCCTCCAAATCACCTTCAAATTTGCCCAAATTATTATGTCAAGAGCAGGGCGCTTCCCGGCGTCCGGTTACACCCTGACCTCTCCAATCGGGTTACCCAGCACAACCCCTAGGGGTGGCGTTAACCCTACCCCCTATATCTTGGCAGGCGGTATATGGGGGTAGTTTTGCCGTCCCCGCGGGTTGCCAAAACGGGGAACCTTAACAAATTTGACTTAACAAATCATTCACACTCAGCGCCGCGCGAGTCTGGTAAACTAGCCTTTGCACCCTCTTAAACAGCACTTATAGGAGTTTTCCACCCCATGCTTAAGACCGACGGAAAATTCTACATCGGCAAAGACGCCGAGACCAAGAAGCCGACGTTCTATGACCCGGATGACCTCACCACGCATGCCGTAGTCGTGGGCATGACCGGTTCCGGCAAAACCGGCCTGTGCATCGGCCTGCTGGAAGAAGCCGCGCTCAACAACATCCCGGCGCTGATGATTGACCCCAAGGGCGACATCACCAACGCCCTGCTGCACTTCCCGGACCTGCTGCCCGCCGACTTCCAACCGTGGGTCAATGCCGATGTCGCCCGCCGCGAAGGCAAGAGCGTGGAAGAGGCAGCAGTGGAAGAAGCCGACAAATGGACGAAGGGGCTGGCCGCAGATGGAATCGACCACGAGCGCATCCTTGCGCTGAAGAATTCGGCGCACTTTGCGGTGTACACCCCCGGCTCGGATGCCGGCATCCCCATCAGCATCCTCGCCTCGCTGCAGGCGCCGGACATGGCCTGGAAGGGCAACGAAGAACTGCTGCGCGAGAAGATCGGCGGCACGGTCACCGCCATCCTCGGCCTGGTGGGCATGGAAGACATTGACCCGGTGCGCACCCGCGAACACATCCTGCTCGCCAACATCTTTGAGCGCTCGTGGAGCGAAGGCAAAGACCTGGACCTCAGCGAACTCATTCTGCAAACCCAGAACCCGCCCTTTGAGAAACTGGGCGTTTTCGACCTCAACACCTTCTTCCCGGAGAAGGAACGCTTCAACCTGGCGATGCTGCTGAACAACATCCTGGCCGCGCCCGCGTTCCAGACCTGGATCACCGGACAGCCGCTGAACATCCCCGACCTGCTCTACGGGTCGGACGGGCGGCCGCGCCACTGCGTGTTCTACATCGCCCACCTCAATGACGCCGAGCGCATGTTCTTCATCACCCTGCTGTACTCGGCCGTGGAAAGCTGGATGCGCTCCCAGAAGGGCAGCACCAGCCTGCGGGCCATCCTGTACTTCGATGAAATCTTCGGCTATATGCCGCCGACCGCCAACCCGCCCACCAAGCCGCTGATGCTGCGTATGCTAAAGCAGGCGCGCGCCTTCGGCGTGGGGCAGGTGCTGGTGACCCAGAACCCGGTGGATGTGGATTACAAGGCGCTCTCCAACGCCGGCACCTGGATGATTGGCCGCCTGCAGACCGAACGCGACAAGGAACGCCTGCTGGACGGCCTGGAAGGCGCCGCCGGCGGCGCGCTGGACCGCGGCCAGTATGACGACCTGATTTCCAAACTGGGCAAACGTATGTTCCTGCTGCACAACGTTCACCAGAAACAGCCGCAGGTGTTCGGCACCCGCTGGGCGATGAACTACCTCGCCGGGCCGCTCACCCGCACCCAGATTCCCGCGCTCAACGAACTCGCCGGGGCCGCCGTTCCCGCGGCCGGCGGGAGAGACAGCGACGCCGAACCTGAAGCCGCACACCCGACGGCCGAAGCGCCGAAACGCACCAAAGCCGCCGCCAAGCCCGCCGCGGCCCAGGCCGCCGGCTCCACCACCCGCGCCGCGGTGCCCACCGGCATCCCCGAGTATTTCCTGCCGAATAACCTCACGCTGATGGAAGCCTTCGCCGCCGATGGCGAACCCCTGCCGCCCAACGCCATGAGCAAGGGCCTGCTCTACCACCCGGCCATCCTGGCGCAGGCCGAGGTGCGCTACTTTGACCGCAAGTACAGCCTCGATACCGTGCAGAAGCGCACCGCACTGGTCTTCACCCCGGACCGGCGCGGCGTGGTGCGCTGGGAGGACTTCCCCGCCGAGCCGGTGGATGCGCGCGGCCTGGAAAATAGCGGCGCGCCCGAAGCGCGTTACGAAACGCTGGAAGGCTCGCTGGGCGATGGCAAATTGCTCAAGTCGCTGGAAACCGATTTTGTGGATTGGGTCTTCCGCAACAGCAATATCACCGTGTACGGCAACAACACCCTCAAGATATTTGCCGGGCCGCCCACCGGCGAGGGGCAGTTCCGCAAACAGTTGAGCGACGCTGCCCGCAAGGAACTGGACGCCGAAAAGAAGAAACTGGAAGCCGCTTACAAGACCAAGATTCAGGCGGCGCAGAGGAAACTGGCCGCCGAAAAGCGCGAACTGGCGGAAGACCAGTCTGACCTGCAGGCGCGTAAGATGGAAGCGTTGGGCACGCACGCCGAAAACATCGTGACGCTATTCACCGGCAGCCGCAGCACCACCCGCCTGTCGCGCTCGTTGAGCAAGCAACGGTTGGTAAAGAGTGCCGAAGATGACGTGGAAGAATCGATTGACGAAATCAGCCGGCTGGAAACGGAACTGGCAGCGCTGTCTGACGAGATCGAAGACAAGCTGGATGAAATCGAAGAGCGCTGGGCGAACGCCGCCCGCGAGATCGAAGAAATACCGTACAAGCCCCTCAAGAAAGACGTTCTGGTGGAAGTATTCGGCGTGGCCTGGGTGCCCTATCACCAGGTTGAGGTGCAGGGCAAACTCATTGAGGTGCCGGGCTACGGCGTAAAGTAAGACAACCCGCAAGACAATAGAGAAAACCGCCGGCAGAGGCGTGCCGGCGCCAAACCAACTCATTTTGAGGTCGGGCATGTTTCGGCCTCTGAAGAAATCGGTCAGACAGGACAGAACAAGGAACGGCACACCATGGCAAAGTCAGAATACACCGTCATCAACCCCTCCGGCAAGACCATCCCCGTGATGGTCCAAGTGGACCGCCGGCTCAAACGCGCCGCCCGCTGGCAGAAAGCGCCCGGTGGTCACATCCTGATGCGCATGCCCCCGCGCTACAGCAAGCGCGACATCCCCACCCTGCTGCGGCAGATCGAACAGCAGTTGCAGCGCCACACGCAGATTCGCAATGGCCGCACAGATGCGGATCTCAAAGCACGCGCCGACCGCCTGATTCACAACAACTTCAACCGGCCGGTACATTACCGCGCCATCCGCTGGGTGGGGAACATGCAGCAACGCCTCGGCTCCTGCACCAACGGCGGGGCCACCGACGGCCACATCCGCCTGAGCGACCAGATGAAAGACTGGCCGGACTGGGTGGTGGATTACGTCATCGCCCACGAACTGATGCACCGGGTTCACCCGGACCACAGCAGCACCTTCTGGCGCGCGGTGCGCCGCGTTTACCCCCGCACCAACGAGGCCCGCGCCTGGATTCGCGGCTACTTCTATGCTCAGGGGTATGCCGACGAAGGAACGGATTGATATGAACCTTCCCGATTACCAGACCAAAGTGGCCTATTTCGTCAGCGCCTATAACCTGAACGCCCCGCCCGCTGCCCGCCTGCTGGACCTGCTTTCGGAGTTGGGCGAGGTGGCCAAGGAGACCCTCAAGGCCAGCGACTACGGCAAAGCCCAGTTTCAACCCACCCAGCAGTGGGTGGACGAACTGGGCGATGCTTTCTTCTCCCTGCTGGATCTGGCCAACCAGACCGGCGTAAACCTCGAGACCACCCTGGAAGCCACGCTGAGCAAATACGCCGCCCGCATGGAAGCCCGCGGCGATGCCGGCTCCGGCCGGTAAGATGCGCGGCGGTCAGCGCGTCCAGAACACATGCCCGCCGCGCTGACCTCGCCCCTCTCTATCTTCCTCGCCTTCGGCGTCTATGCCGTCATCCATTCTCTGTTGGCTTCTTTTGCCGCCAAGGACCTGGGGGAAACCTTCTTCGGCAAGGCCGGGCGCAAATACTACCGCCTGTTTTTCAACATCGTCGGCACCCTGACCCTGCTGCCCGTGCTGGCCCTACCGGTCCTGCTGCCGGATACCCCGCTCTACACCATCCCCGCGCCATGGTCCTACCTCACCGCCGCAGTTCAACTCGCCGCCGCCCTGTTGCTGCTCTACAGCGTCATCCAGACCGGTGCGCTGGATTTCCTGGGTCTTTCCCAGGCGGCCGGCATTAAAACCAACGACACGCTCAACACCTCCGGCCTGTACAGGTTCATGCGCCACCCGCTTTACACCTTCAGCATGCTGTTCCTGTGGCTCACGCCGGTAATGACCGCCAACCTGGCCGCGCTCTACCTTGCCATCAGCGTCTATTTCTATGTCGGCGCGCTGTTTGAAGAACGCAAACTGGTACGCATCTTCGGCCAGCAGTACATTGACTACCGCGCCCACACCCCCATGCTGCTGCCCCGGTTGTGGGGCGGTGGCTGATCTTCCCCCATATCATTGCAGTTTTGTTGTGACTGTCCCATAAACGGTGGGTTTTGAGAAAAAGAAAGACCTCTTGTATGATTAGTTTGTCGAAACAATCCACAAGAGGCTTTCCATGTCCATTGTCATATTACAACTGCCCAAAG
>SCUK01000047.1 GCA_004297445.1 Anaerolineae bacterium | reverse complement strand
CTCATCATGGGTTACATCCTGCTGGCGCTCACCTATCGCAATTTGCGTGAGGCGCTGGAAGAATCGCGCTCACTGGAGGGGCGGTATCGCTCGCTGTTCGAGCAGTCCAACGATGCGATTCTCATTCGAAGCCTGGATCTGCCTTTCCGGACACTGGCCAACGTCCGCGCCGCGCAGTTGCTCGGGTACGATCTGGACGACCTGATGCAACTTTCGTTGACCGACCTCGCTGTCCCGGAAGAGCGCGAGGAAGACGCCCGTGTGCTGGAACGCCTGCTGGCGGGCGAGGCCGTGCCGGCCTATGAACGGCGCCTGCTGCGCAGCGACGGCCAGCAGATTGTGGCCGAGATAAACGCTACACTGACACGCGATGAGGCCGGCCGGCCACAGTACCTGCAGAGCATCATCCGCGACATTACCCACCGCCGCGAGACGCATATGCGTCTGGTGGCCACCGAGCAGCGCTTTCATGCGCTGTTTGAGAGTACCAATGACGGGGTGTTTCTGTTCGGGCTGGACATGATTAACCTCGCGGTGAACTCGCGCGGGGCGGCGATGATGGGGCGCACGCCGGACGAGATCGTGGGACGGCCGGTGATGGATTTTGTGGTGCCGGAAGAACGCCAGCAGGCGGTGAATGTGCGCGACGTGTTGCTTTCCGGCAACCCGCTGCCGATCTATGAACGCACCATGCTGCACAAGGACGGCTCGCACGTCATCGTGGAAATCAGTGCGGCGATGGTGGTGGATGACGAAGGCCGCCCGCTGTACATCCAGAGCATTGCCCGCGATATCACCTGGCGCAAGAAGATGGAAGAGCAGTTGACGTACTCGCTGAAGGAGACGGAACAACTGGCGCGCACCGACTCGCTGACGGGTCTGATGAACCGCCGGGCCGTGGAGGAGTTTTCCTTTTCTCAAATCCAGCGCGCCCTGCGGGAAAACACCCCGTTGAGCGTGGTGATGCTGGATATGGATGACCTGAAGGAAATCAACGACACCCACGGCCACCAGGCGGGCGATAAAGCCTTGAAGCACTTTGCCAGCCTGCTTAACCACAGCAAGCGTGGCTACGACTGTGCCGGACGCTGGGCGGGCGATGAGTTCGTGCTGGTGCTGCCGGGCACGCGCCTGGCGGATGCCGAGCGCATGTCCGAGCGCCTTCAGGAGATGATGCGCCAGCAGCCGCTGGCTTTTGAGGGGCGAAGCGTGACCTTGGGCGCCAGCATTGGCGCGGCCGAACTGCCGTTGAAGAGCGGACTGAACTATTCGCTGGATGACCTGGTGCGTTGGGCGGACACTGCCCTGTATGCCGCCAAGCAGCAGGGCAAGGGGCTGGTGCGGCTGCACCGCCATGCCAGCGATGGCAGCGAGGACTTATAGAACGCCTCACCCCCTGCCCCTCTCCGGAATTCCTCCGGAATTCTTAGAGCGAGGAGAAGCCATCTTGAAGTAAACTACCCCGCCGCAAGCAGACGGGGCATTGTCCTTCCAGTTTTCGGGCTTGCACCCGCCAGCCAAACTAAAGCCGGGACGGAGGTACATTATGCAGGTTTACAACTGCATCAAAGTCAGGACTCGCATGCAAGGCTCA
>SCUK01000046.1 GCA_004297445.1 Anaerolineae bacterium | reverse complement strand
GCCATGACCGCGAAGAAGAGTCAGGATGGGCACATTGGCAAGGTAAACGCATGTCGGGCCGGGTCGCCATGCAGGCCGCCGGGATACCTCGCATGATTCTCGAAGCAAAGGAAGGCCTCGCCCTTACCAATGGCGCCACCTTCTCGGCCGCCCTGGGAGTCCTCACGCTTGCCACAGCAGTGCGCTTGCTCAATACCGCAGAAGTTACATTAAGCATGTCCTTGGAAGCCATGCTCGGGGCGTCCGCCGCCTTCGATGCCCGGCTTCACGAATTACGCCGCCACTCCGGACAGGCGATTGTCGCCAGGCGTGTTCGCGAGTTAACTCAGGAAAGTACCTTAATCGACCGCGCCGGTCGCGTTCAGGACGTCTATTCTCTCCGCTGTGCCCCTCAGGTTCACGGCGCGGCCCGCATGGCGATCGAGTATGCTTCAGAGACGATCCAAAACGAAATCAATGCGGTCACGGATAACCCGATTCTCTTCGGCCCAGACGAAGCGCTTTCCGGCGGCAACTTTCACGGTGAGCCGGTAGGGATGGTCATGGATCATGTCAAGGCAGCGCTTTCGGAGGTTGCCGCAATCAGCGAACGGCGGGTATACCATCTCCTTGATCCTAAAATGAATGAGGGGTTACCTCCCATGCTCGTTGACCGGCCGGAGTCCGCTGGCCTTCACAGTGGGATGATGATGCCGCAGTACACCGCCGCCTCGCTGGTCCTGGAATCGCAATCCCTCGCCTTCCCCAATTCCGTCCAATCTCTGCCAACATCGGCCGGCAAAGAAGACCACAATGCTAACGCCATGACCTCAGCCCGTACCGCCTTCCAGGTGGCCCTGAATTGCGAGCACGTTTTGGCTATTGAGGCCTTATGTGCGTCTCGCGCCCTTACCCTTCGCATGCAGCAGTTTCCGGACGCCCAGATGGGCCGCGGGGTCGCTCAAGCCTATGGCCTAATCGCCTCAGAATTGCCGTTTCACGGCCCGGACACGTGGTGGGGTCCACATATGGACAGAATTAGAGAATTAGTTGCACACGGTGACCTGGAATTACCCTCGGCACAAACATAGGCGGGTACTCGGTTTGACTGGAAAACGCAATTTTGATACAATAAAGACCAAGTTAGTTTGACATTCAATTAGAGGAAACCACTATGGCTATTGCCGAAGTTAACGTAACTGCCCTAAGCCTGACAGAAACCGCCGCCAATGCGGTAAGAGACCTGCTTCAGAAGCGCAATGTGCCGGACCATGCCCTGCGCGTATTTATCTCCGGCGGCGGCTGTTCTGGTTACCAATACGGGATGGCGCTTGAGGGCGAACCCCGCCCCACCGACCTCGTCATAGAACAATATGGTGTTCGGGTCGTCGTCGATGAAGTCTCCCTTGAATATCTTCGCGGCGCAAGCATCGATTTTGTCGACGATGTCATGGGCAGCGGGTTCAAGATTGAGAACCCCAACGCAACTTCCGCGTGTGGCTGCGGCAATTCATTCCGGACGGACGGCGGCCCTGCCTCAGAGGGCGGTGGCTGCGGCCACCACTAAACAAAATGCAAAAAAGACCGGCGTTGCCGGTCTTTTTTTATCTGCGGAAGAGAGAGAAAATCGTGCCCAGCAATCCCACAATCGCCAGCACAGCGATCAGTAACCCGATAGGAAATGTGTTTGGGCTGAGCAAAGGTTCCTCGGCGGCAAATGTAGGAATTGCCAGGGGTGGCGGAGCGGTAAAGGTGGGCAGTTGCGTGGCCGGGATTTCTCCAATAAACTGTGCCGCCAGCGTCGGGTCTATCGTCGGCGTGATGAGGGGTGTTGGAGTCGGCGGCGGCTCCAAAATGGCCAGGTCCGAACCGCGAAGCACCGTCACCAGCGGCGAGTACACCCAGGCAACGCCCTCCGGAATTCCTGAGTAGCCAACCTGAATCCACAGTCCTGCAGCGGATTTGCCGTAGGCCGGAACAATCTGCCCTGCCACCAGCACGCCAACAATCGTGTATTCGGTCCCGGGTCCTGACCGAACATTGATCTGCGCCTGGTCGGCATTGACTCGCACCGCCGGACCCTCTGGCGTGCCCGTGACGGTCGCCACGGCTACGGTCGGCTGTTGTAGGTCCGGCCCGGCCATAACCACGCTGGCGGCGCTGCCAAACCACGCAGTGCCCAACAGTATCATGGAAAGTATGCTGATTCGTAGTTTTCTTATCATAGGGGGATCACATCCACAGCGCGCGCATTATAATTCATATACGTATGGAAACCCGAATATTCCACGGCAACATCAGTCCCAATGATCTGGCATCCGCCCTTGTGTCACGCTTCAATCGTGGCAACTTGACCGCTCAGGTTGCGCGAACTGCCCAGCATCACATCGTTCAGATATCAAGCATGCTTAATCCACGCTCCGGTGGCAGCACTGCGTTGGGCGTCACCATCCATCCTCACGAAGACGGGATAGTCGTCAGTCTCGGCAAGCAGGCATGGCTGGGGATTGCTGCCAGCCTTGGCGCCACCCTCTTGGCGGCAAAGCACAATCCCTTCAATCTGCTTGGTAGGCTGGATGATATCGCTCAGGATATTGAGAATCTGACTCTAGATGAGCAGGTCTGGCAGGTCATTGAGGAAATTTCAGCATCCTTCGGTGCCTCACGGCAGATTTCTGATCGTCTTCGTCGTACCGGCTGCCCGTACTGCGGCAGCGCCAACCAGACCGGAGCCTCGCGTTGCGAGGCATGCGGCGCACCGCTCGGAGAGATGATTCCTCTGGCGTGTGGTCATTGTGGGTACGTCCTCGCCGGAAATGAAACGGTTTGTCCGAACTGCAAAGAACCGGTCTCGGAGTATTGATTTCCTTCCCACCTGAAGAACCTCTCAGCCATTCGCGAATTTGGTAAACAATTCCCTGCGCTGGTCCGTCTTCCAACGCCGCAAGAACTCTGCCCTTTCCTCTAGCAGCTGTTTGCGCTGACTCTTTGCGGTGTCTCGTTGCTTGAAGCGCCTAAGCGCGGGTGACGTCCGCGAGTACTCTACTGCCACCTCTGCCGACCGTTCGCGCAAACTCTCGGGGGATACCACCTCATGCACGAGTCCGATACGCTTGGCCTCGCCCGAGGATACAACTCTCGCGGTATTGAGCAGGTCCTCTGCCATACTCTCTCCCAGCAGGTCGACCAATCGTGCCCGCCCACCCCAACCCGGGCTGAGCCCAAGTTTGCTGTGTACAAACGCCAGATCGGCGCTTTCAGCCATGATTCTGTAATTTGCGCTGATGGCAATCTCCGCACCGCCGCCCCGGGCGTGACCATTAACGCTCGCAACAGAATTCAGCCTGCCCATCCTCAGTAGGGCCAGTGCGTCGCCGACCAATGTACTCAAGCGCAGCCCATCCTCCGGTGCGGAGAACCGCGCCAGTTCCGCCAGATCTCCGCCTGCCGCAAAGGCTGTCCCCTCCCCGGTAATGATGACGGCCATCAAGCCACTATCCTCAATGCACTTTCCAATGGTGGCGGCAAGTTTCTCTTGTGTCTCAAAATCCAGCGCGTTGCGCGCCTCCGGCCGGCGGATAAGAATCTCCGCTACCGACGGGGCAATGCTTCGAAGTTCAATTGTCATATGGGCTAGAAGGGCTGTAGTTTCTTAATGGCTTCCTGAATGGCGGGTAGCATAGCTGCGTCTTCCGGATTGGCCGGTGCCGCAAAGGGCATCGCGCCCTGTCCCCGTTGGCGGGACTCAATCCGGTTTGCCAATCGCTCCAGAGTTCCCAGGGCTTGTGAAAAACCGAGCTGCCCGATGAAGTAGACAGCTTCGTTGCGAATTGACATGGGAACTGAACGGTCGCCCACCACATCCGCCAGTAACTCCCCGGAACGCGGGTTTAGATTCAGTAATCTGCCCATGTCGCCACGCATCGTCGCATCCAGGCTGGAACTGAGCAATAAGCCAAAAAGGTCGCGGTGGTCGAATTTTCCAAGCGCGCTGCCAATGATTTCCCGCACTCGCAATGAAACCGCATCACTGGGGATCTCCGCTACCACAATCCCCAGTTGGCGGATGGCCTCATTGCGCACATCAGTATCCGGGTCGTCTAGCAGTCTAATTACCACATAGGCAACCAGCGGATTCCGCCGAATAGCGCCTTCCTCCCCCAGGGTAACCAGGACTTCCTTTCGGTCCGCCATCCCGCCAACAAGGTCTTCCAGCAGACGCCATAATCGGTTCAGATCGGCTGGTTCAACGACCTGCTCGACTTCTTTCTTTTCAAATAGAGGTGTCTGCCGCTGGACTTTCAATGCCACCCTTCCTATGCAAGTACCTGGCTACGTCTTGTTTCTACGGTCGATTGCAGCTCGCTCCAGGCTTGTGCGAATTTCTCAACGCCTTCGCGTTCTAGGTCGTCCGTCACTTTGTTCAGAGAAATACCCGCGGCTTCCAACGCCTCCAAAGCCCGCTCTGCATCCTCCAAGCCTTGCTCAAGACTGTTGACCACCGCCCCATGTTGGGTGAAATCCTCCAGCGTTTCCGGCGGAACCGTGTTTACAGTTCTCGGCCCAATCAGGTTATCCACATAGAGAGTATCCGGGTAAGCCGGGTTCTTCGTGCTCGTTGATGCCCATAGCGGCCGCTGAACCGTCGCCCCAAGTTTCTCCAGCGCCAAGAATCGCTCGCTCGAGAAGACTCCTAGGAAGTCCAGATAGGCAAGCTTGGCGTTTGCAATCGCGATTCGACCCGCCAGGGTCTTGGATACTTCGGGCAGTTTGGACAGTTGTTCGTCAATCTTTGAGTCGATTCGAGACACAAAAAAAGATGCCACGGAAGCGATGTGTCCAACAGGCTTCCCTGCCGCCTGCCGGTCTTCCAATCCGGCCAGGTAGGCTTCCATTACTTCCCCATAGCGCGTTCTGGAAAATATCAGCGTGATGTTCACGTTAATACCCGCGGCGATACTTCGACGTATGGCTTCAAGTCCCGGCTGCGTCGCAGGTATCTTAATCATCACATTGGGTCGGTTAATGAGTTCCCACAACCGGTTCGCCTCGCGGGCCGTCTTCTCACCGTCGTACGCCAGTTCCGGACTTACCTCGATGCTTACCAGCCCGTCAAGACCGTCGCTCCCCTTATACAACTCAAGAAACAGGTCACACGCGTTCTGAATGTCCGTAATGGTCAGTTGCTCCAGAATGTCTGCGCCGCTCAATCCCTGTGCGGCCAGTTGCCGCAATTGCTCGTCGTAGTCGTTGCTTTTCCCAATGGCCGCATTGAAGATGCTCGGGTTGGAAGTCACCCCGAAGATCAATCCGCCATTAATCATTTTGCCGAATTCGCCGGATTGGATTTGTTTCCGGTGAATATTGTCATACCAGATTGCCTGGCCCAGCGCGTGGGCCTTTTGGGAATTGTTCACTTACCGCTCCTCTTCTGATTCAGCCATGTCGCTTCTTCATAGTACAACGTGCCCTCTGGCAGGCGAGACTTCATGATTTGAAGCGCATCCGGGCTCGAATCAACCAGGAAGAACTTCCGACCCAGATTTGCCGCTGCCACCCCGGTGGTCCCGCTTCCCGCAAAAAAGTCGAGGACCCGGCTATCCGGATTTGAGGATGCCTGCACGATTCTATTCAATACACCCAGTGGTTTCTGGGTCGGGTAACCGGTCTTTTCCTTGCCCGTCGGGCTCACGATAGTATGCCACCACGTATCCGTTGGCACTTTACCGCGCGCCGCCTTCGCTTCGCCCACCAGCCCGGGTGCCATATAGGGAATGCGTTCGATGTCTTCATAGTTGAAGATGTGAGTGGCCGGGTCTGTCACGTATACGAGGATGGTATCATGCTTCGCGGGCCATTTGCGCTTGGAGCGCCCTCCGTAATCGTAAGCCCAGATGATTTCATTAAGAAAATTTTCCCGGCCAAAGATTCCATCCAACAGGATTTTGCAGTAGTGGGCTTCTCTGTAGTCAACATGCAGATAGAGCGTCCCCTGCCAGCTGAGTAGCCGTTTCGCTTCCGCCAACCGGGGCTCCAGAAAACCGAGATAGTCGTTAAACCGGTCGTCGAAAGCCTGCGTCGTTCCCTTTTTGGTTAGATAACGCCGTCCCTGAAAGCCAATTCGGTCGCCATTTTCGTCCCGGGTAGTTCGCAGCGCAGTCCGCGATTGTTTCTTCCCAGTATTGAACGGCGGGTCGATATAGATCAGGTCGAATTGTCCGTCCGCCAAAGATTTAAGGATTGGCAGATTATCCCCGCGAACAACAACGCCTTGCTGGCTGACTCTAAGTCGAATCATCGGTTCAGCACGGCCAGAGCCTTTTGGTACACGGCCGCTGCCGAGAAGCCGAGTTTTTCAAACACCACATCGCCGGGCGCCGATGCCCCAAAACGATCCAGGGTGACCAGCTCGCCCTCCGGTCCTACCCACCGGTGCCAGCCTTGCGAGACTCCCGCCTCTACGGCCAGCCGCCGAGTCAGTTCAGGCGGCAGAACCGAATGCCGGTATTCGGCTGCCTGGTTCTCAAACAGTTCCCAACTCGGGAAACTCACCACGCGCACAGACTGCCCCTCGTTGGCCAATCGCTCTCCGACTTCCAGAATAAGGCGAACCTCTGAACCACTCGCCATCAGGATCAGGTTCGGCGCACCATCTCCCAGGTCAGCCAGCACATACGCCCCCCTTGCCAGACCATTCGCTGAAGCATATCGTGCCCGGTCGTAGGTCGGCACATCCTGTCGCGTCAACAACAAACAGGTCGGGCCATCTCTTCTCTCAATTGCAGTGCGCCAGGCCTCGGAAACTTCGTTCGCATCCATCGGCCGCAGGACCACCATACCGGGAATCGCTCGCAAAGAGGCAATATGTTCAACAGGCTGGTGGGTCGGTCCGTCTTCACCCACGCCAACGCTGTCGTGGGTGAAGACCCAGATACTCTGCACGCGAGAGATTGCGGACAGACGAATTGCGCCTCGCATGTAGTCCGCAAACACCAGGAAAGTAGCGCCAAAAGGAATGATTCCCGGAAACGTAGCCAGCCCATTGACGATCCCCCCCATCCCGTGTTCCCGCACACCGTAGTGAATGTTCCTCCCGGCACGATTTTCGGGCTGGAATGACTTCGAACCCTCTATCCAGGTTTTCGTTGAAGGATGAAGGTCTGCCGAGCCGCCCAGCAGGTCTGGAACTTTGGCGCCAATGGCATTGATGACCTTGCCGGAACTAACTCGCGTGGCCATCCCTTTCGCATCCGGCGCAAAAACCGGAATGTCCTTATCCCACGAAGCAGGAAGGTGACCCTCTGTTATTCGCTCTAACTCGGATGCCAATGACGGGAATTCAGTCGCGTAGGCCCTCAACGCGTTTCGCCAATCCTTCTCCAGTTCCGCGCCGCGCCGCCCCGCATCCAGGAAATGCTTGCGGACATCTTCCGGCACGAGAAACGAGGGCTCAGTCGGCCAGCCCAGCGCTTCCTTGGCCCCTTTGAGTTCCTCGGTGCCTGGAGGTTCTCCGTGCGCTTTGGCAGTACCGGCTCGGGTTGGCAGGCCATAACCAATGACGGTTCGTGCCACGATGAGTGAAGGTCGCGGGTCTGTCTTCGCCGCGGAAATGGCAAGGTCCAGCGCATCCACGTCATTACCATCCGCTACATACTGAACATGCCACCCATACGCCTCAAATCGCTTGCCCCGGTCTTCGGTAAAGGTTAATGAAGTATCGCCATCAATTGAAATGTGGTTGTCATCATAAACATAGATAAGGTTACCGAGCTTCTGATGCCCCGCCAGGGATGCTGCCTCGGAAGCCACGCCCTCCATCAGGTCGCCATCCGTCACGATGGCGTAGATGAACTGTGCGAGGATGTCAAAGCCGGGCCGGTTGAATCTCTCGGCCAGCCAGTACGCCGCAATTCCCATCCCCACACCATTGGCAAAACCTTGACCCAGCGGGCCAGTTGTCGTTTCGACGCCTGGCGTTAATCTGTACTCCGGATGCCCTGGAGTGCGACTCTCCCATTGCCGGAAAGACTTCAACTCATCCAGGCCGAGGTCGTACCCACTCAGGTGAAGCAGCGAGTACAGCAGCATGGACCCATGCCCGCCCGACAAGACAAATCGGTCGCGATTTATCCATTGCGGGTTGGCCGGGTTATGGCGCAAATGGCGCGTCCAGATAGTGTATGCAATTGCGGCCGCTCCCATCGGCAGCCCCGGGTGACCCGAATTCGCCTTCTGCACGGCATCGGCAGACAGGAATCGCAATGTATTGATTGCGCGTTCTTTCAGTTCCAAAGAAATCATCTGGGCTCCAATTCAGTCACTACCGCAGTCTGATTTTACCGCGAGCAGTTGCCCGCCAGCTGTCGCTCATCCCACCGGAATCCCAAAGAGTATAATCGCCCCACGGTTCCTATCATGCTAAAGAAGACCCAGAAGCTCCTCCAGATTCAACCGGGAGAATTCGCCCTGGTTGGGTTTTCTGCCATCCTGTTCTTCTTCTGGGAAGCCAGTCGCGAAATTGGCGGGCAAACTGCTACGGCATTGTTCATCAGCCGCGCCGGCGCAGACAAACTGCCATACATGTACATCGCGCTCGGGATCTCGAGCATGGCAGTTTCGTTCCTCTACACAGTTGGATTAGCCTATTCCCCGCCCCGATGGTATTTCTCAACAATTGCAGTCGCTGTGATCCTCGCTGTTGGTCTGGCCTATTCCCAGGTCCCGCGGCTTCTCGAGTCGGCATCCCTGCCAGACTCCATTCTACAAGTACCGCCTATCTACCCACTCCTCTGGCTTTTGGTCAATGTCTGCGGCACTTTGCTCGGAACAATGGCTTGGAGTCTCGCCGGGCAAACCATGGACCCGCGCCAGGCTCGCCGCCTGTTCTCGCTGCTTGCCAGTGCAGGGTTCCTGGGGGCCGCACTGGCTGCCCTTATCATTCGCCCGCTCTCACAGGTGTATTCAGACCATGTGGCATCACTGCTAATCTACCAGGTCGTCCTGGTTGGTCTTGGAACAGTAGCCATTTCCATGATCCCCCGCACGCCGGGATTGACCCCCTCGCTTACGGCCGAAAAAGGCCGGGGAAGGGCTACCGGAAAAGGAGCAAGGACGGTCTTTCGGTCCCCTTTACTTCTGCTGGTCGCCATCTCGTTGGTCTTGTTCTCAATCCTATTCTTGACCATTGACCTGATTTTCAATAACGTCGTTCGAGCCTCCCTGAATAGTGAGGCGGCCAGACTGGACTTTATGGCCGGGACAAGCGCCATCATTCAGATACTCACTCTCTTGACTTCCATCTTTCTGACGGGCCGGTTGATCAAGAAGTGGGGCGTCGTAAACATGAATTTCTTCCTCATCCTCGCATATCTGGTCGGGTTTGTCCTTCTGATACTCCGCCCCACCCTTGCCAGCGCAGCACTCGCAAGGGTGTTGCAGTTGGTTACTTTGGGGGGGATCGTTCAGTCTTCAAATTACATCTTCTTCAATGTCATCCCCGCAGAAAAGCGCAGCCAGGCGATTGCCTTTACGTTTGGCGTCGTGGGCCAGATTGGTGTAGTGCTTTCGGGTATCCTTCTCCTCTTCGGCGTCTCGGCTTCGTCCAGGTTCCTCTTGCCCATCCTCGGAATTACCATCACGCTGGCCAGCGCGTGGACAACGTTGAAGATGAGGGAAGGTTATCGCCAGGCGTTGGTTACGGCTCTCCGCTCAGGGTCGTTGGAATTCTTTGATCCCCAGGCGGAAGGCCGGGATCAACACCTCCTGTCAGTTGACTCAACGACTCTGGCATTCTTGGCGAACTCTCTGAAAGATGAAAACCCGGTCGCTCGAAAACTGGCCGCTCAAATGGTGGGTGAATTAAAGGCGGTTGTTGGTCAAGACGGCCTGATTGCGTGTATGGCAGACCCGGACGCCGAAGTCCGCGCTGCCGCCCTGCGCTCACTTTGGCAACTCGAACACCCCAATCGAGTCAAGTGGGCGCGCCAACAACTTCACGACCCCGCCCAAATCGTGGTGCTTACAGCAATCGAAATTCTTATTGATGCCGGTGTCAAGTTAACGGGGAGAGAATTGGAATACTTGACCACCAAGTTGAGAGATTCCGATACAGACGTTCGTCTGGCAGCAATTCGGTATTTTGCATCAAGCGGTAATCTAAAGCTCTGTCGTACGGCTCTGAAGGAAATCATCAACCGCAGGAACCCGGCGGAGCGTGCCGCTGGACTCACGTGCCTTTCTGAGGCAGCAGAATTGCTTTGCAAGCATGGAACGAACCCGGCCCGTTTGATTTCCAGCCCGGACCTGAACAAATATCTTCGCGACCCGTCCCCTGCCGTTCGGCGCTCCGCCTCGCTCGCCGCCGGTTCAATCCGTAACTCGGGAGCACTGCGAGCCCTCCTGACCCTGTTCGATGACCCCTCGGAAAACGTGCGTCTGGCCGCGGCCCGGGCAGTTCGCGAATTTGGTCCGGGCGCCGAAAGGCGGGTCCTGGCCGTTCTGAAAGACTCCCAATCCAATCCAATACTTGAAAGCGCGTTGCTTGCATTAACGCCAGACAAGGCACGTCATCTTGAGTCCATTCGCCAATTCACCTCCGAAGAGGCAAGCCGCTTGAACCTCTGGCGGCAGCGCGCCGTATCCATCGATCTTCCGGGCCGAGCCGCACAATTGCTTCACGAGATTGTCAGCAGCGAAGTGACTCACTCTGAAGTTCGGCTTATTCGTGCTCTCCAGGTACTTGAGCCGGAAGATATCGCCGGCTGGGAATCGATTATTGAGCGCATCAAACGCAGAGATGCACTTTCTCGCCCTGCAATCCTGGAGGCGCTGGATACGTTAGGCGACACAGACGTAGCCAAGAATATTGTTCTCCCTGCTCTTGAAGAAAACGTTTCCAGGCAGGAGGATACCGATGACGAAACCAACCTGCATCCATCTGCCGTTCTGCAGGACCTATTATCGAGTGATGAACGCTGGACGCGGGCGCTTGCTATTGCGGCAATAGCAGAACTGGATTTTGCCCACCTGGCCCCCGAAATCTCCCGGCTGTCTAAGACACGCGACCCGATCGTCAGAGAAAGTGCAAACGCTGCTCTTCAGCGGCTCAAAAAAGGGAAGAAAATGGCTCGCAAATCACTTCAAACCCTCTCCTCAGTGGAACGAATAATCCTTCTGCGCCAGGTCCCGATCTTCAACTCCCTGGAAGTGGACGACCTGAAATACTTGGCCGAAATCGCTTCTGAGAAGGTCCTCCAGAGTGGGGAATACCTCGTCCGCCAGAACGAATTGGGAGATGAGCTGTTCATCATCGCAGAGGGTGAAGTATCCATCTGGTTAAATACCGGAAAGAAGGAAGAAGAGGTCTCTACTGGAAAAGAAGGGGATTTCTTTGGGGAAATGTCGGTGCTGGACTCTGCTCCCCGCTCTGCGTCCATCCTCTGCACCACCCCCGTCCGCGCTCTCAAGCTGGAGGGCCGTGACTTCCGCATGATTTTGCGCGATCGCCCCGAAGTGTCCCTTACCGTATTGCGTGGCCTCTCACAGCGTATTCGGCAAGCCAATGACTTGTTGAAACCCCAGATTGATAAGACCCGACCACGGGGAAAGACTTCTTAGTTCAGCGGAAGCCCAATTTCCAGCCTTCCCTCGGTCACTCGAACCGGATATGCAGGAATATCTACAATTGCAGGTAAGCTAAGAACTTTTCCGTTACGCAGGTCAAATCGCGCCCCATGCCGCGGGCAGGCGATCTCAAACTCATTCGCGATTTCCCCTTCGCCTACCGGCCCTTCGTCATGCGAACACAGATCCGCGATGGCAAAGTACCTGCCCGCGATATTAAAGACGACGATATTCTTCTCATCAATGCTTATGAACATCCGCTCCCCATTCCCCAATTCATTGGCTTCCCCCACTTCTACATAGTCCAGTTCTTCCTCATTGAGAAGCGTGTAATTGATCTTCATGACATCATTCCGCTAAACCAGCTCATCACTTGCCTGGCCCGGTTCGATTCCGTACACACCCGCCTTCAGGACTTTCAAGGAGAGCAATGCGCACTTCAGCCGAACCGGTCCCAACTCAATCCCCAGCATCTCCAACACATCCTCTTTCTTGATGTTCTTTAATTCCTCCAGCGGCTTGCCGATGACGCTTTCGATTAACATATCGGCCGAGGCCTGGGATATCGAACACCCGTGGCCATCAAACGTCGCCTCAGTCACCACTTCATTCTTATCTACGCGCAACTCGATAAGAATATGGTCACCGCACAATGGGTTATCGTCTTCGTAGGCGATGTCATTCGGGTCAAGCCGCCCCCGGTGATGGGGGTTCTGATACCGGTCAATGATCACTTCGCGTGAGAGGTCATCCATAGGACGTACTCGCCATTCTAAGAGTGAAACGTTTTCTTGACTTCGTAGAGACCTTCTATCAAGAGGTCAATTTCGGCTTTCTCGTTGTAAAGGTAGAAACTGGCTCGTGCCGTGGCCGGGATGTCAAACTTCTGGTGCAGCGGCATCGCGCAATGATGCCCCGCGCGCACCGCGATGCCCCGCCGGTCCAGGATCTCAGCCACATCATGCGGGTGTACGCCGTCAAAGGTAAATGCAGCCACCCCGCCCTTCTTATCCGCGCTTGGCCCAAACACCTTTACACCGGGCACTTCCTCAAGTCGGTCAATCGCATAGTGGATAAGCGCTTTTTCATGCTCATGTATCACATCCATGCCAATCACAGAAAGGTAATCGACTGCGGCGCCCAACCCAATCGCCTCGGCGATGGCGGGCGTTCCAGCCTCGAATTTATAGGGCAGCTCATTTGCCACAAAGCGGCCCAATTCCACCCGCTTAATCATGTCTCCGCCCCCAAGGAAAGGCGGCATCGCCTTCAGCAGTTCTTCGCGCCCGTACAGAATTCCAATTCCTGTGGGTCCGCACATCTTGTGACCGGAGAACGCATAGAAATCCACCCCAAGAGCCTGGACATCAACGGGCATATGTGGCACCGCCTGCGCCCCATCTACCAGAGTAATTGCTCCTGCCTTTCGCGCCGCGGCCGCCATCTCAGCCACCGGGTTGATGGTCCCCAGGACATTCGACATATGCGTGAATGCAACCACTTTTGGGAAACGCGCAAGTTTCGAAGCGTAGTCATCCGGGTCAAGCAGCCCATCACCAGTTACGGCCACATGGGCGAGTTCAATACCAGTTTGCTCCGCCAGGATATACCAGGGCACCAGGTTGGAGTGGTGTTCCATCTCTGTCAACACAACCAGGTCGCCCTTCTTTAGAAACGCCCGCCCCCAGGAATACGCCACCAGGTTGATGGCTTCGGTCGTATTGCGCGTGTAGATGATTTCCCGGCTCTTCTCCGCGTTGATGAAGCGGGCGATTTTCTCGCGGGCATCTTCGTAAGCGCGTGTTGCTTCTTCCGCCAGCACATGCACACCGCGATGAATATTGGCGTTGTTTCGGCGATAGTATTCGTCCATCGCGGCCAGCACCGTTTCAGGTTTCTGGCTGGTGGCTGCAGAATCAAGATACACGAGAGGCACGGAAGGATGCACCTCTCGCTTCAGGATTGGAAAGTCTTCGCGGAAATTTCGGGGGGTCACTGCCCGCCTCGAGTCCTATTTGCCGCGCGGTCGTCGCTTGCGCCGGCGCGCAATTCGAATATTGGTCGAGTTATGCGGGCACCACAGCACATGATCCGGCACCATCCAGCCGTCGGTAAGATAGACATTCTCTTCAAACTGGACGGCCACAATTTTGGCATCCACCTGCACCACCACGCCCTGTAGCCAGCCGCGCACACGTTCGCCGCCATCATTCTCGTGGTCGCAGTTCACTTCTACAAAATCACCCACTTTGAACTCAGTAGCCCGGTCAGGGGCCGAAGAAAATTTCAGATCTGCCATTCACGCTCCTTAGGTCCTGGTTGAGAACCCAGATACGATTACTCTTGGTGGAACAGCTTATCAAGGATTGCCTGTTCAAATCGGCGGCGCACCTTCTCAAACGGAATACGCTGCATGATAGGGTCGAAAAATCCTTCAACAATAAGCCGCTCTGCATCTATCTCCGGGATGCCCCGGCTACGCAGGTAGAACATTTCGTCGGCGTCCACTTTCCCGACGGTAGCCCCGTGCGTGCAACGCACATCATCCGCCAGGATTTCCAGACCGGGTATCGAATCGGCCCTGGCGTTCTGGCTTAACACAAGATTTCGGTTAGCCTGATAGCCATCCGTCTTTTGTGCCCCTGGAGCCACGTAAATCATGCCCTGCCACACGGAGCGGCTGTGCCCTTCCAGCGCGCCCTTGAACAGCAAGTCGCTGGTCGTGTGGGGAGCTAGATGGTTTTGCTGGGTGTCATGGTCAAGGTGTTGTTCGCCATCCGTGAAATAGAAGCCGGACATTCGTCCAACCGCGCCTTCACCGATCAGGTTTAACTCGGAAAAATTCTTGGTGAGGTGAGACCCCACCGCGCCAAAGACCCAATCCAGATTGCCGTCCCGGTCTACCCGGGCGCGCTCATGCGAGAAGTTCCAAATATGGCGCCCCCACGACTGTAGCTCCACAAATCGCAGGCTGGCTCCCTTGCCGACGTGTATCTCCACAATGCCGGCATGCAGGGACTGCTCGTCTTCGTTCGGCGATGCATACTCATGCACAAATGTTGCCGATGCGCCATCTTCAATCCAGACCAGAAGATGAGAAAGATGCGCAATTTTCGCGCCCGGCCCCCACAGCACGCTGTGAAGGGGGTCAGCGACCTCAACGCCAGAGGGGACGTAGAGAAAGACGCCATTTCGACCAAAAGCCGCCGCCAGTGCCGAGAATTTATCTTCACCCGGTTTCACCAGTTGGCCAAGGATTTTTTCAAGCAGCTTTGGATGAGTCTTCGCCGCAGTCGCGATGTCCGTAAAGACCACGCCCTTTGCAGCCAGGGCGGGCTCAAGGAACACGTCAACCCCACCGGGGGTTAACGTTATCTGGCCGCCGTGGCTTTCCCCTGCAAGCGGTTCCAGCAATCCTTTCGGAGGCGCGGAAAATTTACCGTTTCCATCCGGAATAACAAAGCTGCCTGAATTAAGCTGTCGTATATCTGTGCGCCGCCACGCCTCTTCGCTAGTGTTCGGCAGGCTCGAGGCCTTATAAGCATCCCAAGCCGCGCGCCGGTAGGCATCCAGCGCCGGGGCCCCGGCAGCCAAAATCATGTCTTGTGTAAACGCGAAATCACTGGCCGCGCCTTTTTCGCTTGGCCGGCGCGTGACCACACGCTTCTTAACGGTCGGTTTTTCTGTCACCATGGGTCTTAACCGATACTGCCTTCCATCTGCAGCTTAATCAGACGGTTCATTTCAATCGCATATTCCATGGGAAGCTCTTTAACCAGGGGCTCAATGAACCCCGAAACCACCATCCCTGCAGCTTCTTCTTCGGTCAAACCGCGGCTCATCAGGTAGAACAATTGCTCCTCGCCCACTTTGGACACGGATGCCTCATGTCCAATGGTCACATCCTGGGCGTCAATTTCGATATACGGGTAAGTATCCGACCGCGACGTATCATCCAGCAGAAGCGCATCGCACACCACGTTGGACTTGGAATGTTCGGCGCTGGCATGCACCTTCAGCAATCCGCGATATGAAGCGCGCCCGCCGCTCTTGCTGATGGACTTCGACGTAATCTTGCTGGTGGTGTTGGGCGCCACATGGATCACCTTGCCGCCAGTATCCTGATGCTGCCCCTTGGACGCAAAAGCCAGCGAAAGGATTTCGCCGTGGGCGCGCTCCCCCACCAGGTAGCAGGAGGGGTACTTCATCGTGAGCTTCGAGCCCAAATTCGCATCCACCCATTCCATGGTGCCCCCTTCGTGCACCATCGCCCGTTGTGTCACCAGGTTGTACATGTTGTTGGACCAGTTCTGTATGGTCGTATAGCGGAATCTCGCATCTTTCTTTACTACGATCTCAATCACACCGCTATGGAATGAGTCCGTCGTGTACACCGGCGCGGTACAGCCTTCGACATAGTGCGCCTGTGCGCCTTCCTCAAGGATGATCAGCGTGCGCTCAAACTGGCCCTGATCCGCCTGATTGACCCGGAAATAAGCCTGCATCGGCATCTCGACCTTCACGCCCTTTGGCACATAAACAAAGGACCCGCCTGACCATACCGCGCTGTTCAACGCCGCGAACTTGTTGTCTTCAATGGGGATGACTGTGCCAAAATATTCCCGGAACAGCTCCGGGTGGTCCTTCAGCCCATTCTCAATGCTCTTGAAGATGACTCCTTGCGCCGACAGATGCTCTTGCAGGCTGTGATAAACCATCTCGGACTCGTACTGCGCCCCCACCCCGGCGAGGAATTTTTGCTCCGCTTCCGGGATGCCAAGCTTGGCAAAGGTATCCTTGATAGTCTCAGGAACGTCATCCCAGTTCTTGCTCTCAGCCTCAGATGGCTTCGTATAGAAGTAGATTTCGTCCAGATTCAGGTCTGCGAGGTTCCCGCCCCACTGTGGCATCGGCCGCGTGTCAAAATGCTTGAGTGCCTTAAGGCGAAACTTCAGCATCCAATCAGGTTCGTTCTTTTTGCCGGAGATCATCCGAACAATGTCAGCATTCAGCCCTTTGGGAGACTTGAATACATGTGTATCGGGATCGCGGAAGTCCCAGCGGTATTCGTCAATACCAGTAAGCAGTTCTTTATCAGTTGTCACCAGTTTACTCCTAAGGCTCAGGCCGGGTCGGCTTCCGCATGCTTCTCGCGCACCCAGTCGTAGCCGCGTTCTTCCAGGTGCAGCGCAAGGTCGGGGCCACCGGATTCAACCACTCGGCCGCCGAGCATCACATGCACATAATGCGGTTTGATGTAATTCAGCAGCCGCTGGTAATGGGTGATGACCAGCACACCCAAATCGGACCCTTGCAAGGCGTTCACGCCCTCAGAAACTGTCCGCAGCGCGTCGATGTCCAGGCCAGAATCCGTTTCATCCAACACCGCAAATCGCGGCTCCAGCGTCGCCAGCTGCAGGATTTCGGCGCGCTTCTTTTCTCCACCCGAGAACCCGTCATTCAAGTATCGGCCCGCAAAGCTGTGATCCATCTGCAGCAGGTCCATCTTCTCTTTCAGCAACTTGCGAAACTCAGGGATTGGCATGCCCTTATACTCAGGGTCAATCGCACGGCGATGGCTGTTAATTGCAGTGCGCAGGAAATTTGCCACGGTCACCCCGGGGATAGCCACCGGATACTGGAACGCCAGGAATAGCCCCAGGTGGGAGCGCTGGTCAGGTTCCATTTCCAGCAAATTCTCGCCATCCAGCAGGACTTCTCCCTCGGTCACTTCATAAGACGGGTGGCCCATCAACGTATAGGCCAACGTGGATTTTCCACTGCCGTTGGGGCCCATCAAGGCATGGATTTCACCCTGCTTAACTGTGAGGTCCAACCCCTTCAGGATTAAATTTTCGCCAATTGAGACGTGCAGGTTGCGGATTTGAAGCTCAGACATAAAAATAGAACTCCCAGTAATGGATTGAAGCCTATCGAACGGCTAATTATACTCATTTTGAGCAGTTTGTGAATATTATAGCAGGCATGGCCGATTCCGTCAATATTTAAGGCAAAAATCATAAATATTGACACTCCATAGCCCAGATGTTATACTCCTTTCAGGTATCAGGCTGCTCAAACACATGAAAACGTCAACTCGCGACCAGATTCTGCAGGCCTTGCTCAGCCATAGGCGTTGTTCTATCAATGACCTCGCTGAGGCGGTTGGCATTAATCCAGTCTCTGTCAGACATCATATCGGCCGCCTTGAAGCTTCCGGCCTGGTAGATTCAGAGAACGAGCGGCACGGTGTGGGTCGCCCACGCCGGGTTTATTTCCTCACCAGCAGCGGCATCGAGCGCTTCCCCAGTCGATATCTCGACCTATCAATTCGGCTGGTGGAAAGCATGAAGGAAACCATGCCGGCAGAATTCGTTGACCAGATGTTTCGCGCCATCGCATCGGGAGTGGCCCGCAAGATTATCGGGCTGGAAGACCTCGCCTCCCTAACTCTGGCTCAGCGGCTTGAACTCGTACGTACCGCATTGACACAAGAGGGTTTCACAGTCGAGATTGAGGAAAAGAATGGGCAGTATTTTATTCGCGAAACATCCTGCCCTTATATTCACGTCGGGCAGGAACACCCTGAAGTGTGTCTGGTTGACGAGACCTTAATTTCCACGGTACTCGATAGAAAAGTCAGGAAAACGCACTGTGTTTTGGATGGGGACACTCACTGTGTGTATGTCACACCCGGAGTTACTTCCGATGCTATAAACCGAATGGAGACCCAAGCATGAGCCCTGCTGAAAGTAACGACCCCGCTAAGAAGGCGATTTGGGAAATCGAGTCGACCAATCCCGACATCGTAACGCCCGTTGAAACCGCCCTCCGCGAAGTCATAGACCCGGAAATTGGCCTGAATGTCATCGAGCTGGGGTTGGTCCGCAATGTTGCGCTGAAAGACAACGGCGAAAAAGCACATGTTACCATGATCATGACCACTCCGTTCTGCCCCTATGCGCCCGCTCTTCTTGAGATGACCCGCTCGAAAGCAGAAGAGGCCACCGGAAAGCCTGCCTCAATTGAAATGGGGATGGAACTCTGGGACCTCTCCTATATGGAGGAAGGCGCCGGCGCTGAGTGGGGTCTCTTTTAGGGTAGAAAAGCAAAAGCCCCCGCCAAATGGCGGGGCTTTTCTATCCAGAGAGTTTAAAGAAAGAAGTCATCTTCATCGCAAGGTTCAAATTCCCCGCAAGCTTCACTTTTCCCTGCATAAATGCTTTCATTGCATCCATTTTTCCCGTGATGATATCAATGTAGTCCTGCGAGTCCGCAGTGAGTGTCATCGTCGGGCTCGCGTGAGTTCCCTCCGCAACCTCGCATTTGCCGTCTGCGATCGCCGCGTACCAGGTGCCCGGCTCTCCACCCGTGAACTCAAATTGGATGACGGCGTTTGTTCCTTCCGCCTTCTCCGGCAGGAACGCGGCGGGCATTTTCCCCATCAAGTCTCGAATTGTTAGCGGCATCAGATTTCTCCTGTTCTATTGGGTCGATTCTATTGCAGATTTTCAAATATGCCGGCAGCTCCCATACCACCGCCAATACACATCGTCACCATGCCAAATCGTGCGCTTCGACGTCCCATCTCATGGGTCAGCTGGGTAACAAGTTTGGCTCCAGTACAGCCAAGGGGGTGCCCCAGGGCAATTGCCCCGCCATTTACATTCACCTTATCCAGATTCATCCCCAACTCTCTGATGACAGCGACCGCCTGCGCCGCGAAGGCTTCGTTTAACTCAATGAGGTCAATATCTTCCATCGCCAAGCCTGCATTCTTGAGGGCCTTGGGGACCGCCGCCACCGGCCCAATCCCCATCACTTCGGGGGCCACCCCTCCTACCCCGAACGAGACAAACCTTGCAAGGGGTTTCAACCCCAGCGAATCCGCTTTGGCCCGCGACATCAACAACACCCCCGCCGCGGCATCATTCATCTGGGAGGAATTCCCCGCCGTAACGGTCCCGCCATCCTGAAAAACCGGCCGCAGTTTGCCCAGCGCTTCCAGCGTTGTGTCCCCCCTCACCCCTTCATCCATGGCATGCGTGAAATGACGCACGACCGGAGGCCCGGATTCACCAGCTTCAACGACTTCCACGTCAATAGGGGCGATTTGCTCCGAAAAGTGATTGTGCTCAATCGCTCGCGCAGCATTCGTATGGCTGCGAAGCGCAAATTCATCCTGGTCGGCCCGCGTGATTCCAAATTCCTCGGAAACTCGTTCAGCAGTAATTCCCATGCTCAAGTACACGGAAGGAAACTTCTCCGCAAAATGGGGGTTGGGAGCAAACTTCCAACCTCGCATCGGCACCATGCTCATCGATTCAGCGCCGCCGGCAATCACCACTTCGGCCATTCCAGACATTATGGACATAGCCCCCTGGGCAATGGTCTGCAGGCCGGAGGCACAAAAGCGATTCACCGTCATTCCTGGTACCTCAACCGGCAGCCCTGCACGCAGCGTCGCTCGCCGCCCCAAGTTCAATCCTTGCTGCCCCTCCGGCATGGCGCAGCCAATGATGACATCGTCAATCTCTATCGGGTTCAATCCCGGCGCGGCAACCACCAGTGCCCGGATGATTGCTGCCGCCAGCTCATCGGGCCGAGTGCTGGCCAACGCGCCCCGTTTCGCTTTGCCCACGGCAGTGCGCTTTGCCGCGACAATAACCGGCTCGTAGTGAGGGTCTCGTTTTTTCATCATATCTGATTCCTCATCATCAGTTTCTCAGCGGTTTGCCGGTCTGGAGCAATGCCCACATCCGTTGTTGGGTCTTTTCTTCGCCGCACAAACTTAGAAACGCTTCGCGCTCCAGGTCCAGGATGTATTGTTCGCCCACCCACTGGGGCGCGCTTAACTCGCCTCCGGTCATCACAAAAGCCAGTTTCCTCGCCAGGTGCGCATCATACGCCGAGATGTACTTTCCTTCGGCGAACATATAAATTCCGATTTTCAGAGCCGCTAACATATCCCTACCGGCCGCATAGATTTTCTCTCGCCGTGGTGGCACGAACCCGGCCGCCGCCATATGCAGGGCTTCCCGTTTTGCTTCGGTGAGCAGGTGTTCCCGGTTCATAACGATTCGATCAGCGGCCCCCAGGATGCCGAATTCTCGTGCCTCCTCGGCAGATGTCGCGACTTTAGCCTGCCCCACTTGCAGGAATATCTTCTCCAAATAAGGCAGCGGGTCGGCATTTTCCGTCCGCATAGCAGGATTTAAGATACGGCGCAACATTTCCTTTGTGCCACCCCCCGCCGGAATCACCCCGGCCCCAAGTTCGACCAATCCCGTATACAACTCGCCATGCGCAACCACCCGGCTGGCATGCATCACGACTTCTGCGCCGCCCCCCAAAGTAAGCCCCGCCGGTGCCGCCACAATCGGTTTGGAGAAATAGCGCATCCGCATGTTCATGTCCTGCAATCCGCGAATCAGCGCGTCCAGCTGGTCCCACATCCCTTGTTGCGCCAGCATAACCACCAGGAAGAGGTTAGCGCCGGCGCTGAAGTTCTCCGCGTCGTTGCCAATGACCAGCCCGTCAAACTGACCCTCCGCCCGGCTCATCGCATCTTCTATCAACGATCCGATATCCTGATCCAGGGCATTCATCTTGGTGTGAAACTCGATACAGCCAATCCCATCCCCCAGGTCAATCAGGGAGGCGCCGTCGTTCTTTGTCACCAACTGTCCAGACAGCTTGAGGTCAGGCAAACTCACTGTTGCTGGTTTCTCGGTCAGGGCTGTATAGCTCTTGGCTCTGGGGTCGTACACGCCAATACGCCTCGCTCCACTGTACTGGTAAAAATTTTCGTACCCTTCCCGAAGCATCTCATCGACCCAGAGAATCGCCGGGCCGCCGGAAGCCTTCATCTTTTCATACGTGTCTCGCACGCCCAGCCCATCCCAAATTTCAAACGGACCGGCTTCGTGCATGAAGCCCCACCGAACCGCATCATCAATGGCGGAGGGTCGTTCAGCCACTTCAGGGATGCAGGACGCAGCGTAGCCGAAACCGAAGTACAGCACATTTCGCACCAGGTCGGCCGCCCGGTCGCTCTCATCCAGCCACGCCCTCAACCGCTCGGTCAGGTCTTCAATAGCCTTAATTTTCCCAACCGACTCAAAGCGCGGCTTTTCGCCCGGTGCCTTGTGCTCCATATTCTCAAGATTGAGTACCCAGAATTCTTTACCGCCGTCCCCGCGCACGGTCTTGTAGAACCCGGTTCCTGTTTTGTTCCCCAACCATCCCTTCTCGATCATTTTGGCTTGCAGCGCAACACCGGACTCAGCGGTCAGGACATCTACCGCTGTCGTGTCGTGTGGCACCGCCTTGGCCAGGTTGCTCCGCACGTGCTCGGCAATGTCGATTCCCACGAGATCAAGCAGTCGGAATGTTGCCGTCTTCGGTCGCCCCATCAGAGGCCCGGTAATGGCATCCACCTCTGCCACCGTATAGCCATTCTTGAGGGCGTAATTCAATAGAGACGCGCCGGTCACAGAGCCAATTCGATTCGCGATGAAGTTCGGCGTATCATTGCATACCACCACGCCCTTCCCCATCCGTCTTTCGCCAAAAGCGGTCATGCCGGCCAGCACTTCAGGTGCGGTATCCGCAGTAGGTATGAGTTCGAGAAGTTTCAAATAGCGTGGCGGGTTGAAGAAGTGCGTCCCCAGAAAGTGCTTGCGAAACGACTCGCTTCGCCCTTCTGCAATCGCCGAAATCGGGATTCCGGATGTATTGCTACTGATGATGGTCTCCGGCCGTCGAACGGCATCGATTCTGGCCATCAAGTCCTGCTTCAGCCTCAGGTCTTCCAGAACAACTTCGATA
>SCUK01000045.1 GCA_004297445.1 Anaerolineae bacterium | reverse complement strand
TTTGGGCAGTTGTAATATGACAATGGACATGGAAAGCCTCTTGTGGATTGTTTCGACAAACTAATCATACAAGAGGTCTTTCTTTTTCTCAAAACCCACCGTTTATGGGACAGTCACATTCGGTGGATTGGCCGGCATGCTATAATCGCCAATGCATGTCCTGCCGGGCATGCATTTTTGAACCCGAAACCCATCATGAACTTTCTGATCACCGGCGCGGCCGGATTCCTTGGTTCGGCGCTTGCCAACCAGCTGGCGCGCGAGGGCCACCACGTGCGCGGCCTGGACGATTTTTCCTCCGGCGACCCGCAGGCGCTGGTGGAGGACGTCCACTTTACCCGCGGCGACGTGAACGACCGCCCCAAGCTGTGGACCCTGTTGCAGGATATCGACTGCGTCTATCACCTGGCCGCCCGCGTTTCGGTCTCTGAATCCCTGCTGTACCCCACCCAGTACAACGATGTCAATGTCGGCGGCACCGTCAGTCTGATGGAGGCGATGCGCGATGTGGGCGTGGGGCGGGTGGTGTTCATCTCCTCCGGCGCAGTATATGGCGACCAGGCCGAATTGCCATTGAATGAAGAGAGCAGCCCGCACCCGCGCAGCCCGTATGCGGTCAGCAAACTGGCGGGCGAATACTACGTGCGCACCATCGGCTCGCTGTGGGGAATTGAAACCGTGTGCCTGCGGGTATTCAACGCCTACGGCCCCGGCCAGCATTTGCCGGCATCGCACCCGCCGGTGATTCCGAACTTCATCCGCCAGGCGATTCGCGGCGGCACACTGGTGGTGCATGGCGATGGCAACCAGACCCGCGACTTTGTGTATGTGAAGGATGTGGTACGCGCCATGGTGGCGGCGGCCACCGCCCCGGACCTCAACCAGCGGGTGATTAACGTGGGCAGCGGGCGCGAGACCTCCATCCGCCAGATAGCCGAAGCTGTCATCGCCCTCACCGGCAGCAACACCGAAATTATTTACGCTATCCGTAATGATTCAGGAGTTTCACGCATGTGCGCCGACCTGGCGCTGGCGAAAAAGAAGCTGGCCTTCGAAACCCAGACCAGCCTGGAAGGCGGCCTGCGCCTGACGCTGGAAAAAGACGCCCGTTTCAAGAAATAACCCCGACACGGTACCGCACACCGCCAACAAAAAAGCCGGTCTTGGACCGGCTTTGTCTCAGGTTCCTTAGGGGGCAGGCGGCACGGCTTCCACGCTGGTATCGCCGGGCTCCGGAAAATCCAGTTCCACCCGGTCTTCCATCTGGATTTGCCCGCGCAGGTAAGCTCCCTCTTCCGTGCTGAAGGCCACCGTAACCACATTGCCCCACACCCGGCCGGTACTGCGGATTTCGACCTTCTCGGCGGTAATATCCCCGCGTAGCGCCCCGGCCACAATCACGGTCTGGGCCTGCAGGTGCGGGCAGGTCACGCGGCCGGTGGTGCCGACCACCAGCATGCCATTCAAGGCGATCTCGCCTTCGAACGCGCCCTCAATGCGTACGCCACCGCGGCCGGTGATTTTGCCGTGGACCACCACACCATCGCCGAGCACAGAGGTGATACGCTCGGCAGGCGCGGTGGCGGGCGTCTGGGGTTGGGCTTCGTCGCGTCGTCTGAACATTCGGGGCTGGCTCCTTGAGTAGCCTACATTCTAGTACATAAAACGAGGCGCAACCGCGTGGCTGCGCCTCCAATACGATAGAAAACGGGGAATTATTCGCCGCCTTCGCCCCCGGCGTCTGGCGAATCTTCTGCAATGGCGACAATGTTGAAACCGCCATCCACGTACAGGATTTCACCGCTGACCTTGCTGGAGAGGTCGGAAGCCAGGAACACCGCCGCGCCGCCCACATCCTCAATCGTAATTTCCTGTCGCAGAGGCGACACCTCCGCAAAGCGCTTGTACAGGCCGCGGAAACCGCTCACGCCCGCCGCCGCCAACGTGCGGATGGGCCCGGCAGAAATGGCATTGACGCGCACGCCGTGCTTGCCCAGATCGCCGGCCAGGTAGCGGGTGATGTTCTCCAGCGCGGCCTTGGCAATCGCCATCACGTTGTAATTGGGCACCACCTTTTCGGCGGCGTAGTAGGTCATGCTCATCAGCGAGGCGCCCGGCCGCAGGATGGGCAGGAACGCCCGCGCCAGACCGATGAACGAATAGGCGCTGATATCCAGCGCCACGCGGAAGTCTTCGCGGCTGGTCTGGTGGAAATCGCCGCTCAGCGCCTCGCGCGGCGCGAAGGCGATGGCGTGCACCAAGATATCCACTTGCCCGAAGTGGGCTTTGGCCTTTTCCGCCACAGCGGTGATGTCATCATCCTTTGACACATCGCACGGCTCAACGAATGTGAGGCCCAGTGACTCGGCCAACGGGCGGGCGCGCTTTTCCATCATCTCACCGGCATACGAAATACCGACATTGGCGCCATGTTCGTGAAAGGCCTGGGCAATGCCCCAGGCGATGGAGCGATTATTGGCTACGCCGAATATCACGGCGTTCTTTCCTTCAAGCAGTTTCATACGTCCTCCTCAGGTTTGCCCTGCGGGCCGGGTCAGGTCAAAATCCACCGGCAACGTGGCAAGAAAACGCCACGGGATGCTTTTCCAGGGTTCGGGCACAGTATATAACCCGATGCGCGGCGTGGTGGTTACGAGACGATCCGGAATTGCCACACCCTGCTCGATGAAAAGCGGCGCATCACGCCGCGTCAGGTCAGTCCGGTTCAACGTGCCGTCAATACCCAGCGCCTGGGTCAGCTTGCCGGGACCATCCGTCCACTTCGCCTGTGGCTGTTGCCCACGGCGGGCAGCGATGCGGTCAATACTCTCCGTGGGGTGAATGGCCCGCACCAGCACCGCCTCCGGTTGGCCTTCCGGCCGGGTGACCGGGCAGAGCATCCAATGGTTACCATAGGTGAAGTAGACGTAGGCGTGGCCGGGCGGGCCGTAAAGCGGGTCGGTGCGTTTTGTTCGCCCGGCCTTGGCGTGGCAACCCAGGTCTGCTTCCCCGCAGTAGGCTTCAGTTTCGGTGATGATTCCGGCGATGCGCCGGCCGTTTTCAACTCGCACCAGTCGCGCCCCCAGCAGGTCGCGGGCCACGTCCAGCGTCGGCCGGTCATAGAAGGCGCGCGGCAGGCGGCGGGGCATGTCGGGATTATATCAAGTGCGGCCCCATGGTAGTCGCGGCCAGCGGCCGTGTTCCTCCAGCAGGCGGCGGTAGAGTGCGGCGTATTTTTCCGCCTGTGTGGCCAGGTCAAACTCGCGCGCAATCAGTGCCTGCCCGGCCCGCCCCATACGCCGGCGCAAATCGGCATCTTCTACCAGCCGCGCCAGTGCCTCCGCCAGCGCGGCTTCATCGTCGCTGGGGACCAGGAAGCCGTTCTCGCCATCCGTCAGGATTTCAGGGATATCGCCAACAGCTGTGGAGACCAGCGGCTTGCTCGCAGCCATGCCTTCCAGAAGTGAGTTGGGAATACCTTCATTCTCTGGCTTGGAGGTGCAGGTAACGATGTCATAACCGGCGGTGATTCCGGCCGGGTCTGCTACCTCTCCGGCGAAGACCGCGCTATCGCCCAGCGGGGCGGCTTCGGCCTGCAATTCTGCCAACATCGGCTCGGCATCGGGTTGGGTCGTGTCGCCACCGCAGATGACCAACCGGACATGATTGAAACGCGACACCTGCCGCAACCGAGTCACTGCGCGAATCAGCAGCGAGAGATTTTTGCCGCGCGCCAGCCGTGATGTACGCCCGATGATGACATCTTCCGCGCCAAACCCGAACCGCTGTGGCGCGGCCTGCCGGTAGTGCTCCAGATCGATGCCGTTGTAGATGACATGAATTTTGTGGCGCGGAATCAGCCCTGCAATGGGTTCCACTGTGCCGCGCGTGCTGGCGACCACCGCATCCAACCCGTGCTTCGGCCCCAGTGCCGCGCCGTTGCGCAGGCCATCCGTGCGTTCAATGACCACTGGAACACCCGCGAGAATCGCGGCATCCGCATACAGGCGCAGGTTCGCCATCTGCACCAGGTCAATGCGCTGGCGGGCCAGGGTTGCGGCCAGCCGCCACTTTTCCGGCGGCAGGTGGACTAGGCGCGCCACTTCCGCCGCCGAAGGCAGGAAGACGTCCGAATGAGTGGCGATGAAATAGATGTCGAACTCATTCTGCAAGGTGGTCGCAAGACGGAGTAACCACTGCGGCATACCCCCCACGCCAAACATTTGCAGGATATAGGCAATGCGCGGTTTGCGGAACTTCATATTTACGTACGAAGAGCCACTATCCCGAATCCGGTGGTGTATTGGGACAGGCGCGAATCCGGTGGAATTTTCGCATCCCAATCAATCGCCTTGCGCTTGACCAACCGGATTCCTCTTGCTATCAAACGGCGCAACCAGGTGTACTTGGGTTGACCATCCAGAAGCGCTTGATAGGCAACATCTCGTAGCATGTCCACCAACACAGACCAGAAGAGTCCTTGTTTGGAAATTAGTTGGATTTCGAAACCCTGGCGGACCAACTGTTCACGCCAATAGTGGTCTGTGTATCTTCCATAATCATGAGGGTCGCCGTGTATCCGAAAATTGAAGGGGACGGTCACAAGAAGTATCCCTCCCGGCTTGAGCGCCCGTTGAATTTCTGCAAGTACGTCAGGAGGCATGGATACGTGTTCAAGGGTCTCAGCACAAATTGCGGCCTCAAAGCTTTCAGCGAGAATAGGGAGATGGGCCGCATCGGCAAGAATGTGGGGTCTATCTCCTGAAGCGATATTCAGAATGGTGGTCTTCAGCGAATAATCATTAATCGTGAAACCTCCTCGATGACCGCTTCGTTTCCCTCCAACATCCAGAACATGCAAATCGCTGGACAATTGCTTCACCTGGGTGCCCATAAACTCATCAACAAAAGCTCGCCTTAGGGAGTAATCGACCGCATCGCGGGTAGAAATCAACGTTTTGAGTGTGCTTTTGCTTGAGGATCTAGGCATTTTGGTTCCCTGTTAATTGATGCCCAGCCGGGCTTTTTCTTCAGCATGGAAAGACACATAGTCGGTAACCGCTTGATCGAGGTTGATACTCAATTGGGAAGAAACATCAGTGATGATTGGCAAGATGGTGTTAATTTCTGCCTCAGAGAATGAAAATTCAGGGTTGTGGAAAATGTCCGAATTGCGAGCATCGTTCACTTTAGCCGACCGCAAGGGGGCATTGTTGACTTTGTCTAGAAACACTTTCGCCTCTAAAGAATCCAGTGGGAGCTCCAGGAAATCAAACACGCCCTGAACGTAATCGAGATTTCGAGTGAAGTCCTCAAGCGCTACCAGCCTGAAACGTTCAGCGCCCAGGTGGGTACGCTGGTCGAGCATCATGGCGTAGTAATTCTTCCAAACCAGCGCCGCGCCGCGCACCCGGTCATCCGGCGCTGCGGAGAACGCGGAGGGCCGATTGCGATAGTTTGCGCTCCTTTCCACCTGGTAGAAGGCATGAATAGTCTTGAGCGGGTTGCGGTGAAGAATCAAATAGCGCAGTGTGAACTCGCGGGATGTGAAGTAAGCGTCAATCTCCGGCGTCGAAGCCGTGAGGGTATTGCTGGTATCAATCACAGTACCCGCTGGCACTGGCTGTACAGCCCGCTTCTGCCAGAACTTCCAGCGCGGTGCAGGCGTAACCGGCGGTTCAAACAAAGCCAGCACGGTCCGGTAGTACGGTTTCGGGAAACTGGAGGGGTGATCGTAATACCATTCGCGTTCGTTCAGCCAGGCGTTGCCAAGCATCTTCTGGTATTCAATGATGGCTGAACTGGGCTCGCCAGCATACAGATCTTCGTGGAAAGCGCAATAGCCCTGGTCGGCAAATAATTCGGCGAGAAATTTGGTGCCGCTACGGCCTGTGCTATTCACGCGCACAAGTTTTTTGTTCATGAGTCTCCTGATCCTTCATCAGTTGGGGAGTCGGTCTCCCCAAATTGCAGTGTGGCCAGTTCATGATATAGAGCGCAACGCTTCATAAGTTCACCGTGTTTGCCGATATCCACCACACGGCCCTGGTCAAGCACAACGATCTTGTGGGCATTGCGCACAGTGGAAAGACGATGCGCAATGACAATCGCGGTGGTGTTCTGAATCACGCGGTCAATGGCATCCTGCACCAGGCGCTCTGAAAGACTGTCCAGCGAACTGGTGGCTTCGTCCAGAATAAGAATCTGCGGCTGGCGCACAACGGCACGGGCTATGGCAAGGCGCTGGCGCTGGCCGCCGGAAATCAGCACCCCCCGGTCACCAATCGTCGTGTCATACCCCTGAGGCAGTTGCTCAATGAACTCGTGAGCGTTCGCTACCTGAGCAGCCGCAATGATCTGTGCGCGCGTGATCTCCGTACGAGCATAGGCAATATTTTCAGCCACGCTCGCATTAAACAACAGGCTCTCCTGAGAAACTGTGCCAAAGAACCGGCGGTAGGCCTTCAGGTCCAGCTCGCGGATGTCACGCCCATCCATCATGATTCCCCCGGTCTGCGGGTCATAAAAGCGCAGAATCAGATCTGTAAGTGTGGATTTGCCCGCTCCACTTGGTCCCACCAGGGCCACCATCTCGCCCTTTTTGACTTCGAAACTGACTTCGTTGAGGGTCGGCTCATCCCCGTAATGGAACGAAACCTCGCGCAGCGTGATTCCCGTCTCGAAGGTTTGCGGTGTAACCGGTCCGGATTGGACGGAGGGCTGCTGGTCCATCAGTTCCCGCAAGCGCTGTTCGGAGGCTAGCATCTGCTGGACGGCATTGTAGGTCAGCACCAGCGAATTAATAGGTCCAAGTACGCTGCGGCCCACATACAAGTAGAGGAAGAAACCCGTTGGCGTAAGCGCACCGGAGATGAGTTCACGGGCTACAAGGAACAGAATGGTCACGTTGGTGATGCCGTTGATAATGCCGGTAAGCGGCAGGTCTGATTGCTTCAGATAGGCATAGCGCATTTGAGCGGCGTAGACATCTTTGAGTTCAGCTTTCAGTCTGCCCAATGCATATTCTTCAGCCACAAACGTTTTGACTACTCGCGCGGACGAAAACATTTCTTGCAAGTAAGCGCCCGCGCGTGCCATTACGCTCTGCTGTTTGATGATCAGCCGCCGGATCGGAGAGCGGATAATCCGGCTGACCCAGAACTGGAGCACTCCGGCGACGATTACGATGGCGGTGAGCTGCAGGCTGGTATTCACCAGCAGGTAGCCGTACACCCCAATCAGGATAGGCGAGACGATGACGTTTCGGGCTACGGATTCGAGGTTGCTGACCGTGGCGCGGGTATCCTGTTCCAGGCGAGAAACCAGTTCGCCTGATTGCTGGCGGTTGAAGAAGTCAAGCGAAAGGGCAAAGAGGTGCTGGAACAGGTCGCGTTGCATATCCACGCGCGCCCGGTTGCGGATGCGAACCGCCAGTAATGTATTTGCATAATTTATCAGATTAAGCAGGAAGGTGATAACCAGGTAGACAATGGCAAGGGTGCTAATGATTTCCCAGGCGCCCAGCGAGTTCAATCCCAGTCGAACGAGCATAAATTTGCCCAGGTTATTCAAATCGAGATTGTTCCAATCCAATTGGGCATCCGTTGGAGACGCTTCGAAAATACTCTGATTGCCAATTGCGATGTCCAACACCGGGGCCATCACAAGCGGCTGAATGACATTCAGGCCCGTGAAGGCAAAATAGCCGATGACCAATACGATGGCTTCACGCCAGTAGGGCCGCAGGTAGGTGCGGGCCAGCCGGAAATATTGTTGGATTTCGTTGCGATTCAGACGGGCCGTGCCGGGGTCTGGCCGCGGAATACGTCGCTTCATCTAATCACTTCCTCCATCTACCGCGCCAACCAGGGCGGGAACTTCTTCAAGGTTATGCTGTAATCTTTTTAGCTGACCGCGGCGCGGCCACATCAGCGCGTCAGGATAGGCCAGGCGTTCGCGGAAAAACGTCTTTATTGCGCGGCGCGGATGGCGCAGCAACCCGCTCAGCCATTGCGGCGGCTGACCAAAAACGGCAGCGACCCGCTCTTCGCGATGTTTCTGTGCATGCCGGTCCTGAAGCAGGCAGTTGGCTTCGCGCTGGTAAAACACTTCGGCGGCTTCTGCATCTGGACGAACAATAAGGCCGATGAGAGCATCGGGGTAGAACGGCGACCACCAGCTCGCGGTGGATTCAAACGCGCGACGTTCCGTCTCCGTGAGCGGCTCCTGGTACGCATCCTGACTCACGGGGACGATTTCGCTGCTCTGCCACTGGCCGGAACGCGCATCGCTGGGTTCCCCGCCACGGGTGGTGCGTTCCAGAATAGGGTCAGCCGCCAGACCCAAAAACTCCCACACCCGCTGACGTTCTTCAATTTGGGCGGTGAAATCTTCCAGACGAGTGACCAGCACACGCTCATCGCTGGCCCAACGGCAGGCAGCCTGAAACGCGCTGAAGACGCGAAAGAGATTGAGATGCAGCATGCTGGTTAGCCCAATTTCTGGCTGGAGCTTCTCGGCGGGGCGGTAGCCCTCCCCCTTTTGAAGCACGTGTGCGAGCAGGGCCAGGTAATTCTGAATTGGATGTCGGAGTGTGATAATCACCCGCGCGCCCTCACGAAGCTGGCTGAAGAAGAAGTCCAGTTGGCTGCCGGGGCTGTGGAAGGCGAACATTCGATGAAGCGAGTCCGAATAATGACGCCGTTGCACCTCCTCCAGGGTTTGGCCGAATGTGACCGCCTCCCCCGCCGGCCAGGAACCGGCGCGGATTTGATAGTGACGCTGAAGCAACGCATCCACACGCCCGGCAGGCAGTGCAAGCCCGTCGCCTGCTGTGCCCAAGCCGCACAGGTCCAGCCACTGATGGGCCAACCGGAATTCGCGCGGAAAGACATTCACCTGCGGATGGCCGTCCAGCAACATGCCAATCAGGTGAGTCCCCGAACGACCTGCGCCGGTAATCCAGAGTGTTTGTTGAGCGCCAGTCATCTCCGCCTCATCACACGCGTACTCAAGCCGCGAAGGTGGGTCAATACCCAGGCTCGTGTGCGGCGCAGTGGGGATACCTGCCATGTATACCCGGCCAGATGGCTGTAAGGGTAATAATGGGTAAGCAGGGCATCCTGCTCTTCGGCCGTGAGTTCCTCCAACCAGCGCGAACGACGACTCTGCAACAATTGGCCGGTGGTCTGGTCTTGCCGATACATAGAGTTGGTACGCGCCGGTGCGCCATTTTCTGTGGGCTGGATGAGCGAAGGCTCATAGGGAATACCCAGGAAGTCCGCTATGGAGCACATGTTTTCCCCGGGGTCAGCAAGCAAGTCTTCGTAACGCAGCAACCGGTAAACACCTTCGCCAAGCGCGGCGCGGTTGGCCAATCCCTGCCGCAGCGAACGCGTCAAATCCATCACATTCGCCTGCACGTTCCAGGGCCAATTACGATTCTGGTAGAGCTTCTTTATCGAGGCAAGATTGTCGCGCCCGTCGCGCAGTATGTGGATGAATTTAGCTTCCGGCGAGATAGCCATACCAGCTATCGTCCGAAATTCATTGAGCGGCGTCTTCTCCACCCAGGCACGCGGTTCGGGTGGGCAGTTGGTGTTGGCGCAATAGTAGGCAAGCACCGCCGCCAGGAAGCCGGCCTTTGGCCCGCGTGGCAATTCCAACAGCCAGTAATCCAGATAATGCATAAAAAGAATATAGGCTTCATCCTCTTCGCCCAACAGCCAGAAGGGACTCTGCCCGGTGGGATTCACGAAACGATGCAGCCAATATGCCCGCCACGCCGCTTCCCCTCCCGGTTCCGGCGTGTGGCCGGCATGGCGAGATTCAGCCAGCAGGTGAGAATCCCCCGGCATCACCACAAGGTTGGGATGGTTATCCAATAGGTTCACCAACATGGTGGTGCCGCTCTTCATCTCGCCGCAAATGAAGATGGGGCGCGACAGGAACTCTCTGGCGCGCGCTGCCAATCCGGCATCCGGCTGCCAATCTGGCCAACGGAGAGACTCAAGCGCGGTGGTGTATTCCGCGAAGGCAGCTTTCATTGCCTCGGTATTGGCCGGGTCGCGCATCGGGAACAGCCGGTCGCGCTCGACCAGCACGTCGGTGAGGCGCGCCCGCAGCGCAGTCGTATCAGCCATGTGCGACCGCCTTCTCCATCTCGCGCAGGATGCGCCGGCTACTGGGTTCATCCGTGATTCCCAGAAAACGGTCAACGTATTTTGCCCGGCGGGATTCGTCTACCTTAAGATCCTCCCAGCGCCGGCGGTCCATCCAGCGCGGGAAGGCCCGCCGGTCTACTGCCCAGATACATCCGGAAAAATTCATCAGGCTGTCCGGCTTGCCGCCCAGCAATGTATCCAGATACGCGCGGTGCACTGGCGCCAGTTCGCGGTTGAATTCCAGATGCGGAACATAGATGTTGATGGCCGGTATGCCCGCCGCCACCGCTTCGATAACTGACATGCTGTTGGCGGTTATCAGAAGATCGGCGGCCGCCAGCAGGCGGTAGGTGGTAAACACCGGGTAGTAGATTTCGGCGCTGCCGTCCAGATACACATCTGCCGCCGCCACCAGGTAATCCGGGTCATCCTGCTTCTCGCGCGACTTGACCACCAGCGTCGCGCCATTTCGGTCACAGAAAGCCCGTACCGCATCCACACATTCCTTGAAAGAAGGGCCAGTCAGCGTTTCTGGAAGATAGCGCCAGCGGCGAGCGCTAATGGCGCGCTTTATCCGAGTGCGGCGGTCCGGCTCGCGCCACGCCACCCACCGCCAACTGGTAACGCCTGAAAGCACCGGCGCGACGAACAGTACGACTGGCTTTCCATGCGGAATGCCAAACTCCGCCCGCGCCGTCGCCGGAGTGGTTATGCCAATCTGCTCAAAAGCCGGGGTGGAAACGACGGCGGTACGCGCAAGATAGCGCTGGCGCAAGTCCTCGGCGCGGCCGTTGTTTCCCGCCTGCAGATTTAACATCAGGTCGCGCCCGAACTCGCTCATAAAGAACGTGCAATCGAAATGGTCTAACGCTTCCAGAGGCTGTTTGGAGAACTCGTAAAAATGGCTGAGAGCAAAGGTGCGCGTGCCGGATTCCCGCAAGCGGCGCAGTTCGTCTTCCTCTCCCGCTATACTCAACATCCGGTAGCCCTCATGCGTGACCAGGGCATCCAGCTTGAATTGCTTTCCCAACCCACTCACCTCGTCCATCCGGTAAGGGGCGAGATTTGGCTGTCCATGTGCAAAACGCGGGAAGTCCTCAATGACAACCTTCTGGTAATCCTTGCTGCCCCAATCGGCTTCCGCCAGATGGAACAACCAGACCTCATGGCCGGCTTCAAGACAGATCTCGATAAGATTGCCAAGGGTCTTGAAATAGGTCATGCGGTCGATAAGAAACCCCATTCGCATCAGCTTTGCATCTCCTGAAGGCGCTTTTCGGCTTCCGCCCAATCGTCCAGTGTGTCAATCGTCAACGTTTCACGCAGCGGCAGAATCAGCGGCCGCCAGTCATCGCCATACAGGCTGTGTTTTTCCATCAGTGTATTGCGCCAGAAGGCGTACACCGTGCCATCGCGCGAATACATTGGTTCCAGCATCTGGCGGCGAGTGATGCGCTGGCCCTCCGGGTCGAAGAACTGCAAACGGTTATCTACCAGCTTCAGTGCCTTTTGCGGCGCAAAACGGTCCGGGATTTCCACCACCGTCACCACCGAATCACACTTCCATTCCTGCAACAGGCGCACCGCTTCCTGGATATGGCGCGGCTGCCGCAGCGGCGAGGTGGGTTGTAGGAGAACCACGATGTCTGTCTGCCAGCCCTGCTCTTCCAGCGAGCTGAGCATGTGTTCAACCACAGGTCGCATGGGGGTGTCGTCCTGAGCCAGGTCCGGCGGGCGCAGAAAGGGCACTTCAAGCCCCAGTTCCGTTCCTACTGCGGCGATCTCGCCGCTATCCGTGCTCAACACGAGCCGCTCAAACACACCCGACTCGCGGGCGCACTCAACAGTATAGGCCAGCAATGGCTTGGCGAGCAGCGGCCGTATGTTCTTGCGCGGCACGCCTTTGGAGTGGCCGCGGGCGGGGATAATTCCTAAAATAGATTTCATCTACCGCAAGTCCTCCACACTCAACAACTGGTCGGCGGCCACATCCCGCGCCAGGGTACGGCCAATGACCTCGCCGATGCGATTGGCCGGGATGCCGCTGCCGGGCTTCTTGGTCGTCAGATCGGCGGCTTTCAATTGCGTTCCAGCCTTCAGGTCGCGGCGCGGCACCACGCTGCGGAAGAACACTTCGCGCAAGTTCGCCATGCCCGCGGCCTGGGCGTCTTTGTCCACTGGATTGTTATTGATGGCCTCTATGAAGCGCGCACCCTCCACCACTTCGGCCAGTTCTTCCAGCGTGAGCGAAGCCTCCACGCTGGTGCCGTACATCTCACGGCTGAAGGTCACATGCATTTCCACCATATTCGCCCCCTGCGCGATGGCCGCCAGCGTTGAATACACCCGGCCGGTATGGTCAGACAGGCCCACCGGCACGTCATAGCGCGCCCGCAGGTCGTGCATCAAATTCAGTCCAACTTTGTCCGGCGGGCAGGGATAGGCCGTCGTGCACTGGAACAGCGCCAGCGGCGCGCCCAGCCCTTTGATGTAGCCAACCACCTCGTCCTGCTCCTCCCAGTTGCTCATGCCTGCCGAGAGCAGGATGGGCAGGCCGGTATCCGCCATGCGCTCCAGCATCGGGAAGTTTGTGACTTCGCCACTGGCGATCTTCCAGCCCGGTACGCCGACCTGTTTGAGCAGTTCAACCGCCTCCACCGAAAACGGCGAGGAGAGAAACAACAACCCGCGCTGGCGGGCGTGTTCGGCCAACCCCTGCCACTGTTCGGCATTGAATCCAGTGCGTCGCCAGAACTCCGCCTTGCTCTCCGTGATGTACGGCGAAGACTTGCGGAACGACTCGGAAGCGGTGCTTTCCGCCTCGGCGATATGAGTCTGGAACTTGACCGCATCTGCGCCGGCATCGGCGATGGCGTCAATGAACGAGTGCGCCATGCCCAGGCTGCCATCATGCGCCTGCGCCACTTCGGCAATGATTAATGCCGGTTTTCCGGACCCGATTTCATGTTCGCCAACCTTCACGGTTTTGTCTGTCATCTAGCGTTCACCTTTTATCATGTAAGCCGTGGGGCTGAGCGCCCACGGAATGCTGTGCAGACGGATGTTTTTCGCCTTGAAAAACTCGTCCACCGCGTCTGACTCGCCATTGCCGCGCGTGGCGTATTCATCAAAGGCCACAACGCCGCCCGGCACCACCAGCGGGTAAAGTTGTTCGAGCGCGGCACGGGTGGGGTCATAGAGCACGAAATCCAGGTTGAGCAGCGCGATGCGGAACCCGGGATGGTCATGGACATAATCCGGCAGCGTCTCGCGCACATCGCCCTTCACCAGGTCAATGCGGTGCGCCAGCCCTTGAGCCGTGGCAACTGCCATGATGCCCTCAACCGAGACTTCTGCGGCATCCGTCACCTGCTCGGCGGTGAAATCCTGCGCCTTCTTCCGGTCATGGGCGAAGGTCACATCATCCGGATAACCGGCAAAGGTATCAAAGCCCACCACCTTGCGCTTGGAAAGCGGGTTGAAGATTTCCACCAGCTTGGCCCAGAACAGCACGCCGGCGCCTTTCATCACGCCGCCCTCCACGATGTCGCCCGGCACATCCAGCACCTTGCGGTACAGTTCGAAGCGCGCCAGCAGTTTGGTGATTCGGTCCGGGCTGGCATTCAGGGCAAAGTCGTTATAGACATCAAACCGGCTGTTCATCATGGGCCTCGATTCTGTATCCCAACCGCGCCATCAGCTCCGGCGCGCCGGGCGTCTCCATGAACTGTTGGATGACGCGCTGGTGTTCGTCGTGCTGCCAGCGACCAATACGGTTGGCGTGCAGGGGTTGGACTTTCTTGCCTTCCCAGGCCTTGTTTTCGGTGACGGTCGTATGGCGGTAGAACTCCATGATTTGCGGGTGGAAGTCCTCCCCCAGGTAGTCACACACGTTCCGGAGGGTGCCCTCCACATCGGCAATCAGGTCTTCGTAGCGCACCAGCAGGGTCTGGGGTTCGTAGTCGAGCCCGGCCTGCACATCTGCCACCCAGCGTTCCGGCGGGACGTAGTAACGCTGCGGGGAATTGGGATGGTGGGAGGTCACCACGTCCCGGCCATCGCGCACCATATGAATCAGGCGCACTTCACCGCCAAAGGCGTTGAGGATTTCCCCGAAAGAGCGCACATTCTTGGGCGTCTTTTCACACCAGCGCCGCCAACTGCTCTGACCCGGCAGCGCCTGAAGGTGGCGCAGCAGGGGCCGCAGGCGGAACGGCAGCGGAAAAAAGGCAAACATCTCTTCCTGGATGGCGTGAATGTGCGGGTGCGCGCCCAGGATGGACAACAGCAACGTGGTGCCGGAACGCCCGCACCCGCCAATGACGATGGGCGCTTCGGGGTACAGGTTGTGAAGCTGCGCCAGTTCATCCGGCTGGGACCGCTGAGCCGGGATGTTGCTGGCCGCCAGGTGCATCTTGAACAGCAGGTCTTCAAAATCAGCGGGCTGGGCATTAAAGGCATCCAGCTCTTCCGGGCGCAAGGCCGCCCAGCGCATCAGTTCGGCGGGAAATTCCGGCTGGTCATGTTCCATGACCTGGGCCACCAGCCGCTGCTCGGAATCGAAGTGCAGGAAGGCCATGCCGTTAAAGACATGCGAGCGGAACTCCAACTGGTAGATGGCTTCGCCTGCTTCGCTGTAGTACTGGAAGGGAAAGGTGGATTTTCCTGATTCGCAAACGGCACGGGTGACGGTGGTAAGCAGCATGGTCAGTTGTGCTCCTGCCGGTCGGTGAGCCGATACCCCCGCCCATTGCGTTTGACCACCCAGCGGGCGGGGGTTTCATCCAGCGAGAGTCCCTGCTCCAGGCAGGTAAGTCGCAGGATGTCCATAGCTTCGTCATCGCCCTGGGCATACAGGCTTGCGGCCCCGGCAGTGCGGGCTTCGCTTACCAACTGGCGCGCCTGCTCGCGCAAATCGCGGTAGACGGTGAGCGAGTCTTTCATGTACTGCGTGGCGCGGCGGGTCAGTACGCTCATGCCTTCGGCGGTGAGGTTGTACTGCAGGCGCGTGCGGTCCATGCGTGTGGCTTTGAGGTAGCCACGGCCGATGAGACGCTTGATGTACCAGTTGACGCTGCCCACTGCGATGTCCAAGCGGTCGGCCAGGTTGGCCTGGGTGACCTGGTCATCCTTGGCGATCTCGTTGAGCAGCAGAAATTCGCGTTCTTTTATCATCTAGGTGTGAGCATTCAGAATCTGAATGCTGGCGGGGGATTCTTACACGGAAGGGAGGGAATGTCAAGCAGTCATAACGCCAGGCAGGCATCGGCGGCCAGCCAGAACAATCTCCTCCGTACATCGCCCTTTGACTGCCAGTCGCGGTTGTCCCACTCGGCCCCGCTCAAATCATCCCCGCCATACAGCACGCAGCCCAGCGGCACGCCGCGGAACTGAGCCACCGCCAGCAGGCCGGCGGCTTCCATCTCTACTGTGACGCAGCCTTCGTCGCGGCGCGCGGCGATTTTGCCCGGCGTCTCGCGATACGGCGCGGCAGTGGTCCAGGTACGGGCGATGCGGTGGGGCACGCCCCGGCGCTCCAGTTCGGCTTCCAGCGCCGCTACCCCCGCCGGGTGCGCCGCCACCGTGCGGCCCGGCGGCAGGTAATGGTAGGAGACGCCCTCATCACGCACCGCATCCTTTACGATGGTTAACGCGCCGACATCCACACCGGCATCCAATACGCCGCAGCCGCCGCAGACAATGAACTTACGGCAGCCGAAACCGATGACTTCTTCCAACAGGGCTGCAGAAAGCGAGGCGCCGATGCCGCCATGCATATACGCCAGCCGTTGTCCGTTGTGCTGGATCTCATACACCGGGTGCGGCCCATCCTCCCAGCGATTCTCGACCAATTGAATCGCCTGCCGTTCCGCGGCCACTTCCTCCATCACATCCTTAAAGAAGGTGATAACACAATGCTCCGGCATGTCGCGCGGGGTGATGACCTGCTGCGGTTCGATGAAGGCCGCGCGGGTCGGGTCGAATTCAAGGATGGGGGCATCGTTCATCAGAATCTCCTAATTGCCGTGACTGGGTGGAATTATAGGGGGAAACCTGTCACGGTCAGTTGCCCCTTGACAATTCCCGCAAACATATATACAATCATACAAAGAAACAATGAGACAATAAGACTATCGTACAATCGGACAGCGCTATGAACTTCGACATTGACCTCACCACGCACGTGCCCATCTACATCCAGTTGATTGACCAGATTAAGCACGCCATCGCCACCGGTGAATTGAAACCGGGTGACCAACTGCCCACCGTGCGCCAACTGGCCGCCGACCTGCGGGTGAACTTCAACACCATCGCCCGCGCTTACCGCATGCTGGACGACGACGGCATCATCTCCACCCAGCACGGGCGCGGCACCTTCATCCTGGAGCCGGTTTCGGCAGAAAAATCGGCCCGCCTGCGCCATGAAAGTCTCTTGCGCCTCACGCGTCACTTTGCCGCGGAAGCCTACCGGCTGGGCTTTGGCCCTCAGGAGGCACAGGACGCTTTCACCGAAACGCTCAAACTGTGGCAGACGGATGGCAAACCGCCAGCCACCGAAGAGAAATAGACAAACACACCTTGAGTACAAAACCTGAAAACTACGGAGAAAAATCATGAACGTCAGTATGAATCTCACCAAACGCTTGCAGAGCCTCGGCCAGGACCAGAACCCTTACCGGCTCAACGGTATCGCTGCCGGCCTGTCGGCGGTCCTGTTCCTCATCACCACCGCCGGCACAATCTACATGGACCTTCAGCTCAACGCCTCGGACGTTGCCATTTTCACCTTCATGGCCCTTGGAGTGTTCATCGCCCTGTATGTCCTGTTTGGCCTCAAGATCGCCAACCAATGGGAAAAGGCCGTGGTCCTGCGTCTCGGCAAGTTCCAGGGCCTCAAGGGGCCGGGTGTCTTCTGGGTCATTCCGGTGGTGGACAATGTCACCAAGTGGATTGACCACCGCGTGATGGTTTCGCCCTTCACCGCCGAAAGGACGCTGACCCGGGATACCGTGCCGGTGGATGTGGACGCTGTGCTGTTCTGGGTGGTATGGGATGCCGAAAAGGCCGCCCTGGAAGTGGAAGACTATCGCTCGGCCATTACCTGGGCGTCGCAGACCGCATTGCGCGAGGTCATCGGCTCGCTGATGCTGGCGGATGTGCTGGCCGGCCGGTCAAACATGGATGCCGACCTGCAGAAGATCATCGATGAGCGCACCACTCCCTGGGGCGTGAGCGTGCAGTCGGTTGAAATCCGCGACATCATCATCCCCAAGGACCTGGAGGACGCCATGTCCCGCCAGGCGCAGGCCGAACGCGAACGCCAGGCGCGGGTCATCCTCGGTGAGTCCGAGATGCAGATAGCCGAATCGTTTGCAGAGGCCTCCAAGGCTTATTCCAACAACCCCACCGCCCTGCACCTGCGGGCGATGAACATGCTCTTCGAAGGCCTCAAAGAGAAGGGTGCGCTGGTCATCGTGCCGTCCAGCGCAGTGGACACGATGAACCTGGGCGGGCTGAGCGGCATGGTGGCGCTGGCCCAGAATCATGATGCCGCGACCAAGTCTTAGCAAACCCGCAGGGCTGGCGGCAGGCACCTGCCGCCAGCCCGCCTTGTTGAAGGGAAACCTATGTCCGGCGCACACATCGCCGCCCATATTGCGGCGGAAAAGAACCGTAAGGAAGAAGAAACCATGACCAACTATCGCCCCGAAGACCTCTCCGGTGACTGGGAATTCAAGATTTTGCGCTCGGCCAGTGGCGCCTTCGGCAAACCCGCCGTGCAGGCTCAGGCCGAAGCCGAAGAAGCGCAGGCCGGCTGGACGCTGCTGGAAAAGTTCGACAATGACCGCCTGCGCTTCAAACGCCCGGTCAGCGCCCGCCGCAAGGACGAGATGCTACCCCCCGGCGTGGACCCCTACCGCACCATTTATGGCATCGGCGAAGGGCTGATGGCCTTCTGGGTCATCAGCGCGATTGTGCTGGCCTTTGGGCTGTTGGCCTGGGTCGGCTCCATGTTCTAAGTCGTGTCAGGCGCCCTGCCCCGGGACGGGCGACCTCCTATGGAGGATTGCGCCGCCCCTGTTGCATGCCTGCCGCCGCATGTTTCACGTGAAACCCTCCGGAAACCGGGACTGCACAGGACTACAATTGAGAGGGCCGTGTTTCACGTGAAACACCGAGGGAAATAAGACTATGAAGTTTCTTCGTTATCTGACAATTGCCGCCCTTCTCATTCTGGTTGGGCTGGCGCTGTGGTTCCTGGCTCAAAACGCCGATGCCATCCCGCCGCTGCTTAACGGCCTGTTGATGGTCAGCCTGCCACTGGCGCTGGGCATATGGGTGGCGCGGCGTTATAAGCAGGATTGGCGGCTGTATGGCATCGGGGCCGCCACCTTTGTCCTGTCGCAGGTGCTGCATATCCCGTTCAACCTGTGGTTGCTCAACCCATTCATGGAAAATATGGGCTGGTCGGTGGAGGGCGGCCCGGCCCAACTGGCGCTTATCGGCGTGGCGCTGGGCTTGTCCTCCGGCATCTTCGAGGAAACCGCCCGCCTGTTGGTGCTGCGCCGCTGGCTGAAAGACGCCCGCTCCTGGGCCGAAGGGTTGATGTTCGGCGCGGGGCACGGCGGGATGGAAGCCATGCTGCTGGGCGCGGTGGTGATCTACGTGTTCCTGCAGTTTGTGGTGCTGCTGGGCGCCAGTCCCGAAGCGCTGGCCGGCCTGGCGGGAGCCGACAATGTGGACATCGTTCAAGGCCAGATGGACGCCTACTGGGGGGCGAACTGGTACGACCACCTTCTGGGCGCGCTCGAGCGCGTCAGCGCCATGTGCTTCCATCTGAGCGCCGCCCTGCTGGTGATGAAAGCCGTGGTCAGCGGACACAGCCGTTGGTATTGGGCGGCCGTGGGCTGGCACGCCCTGTTGAACGGGGTGTCGGTGTTCGGCCTGCACACCCTCGGCGCCTACGCTGTTGAAGGCATCCTGCTGGTGTTCGCCGCCCTCAGCCTCTTCATCGTGGTGCGCCTGCGCCACAGCCTGCAGGAATTCACCCCGGAACCCCCAGCGCCCGCGCCGCTGGAGGTCACCCCACTGAAGCCCGCTACACCCAGCCGGGAAAAGATAGAGGACAGCCGCTATGACTGAATTCGCCATCCAAACTGAGAACCTGACCAAACACTTCGGGCGCGGCAAGGACGTCGTCCACGCCGTGGAGGGATTGTCGCTTGAAATCCGCCCCGGCGAGGTGTTCGGCCTGTTGGGCCCCAACGGGGCCGGCAAAACCACCACCATCCGAATGCTGTCGGCGCTCATCGGCATCAGCGCCGGCCGGGCCGTGGTGGCCGGACACGAGCTTGGCAAAGAAGATATGGACGTACGCCGCAAGGTGGGCATCCTGACCGAGACGCCGGGCATGTATGACCAGCTCAGCGCCGAGCGCAACCTGGCGTTCTTCGCCGCCCTGTACGACGTAAAAGACATACCCGGCCAGGTGGAGAAATACCTGCGTATGCTGGGCCTGTGGGCCCGCCGCGACGATGAGGTCGGCGAATTCTCCAAGGGTATGCGCCAGAAACTCGCCATCGCCCGCGCCCTCCTGCACGAACCGCCGGTGCTGTTCCTCGACGAACCGACCTCCGGCCTGGACCCCGAAGCCGCCCGGCTGGTGCGTGACTTCATCGCCGAACTGGGGCGCGAGGGCCGTACACTCATTCTGTGCACCCACAACCTGGACGAGGCCGACCGCCTGTGCGACCGGGTAGCGGTGTTCAAAACCAGCCTGCTGGCGCTGGACACGCCCGCCAACCTGCGCAGCCAGTTGTTCGGGCGCACGGTGGTCTTTCACCTCGCCCAGCCCGGCCCGCAATTCGTCGAACCGCTGAAAGCCAACGCGTTCGTTCACAGCGTCGAAGCCCTGGACAACAAGCTGGTCGTCACGCTGGATGACCCCGAAGCCCACAACCCGGCGCTCATCCGGCGGCTGGTGGAAGCCGGTGCCGAAATTCGCTTCGTCGGCGAAGTGCGCCGCAGCCTGGAAGATGTGTACCTGCGCCTGATTCAGAAGGAAGACCGCCATGACTAAGATCTGGACGATGATTCGCAAAGAATGGGCCGAAGTGTTCAAGAACAAGTTCGTCTTGTTCTCCGTCGCCTTCATGCCGCTGTTGTTCACCGCCATTCCGTTGGGCGTGCTGTATTCGATGCGCGGCGCCACGGCCGCCGAGGCGCTCGGTCTGTCCGAAGTCCCGGCCGAGATGACCGCCCTGTGCGGCGACCTGGCCGGGGCGGAATGCGCCCAGTTCATGATCGTCAGTCAGTTCCTGATGCTGTTCCTGCTGATGCCGGTCATCATCCCCGTCACGATCGCCTCGTACAGCATCGTGGGGGAAAAACGCACCCGCACCCTGGAACCCCTGCTGGCCGCTCCCATCAGCACACTTGAATTGCTGGCCGGCAAGGCACTCGGCGCGGCCATCCCCGCCGTGGCCGTCACCTGGGGCGCGTACATCATCTTCATGGTCGGCACAATTCTCATCACCGGCAGTCCTGCCCTCACCACTCTGCTGCTCAAACCCCTCTGGCTGCTGGCGATGGTGGTGGTCGGTCCGTTGCTGTCCGTGGCGGCCGTGAGCATGGCGGTGATGGTGTCCTCGCGGGTCAATGACCCGCGCGTGGCGGAGCAGGTCTCGGCGCTGGTGATGCTGCCGGTGTTGGGGCTGTTCATGGCCCAGACCGCCGGGTTCATCCAGCTCAATCAGGGTTTCGTCCTGTGGCTGGCGCTCATCCTGGCGGTCATCGATGCCGGCTTGCTGGCGCTGGCGATTCAGTTGTTCCAGCGCGAAACCATCCTCACCCGTTGGAAATGAAACCAGGCTGGCGATTTGCCGGCCAATGAAACAGGGAACAACCATGCTCACAAAACAGCAACGCATCACACTCCCTTTGTTCGCCGCCCTGCTCCTATTCTTCGCCGCCCCTGCCCTGGCGCAGAGCGAGGACCCCGGCCTGAGACTCAAGCTCCACCGCGACTTCGGTTACGGCGGCTTCAGCGGCGACATCCAGGGCAACTTCAGCCTGACCGTGGACGGTCCGGCCGACCTTGTCACGGTTCGCTACTACATCGATGAAACCCTGCTGGACGAATCCGGCGACTCGCCGGACTTCCGCGTGCGTTTCGTCACTGACGACCATGCCCCCGGTCTGCATGTGCTCAGCGCGGTCGGCGTGCTGGCGGATGGCAGCGAGTTAAATTCGCAGACGATACAAAGCTACTTCCTCAGCAAAGAATCCGCCGATGACATGGTCTTCGGAATCATCGGGCCGATATTCGCCATCGTCGGCGTGGTGGTGGCGCTCAGCGCGCTCGCGCCGCTAATGATGGGCAAACGCCGCAAAGCCTTCAAGCCCGGCCAGTACGGGATGCTGGGCGGCGCGGTGTGTCCCAAGTGCGCCCGGCCGTTCAGCCTCACATTCTTCGGACTCAAGTTGGGGTTTGCGCGGCTGGAGCATTGCCCGCATTGCGGCAAGTGGAGCCTGGTGCGCCGTGCCCGGCCGGAAGACCTGGAAGCCGCCGAACGGTTGATGATGTCATCCGATGCAGCCGGCGCGGCCGAGATGGGGGAGACCGAGGCCGATCGCTTGCGCCGCATGGTGGACGAATCGCGCTACGACGAGTGAACCGCAAAGCCTCTGCATGGAAATGCAGGGCTTTTTCATCTCGAACTGTAAATAAAATATCATGCTTTATATATATTCAATGCATGATATTTTGCATATCTGTCCAAGTGGACAAAAGCAGCCTTTGCGAATAAACTAAGGATGTTATGGTTCAGCTCAAGAATGCCACCGGCGAACTCGTTGACCAGTATGTAGAGCAGAAACGCATGCTCGGCCAGTTTGCCCGTCTCGTCGAAATCAGCCTGACGCTCAACTCCACCCTCGACCCCAACCGCCTGCTTAACTTCATCATCGATACCGGCACCGACATCCTGGAATGCGAAGGCGTGTCTGTGCTGCTCTACAACGAGAAGACCGGCGAACTGCGCTTCGCCGCGTCCACCGGCTCCGACCCCGAAGAACTCGCCAAGATTCCCGTGCCGCTGGATTCCAGCATCGCCGGCGCCATCTTCCAGCTCGACCGGCCCGAAATCATCAACGAGATGGAAACTAACCCGCAGCACTTCCAGGAAGTCGGCAAGAAGACGCAGTTCGTCACCCGCAACCTGGTGGGCGTGCCGATGAAGATCGGCGAGAAGACCATCGGCGTGCTGGAAGGCGTGAACAAACGCCTCGGCGAATTCACCAAGGAAGACGTGGACATCCTCTCCGTCATCGCCTCGCAGGCGGCCGTCGCCATCAACAACGCCCGTTTGCTGCAATCGCTCCAGACCGCCTATGACGAGCTGGCGCAATTGGACCGCAAGAAGTCGGACTTTATCGCCATCGCCTCGCACGAACTGCGCATTCCGCTCAACACCGTGCTGGGCTACGCCGAAATCCTGCGCGAAGACGCGCCGCCCGAACTGGCCCAATATGCCGAGCGGTTGTCACGCGCCTCGCTGCAACTGCGCGCCCTGGTGGATGACATGACCAACATGAATCTGCTCTCGGCGGGCACCAACGAATTCACGCCAACCCGCCTGGCCATCCAGCGCATCGCCGCCGAAGCCTACAAGGAAGCCGAGACCGCCGCCAAACAGCGCGGCCATACCTATAACATCCGCCTGCCCAAGACTCCCATAGAGGTGAACGCCGACGGCGAGAAGCTCAAGCGCGCCATCCTCAACGTGCTGAACAACGCCGTGCGCTTCACTCCCAATGGCGGCGTCATCAACCTGGTGGTTACCACGCACCCCGAAGGCGCGCTGGTGGCCGTGCAGGATACAGGCATCGGCCTGCCCGCCCAGGAACTGGAACGCATCTTCGATGAGTTCTACCAGGTGGAGGGCCACATGACCCGCGCCTATGGCGGCATGGGGTTGGGGCTGGCGATTTCACGGGCGGTGGTGCGCTTGCACGGCGGGCGCATCTGGGCGGAAAGCGAAGGCCCGGACAAGGGCTCGGTCTTCTACATCATCGTGCCGCTGGCCGACGGCCGCCGTCCCACCGGCCAGTTGACGGGAAGCTAAACAGAAACTCGATTTCTAAAGAAATCGAGTTTTTCTCTCTTAGAGAAGTCCCCGCTCGCGTTTCCATCTATCGAACAATTCTTCCACTCTATCCAAATACGCATCCAGCCCGGCCAGTTTTTCTTTCAACCCATCCCCGACCAATCCCAGCGGGGCCAGCGCGTCCTCCCAGCGCAGGGCGGCTTCCGTGCCTTCGCCCAACTCGGCCACGGCCGCCGTCCAGGTGGTGAGCAACGGCCACAGCGCCGCTGCCGGTTGGCCGCCCTCCGCCAGGGCGCGGATGGCCTTCTCGTAATACGCCTGACGCGCCGGGGCCAGTTCTGCCGGAGCCAGACCGGCGCGGCCCAGCGCGGTGTAGGCCGCCGTCGAATCCGGCAGCCAGCCCGTAATCTGCGCCGCGTCGACCCCCATGCCGCCCATCAGTCCCAGCAAGCCGGCCGCCAGTCCCTCGTGGCCCACAGCGGCGGCGCGTGCCGGGAAATCCAGCAACAGGCGGCGGACGGTAAGCGCCGGGCCGCTGAGGCCCGCCACCGCGTTGGCCGTCTGGCCCAATGCGGTCAGGTAATCCAGCGTGCCGCGCGTCCCGCCATCGGTCGGGCTGCCCTGCGCGGAAAACCAGTAACGCCGCGCCGTCGTCAGGCCCGGCTCACTGCGGGCCAGCACGTTCTCGGGTTCGCCGTACATACCGCGTGCGCTGGCCTGGGTGAAATCCAGAAAATGCTGCGGGTCATACAATGGCTTGGCGTAAAAGACCGCCGGCCCCAGCATCGGCTTCTGGCGTAGGGTACGCGCCGGTTCGTAATCCTCGCGGGCGTGATGCAGGATATCCAGCGAGATATCGTCCGACATGCGCAGGATCTCGCGCGGTTCGTCCACGCCGATATGGATGAAGGTCAGGTCGATGTCCGCCGCGCCGCCCAGCAGCGGCTCGTTGCCTTCCAGCAGGCTGCCATGCAGGTACGCCGCCAGAATGCTCTTATCGGCGCGGGCGCGCTCGGCCACCGTGTCTTCAGCGATCTTGAGCAACTGGTCCCGGGTGATGCGCATGCGTCTGTAGCCTCTAGCCGTTCAACGGCAGTTCGGTTTGTACCAGAGCGGAGTCCAGCGCCTTCTGCACCAGGCCGCGGATGTGGTTCAGGTCGTCGTCGTTCTTCACAAAGTCCAGCCCATTGGAATCGACGGTCAGTACCGGGGGACCCTGGTAACCGGTGCCATAGTGGTCATCGTACGCCTGGTTTAGCAGCTGGATGTAACCGGATTCCATGTTGCGCTCATAGGTGCGGTCGCGCAACGCGATGCGCTGCATCAGCACCTCGGTATCCGCCCGCAGGTACACCACCAGGTCCGGCAGGCGCACCTTTTCGCCCAGCGCCTCATGCACCCGGTAGTACATTTCCAGTTCGTCGCCCTTGAGGTTAATCTGGGCGAACAACGCGTCCTTGGCGAAGGTGTAATCCGTCAGCAGGTTGCGGCCGGTCTCCAGCACCTCGCGTACTGAACGGCGCTGCTGGTGATAGCGGCTGAGCAGGAAAAATATCTGGGTCTGGAACGCGTAACGCTGGCGGTCGGAGTAGAAATCCGCCAGGAAGGGGTTTTCCTCGAACACTTCCAACTGCAGGTCAGCGTCAAAATGGGGTTGGAGCAAACGCGCCAGCGTGGTCTTGCCCACGCCAATCACGCCTTCAACGGCAATGTACATGAATGAGAACGCTCCTTGCGAAAATGTGCCTGTGAAACCACACAACCACGAAGATGAAGCGGCTCAAGAATTCCATAAGCGAAGTCTTCGCAATTTCAACAGGCATCACCAACTACAAGCCTTACTTCGAGCCGCTTAAGAATACCATAGCCGTTATCTGGCCGCGATTATGATAGGATGCACGCAAGGAGCGCCCCATGACAGACCTCACCATCGACCAGCTCGGCGAATTGGTACAGCAGCACTTCGCCGCCCAGACCTACCAGGAAGGGCTGGCCCTCACCGGCGCTGCCCTGCTCACCCTCCCGGAAAGTTACCCGCTCATCAACTACTGGCGCGCCTGTTTCGCCGCCCGCCTGGGCGACATTCCGCTGGCCTGCCAGATTCTCGAGTCGACCCTGGCCAATGGTGCGTGGTATTCGGAGATGATTCTGCGCCAGTCGCCGTCCTTTGCCGACTTGCAGGGCGAAGCGCTGTTCGAGAACGTGGCAGCGATCTCCCAGCAGATGCAGGAAGCCGACCCGGTCGATTCGCTGCCCCTGGTCATCCTGCGGCCGAAAGATGCCTGCGCCCCGGAACAACCTGGCTGCCCGGCGGTGGTCTTCCTGCATGGCAATCAGGACAACGTGCAGGCGAACCTGCCGCGCTGGACGCAGCTCTCGCTGGCTGGCTGGCTGGTGGCGATGCCGCAATCCAGTCGCGCCCTGTGGGCGGGTGCGTACTCCTGGGCCGACTACGAGACCGCCGCCGAGGAAGTGACCGCGGCCTACGCCAACCTGGGGCGCCAGTACAGCGTGGACCCGGAACAGGTGGTGCTGGCCGGCTTCTCAATGGGCGCTGAAGTGGCGCTGGCGCTGGCGCTCTCCGGCCGTATCCAGTGCCAGGGGTTCATCCTGCTGGGTCCCGGTGGTCCCTTCATGGATGATCTGGAAAAGTGGCAGCCATTGCTGGAAAGCGCCGAAGAGCTTGGCCTGCGCGGCCTCATCATCACCGGCAGCGCGGATACCACCATCCCGCATGACAACATCAGCGAACTGGTCCAGCGGCTGAACCAGCACGGGGTCACGACCGAACTGGAAGTACACCCCGACCTGCAACACGAATACCCGGGGGATTTCGATGACCGCCTCGAATACGCATTGAAGTACATCTTCGGCTGATTTGGGAGACCCCCCATGACCCATCCGCTCGTTATCCAACTGCGCTTCGCCCGTTCCGAATTCGCCCGCGGCCTGGACGGCGTAACCGAAGAAGAAGCTACCCGCCGTTTTGAACCGATGAACTGCATCAGCTGGATGGTGGGGCATCTGGCCAGCCAGGAGAATTATTACTGGGTGCGCGCCGCGCAGGAGATTAAACTGCATCCGGAGGTCGTCGAGCAGACCGGCAGCGGCCGCCCGGCCACAACGCCTTCGCTGGCAGGCATGTGGACCGCCTGGCGCGACATCACCGTCGCCGCCGACACGTATCTGGACACGCTGACCACCGGGCATCTCAGCCAACACATCGAGTTCAAGGGCCGCGCCCTGCCTGAATCCATCGGCACGATGCTGTACCGCAACATCTACCACTACTGGTATCACCTGGGGGAGGGCATGGCGGTGCGCCAACTGCTGGGCCACACCGACCTGCCGGAATTCATTGGCGATATGAGTGCGGTGGGCTACAGGCCGGAAGCAGAATAAAAGCCGATATTCGACAATCGATATTGGTTAGGGTGTGTTGACATTTGTAAACACAACTCATAGTCTGTCGTTCTGAGCGAGCGACAGCGAGCGAAGAATCTACCGCATGTGCCAAAAGATAGATTCTTCGGTCAGCGACTACCTCGCTTCCCTCAGAATGACAATCTTGCGAGTGAACTTCAAATAAGCGTCAATAGATCCAAGTGGCACTCTCGTTTGGCAGATGCACTTTGGGCGGCGCTTCCGAATCTCTACTCTCTACTCACGCTATTCCCAATCCCCAATTACGGATTACCAATTACCTCTTTTATGCTATCCTCAAGACCATGAAACGCGTTACGCTTCTGCTCATCGCCTCGTTCGCGCTGGCCGCCTGCACCCGCAGAGCGCCGATACCCGACCCCACAGAACTGCCCATCGCCACGCCGATCCTCGCCCAGCCGACGGCGCTGCTGGCCAGCCCCACCGCGGCGCCCACCTCCGCGCCCGGCGAGACCCCCAGCCCCACGCCGTTCATCATCACACCCACCAGCGCCTTCAGCGCCACGCCCGAACCGACGGCCACGCCTGAGCCGCAAGTCGCTACCGAAAGCGCCGCCAGCACCGCCACCGAGCAGGCCGCCCCTACCGCTACCCGTCCGCCGGCCGCCACGCCGTTCGAGCCGCCCTTTGACCCGGTGCTGGCATTTGGCAGCGGTCCGCGCTTTGACCTGCCCTCAATGGGCACGCAATACTGGGCCGACAGCAACGGCCGCCTGCCCAACACCGACAACATCCGCATCCAGTCCAATGACAGCGGCCACTGGGAAGTCACCGGCAAGAATCAACTCTTCGATACCTGGTGGTTTTCCAACCCTTACCTCGGTGAGTTGTATGTAGAGATGGAAGTTCGCACCGGCGACGTGTGCTCCGGCCGCTCCACCTGGGGCCTGATTCTCTACGGGCCGGAAGCCGGCACCAGCGACACCGGCGCGCATGGCTATATCGTGGGCTTCACCTGCGAAGGCACGTACCTGCTGCGCCGCCTCAACAGCAGCGACCCATATTCCGCGGATGGCCTGTTCACCTTTGAGGAAGACGACCTCATTCTGGCCGGTCCCAACCAGATTAACAAACTCGGTGTGTTGATTCGCGATGGCGAGATCGCTATCTACGCCAACGGCTATCTCATCGCCACCGCCTTCGATGACACCTTCACCGAAGGTCGCTTCGGGTTGTACGTCAACGCCGGTGACACCGACAACTTCGTCTACACCATCACGGACTTCAATCTCTGGGACCTGCGCGAAAACCGATAGCCGGATATTGACCTGAATCAAAACCGCCCTGCGAGTTCGCGGGGCGGTTTGTGTTTGGAGGAATGGACTCTTACGGCGCGGGCAGGGCTTCCAGTTCGGCCACCATGCCGGCCAGCACATCGAAGCCGCCCTGCCAGAACTCCGCCTTGCGGATGTCAATGCCGGCCGCGTCCAGGATTTCGACCGGGGGCTTGGAACCGCCGGAAGACAGCACCTCCAGGAAGCGCGGCACGAACGACTGGCCTTCCTTCTTGAACTGCTGGTAAAGTGCCAGCACCAGCAACTGCCCAAAAGCATAGGCATATACATAGAAGGGGTAGTAGAAGATGTGCGGGATGGACACCCACTCCCATTTGAACTCCTCGCCGATCTCCAGCGAATCGCCAAACTGAGTCTTGAGGTTTTCCATGTAAGCCGCGCTCAACTCATCCACCGAAGCACCCTCCTGTACCTTTTGATGCGCGCTGCGCTCAAAGATGGCGAAGAAAATCTGGCGCATGATGGTGGCATAGTTGTCATCCACCTGGGCAAACAGGATGTCGCGCTTCACGCTCTCATCGGTTTCGTGGGACAACATATAGTCCACCAGCACCATCTCGGCAAAAGTGCTGGCTGTCTCGGCCAGGGGCAACGTGCTGTGGAAAGTGAATACATTGTGGTGCTCGGCCAGCATGGCATGGATGGCGTGCCCCAGTTCGTGGGCCAGGGTGCTCACATCGCGGGCGGTACCGTCATAGTTCACCAGTACGAACGGCGTCACCGCCGGGTCGCCGGAGGAGCAGAATGCCCCACCGCGCTTGCCCTTTCGCACTTCGCTGTCAATGTGGTTTTCATCAAACACGCGGCGCGCCAGTTCTTCTACCTTCGGAGCGAACCCCTTGAAGGAATCCATCGTCATCTGCACCGCTTCCGTCCAGTCATACTTCTTATCGGAAGCCGACACCGGAGCGTAGATATCGTAGCGGCGCAGTTTCTTTACCTTCAGCCATTTGGCCTTGAGTTTAAAAAAACGCTGGAACACCCCGGCGTTTTTCTGCGCCACGTTCAACAGCGTTTCCACTACGTCATCCGGGATGTCGTTGCCCAGGTTGCGCACGGCAATAGGAGACTGGAAACCGCGCAGGTCCAGGTTTTCATTGTGGTAGTCACGTACCAGGGTCTGGTACATCTGTCCCAGAATCGGGCCATCGTTGCCATACACCTTGTACAACTCCTGGTAGGCGGCGGCGCGGATGTCCGGGTTCGGCCCCTGCACCAGCGACATGAGTTGGCCGCGGGTCAGTTCCTTCACTTCCCCATCCACCGTCACGCGGAAGACGTAGCGGTCGGTGATCATGCTGTACAGCGTTTGCAGCGCACTTCGGCCAGTGACGTTCTTGATGTTGAGGATTTTTTCTTCCGGCTCGGTGAGGGTGTAGGGCTTGAGGGTGCGAATCTGGTGCAGGAAGTATTTGAATTCGCCCGAGTCCTTCGCCAGCCGCTCAGCGGCTTTGTCATCCAGGCTCTTCCACCACAGGCTGAAGAACAGGGTGCGGTTCTCCATCGTCGCCATGAACTGGTCGACCTTGGCTTGCATCGTCTGGGCGGTCTGGTTCTGGGTGTCTTCGGAGAAGTACAACCCGGCGTACTGCTGGATGCGGTTGGCAATGCGCTGGCTGGCTTCCTGGTGCTCCAGCGCATCCATGAACTCTTCGAAATCCATGTCGGCCGAGAGTTTCTCGCGCAAGCCTTCAAACTTGGCGACGCGCGCTTCAAGTTCCTTGAAACCCGCTTCCAGTTCGGGCGTGGCGGGGCCGGGGTAAAGGTCTTTCAGGTCCCAGCGTCCCAACTGAGTGGTGGCAGTGGCTTCGGTCATCTCTGTCTCCTCGGATTTAGGGTTGTCAGTCCTCAATGCCGGAGGGTTCCTCCAGCATTTGGTCACGCAGTTGTTGGCGCAGGTGGTCAATCGGCAATCGCTGTCCGTCCTGCTCGTAGTGCCAGACCTCCCAGCCATTGGCCGGGCCGTTCACCAGTTCGCGCGCCAGTTTATGAATCGAAAACCGCTGGCGATTGTACTCCAGCATACCATCCGCCCGCACCATGGCGGATATTTCTCCCGATTTTCTAAGGAACAGGCGTTGGCCGGGGATGAGCAGACCGCTTTCCACCAGGCGGCCAAAAGGCAGGCGCGCCTGCTTGCGCGGGTTGGGAGAGCGGTAAAGTGCTGGCTCACCCTGCGGCGCGTGGATGGCCTCCAGCCGCGCCTGCGCCACCGCGATGTAATCCGGGTCTCGCTCTATGCCAATCCAGCTCCGGTTGAGTTTCTTGGCTACCGCGCCAGTGGTGCCGCTGCCGAAGAACGGGTCCAGCACCACATCGCCGGGGTTGCTGCTGGAAAGGATGACGCGGTACAGCAGCGCCTCGGGTTTCTGGGTGGGGTGGGCGCGTTCGCCATTCAGCCGGATGCGCTCCGGCCCGGTGCAGATGGGCAGCACCCAATCACTGCGCATCTGGGTATCCTCGTTCAGAGCCTTCATCGCCTGGTGGTTGAAGGTGTAGGGCGCGCCTTTGTCTTTCTGCACCCACAGCAGAGTTTCATGGGCGTTGGTAAAGCGCACGCCGCGGAAATTCGGCATCGGGTTGGTCTTCACCCATACCACCGAGTTCAGTGTCCAGAAGCCCATATCCTGCAGAATCGCGCCAATGCGGTGGATGTTGTGATAAGTGCCGATGACCCACAGCGTGCCGCTGGGCTTAAGCACCCGCCGGCAGCCAGCCAGCCAGGCGCGGGTGAAATCGTCATAGGCGGCGAAGTCGGCGAACTGGTCCCAGCCATTATCCACCGCGTTGACTTTGGTCTGGTTGGGACGCCAGAGTTCCTGGTGCAGTTGCAGGTTGTAGGGGGGGTCGGCAAAGATGAGGTCCACGCTCTCAGCCGGCAGCGCGGCGAGCGTCTCGACGCAGTCGCCGGGCAGGATGCGGTCTAACGGCAGAGAGGTGGGCATGGGCGCGGGAATTATACCCGCGCCGGAATCTGGACGGATAAGAGAACAGGATGTCTAAGGTTCGTTGGCGGCAATGAACTCGCGTATGCGGAATTCCACCTGGTCGCGCACATCGCGGTATTTCTGCAATTTTTCTTCGTCGGGGCCTTGGAACTTGGCCGGGTCATCAAACGCCCAGTGCTCGCGCTGGCCCATTGTCAGGAATGCCACCGGGCAGTTCTCGTCTGCCGAGGCGCAAACGGTGATGATGTAGGTGAAATGCATTTTGCCGAGGTAGTCGATCACCCCACGGGTGCTCTGTGCGCTGATGTCCACGCCTCTTTCCTTCATTACCTGCGCGGCCAGCGGACTTACCTCCCGCGGGTCCAGACCCGCGCTGTGAACTTCGAACCGGCCCTCCCCAAGGTGATTTAAGAAAGCTTCCGCCATCTGGCTGCGGGCTGCGTTATCAGTGGACAGGAAAAGCACACGGGTCTGGTTCATTAACGGTCCTCCACGGCTATTGTAGCCCAGGACGATAGGATGCACGCGCCTCTTAACCCAGGGTTTACACGGGATGTATACTTGCGCTATGGCCGCCCCATCCGTCATCGCCCTTCTGCCCATGCGCCACTCTTCCGAGCGTGTGCCGGGCAAGAACTACCGCCCGCTAGCAGGCAAACCGCTGTACCAGCACGTTCTCGAAAGCCTGCTGGCCTGCCCGGAAATCACGCAGGTGGTGGTGGATACCGACAGCCCGGTCATCCTCGAAGGGTTGGAGCAAGGCTACCCGCAGGTGGCGCGCCTGCTGCGTCCGGAGTCCTTGCGCGACGGCCTGATTCCTATGAACGACATCCTGCTGCATGATACTGCCCAGGTGCCCGGTGATTTCTACCTGCAAACCCACAGCACCAACCCGCTGCTGCGCGCCGCCACAATTTCGCGCGCCATCCAAACGTTTCTGGAACAGCGCGCCGAATACGACTCGTTGTTCTCGGTGACGCGCCTGCACACCCGCCTGTATGACGAAGCGGGCAACGCGGTGAACCACAATCCCGCCGAGCTGTTGCGCACCCAGGACCTGCCGCCCATTTACGAAGAGAACTCCTGCATCTACATCTTCACCCGCGAGAATCTGGTGCGCCGCAACCACCGGCTCGGCGAGCGGCCGCTCATGTTCGAAATCCCGCGGGAAGAAGCCGTGGATATAGATGAAGAGATGGATTTCAAGGTGGCAGAGTACATGATGCTGGAGAGGATGAAGAGCGAGAATCAGTAATTGGTTATCGGAGATTAGGAAGAGTCTTTGCTGTGCAGGAAGGCCGGTCGGGGAAAAGAAATTACCAGTTACCCTGAACAATCCCTCTGTTAGAATCCCGCCCAACACATGCCCACCCTCCTGCTCACCGCCCCGTACATGATTCCCTTCCGCGACCGATTCCAGCCGGTCTTTGACCATTACGGTCTGGAGATCATCCAGCCGGACGTGGAAGAGCGCATGGAGGAAGACGACCTGCTGGCCCACGCCGGGCAGTTCGACGGCGCCATCTGCGGCGATGACCGCTACACCGCCCGCGTCATCCAGGCCTGCCTGCCGCGCCTCAAGGTCATTTCCAAGTGGGGCACGGGCATCGACTCTATTGATAAAGACTTCGCCAATGCCAACGGCGTGATGGTGGGCAACACGCCCAACGCCTTCACTGTGCCGGTGGCCGATACTGTGCTGGGCTACATGCTGGCCTTTGCGCGCCGCCAGCCGTGGATGGATGCCGCCATGAAACGCGGCGAATGGCGCAAAATCCCCGGCCGGACGTTGGGTGAGTGCACGCTGGGCGTGGTGGGTGTGGGCAACATCGGCAAGGCTGTGCTGCGCCGCGCCCGCGCCTTCGGCATGACCTTGCTTGGCAACGATATCATCGAGATTGACGCCGGATTCATCGCCGAAGTGGGGGTGGAGATGACGAGCCTTGAGACTCTGCTGGCACGGGCGGACTTTGTGGCCCTCACCTGCGACCTGAACCCCACCAGCCGCCACATCCTGAATGCAACGACGCTGGCGCAGATGAAACCGGAGGCCATCGTCATCAACGCCGCCCGCGGTCCGTTGGTGGATGAGCCCGCGCTGGTGGCCGCCCTGCAAGCCGGGCGCATCGCCGGCGCGGCGCTGGATGTCTTCGAAGTCGAACCCTTGCCCAAAGACAGTCCCCTGCTGTCGATGGACAACGTCATGCTCGCGCCGCACAATGCCAATTCCAGCCCGCGCGCCTGGGAACACGTTCACTGGAATTCGATTCGCAACTTGCTTAAGGGATTGGGTATCCCCGATAATGGATTGGAGAAGTGGGTCAACGAGTAACCAGGCGTCGCGTCACGAGGGTACTCTCCTCGGAACTCATTGACGCATCCCTCGTTGACCACTTCGGAAAGCGACCATGACCGCTGAACAACGAACCGTACTGATTACCGGCGCAGCCGGCGGCATTGGCCGGGCAACCGTGCAGCATTTTGCCGCGCAGGGCTGGCGCGTGTTCGGCGTGGACCGCGTCCAGTTTGGCAAGGGCTTCCCCGCTGGCGGCGTCTTCATCAAGAAGGACATCAGCAAACCCAGGGATATCCGCGCCATCTTCAATCAGGTAAAAAAAGAAACCCGCACGCTCAACGCGCTGGTCAACAACGCCGCCGTGGGCCTGGGCAAACGCCTGCTGGATACCCGCCCCGAAGAATGGGAAGCCCTGATGGACGTCAATCTGCGCGCCCCGTTTCTGTGCACCCAGCAGGCCTATCCGTTGCTCAAGGCCGCGCAGGGCGCGGTAGTTAACGTATCCTCCGTGCATGCCGTCGCCACCAGCGTGCAGGTGGCAGCCTACGCCGCCAGCAAAGGCGCGCTTCTAGCGCTCACACGCGCCATGGCTATCGAATTCGCGCCGGACGGCGTGCGCGCCAACGCTATCTTGCCCGGCGCGGTGGATACCAAGATGCTGCGCGGCGGCGTCAAGCGCGACGTGTTTGAAGAAGCCAGCGTGAATGCACGCCTGGAAGCGCTGGCCGCCCGCACCGTCATCGGCCGCATCGGCACGCCGGACGAAATCGCCCGCGGCATCTACTTCCTCGCAGACAACGAGCAATCCTCCTTCATGACCGGTCAGCCGCTCATCGTGGATGGCGGCGCGACGACAAGACTCAGTACGGAATAAGTGAAAACCTGCAATAGGTAGCTGGAAAGCCAGCAAACAGCGATATTGACCACAAGGCAACCAGACCTCAAGACCGCCAGACTTCCGCACTTCAGCACCCCGGCACTTCCGCACGACCGTGAACCATGCGCCCCCGCCTTAAAACACTCACCCCTGATTTCGTCTGGAATGCCGGGCGCGCCGCCTACTTCGGGCTACTGCATGCGCGCCAGTGGCCGGGTGCCACCTTCCACCCGTGGCGGCGCGCCAGCATCCGGCGCCTGGAAGCGTTGAAGAATCACTATGAGGGCGAACGCTGTTTCATCCTCGGCAACGGCCCCAGCCTGAAACACACCGACATCAGCAAATTGCGCGATGAATACACCTTCGGTCTGAACCGCATCTATCTCGCGTTTGAAAAGTGGGGCTTTGAGACATCCTTCTTCGTCTCCGTGAACGACCTGGTGATTGAACAGACCGCCGCCGAAATCGCCGCGCTCAAGATTCCCAAGTTCATCACCTGGCGCGCCCGCCGCTGGGTCCCTCTGGACTCGGACACCCACTTCCTGCACACGACCTACACCGGCCCAAAATTTGCGCGCGATGCTCGCGGCCGTCTGTGGGAAGGGGCAACGGTCACTTACATCGCACTGCAACTGGCTTTCCACATGGGCTTCCGGCAGGTCATTCTTATCGGCGTGGACCACAACTTCGCCACCCGGGGCGCGCCCAACACCACCATCACCTCCGAAGGCGATGACCCCGATCACTTCCACGCCGCGTATTTCGGCAAGGGCTTCCGCTGGCAGTTGCCGGATCTGGAAACCTCGGAGATCGGCTACCGCTTGGCCCGCCGCGCCTACGAGCGCGCCGGTCGCGAAGTGCTGGACGCAACGATTGACGGGAAACTCACTATCTTCAACAAGGTGGATTACAACGGCCTGTTCTGAAGTGACGAAGTCCTGAGGTCGAGCGGTCCAACCCGCTGATTGCCTGATTCCTCGTTTACCTGTTTCCCTTTATACTTTCCTCCCATGAAACCGCGAAGTTTCCTCATCCTCGCCGCCGTCCTGCTCCTCATCGGGCTCGGCCTGCGCTTCATTGACCTGACCGACGCGCCGTTTGACTTCAGCGCCACCCGCCAGCTGCGCGCCGCCATCATCACCCGCGGCATCTATTACCTCAACCTGCCCGAAGCCACCGACGCCCAGCGCCAGACGGCCATCGCCCTGCGCGAGGCCATCGTGGATTACGAACCTTCCATTTTTGAAACGCTGGTGGCGGCCACCTGGCGCATCACCGGCCAGCAGGAACTGTGGTTCGCCCGCGTCTATGCCATCCTGTTCTGGGGCGTAGGCGCGGCCGCGTTGGCCGCCGCTGCCCGCCGTCTTGCATCGCCCGGCGCGGCGCTGGTCGCGCTGGCCTACATGCTGTTCCTGCCGTTTGCCGTCATTGGCTCGCGCTCCTTCCAACCTGAACCGCTGATGGTGATGTTCCTGTGCCTTGCTATCTGGGCCGCGCTGGGCTGGAGCGAGGAAAAGACCTGGAAGTACGCCCTGCTTGCGGGGCTGTTCGGCGCGCTGGCGGCGATGGCCAAACTCTTTGCCGCCTACATGGTGGCCGGCATGATGCTGGCCGTTGTCTGGCAGGCGCTGGGGCTGCGCACCGCATTCAGGAATCGCCAGGTCTGGGCGATGGCCGCGCTGATGCTGCTGCCCAATCTCGCCATCTACTTCCTGGGCCGGGCGGGCTTCGCCGGTGGTTACTTCCAGGCATGGTTCCTCAGTCTGGCCGGGATGCTGTTCACCCCGGAGTTTTACGTCCGCTGGGCGCTCTGGCTCGGTGAACTGGTCGGACTGGCGTTCGTCTTCATGGGTCTGTTCGGCATGACTCTCGCGCGCCAACCGGGCCGCGCCCTTCTGCTCGGCCTGTGGGTGGGCTATGGCCTGTACGGCATGTTCGTCCCGCATCAGACCATCACGCATGATTATTACCATCTGCAACTGGTGCCGCTCATCGCCCTCTCGCTGGCGCCGCTGGCCGAACCGCTGCTGGCAAAACTGGCCGCCCAGCCGCGCCCGTGGCAAACGCTAGCCGCGGTGGTGGCGTTGGCCGCCGTGGCGCTGCCCGGCTGGCTGGCGCGCTCGCAACTGCTGGCGGTGGATTACCGGAACGACCCGGAGTACTGGATTTCGGTCGGGGCGCGCATCCCCGAAGGCACAAAGGTCGTGGCGCTCACCCAGCAATACGGGTATCCGATTTCGTTCTATGGCTGGAAGCGCGTTAACCTGTGGCCGCTGACCGGCGAACTGGCGCTGGCCGAAGCGCGCGGCGTGGACGAACGCCCCTTCGACATCCAGTGGGCGCAGTACACCGAGGGTATGGACCTGTTTCTCGTCACCACAACCAATCAACTGGAACGCCAACCCGAACTGCGCGACCACCTTTACAACAACTACGCTATCTACGATGAGGTGGAAGGCGCGTTCATTCTCTTTGACCTGCGTCAGCCGCTAAATCCTTAGATGTGAAGGATACCGCCTGTGTATTCGCTCAATCCTGATTGCTGTAGTAGGGGCGACGCATGCGTCGCCCCTACCTGGATTCTCCCCTGATGACCTCCGTCTCCATCATCACCCCTTCATTCAACCAGGCGGCGTACCTGAATGACACGCTCGAATCCGTCTTGGCACAGGAGATCCCCGGTCTGGAATACATCGTCATTGACGGCGGCTCCACCGATGGCAGCGTGGACATCATCCGCCGCCACGCCGGCCGTCTGGCCTACTGGACAAGCGAACCGGACTCCGGTCAGGCCGAAGCCATCAACAAGGGGCTGGCACGCGCCACCGGGGATGTGATTGCCTGGTTGAACTCCGATGACATCTATCGCCCCGGCGCGGTGCGGGCCGCCCTGGCCGCGCTGGATGCCGACTCTTCGCTGGCGTTCGTCTACGCCAACCTCGACTCGATTGACGCCGCAGGCCGCGTGTTCAATACCATTCGCTACGCCCCCTACACCCTGCTGGACCTGCTCGCGTTCCGCATCATCGGTCAGCCCACGGTATTTTTCCGCCGCCGCGCCCTGCTACAGGCAGGCGTCCTCGACCCTGCCTACAATTTCCTGCTTGACCATCACCTGTGGCTCCGGCTGGCGCAGCACGGCGGCCTGCGCTACATTCCGCAAACTCTGGCGGCCGCCCGCCACCACCCGGCCGCCAAGAACACGGCGCAGGCCGCCCGCTTTGGCGGAGAGGTGTATCGTATCCTGGACTGGGCGCAGACGCAGCCCGCGCTGGCGACTATGATTGAACGCCACCCCCGCAAAGTGTGGGGCGGCGCGCACCGCCTCAACGCCCGCTACCTGCTGGATGGCGGCGCGCCCGGCCCGGCGCTGAGGGCCTACGCCCGCGCCTTCGCCAACGACCCGGCCTACGCCCTCAAACACTGGCGGCGGATGGTGTACGCTCTGGCGAGCGCGGCCGGGTTGGGTGGGATGAGAAAAGCTACTAGAAGGTGAACGCATCTTACTCAAAACCATCGCCGGACCCGGTAGGAGGACGGCGACGCCGTGCCCCTATGAACGCGATTGTCGCGCCTCGAGATTTTCCTTTGCGGCTTTGCGTTCTTGGCGTGAGCTGGTTTGTGATTTTGACAGGTGACGGATATGCCCTCCAACCCTCCTGACGACAAATTCAAAGGCGGCTCGGTGGCCGCCTTTGACCAGAGCTGGGCCGCCCTGCCAGCCAGCAACCGCTACCACTTCGCGCGCCAGGAACCCGCCCACCAGGTGCAGTTCGCCTTTCAGAATCACTTTCGCGTGTTCCGCAAAGTGCTGGGGGATGTGCAATCCGGCCGCGTGCTGGAAGTGGGCAGCGGGCGCGGCAGCATGGCCGCCTTCTTTGCCAATGCCGGATTTGGCGCCGTGCTGCTGGACACCAGCCGCCCGGCGCTGGACCTCGCCCGCGCCAACTTCCGCCAGGATGGATTGACCGGCCATCCCGAAATCGCCGATGCCCTGCGCCTGCCGCATGCCAGCGGCAGTTTCGACGCCATCGTCAGCATCGGGTTGTTCGAGCACTTCGCCGACATTGCCGCGCCGCTGCATGAACAACTGCGCGTCCTGCGGCCGGGCGGCGTTTTCCTTGGCTACGTGGTGCCGGAACGCACCGTCTCCGTGCAAACGCTGGCTGCGCCGGTGAACGGTCTGCTGGCGCTGGAACATCGCTGGCGCACGCGCCGCGACCCCCGGCAGGCCGTGCCGCGCAAGGCGCCCTTCTATCGCAATGCCTATCGCGCCCGCGACTACCTGAAGATACTGGAGGGGATGGGCGTGGCGGCGCGCGGCGCATTTGGCATGTTCCCCGTGCCGATGGTCTCACACTCGCCTTCGTTCCCCTTCACCCCCATGGCGCCCGCCCGCGAGCAGCGGTTGATGGGCCTGTGGCGCGCGCTGCTGCAGCTCAACCCCCTGCGCCCCGGCGGCGACCCCTGGACCTGCCCCGAAGACTGGGGCCTGGCCTTCCTGGTCTGGGCAAAGAAATAATCCCGCTTGCCTGTATACTTGGGGCACCAAGCGCCCCAAACAAGATCTCATGACCCAACCCTACATTTTCGCCGTCATCCCGGCCCGCGGCGATTCCAAAGGCCTGATTCAGAAAAACACCCGCCTGCTGGGCGGCTTGCCGCTCATCGCCCACACGCTACGCGCGGCGCAGACCAGCCGCCTGCTCACCCGCGCCATTGTCTCGACGGATGATTTACGCATCACCGCCGTAGCGCGCGAACACGGCGGCGAGGTACCCTTCCGCCGCCCGGAGCATCTGGCCACGGATACGGCCTCCACCCTCTCCGTGGTGCTGCATGCCCTCGGCTGGCTGGAAACCGCCGAGAAGATTCTGCCGGACATCGTCGTCCTGCTGCAACCGACTGCCCCGCTGCGCACCGCCGAAGACATCGATGCCGCCCTGACCCTGTTGCTTGAAAACAAGGTTGACTCAGTCGTCTCCTTCAGCCCGCCGCTGGCAGACAATCCCTACTACGCCTATGCCAGCGTGCGCGGCGAATTCGTGCCGCTAAAACTGGTGGTGCCGGGCACCCGCCGCCAGGACCTGCCCGAACCGGTGATGCGCAACGGCGCCATTTATGCCATCCGCCGGGATGCGCTCATCAGTACTAACAACTTCTACGGCCGTAAGATGCTGCCCTATTTCATGCCACCCGAGCGCGGCATCAACATCGACAATGACCTCACTTTGGCGCTGGCCGAGTTCCTGCTCGGCCGCGCGGCACAGGCATGACTCTCCGCATCCTCAACCTGGAACCGGACGGCTACAGCCCGCAGGCGCGCCGCATCCTTGAATCCTGCGGCGAAGTGATCGACGGCTCGCTCTCCCGTGCCGACCTGTTGGCTGCCCTGCCGGGTTACGATGTGCTCATCACTCGCTTCGGCCACCACCTGGACCATGAATTGTTTTCCCGCGCTACGCGCCTCAAAGCGCTCGTCACCGCCACCACCGGCCTCGACCATATAGACCTTGTTGCCGCCGCTGAAAAGGGCATCGCCGTCCTCAGCCTCAAGGGCGAAACCGAGTTTCTGCGCAGCGTGCCCGCCACCGCCGAACACACCTGGGCGTTGCTGCTGGCGCTGGTACGCCGCCTGCACGCCGCCGTCGCCAGCGTGCAGGCAGGGCAGTGGGCGCGTGACCCCTTCCGCGGCCATGACCTGGCCGGAAAGCGCCTCGGGCTGGTGGGGGTGGGGCGCATCGGCAGCCGCGTGGCGGGCTACGGGCTGGCGTTTGGCATGCAGGTGGGCGGCTATGACCCCCATCCCGCCAGCCGCGTTTCCGGCGTGACGTATTTTGACACCCTGCCTGCCCTGCTGGCCTGGTCGCAAATCATTTCCATTCATGTGCCGCTGGAACCTGCCACGGCCGGCCTTATCGGCGCGGAGCAGTTGGCGGCGCTGCCATCCGGCGCGTGGCTCATCAACACCAGCCGCGGCGCGGTGGTGGATGAAAGCGCACTGCTGGCCGCCCTGGGCTCCGGCCATCTGGCCGGCGCGGCGCTGGATGTTCTGGAAAACGAAGCCGCCCTGCAGGCCGGCGCGCCGCACCCGCTGGTGGATTACGCACGCACTTACGACAACCTGCTCATTACCCCCCACATCGGCGGCGCGACGTTTGAATCAATGGCGATGACCGAAGTCTTCATGGCGGAAAAACTTAAGGCGTTCCTGTCCGTATGACTACCCCCGTGGCTGAAAAACGCCCGAAAGCCAGCGGCGTGCTCCTGGCGGGTTCAACGGCCAGCCTGCTCACCAACCTGATTGACCTCCTGTTCAGTCTTCTCATCCTGCCCCTGCTGGTCGCAAACACTGGGCGGTCAGCGGCGGGTTTCTGGCCGCCAGCCTGGCCGGGTTGGGCCTGGCCATCTGGGGCATGCAGCAGGGCTGGGGTATCCTGGGTGCGGCGGCCGGCTGGTCGTTGGTGCTGCTGGCACAGGGAATCCTCATCTATCCGCCGATGCTGTTGCGCGCCCTTGAACAAACTCCGGTGGCTCGACTGCGCCAGGCCTACTTGCCCGGCGCACTGGTGGGTCTGGCGGTGTGGGGCGCGTCGGCAGGCATGGCGACAGGTCTGCCGCCATCCACCATTTTGAATTTACTGCTCGGTGTGGGGGTGGGGCTGGGCGTGGGGTTGGCCGGACTGGCAATTGTGAGCCAGTTCGCGCGTAACTGCTTGTTGCGGATATTCCGGAAAAACAAAGGGACATCAGGCGGCACTCGGCCGTTGTAGCACGTGAAAAATCTGCCAGCCCAATGTAAAATAGCACAATGTTGACCATCGATATCCAAACCGCACGGCGTTTCATCCTGGGCAAGCAGGGCCTGTGGCCCGGGCGCCGCTGGCGTGGTGCGAAGGGGACTGCGCAAGCAATGCGCGCCGTGGAATACCTGCAACTGGACCCGCTGCAGATTATCGCCCGCAGCCAGGACATCAAGTTGCACAGCCGGGTGCTGAACTACAAGCCCGCCATGTGGGAAGAGGGCGCCTACCAGAAGCGCGAATTTTTTGATTGGGGCGGCTGGCTGGCCGTGCGGCCAATGGACGAACTGCCCTACTGGCGGGTGGTGATGCGCCGCGAGAAACAGGGGCACACCGGCGTGGCAAAGATCGGCCGCGAACACGCCGCCGCCATCAAAGAGATGCGCGCCGTACTGCGCGAGCGCGGCACGGTGAGCAACCGGGACTTTGAGATGGCCGCCCGGACACGTACCCAGAGCTACCGAGGTCGCAAGGACAGCGCCGTGGCGCTGTATTACCTGTGGCGCACTGGCGAAGTCATGACCCACCACCGCGAGAACTTCGAGCGCGTCTATGCGCTGAGCGAGGCAGTGGCGCCCGCGCACCTGATGAGCGAAGCCGGCGACGCTGAAACCGACCGCTTCCTGATCCTGAAAGAGGTCGCCTTCTCGGGCATCGCCCGGCTGATCACCAAAGCCGATGCCTACTTCCGCGGCATTCCCTTCGAGAAGACTAAGAAGCTCGTAGAGACCTTGCTGGCGGACGACGACCTGGTGGAAGTACAGGTGGAAGGCTGGAAGCACGTGCACTGCGCGCTGGGCAGCGACGCCAGAGCCTTGCAGGAACTGGCCGCCGGGCGCGTGCCAAAGGCCTGGAAGCCCCTGGAAACCAGCACAACCGAAGAGGTCTCCTTCCTTTCGCCACTGGATCAGGTGAGCGCCCGCGGGCGCGCCAAAGTCCTGTTTGGTTTTGACTACGTATGGGAGGTGTATAAGCCGGCGGACAAGCGCAAGTACGGCTATTATGTACTGCCGGTGCTGTGGGGCGACCGACTGGTGGCTCGCTTTGACAGCCGGTTTGACCGGAAAACGAACACGTTCGTGATCCTGGGTCTGTGGCTGGAGGACAAAGCGCTGGGCAAGGACGAATCTTTTGCGGAGGCGTTGGCGTGCGGCTTTTCCCGCTTTGCCGGCTTTCTGGGTGCGAGCAAGATGAATGCAAAGGCAATCAGCGAGCCGCTGCTGCGGAAAAGGATCGCTGCACTAAAATTGTTGGGGGATGGGATGGTCAAACAGTAGGAATGACGAACGAGTGACGCCCGGATATTGCGATTCCGCGCCGGTCAGCCTGCCTTAACGCTTTCGTCCACATTCGGGTCCAGATTTGAGTCGATGCCAAGCACCGTCAGGTGCTCTTGCAGATCGTCAATCTGCTCCTTCAGGCTGGCCACCATTTCGGTCAGCAGGTCGCGGCCGTCGCGCCGCTGCACACGCGCTTCCATCTTCATTTGCATGATGGGCGATTCTTCCAGCACCCGGATGGTGCTCTTCAGGTCACCAATCACCGTGTCCAGCCGTTTCAGTTCCTTGCGCAGGGCTTTGGCTTCTTCGGCGCGGTCTTTCTTCGGTTCCACCGGCCGGTCCGGTTGTTCGGCCAGCTTGCGCAGCGTCTCCAGGTCGCGGGCGCTGTACGCCTGGTTCACCCGGGTCATGATCTGTTCGCGGTAGGTCTTTTCCTGCGCATCGCTGGTCAGGTCCGGGTGGAAGCGCTTGGCTAGTTCACGGAACAGCCGCCGCAACTCTTCTTCCAGTTTTGGGCTGAGGCTCTTGCCGTTCTTCTCGTCCTTGCCATTCTTGCCGTTCTTGCCATTGGCCCGGTCGCGGTAGGCAAACGGGTCAGCAGTTTCTTCGGCTTCATCCTCGGGCAGGCTAAAGGGGTCCGGCTCGGCCGGCCCTTCCTCCGTCCCGCGTTGCGATTCCAGCGCCTCGTACAGCGTGCGCCGCAGCGAACGCAGGCGTTCTTCCAGGGGGGCAATGCGCTCGTTGTAGAGTTTGCCCCACTCGGCCAGGTCGGCGCGGGTGTTGAACAACTCCAATTCGAGGATGGCGATGTATTCGCGCTTCTTATTGAGGCGGTCGCGCAGCATCTCCAGCTCACTATCGGCGGAGAGGCGGGTATCAGCGGATCTGGGTCGGGAGGAACGTTTGCGAGGCGGCATCAGGATTGGGCGTCTGTGAGCATTACAAAAGGCAATTATACCAAAACCGCAGCAACCTGCGGGAATTGCCTGGAAATGTCAAACCTCGTTCGGCTTCGGAAGTACGGATATCTGGCCTTGACACAGGCAGGCGACCTGTCGGACAATGAGGTACTCAGGTTCACCCTGACGGAGGAGATGGCCCATGCGTATCCAACGCTTGCTTTTGGTTTTAATCCTTGTTCTTTTTCTATTTGGTTGCGCCACACCCGCGGAAACGCCGCCAGCAGATGATGCCGCCCCGGAAACCCCATCCACGGCCATCCCTGCGGCAACCGACGCGCCAACGGAAACCGCCGCCCCTACGGAAACACCTACCGAAATCCCCACGGCCACACCCACTCTGGTCCCCACACCCGTGGGCGCTGACCCGAATCTGTGCAAACTGCCCGGGGACTTCAATGTCTATCTCTATGAAAGCGACATCACCCTGGGTTTTCCGGTCAAGCCTATCCGCCTGGTCTCAACCGGCACGGTGCGAGTAGCGGTGCTGTTTGTCGATTTTGAAGATGCCGCCGCAACCGTATCCCCGGAGGACGTCTTCAATATGATCTCCCCGGGGGCCGAGGAGTTCTTCCTGGCGACCTCCTACGGGCAGATGCAGATGGAACTGGTACCCTTGCTGGAATGGCTGCGCATGCCCGGCAGCAAGGACGACTATTTCATGCATTCCTCCGTCTCGCACCGCGACTACATCCGCCAGGCAGCGGCGCTGGCTGACCCGGATTTTGATTTTTCAGACATTGACGATATCGTGGTCATGAACGACCCGGCCACCAGCCCGTTCTCCTATGGCCCAGCCTTTGCCGCGGACCTGAGCGAGGGCGGAATCGAGGTGGACGGGATGACCATCAACAATGGAGCTACCTCCGGCACAGACCTCACCTATTGGGGCTCCACCTGGCTCAACCACGAAATGGGCCACAACATGGGGCTGGTTGACCTGTATCTTTATGGCAGTTCCAACGCGCTGCGCTGGGTGGGAGAGTGGAGTGTAATGGGGCTGATTGACGGCAAAGGCCACGAGCACTTCGCCTGGGAGCGCTGGCAACTGAATTGGGTGATTGACGCCCAGGTGGCATGCTTCCCAGAAGGTGGTACGACCACGCTCACCGCGGTGGAAGTGCCGGGGGGCGTCAAGCTCATCGTGGTGCCGGTGGGTGGGACGCGCGCCGTCGTAATCGAAAGCCGCCGCGCCCTGGGCTATGACAGCGCCATCCCTGAAGGCGGTGTCCTGGTCTATACCGTGGATACATCCATCGCTTCCGGCCAGGGTGGACTGCAGGTGCAAACCAGCGGCGTATCCGCCGATTATCTGGATGCGCCGCTCGCCGCCGGCGAAAGCCTGCGGATTTCGGGCGTGACCATCACCGTGCTCGAATCCGGGGAGACCACTGATACTGTCCAGGTGGAGTTCGGGCCGTAACGCGGTTAAACCCCTGATTCTGGCGTGCGCGGGCAGGGGTTGTGGTCTAATTGTGAATTACTGGACAATTACGCACCTATCAGGTATGATTACCGCGCCCACAGGGCAATTGGCTTGATTTAACAGGAAACCCGCCATGCGGGAATCACATTCAAACAACTCTGCAGTAGCGGGGATGCCCCGCGCTAAATCTCGAAACGTGGAGAACCGCTGATGTCTGACCTGATTAAAGAACTTTCCACCAGCCTGCACAAGCAGATTCAGGACTTTGAACCTGATCTCGGCGTCCGCGATGTCGGTACGGTTTACGAAGCCGGCGACGGCATCGCCCGTGCCCGCGGTTTGCGGGATGTGAAAGCCCAGGAACTGGTGCAGTTCGACAACGGTGTCATGGGCATCGCTTTCAACCTTGAGGCTGAAAGCGTGGGCATCATCATCATGGGCGAGTTCACCGGTATTGAAGAAGGCATGACCGTGCGCTCCACCGGGCGCATCGCCTCCGTGCCCGTCGGCGACGCCATGATTGGCCGTGTGGTCAACGCCCTCGGCGAACCGATTGACGGCAAAGGTCCTATCGCCGCCACCGGCTTCCGCCCCATTGAGCGCATTGCCCCCGGCGTCATCATCCGCAAGGACGTGGACACCCCCGTCCAGACCGGCATCAAGGCCGTGGACGCCCTGACCCCCGTCGGCCGCGGCCAGCGCGAACTCATCATCGGTGACCGCCAGACCGGCAAGACCGCCCTGGCCATCGACGCCATCATCAACCAGAAAGACAAAGACCTCATCTGCATCTACGTCGCCATCGGCCAGAAGAAGGCCGCCATCGCCCGCACCGTCGCCATCCTCGAAGCCAACGGCGCCATGAACAACACCGTCATCGTGGTGGCGGCGGCTGATGAGTCGGCCGCCCTGCAGTACATCGCCCCGTATGCCGGCTGCTCCATCGGCGAAGAGTTCATGGAGACCGGCCGCGATGCGCTCATCGTGTACGACGACCTCTCCAAGCACGCCTGGGCCTACCGCCAGGTGTCGCTCCTGCTGCGCCGCCCCCCAGGACGTGAAGCCTACCCCGGCGATGTGTTCTATCTGCACTCCCGCCTGCTGGAGCGCGCCGCCCGCCTTTCCGACAATTTCGTCATCGTCAAGAAATCTCACGAAGGTCTGGCCGGCGCCAAAGATGGCGTGAACGGCAAGACCTACGAGGGCCCGCTGGCGAAGCACAACGCCGAACACGACCTCAAAGCCATGACCGATGCCGCCGACCACAAGCTCGCCAAGATTAAGGGCTCCGGTGGCTCCCTCACCGCCCTGCCCATCATCGAGACTCTGCTTGGTGATGTGTCCGCCTACGTGCCCACCAACGTCATTTCGATTACCGACGGCCAGATATACCTCGAAGCCGACCTGTTCTATTCCGGCATCCGCCCGGCGGTCAACGCCGGCCTGTCGGTCTCGCGCGTGGGCGGCGACGCCCAGACCAAAGCCATGAAGCAGGTGGCCGGCGGTCTGCGCCTGGACATGGCCTCCTTCCGTGAACTGGCGGCCTTCGCCCAATTCGGCTCCGGCCTGGACAAAGGCACGATGGCGCGCCTCAACCGCGGCCAGCGCCTGCAGGAAATCCTCAAGCAGCCCCAGTACCAGCCGGTTGAAATGGAAGACCAGGTCATCGCCATCTTTGCCGGCACCAAGGGCTATGCGGACAACATTGCCATCGACCGCATGCAGGAATGGGAAACCGGCCTGACGAAGTTCATGCACACCTCGCACCCCGAGGTGGTCAAGGCCATCCGCGAAGAGAAACGCATCACCGAAGAGACCGATAAGAAACTGCGCGCCGCGATTGACGCTTTCAACAGCGCCTTCTAATCAGGGTCAGTAGAGCGACATGGCAAACGCACGCGAAGTAAAAAAGCGAATCCGCAGCGTCAAGAACATCGCCCAGGTGACGCGCGCCCTGCAGGCCGTCAGCGCCAGCCGGGTACGCAAGGCGATGGACCGCATGTTCCACACCCGGCCATATGCCAACAAGGCCTGGAACGTGCTGACCCACATTGCCAAGCAACCCGGCCGCGAAAGCCTGCACCCCCTGCTCACCAAGCGCGATAACGTGAAGAGCGTCGTCGTACTGCTCATCACCAGCGACCGTGGCCTGGCCGGCCCGTACAACACCAACATCATGCGCTTTGCGCTGGAAAAATTCGGGAAGTACCCGGTGCCGGTGCGCTTCATCTCCATCGGCCGCAAAGGCACCGAACTGCTGCTGCGCCGCGGCCAGGAAGTGATGGCGGATTTCAGCGGCCTGCCCGCCGAACCCTCCTTCGCCGACACCTCGGCCATCGGGCGCATGGCTGTGGAAGAATTCCTCTCCGGCAAGGCCGATGAAGTCTATCTGCTCTACACCGACTTCGTCAGCATGGTGAAGCAGGACCCCACAATGAAGAAACTCCTGCCGCTGGAGTTCGACACCAGCGCCGGGCTGGTGCAGTCGGAATACGCCACCGGCGGCCTGTCCTCCGGCGTGTACGAATACGAACCCGGCGAGCGCGAAATCCTGGACGAAATCGTGCCGCGCTTCACCGGTCTGCAGGTGTTCCAGGCGATGCTCGAATCGCTCGCCAGCGAACACGCCGCCCGCATGGTGGCGATGCGCAACGCCACCGAGAATGCCACCGACCTGGCCGGCATTCTCCAGCTCGAATACAACAAGGTCCGCCAGCAGGCGATCACCAACGAGATTCTGGACATCGTTGGCGGCGCCGAGGCATTGGCCCAAAGCAAATAACCCGTAGTCTGGCCCCTGTGGGCGATTGCGGAAACAAGTTTCGAATAAAGGAAAGTGGAGAGTACTCATGGCTGAAGCAACTGGACGCGTGGCACAAATTCAAGGCGGTGTGGTGGACGTCGATTTTAGCGGCCACAAACTGCCCGAAATCTATTACGCACTGGAAATCATCCGCCCGGATACCAAGCCGGTGGTGCTGGAAGTGCAGAACCACCTCGGCAACGGCTTGGTGCGCACCGTGGCGATGGACGCCACCGACGGCCTACAGCGCGGCCTGCCGGTGGTGAACACCGGCGCGCCAATCATGGTGCCGGTGGGCGAAGAATCGCTCGGCCGCGTGTTCAACGTGCTGGGCGAACCTGTGGACGGCGGCCCGGCCGTCACCTCCGGCCTCAAGTACCCCATTCACCGCCTCGCGCCGCCCTTCGAAGAACAGGCCACCTCGGTGGAAATCTTCGAAACCGGCATCAAGGTCATTGACCTCATCGCCCCCTTCACCAAGGGGGGCAAAACCGGCATCTTTGGCGGCGCCGGCGTGGGCAAAACCATCATCATCCAGGAACTGATTAACTCCATCGCCTCGGTTCACAAAGGCAACTCGGTGTTCGCCGGCGTGGGGGAACGTACCCGCGAAGGCACCGCCATGTACCGTGAAATGACCGAGTCCGGCGTGTTGAAGGACACCGCACTGGTCTACGGCCAGATGAACGAACCCTCCGGCACCCGCCTGCGTGTGGCGCTTACCGCCCTCACCATGGCCGAGTATTTCCGTGACCAGGGCCGCGACGTGCTGCTGTTCATTGACAACATCTTCCGCTTCAGCCTCTCCGGCTCGGAAGTGTCCGCCATGCTTGGCCGTATGCCCTCCGCCGTGGGCTACCAGCCCACGCTGGGCACCGAGATGGGCCAGCTCCAGGAGCGCATCACCTCCACCAAGACCGGCTCGATCACCTCGATGCAGGCCGTGTACGTGCCCGCCGACGACTACTCCGACCCCGCGCCGGTGGCCACCTTCACCCACCTGGACGCCACCATCGCCCTCGAGCGTGGCATCGCCGACAAAGGCATTTACCCCGCCGTGGACCCGCTGGCCTCTACGTCCCGCATTCTGGATCCCAACATCGTGGGCGAAGAGCACTATCGCACCGCCCGCGAAGTGCAGCTGGTGCTCCAGCGCTACAAGGACCTGCAGGACATCATCGCCATCCTCGGCATCGACGAATTGAGCGAAGACGACAAATTGATCGTCTCGCGTGCCCGCAAGATTGAGCGCTTCTTCTCGCAGCCGTTCATGGTAGCGGAGCAATTCACCGGCCTGGCGGGCAAGTACGTGCCCCTTAAGGAAACCGTGCGCGGCTTCCGCGAAATCCTGGATGGCAGGCACGACCAGGTCTCCGAATCAGCCTTCATGCTCGCCGGTTCGATTGAAGACGTGGTCGCCAAACACAACCAGACGGCCGGCTAGGTCAGGAGCCCAGCGTGACCATTCGTTGCGAAATCGTCTCACAGGACCGGCTGGTCTACGAAGACGACGTGGATATCGTAGTGCTGCCGGGTGAGGACGGCGAGATGGGCATCCTGCCGCATCACGCCCCGTTGCTCTCCACACTGCGCCTCGGCGTCATCAAAGTCCGCAAGGGCGGGGAAGAGACCATCTTCACCGTCACGGGCGGGCTGGTGGAAGTTCAGCCGGATATCGTCACCATCCTGGCAGACGCCGCCGAAAACGTCGAGGAAATCGACATTGCCCGCGCCGAGGAAGCCCGCAAGCGCGTTCAGGAAATGATGGAAGGTGCCAGAAAGGGTGAAGATTTAGACACCTACCTCGCTCTCGAAGCCGCCCTGCGCCGCTCCAACCTCCGTCTGGATGTCGCCCAGCGCTTCCGCTCTGCCCGTGGCCGAGTCAATCGCAGCACAGAAGAGCCGGGCGAATCCCGCTAACCCATTATGGGCATGTTCTCAAAAGAACTGGGGATTGACCTTGGCACCATGTTCACGCGCATTGCCGAGGATGGGGTGGTCATCCTGGAAGAACCCAGTGTCGTCTCTGTAGATATTGACCGGCAGATCATGGTGGCGCTGGGCCGCGAGGCCCAGGGCATGATTGGCCGCGTGGACGCCGAGCAGATGCAGGTCACTCGCATCCTGCAGCACGGCGTCGTCGCCTTTTACGAATATACCGAGAAGTTCCTCGAAGCGCTCGTCAAACGCATTGGCGGCGGCATGGGCTTTCTGCGCATGCGCCCCAACCTGATGATCACCCACCCGTTTGGCATCACCAGCGTCGAACGCCGCGCGGTGCAGGAAGCCGCCCTCAGCGTGGGCGATGCCCGGCTGGTGCCGCAGCCGGTGGCCGCCGCCCTCGGCGTGGACCTGCCCATCGGCACGCCCTCCGGCAACATGATTGTCCTGCTGGGCGCCGGCGCATCCCAGGCCGCGGTCATTGCCATGCACACCATCGTCTCTGGCGAGACGTTGCGCATCGGCGGGCTGGACCTGGACGAAGCCATCGTGACCTACGTGCGCCGCAAGTACGGCCTCATCATCGGCCTGCCCACCGCCGAACAGGTCAAACTGCGCATTGGCGCCGCCATCCCGCTGGATGAAGAACTCAGCATCGATATCCAGGGGCAGGACCAGGTCAGCGGTCTGCCCAAGCCGCTCACCCTCACCACCGGTGAGATTGTGGAAGCGGTGGAAGACACGCTCGACCAGATTTTTGAAACCGTACGCCGGGTACTGGAAAAAACCCAGCCCGAGCTGGCCTCCGACATCATTGACCGCGGCATCGCCCTGTGCGGCGGCGCGGCCCTCTTGCGCGGCATGGACAAATTGATGACCCAGAATCTGGGCGTGCCCGTCTACCTGGTGGACAACCCGCTCTCCTGCGTCGCCGAAGGCGCCTGCCGCGCCCACGGCATGTATGACCTGCTCAACCGCAACCTGCCCCAGATTTGATTTTCCCGTCTCTGACTGAAAAAAATAAACACCCCGCCATAGCGGGGTGTTTTGTTGTCCGTTGAAATAGTCTGGACGATTGAAGGTAGGTTCAGTCCAGGTAGTATGTCATGCGCTGCAAATGCACCACTGGGTCAATGTGTTGCACGCGCACATCCGCCGGCACGTTCAGGCTCACCGGCGCATAGTTCAGAATGGCCTTGACTCCGGCGCTCACCAGCCGGTCCGCAACGCCCTGGGCGTGCCCGGCCGGCACCGCCAGCATCACCACCTGCACGCCGGCGCGCTTAAGTTCGCTTTCCATGCTGGCGGCATCCATCACCGTGAAGTCATCGATCTTCATCCCGATCTTCTTCGGGTCGTTATCAAAAATCAGGCGGGTGTGAAAACCACGCTGGTTGAAGCCGTTGTAGCGCGCCAGCGCGCTGCCGATGTCTCCGGCGCCCACAATGGCCACTTCCCACACCCGGTCCACGTTCAGGATGTCGCTGATTTTCTTGGACAGGAACTCGATGTTATAGCCGGTACCCTGCTTGCCAAACTCGCCAAACTGCGAAAGGTCTTTGCGAATCTGCGCCGCCGAGATACCCAGCCGCTCGCCCAGTTCCTGCGAGGAGGTCACCTGGCGGCCCTCCTGCGCCATGCGCTGCAAAGACCGCAGGTAGACCGGTAAACGACCAATGACGATATCGGGAATATTCTTCTGTGCCATGAAAAAAGGCTCCGATTGTAGATTTACGTACAAATAACTGGTCGAGTTTACCACAACTTGTGCATTTACACACAAGACCAGTACAATGCGTTTGCCCACCCGGATGATATAATCCTCTTTCGCTCACTCCACCCGCCCAAAGGCTGCATCTCCTCATGTTCATTGACCAGACCACGATTAAAGTACGTTCCGGCAAAGGCGGGGACGGGATGGTGCACTTCCGGCGCGAGAAATTCGTACCGCGCGGCGGCCCGGATGGCGGCGATGGCGGCAAGGGCGGCGATGTCATTATTGAAGCCGCCACCGCCCAAAGCAGCCTGAACGCCTACCACCGCAAGAAACACCACGTGGCGGAAGACGGCAAGAACGGTGGTCCCAGCCAGCGCTCCGGCCGTTCCGCAGAGAACCTGATTCTGCCTGTGCCGCTGGGCACCATCGTCTATGATGCCGCCAGCGGCGATGTACTCGCCGACCTGGTCGAACCCGGCCAGCGGCTGGTGGCCGTTAAAGGCGGGCGCGGTGGGCGCGGCAACCAGCACTACGCCACCGCCCGTAACCAGGTGCCGCGCATCGCCGAGAAGGGCGAGCCCAACCAGGAACGCGAACTGCGCCTGGAACTCAAACTCATCGCCGATGTCGGCATCATCGGCGTGCCCAATGCCGGCAAGTCCACCCTGCTGGCCGCCATCTCCAACGCCAACCCGAAGATCGCCGACTATCCCTTCACCACGCTCTCGCCCAACCTGGGCGTGGCCGTGCTGGACGACTATGCGAGTCTTGTACTCGCCGACATCCCCGGCCTCATTGAAGGCGCTCACCTCGGCATCGGCCTGGGGCACGACTTCCTGCGTCACGTCCAGCGCACGCGCGTCCTCATCCATGTGCTGGATGGCCTGGCCGAAGACCCGCTGGCCGACTACGACCAGATAAACAGCGAACTCTCTCTGTTCGATGAAACCCTCAGCGAGAAACCGCAACTGGTGGTTGTGAACAAAGCCGACCTGCCGGATGTGAAAGACCGATGGCCGGAGTGGAAAGCCGCCCTCGAGGCGCGCGGCCTCGCCCCGGCGCTCATCTCGGCTGCCAGCGGCGAAGGCGTGCGCGCCCTGCTGTACCAGGCCCACACCCTGCTGGAAGAAACGCCCATGCCGGATACCCCCGCCGCACTGCCGGTCTACCGGCCGCAGGAAGACCCGCGCATCTTTGAGATAAAGCGGCTCTCCGGTGAGGAGTGGCAGGTGGTCGGCGCAGCCATTGAGCGCGCCGCCAGCATGACCTACTGGCAGCACGACCAGTCCGCCCGCCGCTTCCAGCGCCTGCTGGAAACCCTGGGGATTGACGAAGCGCTGCGCACCGCCGGCGTGAAGAACGGCCACACCGTGCATATTGGCGACTACGAACTGGAATGGGAAGACTGACCGCCGCCATGCGCATCGGCATCTTCGGCGGCACCTTTGACCCCCCGCACCTCGGCCACCTGATTCTGGCCGCCGAAGCCCGCTCGCAATTGAACCTGGACCGCCTGCTCTTCGTTCTGACCCCCCTCCCGCCGCACAAAGGCGACCATCTCATCGCCCCACTGGAAGACCGCCTGGCAATGATAGAAGCCGCCATCCACGACGACCCCGGTTTCGAACTCTCACGCATTGAGGTGGACCGCCCCGGCCCGCATTACAGCGCCGATACGGTGCGCCAGGTACGCACTCAATACCCGGATGCCACTCTGGCGTTCCTGCTCGGCGGCGACTCACTGCGCGCCCTGCCCACCTGGCGTCGCGCCGATGATTTCGTGGAAGCCTGCGACATTTTGGGCGTCATGCGCCGGCCTTACCAGCGCGTCAGCCTGGACACATTGGAAAAGAAGTTGCCCGGCAGTCGCTCCAAGGTGCAATTCATTGATGCGCCGCTGCTGGAGATTTCCTCGCGCCAGATTCGCCGCCGCATTGCCGAGGGCCGGCCCTACCGCTATTATCTTTCCCCGCCAGTCCTGGACGTGATACACACCCGCGGCCTGTACCGCGGCTGACCCTACCGGTTGGCGCTCACCACCGCCCAGCCATCCCCCTCGCGTACCAACTCCACCATCACCAGCGCCGGCAGCGGAGACGTCCGCGGCTGAGTGGCATGCGCCCAGGCGCGCCCGGCCTCAAAGACCAGGCTCTGGATTTCATAGCCCTGCGCGTGCAGGGCCTGCACCACTGCCAGCGCATCCGCGGCCAGCGGGTCGGCGGCCATTGCGGCAGTCGGTTGTTTCCCCGATTCCAACGCGGCCAGCACAACGTTCACCGCCGCCAGCAACTCTTCGGCGCGCGCGGTGTTGCCCAGGCGCAGCGCATCTTCCGCCGCGGCCAGCAGCGCTTCCAGCGCCTGATTCTCCAGTGAATTCGGATGGCGGGCATAATCGGCCGTGATGTCTTCCGTCTGCATGTCCTCGATCGACAACAGCCAGGCGGACAGGAAATAGGCATTCGGGTCACCAACCTGCTGGTAACGCCGCACGGTATCAAACAGCATCACCATCAGGCGCACGTCTTCCCGGTTGGCCGCGGTGACCTCTTCCGCCGCCAGGCGCGCCATGAAATCAACTTCCAGGTCATCCAGCGTCAGGGCGAAGTGCTCCTGCAGGGCGGCATCCAGCGCATCGCTCTGGCTGCCCTCCGGAACCGGGTGGATATCGCGGTAGAAGGCATCGAACGCGTCATAGCCCCAGCGCTCCACCATGTATTCAATGAGCGCCGCGGCCTGCAAATAGCCGACCTCATGCTGCTCAAAATAGAAATTGTCCGTCAGGCGGCGCAGCGGCACATACCAGCCCAGTTCCGGCAGAGCGGCGGCGCGCGGCAGCAACGGCTCGGCCTTGAAGTGCCCGCCGGTCAGGTAGGTCGCCAGTCCCTCCACCAGCATCGAGGGGCGCAGTTCACCGCCCAGCCGCAGGTCCAGGATGTGTACCATTTCGTGGTGCAGCACGATGCTGAAATCGCTGCCGGCGTAATTGCGGTCCAGGTAAGACACGTAGATTTCGCTGGTGGCGAACCCGCCATGCCCCAGGGTACGCGGCAACAGCACCACCGTCACCGGCTCGGCAAAGTCCACACCCATCCGCGCACTCACGCTTTCGGCCTGGGCGTCGGCAGTATCTGCCATGTCTTCCAGGTCGCGGTGGCCGGCCGTGCCCGTCATGTAGTACAAGATGCAGCAATCGGTCTGTAGCATTTCCCAGGCCGCATCCCGCTGGGCGGGCGGCTGCGTCTCCGGACGCCGCAGGGTGAACACCTGGGACCACGCCGGACCTTCCGGGGCCAGTTGGAAATACAGGACAAATTTTCCGGCAGACAGGCCGGCCGTATTCCAGACCCAGCGCAGCGTGGCCCGTTGCGAGCGCCCGATGCCATGCCCGCCAAAAGTGGCCGCGCCCAGCAATACTGGTTCGCCATCCAGCCGGCGGGAGGCGGTGAACTCCGTCTCGTTCAAGTCGGCGTCCGGCGGCGGCAGCAGGATGAAACTGGCTTTCTCGCCGGGATACAGCCCGTCCTCCGGCAGCAACATCAACTCATAGCCGGCAGGTGCGCCAAGGTCAAGCGATTTTTCAGACAGTGGGGCGGAAGCCGCAGGCTGTTGCGGCAGGAGCGAAAGCCCGGCCAGCAGCAGGCAGGCCGCCAGCCGGGCGGGATTGCGATTAGCCATCCGCAGATTATAGCCGGGCGGTCAAGCCTTCCGGCGCAGCGGCAACCAGTGCAACAGGTCCTGGCGCTTGATGAACGCGAAAACCGCCAGCGCCACCGTACCGTAGGAATACAGCTCAAACCCGATTCCGCCGGTCATCCCGCGCATGTCGTTGTCAAGGTCCAGGGCAATCATCTCCTCGAACACAAAGGAGGTGTCGAGCTGGATGAACAGGATGATTCCCAGGAGCGCAAACACGGCCACGATGCCCCAGATGGATGCCAGCCGCCCGCGGCGCGAGGTCAGGGCGCGGATGGCCGCCACCACCAGCCACAGGAATACAGCCATCAGCACCGCAAACAAAAACAGCATGCCGCCCAGCCCGGGCGTGTAGGCGATGTCGTCGGCGAACTGAATGAAGTACGGCACCCACCCGGCCACATTGGCCAGTCCCAGCAGCCCCAGGAAGTACACCATGTATTGCATCACGGCCGGCATCACCATCTGGTTGCCGGTGGGCATGATGCCCAGCGCCTTCAACATCTCGGTCGGCGTACACAGCAATTTCGCCAGCGCGTCCAGATTCGTCAGCCCGCGGCGGAAGTCAATCCACTGCATCTTCTGCAGGTTGGGGTCAATCTCCAGGGTGTTGTCCAGCACGATCGGAATCACCACCTTGCGTTGCGGGTCGGCCGCAGTGACCTTGTTATAGGTGGACACCACCGTCAGCACCGTATCAGCCCCGGTATGAGCCTCCACCGGCATATGGCCGTGGCGCACCAGCGCCGCCGCCAGCGTTTTGGCCGCCCGCCCATCTTCGGGGGCGTGTTCCACCAGGAACTTCACCGGCTGCGGTGGCGCCTCGGGCGGCGTGGCCGGGTTGGCAAATCGGGGCCGCGAAGCCTCCGGTTTGCCCCAGCGCTGCATGCCGCGCGAGCGCAACACCAGCCACAACGCAGCCGCTGGCAGGACGCTGAGATACGCCAGGTCATACATCAGCCAATCCAGTTCCGCGTCCGTGGCGAACAGGTCGGAGGTCACCAGAAACGCCAGCGGCAACAGGAACAGCGAAGCCTGTACGCGGGCGTAGTCAAAGTCTCGTTTGAGGATTCGATAGGGCAGGGGCAGCAGGTAGAGCGCCGTAATCACCGTCCAGATGGTTGGCAGGCTGAACAGCGCCACCAGCACACTCAAGGCAAACGCCGCCCAGACGATGGCCGGCACTTTGAAGCCCTGCGCGGGCGGCTTGGTTTCTTCCTTCTGGGGCGTATCCAGTTGGCTGAACAATTCAGCCAGCGCCTTCTTGTAATTGCCGCGAAAATCCACCCACTCAAAGCCTTCCAGTTCCGGCGGCAGCGCGTTGGCTTCAAAAAGAATCAGGATGACCCGCTTGTTGTAGGTCAACATGCTGCGCCATTCTTTTTCCACCCACTTTGAGGCCATCGCCGCGTCAGACACTACCAGCAGGATGACATCCGACTCGCGGATGCCGGCTTCGATCTGTTCCGCCCACGGCTTGCCGGGCGCCATACTGCGGTAGTCCAGCCACACCGGATAGCCGTTGTCCTCCAGCTGGTCGGTGAGGTCGTTAACGAACGGCGCCTCGCGACGTGAATAACTGAAAAAGATTTTTGGTTTCATGGTCTTCCTCCAGAATCAGGCGCGACGTTTGGGCAGCCGCAGACTTAGTGCAGGGAACCAGGCGCGCAGGTCGCCGAAGTTGAAAAGCAGGAGCAGTGGCAACATAGACGCGGCACACATCAGCATAAAGGGAGTCATAACGGCCGTCAGGCCGCCGACCTGCTCACTCGCCGTGCCGATGCTGTCCTCCAGCGTGGCAACCTGCCCGATCTGGTAGAACAGCAGGACCATCAGCGCGACGAACACTCCTATCACCCCCGGGAATGAAGCCAGCCAGCCGCGCCGCCCGCCCAGAGCGCGCACCCCGGCCACGATGAGCCCAACATAAAGGCCGAGGCTGGCGATGAACCAGAACATCGTGTTCAGGAACCCCTGTGCGGAAACAAACTGCCCGACCCAATACAGCAGGTAAGGAACCCAGTTCGCCACCGAGAGGATGCCCAGCCCGGCGAGGATATACACCAGAATCTGAACTGCCCGGGGCATGAAGGTCTGGTCGCTGGAGGGCGGCAGCCCCAGCGCCTTCAGCAGGCGCTGCGGTTCGCACAGCAGGATTGCCAGCGCATCCAGATTGCGTAGACCCCGCCGGAAATCAATCCACTGCACTTTGCGCAGGTCGGCGTCAATCTCCTGCGTATTGTCCAGCAGGATGGGAATCACCATCTTGTGCTGCGGGTCTGCAACCGAGGCCGACTTGTAGCGCGAGATGAACGTCAAGACCACGTCAGCCTCGCCCGGCGTTTCAACCGGGGTATGCCCGTGGCGTTCCAGCCGGGCGGCAATTCTGCGCCCGGCCACGCGGTCTTGCGGCGCATAGTCCATGAAGAAGCGTGTGGGCTGCGGCACGGCATCCGAGACGTTCGCCGACCGCACTTTTGGCGGCCGGGATGCCGAGGGTTTGCCCCAACGCTGCATGCCACGCGAGCGCAACACCAGCCACATGGCCCCCGCCAACGGAAACGCCAGCAGACCCAGCCCGAAAAATACGCCGGACCAGAAGGACGTTGGGAAGAGAAATACAGTTCCCAGTTGCGCCAGCGGCAGAAACAACAACGCGGCCTGCACACGCGAGTAGTCAAAATTGCGCTTAAGAATCCTGTAGGGCAGCGGCGCCAGATACCAGATGGTCACCACACACCAGAAGGTCGGCAGGCTGAACAGCGCTACCACCAGGCTCAGCGCGAACGCCCCCCATACAAACCGCGGCACCTTAAACCCCGTCTCCGGGATGGGGAATTCCTCCTGTTCCGGCTGTTCCAGCTGCCGGACCAACTCTGCCAGGGCCGTCTTGTACGACCCGCGGAAATCCACCCATTCGAATTTTTCCAGCTCCGTCGGCAGGTCGTTGGCCTCAAACAAAATCAGGATGACGCGTTTGCCATACTCCAGCACGCTGCGCCACTCTTTCTCCACGTACTGGGATTGCAGGGCGGCATCCGATACAACCAGCAGGATAACGTCCGCACCGCGGATGCCCTCCTCGATCTGTTCGGCCCAGGGGCGGCCGGGCACCATGCTGCGGTAGTCCAGCCACACCGGATAGCCCGTTCCTTCCAACCGGCCAACCAGGTCGGTGACGAAAGGGGCTTCGCGCCGCGAATAGCTGATAAAGATGTTGGGCGTCATAGTGCTCCTCACACACTTGAAAGATTTTGCTATTCTAAGCTGGATACCCGAATCGTCCCATGCTGTTTTGCCGCAGATAAATGCCGGGGCAGCCGCCAAATCGCCGGGCGTTCCCTGTTAGAATCACGCCGAATCCGTTCAATTCTGGAGGAACCTGTATGTCACCCATGTTCGTGCCGGGCCCGGTGGATGTCGCCCCTGAAATCATGGCCGCCCAAAGCCGCCCGATGTTGCCGCACCGCGCCAAGGAATTCGAAGCCATCTTCCACCGCGCCGCGGACAAGTCCCGCGCCCTGTTTGGCACCCAGTCCCGCGTGCTGCTCAACGCCGCTTCCGGCAGCGGCCTGCACGAAGCCGCAGTGCGCAACTTTGTTCACAAGAAGATGCTGGTATGCGCCAATGGCGCTTTCGCCAAACGCTGGCACGATGTGGCCGTGAGCAACGGCAAAGACGCCGACCTGCTGGACATCGATTGGCAAGCCCCCCTCCTGCCGGAACAGGTGGCGGAGGCCGTCAAGGGCAAGGGCTATGAGGCGGTCGCCTTTGTCCACAACGAAACCAGCACCGGCCTGATGAACCCGGCCGCCGCTATTGCCGCCGCCATCCGCGAAGCCAGCCCGGACTCGCTGATTCTGGTGGATGCCGTATCCTCGCTGGCGGGCGCCGAGATGCAGATGGATGCCTGGGACATTGACTTCGTGCTCACCAGTTCACAGAAATGCCTGGCGTTGCCCCCCGGACTTTCACTGGCGGCCATCAACGACCGCGCCATGGAGAAGGCCAAAACCGTGGAAAACCGCGGCTGGTACTTCGACTTCGTGCGCCTCGAGACCCACCGCCTCAAGGACACCACCCCCGCCACGCCGGCCATTGGCCTCATCTACGCGCTGGACCTGCAGATGGACCGCATCCTGGCCGAAGGGCTGGAGAACCGCTACGCCCGCCACAGGGCGATGGCCGACTGCACCGCCGGCTGGGCCGTGGCACACGGTTTCGGCCTGTACGCCCCGGAGGGCTACCGCTCCCACACCGTCACCACCCTGATGAACACGCCGGGCATCGACATGCCGGCGCTCAAGGCCTTCCTGCTGCAGCGCGATACGCGCATTGCCGGCGGGTACGGCAAAATCAAGGACACCACCTTCCGCATCGGTCACATGGGCGAACTAACGCTGGCCGATGTGCAAACCCTGCTCGCGGCGTTCGAGGAGTTCATGGGGAAGAAGTAGCAATTCGTAATTGGCAATTGGTAATTGCCATCGCTTCCGAATCAAAAGCAGGCTTCTCGAATGAGAAGCCTGCTTTGTTTTCAGCAATCCGCGCTCAGTCCTGCTTGCGGCGGCGGCGGCCGCTCTCGTCCGGCAGGAAGATGTTGAGCACGAACGAAATCACGCTCACCACCAGCGCACCGAGGAACGCTGCCCAGAACCCGTCAATCGTCAGGCCCACGCCAAACTGGGTCCCGATCCACGAAGCCAGGTAGAACAGCCCGGTGTTAATGAACAGCGTGGCCAGGCCCAGCGAGAGCAGGATAACCCCGCACGCCAGGAAATTGACCAGCGGCTTCACCATCGTGTTCACCAGCGCAAAGATCAACGCCAGCCAGATATAGGAAGCCGGCGCCGCGCTCTGCGGGCTGATGCCCGGCACGATTGCCACAGCGGCGTACAACGCCACCGCGTTCACAGCCAATCTCAGGATAAATTTCATCTCATGTCCTTCTTTCCCAAAGAGTTTCATTGATTCTACCTGTATTACGCAGAATTAATGCCCGGGTTGCATTGGCCAGAGAGGGTGGAGCTATAGGTTCTGGAAGTTTGGGACAATTGTCACAATAGAAATAGGACATATAAGGTCATATTATGGGACATTCGCCCCTGAATGTATTCGGACTAAATCTGTAGAATTCAACCAGATTGAGCAACACAAAAAAACGCACAGAGATGCCAAAGGAGAAATACGATGAACACCAAAGTAACCACCTTCAAAGGCGAACTGATTCAGGATCCCCCCTTCGCCACCACCCTGTTCAGCAACCCCAAGATGGCCTGGCTGTGGTTCGCCCTGCGCCTGTGGCTCGGCTACAAATGGATTGACGCCGGCTACCACAAGATTACCAACCCGGCCTGGACCCAGACCGGCGACGCCCTCAAGGGCTTCTGGTCCAACATCGTCGTCATCCCGGCTGAAGGCCGCCCGGCCATCGCGTTCGACTGGTACCGCAATTTCATCCAGTTCATGCTGGACATGCAGGCCTACACTTGGTTTGCCAAGCTCGTGGCCTATGGCGAGACGTTGATCGGCGTCGCCCTCATCCTGGGCGCCTTCACCGGCATCGCCGCCTTCTTCGGCGCTTTCATGAACTGGAATTTCATGATGGCCGGCTCCGCCAGCACCAACCCGATGCTGTTCGTTATCGCTCTCGGCATCATCTTCGCCTGGAAGATCTCGGGCTACATCGGCCTGGACTACTTCCTCCTGCGCAAGCTCGGTACCCCCTGGCGCACCAAGCCCCTCGCCGAGCCCGCAACCGCCTGACCCAACCTCACAAAACCTCAGCCTGTCTCCTCCTCCTCCACAGGCTGATTGGAACGAAAGAGCCGCTCTCCAAAGGGCGGCTCCTGTCTTTAATCGCTGGCATACCGGGCAGGCGGTGGCAATGCCGTATAATCAAGTAACAGATTTCACAGTCCTTCCCGGAGAACGCCATGACCGAACCCAACACCATCCTGGTTGAAACCCACGGCCGCGTCGGCCTTGTGCGCCTGAACCGGCCGGAAGCCATGAACGCCATCAACTCCCAGCTCATCGAGGAATTGATGAGCGCACTGGAAGCCTTTGACAGCAACTCCGCCATCGGCGCGATGGTGGTGACCGGCAACGAGAAGGCCTTTGCCGCCGGCGCCGACATCAAGGAAATGGTGGATGCCAGCGCCGCCGACATGCACGCCCGCGACCACATCGCCCCTTTTGACCGCATCCTGAAGATTCGCAAGCCGGTCATCGCCGCGGTGTCTGGCTGGTGCCTGGGCGGCGGCAGCGAGCTGGCGCTCTCCTGCGACATGCTCATCGCCTCCGAAACCGCCAAATTCGGCCAGCCGGAAATCAACCTGGGCGTCATCCCCGGCGCGGGCGGCACCCAGCGCCTCACGCGCGCCGTCGGCAAAACGCTGGCGATGGAAATGGTTCTCAACAACCGCACACTCAACGCGCAGGAGGCCGTGCAATTCGGCATCGCCAACCACGTCGTCCCCGCTGAACGCTATCTCGAAGAAGCGCTGGCGCTGGCCGCAGAGCTCGCCGCACGCGCGCCGCTGGCCCTGCAGGCCGCCAAACAAATGGTGAACCATGCGTTCGAATCGTCGCTCACAGACGGCCTGGCCGAGGAACGCCGCACGTTCTATGACCTGTTTGACACTCGCGACCAGAAGGAAGGCATGCGGGCCTTCGCAGAAAAACGCAAAGCGGAGTGGAAAGGCGAGTGACCGGGCCGCATCCCCGCGCAATCCGCAGGGGTATGGCTCGCCGGCGCTTGCCGGTCCGCTCGTTGACTGACTCCCATGGTACGGTATCGCGAACTCGTGCTCGGTCTGCGCAGGTTGGACCTGCCGCGTACCGTCCCGGTGCTGGTGCACAGTTCGCTCTCATCCTTTGGCCGCGTGCTCTCCGGCCCGCACGCCGTAGTCGGCGCATTACTCAACCACTTCAACACCGTGGTGGCGCCAACCTTCACGTATGACACGATGGTGACGCCGCCCGTCGGCCCGCCGCATAACGCCCTCGATTACCAGCTGGACCCCGAGACCAACGCCTGGGCGGAGTTCTTCCGCCCCACTCTCCCCGCCGACAAACGCATGGGCATCATTGCCGATACCCTGCGCCAGGTCCCGAAGGCCACGCGCTCCACTCATCCCATCCTTTCCTTTACCGGTGTGAATGCCGAAGCCGCGCTTCAGACTCAAACTCTGGGCGAGCCGCTGGCGCCGGTGGCTTATCTGGCGGACGGCGAAGGCTGGATTCTGCTGCTGGGCGTGCCGCACACCGCTAACACCAGCATCCACCTCGGCGAGCGCCTGGCCGGGCGCAAGACCTTCATGCGGTTCGCCCTGATGCCTGAGCCCGACCGCGTCGTTCCCTGCCCATCCTTCCCCGCCTGCTCGGACGGCTTCGAATCCGTGCGCCCGATGGTCACACGCTATGCCCGCGTCACCCGCATTGGCGAAGCCTTGATTGAGGCCCTGCCGATGGTTGAACTGGTCTCCACCGTGCGGCGTCTGGTGGAAAAAGACCCGCTGGCTCTGCTGTGCCAGAACCCCATCTGCCCGCGCTGTACCGCCGTGCGCCGCCGCGTGCGCGGCGAAGAGACCGCCGGGCCGCGCGAATTCCTGCCCTCCTCCCGTTAAACAAACAGATGCCCGCAAGTTTGCTGCGGGCATCTGCTATCACTTTCTAATTGGGTGGGGTCAGTCTTTCCCGCGCCGTCCTTCGTCCTCGTACATGCTTACCCAGGCCGCGATTTCGCCGATATGGAACGCATCGTCACTCTTCCACAGGCGCATCGAGGGGTAAAAGCGGTCCTTGCGGCTGGATGTGTCAGCCAGGTCCAGTTCGTCCTTCATCATCGCCCGGATGCCATCCAGCCGTTTCTTCCATTGAGTCATGTTGGCGGGCGTCAGGTCCACCCAGCCCTGCTTGGCGGTTTCGCTTTTCACCACCGGGCCGCGCAGCATCCGTTCGCCGTCCGGCAGCAGGATCGGCAGGCCCACGCTGATGATTTGCTGGCGCAGGTCGGGCTGGTCGGTCACTTCTTTTTCCAGCGCCGCCGCCATGGCCTCTGGCGCTGCGCCGGCCGCCGCACTCATCGTCTTGTACACCCGCTTGAGCAGATAGGATTCGAAAAGTAACTTGGACATACGCGGCGGGCCGAGGATTTCAAACGCCACCGACTCGCCGTGTTCGTCTTCCAGTTGTTCCAGCCGGTTGATGGCCGCCTGCCGCAGGTAACCGGCGCGGAAGGTTGGGCCCATCACCGCGCCATCCAGCGCACCGATGATGTCCTTGCCGGTATTGCCGCCCAGGATCTCTGTGACCACCGCATGGGCGATTTCTTCCGGTGTGATGAACTGCATTTGCCCCAGCGCGGTGATGAGCGCAAAGTCCCCGGCGGCGAACAGGCCGTTCTCGCCGGTGTTGATGTAGACCGCTTCCATCACCTTGCCCGTGGCATCACCGAACTTGCCGCTGGGCGCCAGGTTGGCGGCGTCCTTGATGCTCACCGCCTTGTCCGGCGGGCAATCGTAGAGCATGAAGTCCTTGCCGCCGCGCCGGATGGGCCCGAAACCGATTTCCTTCCAGGCGATGAGCGCCGTGGGCTTGAATTCCTTGGCGATTTGCAGGCCGCCGGGCGTGCGCCCCATGAGGAAGGTCAGCAAGGTCTGCGCGCCGGCAATGGCCGCCTTGCTCATCAGCACGCGCGAGGGTTTCTCTTCACCATGCGTGTAGGGGATGTTGAGCCCCATGCCGCCGGTGCCGCTGGTGCCGATTTTGATATACGCCTTCGTGCCCGCTTCCAGCATCGCTTCGTGATAAATCTGGATGTGGCGCACCAGTTGCGGGATGTACATCGAGGCCAGCAGCATCTCGACTTCGTCCGGCCAGTTGGTGTCCGGGCTGTTGGACTGCGCCAGTTGCGAAAGCCGCCGTGAACTGGCGTAGATATTCTGGTACGCCACCGCGGTGGCGGTGTTGATACTATCCACCACGATGTCCATCGGTGTGCCGTCCAGCCCCTTGGCCTTGCCGGTGATGATCTGGTAAAGGTAGGACGCGTGCAAAACGTCCGGGGTCAATTCATCCACGATGTCCGCCACCAGCCGGCGGCGTTTGGCCGGGTCGGCCAGCACCAGCGGGCGCGGGTGTTCGTTTTCCTGCTGCCATTCGGCGCGCAGGAAGATGTCACCCCACATCGGAATCAACTTGGTGGGCGTTTTGGGGAATTCGGCTTTCAACTCGGCCACGGCCTGTTCGGCTTCCTGCTTCCACAGGGAACCCACCACCAGACGCGCCGGGTCATGCTCCAGCAGGCGGCGGCACACCGCCATGCCCACCAATCCAAACCCGCCGAGCACCAAGGCATTCTTGCCCTTTATGTCCATGTATCTCTCCAAAGTGAAGTAAGGTGCAGGCACAAGGATACCCCAATTGAACGGTACTTGCAAACAATTTCACATTCTCTGCCGGGCAGAGATGCTGCACGAGAATCACTCCCGCAAAATCAGCGAGCTTCAGCCGCTTCAACTCTCGCAAACCATTCCGCCGGGCCTTGCCAGCCAGCACAAAATCCTTTACACTTTCTTAGAACCTAAGTTCTTGAATGGGGCTTGATGCCTGAACCACAAGACATCCTGATTACGTTGCTCGTGGCCACCCTTGCAGGCCTGCTGGTCATCGCCTGGGCCAGCCTGGCGCGCCGCCGCCTCACCGCGCTGGAGGTCATCGCTTATGGCGCGCTGGCCCTGCTGGTGCCGGGGCTGGGGCCATTCCTGGTGCTGGCCTACCCGCCGCGCCGCCGCCGTGCGGAACGCGCCCGGCTGCAGGCCGCCCGGCTCGGTTTCGAGCAAACCGTTACCCTCCCCAAACCCCGCAAACGCATCTGACCGCTTCCATATTTGATCGATCACCCATCTACCCGCCCTGCCTGCCTTCCATGAAGCGCAGGCGCGTCTTGGCGTTTTGTCTCCCTTCGTTGTATACTCTACCGTATCCATTACGTGAATTGGCTATTTAGCAAGTCCACATCGAAGGGTGTCCTATGAAGGTATCCGTCCTGCAAGAGAATCTGGCTCACGGCCTCAACGTGGTTTCCCGCGCCGTCTCGCCGCGCAGCACCCTCCCGGTGCTGGCAAATGTGCTCGTCGCCACGGATGAGGGCCGCCTGCGCCTCTCCGCCACCAACCTGGAACTGGGCATTACCTGCTGGATTGGCGCCAAGGTTCAGGAAGAAGGCTCCACCACCGTGCCGGCCCGCACCTTCAGCGACCTGGTCAATACCCTCAACGGCCAGGTGGACATGGAACTCTCGGCGCGCACCCAGGACCTCAACGTGCGCAGCAGCGCGTCCGTCACCGACATCAAGTGCATTGATGCGCAGGAATTCCCGCCCATGCCGGTTCCCGAACTGGACGGCGGCATCCAGCTCAATGTGGCCGACCTGAAAGAAATGATTCGCCAGGTGGTGTTCGCCGCCAGCAGCGACGACGCCCGCCCGGTGCTCACCGGCATCCTGCTCAACGTCGAGGGCGACGAAATCACCCTGGCCTCTGCGGACGGCTTCCGGCTTTCGGTGCGCACCGCCCAGCTCAGCAGCCCGGTGGCCCAGCCCATCAACGTCATCATCCCCGCCCGCGCCCTGAACGAACTCTCGCGCATCGCCTCCAATGGCGATGAGACCGTCACCATGGTGCTGCCGCCCGGCCGCGGACAGGTGGTCTTCCGCCTGCCGGACCTCGAACTGACCTCGCAACTCATCGAGGGCAACTTCCCGCCCTACGAGCAGATCATCCCCGCCAACTTCCGCACCCGCACCGTCATCGCCACCGCCGACTTTCTGAAGGCCTGCAAGCAGGCCGAGATCTTCGCCCGCGAAGGCTCGCACATCGCCCGCCTCAACATCAACGGCACGGACGAACTGCAGCCGGGGCAGGTGGAGATTTCCGCACAGTCTGAAGAGACCGGCTCCAACGAAACCGTCCTGGACGCCACCGTGGAGGGCGACCCGCTGGTGATTGCCTTCAACGTGCGCTTCCTGCGCGAAGTGCTGGACGTGGTCAACACGCCCAACGTGGCGCTGGAAACCAGCGCCGCCGCCGCGCCGGGCGTCATCCGCCCGCTGGGCGACGAGAGTTTCCTGCACGTCATCATGCCGATGCATCTGGGCGGCTGAACGGCCCACCGGCTCTAATTCTTTAATTCACGCGGCACAGGCCCTCCTGTGCCGCTGTGGTTTAATAAGGCCGACTCGCCATGACTCTGCCTTCCCTGTTCGCCGACCCCACCTATCGCATCTACTCCGCTCTGGCGCAGTACCCGGTCCTCGCCACCCGCATCCGGGCGCGCATGCGCCAGGAACTGTTCGACCGCGGCCTGCTCTCGCCCAACCAGTTCAAGGAAATGGTGCGCGAGCAATCCATCCAGAGCCAGGGGCGCGAAGGTCTCACCGACCCGTTTGCCGAAGAGCCGGAAGACGTGTGGCGCGAACGCCAGGACCGGGTGCGCGACACGCTCACCGACCTGCACTTCGCCAACAACTTCGGTTTTGAATTGTTCGAAGAAATCGTGCGCCAGGTGCTGGCCGAACGTGGCGCCCGCAGCGAGGGCTGGCTGATTGACCTGAACGCCGAACTGGCCCCGCAGGAACTGCTGGTGGAGCAGGCCCTCGCCATCAGCGCCATGCCGCCGGCAGAACGCGCCCGCTACGAGCCGCGCTTGCAGGAAATCAAGGTCGTACTGATACGCAGCATGATCAGCGACCAGTTGGCCTATATCAAGATTGCCAAGAAGTGGTTCACCATCCATGACCTGCTGGACATCCGCGAGCGCAAAACCGGCAAGGGCAAGGTGGGCGGCAAGGCCGCCGGCATGCTGCTGGCGCGCCGCATCCTGCTGGAAATGGCCGACGAAGACGTGAAGGCCAGCGTGCGCATCCCGGAGTCATTCTTTCTGGCCGCCGATGTGATGTACACCTACATGGCCTACAACGACCTGATGCACTGGGCCGAGCAGAAATACAAACCCGCCGAGCAGATTCGCTCGGAGTACCTCCAGATTCAAAAGGAGTACCTGGCAGGGCGGTTCCCTCCAGATATCCAGGATAATTTACACAATATTTTGCAAAAAATAGGCAGTAAGCCATTAATCGTGCGTTCATCGTCCTTGCTGGAAGACAACTTCGGTACTTCCTTCGCCGGCAAGTACGACTCGGTCTTCTGCCCCAATCAGGGCACGCCGGAAGAAAACTTCGAGGACTTCACCACCGCCATCGCCGCCGTCTACGCCTCGGCGCTCAAACCGGATGCCCTGCTGTACCGCCGTCGCAATGACCTCATCGACTACGATGAGCGCATCGCTATCCTCATCCAGGAAGTCGAAGGCGACCCGATTGGCGACTACTATTTCCCGCAGGCCGCCGGCGTGGCCTTCAGCCGCAACCTTTACCGCTGGTCCCCGCAGATCGAGCGCGACGCCGGTTTCCTGCGCCTGGTGTGGGGTCTCGGCACCCGCGCCGTGGACCGCGTGGGCAACGACTACCCGCGCATGGTGGCCCTCAGCCACCCGCTGTTGCACTCACACGCCGAACCGCGCGCCATCGTCGGCTATTCGCAGAAATATCTGGATGTCATCGACCTCAAGGCCAACAAATTCCGTTCCATCCCGGCGCAGGACGTCATCGACCCGCACTATCCCATCCTGCGCTACATCGCCCAGGTCTACCAGGACGGTTACCTCTCCACCATCCGCAGCAATTTAGTCAAGGACCGGCACGGCGATGTCGTCATCACCTTTGACGAGATGCTGCGCCGCACCCCCTTTGCCGACCGCATGCGCCGCATGTTGAACTTCCTCGAACAGCACTACGAGTCGCCGGTGGACATGGAGTTCACCGCCCGCATCCTCAATCCGTCCACCACTACGCCGGATGTGCAGATCACCATCCTGCAATGCCGGCCGCAAAGCCAGTTGCAGGAGTCGATTGCGCGTGTGCCGCCCGACCTGAAGAAGGAACGCATCATCTTCTCCACCAAACGCGTGCTGCTCTACGGCCGCGTGCCGGACATCCGTTATGTCATGTTCGTCTCGCCCGAAGGCTACTTCACCCTGCCCACGCCCAGCGCCCGCCATCGCCTAAGCCGCGCCATCAGCCGCCTCAACGCCAAACTGGAAGGTGCGCGCTACATCGCCGTGGGGCCGGGCCGCTGGGGCACCACCAACCCGGACCTCGGCGTGCGCATCGGCTACGGCGACATCTTCCACACCCGCGCCCTGGTGGAGCTGTCCGGGGCGGGGGTGGGCACCGCGCCGGAGCCCTCCTTCGGCACACACTTCTTTCAGGACTTAATCGAGTCACAGATTTTCCCTCTGGCGATTTACCTGGACGACCCGGATGCAGTGTTCAGGCGAAATTTCTTTTACAAGACGCCCAACCGCCTGCTCGATTTTCTGCCGGACGAAGGCGAGCTGGTGAACTGCCTGCACCTGATTGACGTGCAGGACTACAAACCCGGCTACACCCTGGACCTGGTGATGGATGGCGAAGACGGGCGGGCCGTAGCCTTCCTGGTACCGCCGCCGCCATCCCCCGTTGTGGAGGAAACATGAAAAAATTCGTGGCGGTGGCCGGCAACATCGGCGCGGGCAAATCTACCCTGGTGCAACTGCTATGCGAACGGCTCACCTGGGAACCCTACTACGAACCGGTGGCGGAGAACCCGTATCTTGAAGATTTCTACCGCGACATGCAGACCTGGGCCTTCCACTCGCAGGTGTTCTTCATCACCCACCGCCTGCGCTCGCACAAGCAGTTGCTCTCGCACCCCACCTCGGTGGTGCAGGACCGCACGGTGTACGAAGACGCCGAAATCTTCGCCCGCAACCTGTACCTGCAGGGCAACATCGGCGAGCGCGACTACAAAACCTACCGCAACCTCTACCATCTGCTGGTGGAGATGCTGCACCCGCCGGACCTGGTGGTGTACCTGCGCGCCTCGGTGCCCACCTTGCAGCACCGCATCGCCCAGCGCGGCCGCGACTTTGAAAGCCGCATCCCCGCCGACTATCTGGAACGCCTCAACCTGCTTTACGAGGAATGGATTGCCACCTTCAGCCTGTGCCCGGTGCTCACCATCCCCTCGGACGATATCAACTTTGTGGATGTGCCCGCCCACCTGGATCTGGTGGTGCGCAAGGTGCAGGACAAACTGACCGGCAACGAAGAAGTGACCTTCCTGCCGGAAGAGATCCAACTACCCTAACGACTCACAATATTTTCATTAAGAATCAGTAGGGGCCGGTTTGAAACCGGCCCCTACTTGTTTGCGCTGCATCTGTCTCGAAAAAAAGAACAGCCCGCAATGCAGGCTGTCTCTCGGTTTGTCGAAAAACTACTCTCTATTCTCGTTGTTCTCGTTTCTTTCCTTACAACGGGTTACGCGGCTCCACCGTGATTTTGATGGCCGTGCGCACCTTGCCGTCGATATCGACATCCGCAAAATTGGCGGTGAACACCACATCAAACCCGTCTTCCGCCAGGTACCCTTTGGACAACACCAGCGCCTTCACCGCCTGGTTTACCGCCCCGGCCCCGATGGCCTGTACCTCCGCCCGTTTGTTCTCACGAAAAACGCCGGCGATGGCGCCGGCTACTGCCGATGTGCGCGAAGTGCCTGAGACCTTGATCACGTCCATGGGTGCGCTCCTCTATGTAGTGCGGCGGTACGTGTCCCGAGGCTGGGTCCGAGATATTTGGCCAATATCCTCTGATAAATTGTACAGGATTTCGAATTTCGAATCAACGGGGCAATTATTGTGTTGCTGTCCCAAATTTGGTGGGTGAATTTCTGTGGGCGCGTTGAAGTGGGGATTACACACTTGCAGGGTTTGGTTCAGGTCAGGGTTGAACTTGAAATCAGCAGCCCGTTGAGCCTGC
>SCUK01000005.1 GCA_004297445.1 Anaerolineae bacterium | reverse complement strand
TCAAAGCATCCGAAGAATTTTCGCGAATTGGTGCCACCAAGTCGTTTGGGAAGGATGCGCGTCTGTTAAGTACACCAGAACAAGTGACTGAAGCATTTCCTGAGATTGGTAATAGATTAAGTCAAACTCCACTAGCCGTTGTACTAAGGATCGCCAATCACTTGGAAAATGCGCGATCCTCTAATGTTCTCTCACAAGATGAGCAAGAGGCCTTCGCTCGCCAAAGTCTAAGTGTATGGGCGCCCCTCTCTTCGAGACTGGGAATGGACTTTGCCCGACGAAAACTGGAGGATATCGGGTTTGCTATTCTTGACCGTGACAATTTTGACCGATTTCAAGAAGCTTACCCCATCGGCCAGTTACCCGCCACAGCGACTGAGATAATTGAACAAATTAGCGCTGCGTTTGCTTCTCACGAACTCAATGTTGAAGTCTCCTTGGGCGAGAGAAGTTATTATTCCATATTTAGATCGTGGCTGGAAAGTGGAAGCAGAGAAAGACTGCCACCTCACGAAAGCGCTTACCCCTACCTACTGACAACAGAATCTAAGATGGATTGCTATCTAACTCTGGGAATTGTACACTCGCTCTTACATCCATTACCTGGTCAACTGTCTGACCATATTGGTGCACGCAAACTTAATGGATATCAGAGCCTTCATACCAAGGTGAGAATCGCCGCTGGTACAGATGTGGACGTTATCATCCGCGATAAACTCATGCACCTTATTGCGGAGCGAGGAGTCTTGGCAAGTTGGGAATCTGCAGAGACACTTACCCACTCCCATCTCCAAGAACGTACACAAGAGCCCAATACAGGACAAATGCTAGTGTTCACTCCAGCAGGTGAGACGCTCTCTTTGCCCGAAGGAGCAACACCCATAGATTTTGCTTTTCGAATCCACAAAGAGATCGGCTACCAGTGTGTTGGTGCCTTTGTGAACGGGGCTTCGCACGATCTGGACAAGGCAATCAAGCCACTTTCATCTGTGAGAATTATTACGAGCAAAAACTCAATTGGGCCAGCTACTTCATGGCTTCTGACAGCAAAAACTAAACTGGCGATTAGTGAGGTTCAGAAATATTATCAAGTTAAGGATTTCAACGAGCTGATAGACAAAGGACGAGAAAGACTAAATGGGGAAATTGAATCAAAAAAAGCAAACATTACGTATCAAAATCTATACGAAAGGTTAATGCTTGTCTGCAAACAGAAAGAGCTGACGTTAGTCGAGCTGCTTTCTGGCATCGCGGGGGACAACATTGAAGTTGATGGAATCGTGGCATTGATATGTCTCGATGATTTAGCCAAGCTAACAACAAAAGGCTTCAGGGAAACACTCACAGAAATAACCATAACAGCTAGAGATAGGAGTGGCTTGGCATTGGATGTAACCAAGATAGCTGCTGGCCTAGACATCAATCTTGAAACGATCGTGGGACATAAGCTGGATAACAACATCTCCAGAGTTAAGATCAGTGTTATTGAGGTTCCTTGGAAGGCGATTGAGAGCTTGATCGAACAGATTAGATCTATTCGTGGTGTACAGGATGTGCATCATTCAGGGAGGCAGTCAATCGCCGTATTCGAATCGGGACCTTATACCCTCCTTCCGGCAAAGGGCCACTTGTTCAAGGGTAGACAAGCAGAGATAATAAAACTAATCAATCTCTTCCAAAAGGTCAATGCATCTGTTCTCGTGTGGGGACCGAGACGAATTGGGAAGACCTCACTATTAGGTGAACTTCCAGAGCATATCGACCGAGATTTATTTGTGCCTATTTCTCTAAACCTACAAGCAAAAGAGATTAGGTCAACTCTAGATTTGGTTCACCTAATATTGCAGGGGATAACTAATCGTTTTCCCGATTCTAATACCCCAAAATGGAGCACAATAAAGAAGAATCCATTATATACACTTGATGGGTTCATTAAGAGAACGATCCCGAGGCAATTAACCCTCCTAATATCGATCGATGAAATTCAGTTGTTTGATAAGTTGGAGGAAAGCAGAGAATCAGGCTTCTTGTCAAAGACAGATCTTGCCTTGTTCTTTCGGAATCAGCTTCAACAAGCGACACAGATTCGCGCGTTGTTCTGCGGAGGGGGGCTGTTAAGAGATCTAACATCTAGAGAGGAGAGCTTATCATCCTTGTTTGAGATGACTAATTTCTTCGAGCTCGATTTCCTTGCTAGGGTTGATGCTGAACGCATCATCACTGAAACTCCAATCACTTACGGCCCAAGAGTTGTCGACCGGATTCTTGAACTGACCTCGAACGTCGAAAAAAGTCATAACCACCCAGGCTACATTCAGATTATTTGCCGCGAGCTTGCGTTGAAGCACCAAACACAAATTAGTATCAATGATCTTGAAGTGTGGCTCAATGGCGAATTTCCCAGGCTACCAGAGTATCACTTCAGCAATTTGTGGGGCTTTTCATACGGAATGAGTTCCGCAAACCAAGCAATCAATAAGGCCGTATTGTTAAGCATCTGTCAATTGTCAGAAGACAACGCACCAGTAGCCCTCAATCGAATAATATCTTCCGATATTGCCAACTACATTTCCCCTACCGAGATTTCCGCAGGGTTGGAGCGACTTGTAGGAATTAGGACACTAAGTGAGCCCGTCGAGTCCAAGAGTTCATTTCAAGTGAAACTCCCCTTGACTGCGTTGTGGATGAGAAGCAATTTTAGTCTTCAAGAATTACGGATTGATCACCCGGAGATTTTCGGAAAGCCCGGCCCAAAAGCAGAGGACAGGTAAAGCTATGAACATTTCAACAAATGCGAGAGTTGCCAATCTTGATGGAAGAGAAGATCTAGCTACCCAGATTGTTTACCGCCTGGTTAGCGAAGGCAAGTCAACTCTAGTAATTGGTTTAAGGGGTTTTGGAAAGACGACTTTTTTGAAAACAATTTATGCAGACCGGAATAATTTATCGCCTGCCGAAAACCTTGCTTTTGTCTATGTTGATGCACTAAGGTTTTCAATTGATGAAAGCTACGCGAGCCTCTTCTGGGGAGAGATTCTAGAACTTGCAGTTAAGGCATTTGGACGCAAATCTATTCGGGAGACAGGAGATGCCTTTAGAGATTTGGAACTGTTTCTAGCTTCCAGTTCAAGTCGATTAGTCATGCTTATTGACAATATCGACGTTTATCTCGAATCTGTTGATGTTAGTGACATACGAAAGATTCGACACATTACGGACTCCGAACTAAAGAATAGGTTATTGTTCATTGCGACCAGTTCACATGGACCTTCCCAAATGATGAGTCATGGGGCAATTTCACAACTTAATGAATCCCCATTTTACGATTGTGATGTTGTGTATTTGCCGTTATTAACAACACGCGAAATATCTGCTATATCTAGTGAGCGGGGGCTTTCTTTGTCGGAAGCGGACTTGAGTTTTATCGAATGGATGACGGGAGGCCATCCCTATCTATTGGGAATAGTACTTGAATATGTCAAGACTAATCTAGCTAGGAACAACGCGGAATCAACGCCCCTTGATACAGAATTTCTTCATAGGCACCTACTCATAGATGAACGCGTTATATGGCTATGTAGGACCCTTGCTGAACAACTCCCATTATCCCAGCTGAAGGTGTTGGATGAACTTATTAATTCCGAAAATGAGCAAAATCGACATCAGGTTGACTTGGTGATTGCTGACAAACTCGAACATAATAGCAAGCTTGTTACCTTTGAGGCAATGAAGGGATACACGGTATTCAGTAGGCTATTCCTGGAAACGCGCAGAAGTGATATCCTACACGAGGATCAAAGTGTAGAACACATTATCCCCTATGGTCAGCCCATCCTTCGAAATCTTAAATCCCAATCACCCTTTGAACTGGACGAGCAGCATGGGATTGTATCGCTTGGTATCCGAATGATCTCCCTTACCAAACTTGAGACCAGACTTCTTAGTTACATGCTTGCAAGGAAGAACACTCTTTGCACTCAGGAGGAACTATTGAAGAACGTGTGGCCACCCGGCAGGAACGAAAAGGTTGTGGAGAGGACAATTAACAGACTTCGCGAGAAAATCGAGATCGATGCCAAGGTTCCTGAATATCTTATTAATCTGAAAGGCAAGGGATATAAACTATTGACTCCTAGTGATCCAAGCAACTAGAAATGAATTATTGAATATATCTATTGAGTGGAACCGGCCGAGGAAACGGAATGTCAAGATTGCTAGGTAATTGTAAGTTGACCTGAGTTGCGGATAAGAGGGGGGATCCAATTTGGACTGAGCTAAATTGTGACCTGGCCAATTATTTGGCTCCTACCCACTTTGTGGGAAACTGCCAAAGGCGGCCCAAAATACGTAAGCGGAGACGATTAAATTATTCCCTTCCATACATTTGACGCTAAATCATTTTCAGCCGGGTGATTTGAAGTGTATCCACCATTGAACGGCGGTCTACATTCAAAGCCTATGTATCTGCGATGTGCATCGCTCAATTTTCGCCATGAAAAGTAACACCATTGGTTATTAGATTATCGGTGTCACTGCCTGGACACGAAATCGCAAGACTGCCCCACACTCAATCTGAACATAGATCAAGTGAAAATCCTTTTGCTCATAATCCGCATTGATATGATAATGAAAGGCATATGTCAACTTACCCTATCAAGACTCCGGAATTTCAAAAATATGTTAGTGAGGCGGATAGGCTGATTTCTGTTCTCCATACAATCAAGGATGCCGATAAGTGGAGTCTGTACGCCAATAAATTATTGGATGGTGCGCTTGGAACAGAACTGAGAAGGAACGTGGAAATTGAGATTCTGAGAAATTCTGGCATATTTTTCACAGACTCGCGTCTGCGAAATGAGATTATGTCGATGATTGAAGTTAGACGTGCCATTCGCTATTTGGATCCTGCGTGCGGAATTGGCGATTTACTTATAGCTTGTGCAATGAAGGTTGGGAGATCTAGAACGATTAATGAAACCATCAATGACTGGGGAACTGTTCTTCACGGGTTTGACATATTCCCGGAGTTTGTTGACTTGGCAAAGCAGAGACTTGTAATTCTAGCCATGTTCCTCCACGAGAGTCAAACATTCGAATATGAAAAATCCGAAATCTTCCCAAATATTAAGGCTGTCTCTTTTCTGGAAGACGATCTTGAAGTAGAAACTTTTGACTGTGTAGTAATGAACCCTCCATATAATCTCATGAATTCTCCCTCAATGGTTAATTGGGCGAGTGGGAAGGTAAATTCAGCAGCAGTATTTTTGGAAAGATGTCTCAAGTTCCTGACAACAAACGGAAAGATCATTGCAGTCCTTCCAGACGTTCTAAGAAGTGGGTCCAGATATCAAGCCTGGCGTGAGCAAATTCAGAATCAGTTAGTACTTGAGAAAGTGATACTTTGCGGTCAGTTTGATAGTTACACTGATGTTGATGTGTTTATTGCGCAATTCAAAAGGACTCAAAAGTCAGGGCAAAACCAGCCACAGAATTGGCAGATGATCAGCCGGGGGAAAAAGTCTGTTGGGGACTATTTCGAAGTCCGTGTCGGCCCTGTAGTGAATTACAGAGATCCGCATAAGGGAAAGTGGAGGAAGTTCTTAGTAGCGAGAGACCTCCCTCAAGGCAAGAGTATTTTCGAAATTCCCAAAAGTCGGAGATTCCTTGGACGCGTGTTTTCTCCCCCTTTCGTTGTGGTTCAAAGAACCTCTCGCAAGGAAGACCGTTTCAGATTACGTGCTGCAATCATTCGAGGCAATAGAGAAGTCGCTGTAGAGAATCACTTGCTAGTATTAGTGCCAAAAGACGGCAGACTCTCTACATGTTCGAAACTCCTGAATTTGTTCGGGCTTACTGAAACCAATGAATGGATGAATCAGAGAATACGTTGTAGACACCTGACAGTTTCCTCTGTGATGGACTTGCCCTGGAGAGTTAGCGATGACTGAAGCAACTTTTAGGTTCTCCACTAACATCTTGCGGAGGTTAGGCGAGGAACTAAATCCTAGTCCCGGTATAGGTATATTGGAGTTGGTAAAGAATGCCTATGATGCTGACGCCTTAAACTGCACAATTGAGCTTCTGCAGACTAATAACGCCGGAGGGGCTTTTCGTGTTGTCGATGATGGCGTTGGGATGTCAATTGACCAGATTACTGATGGATGGCTAGTACTGGGAAAGTCCGAAAAGAATTCTTCTGTACGTACTCATCTCGGACGATTCCCTGCCGGAGACAAAGGATTAGGTAGGCTAGCAGCACTTAGATTGGGGGATAAAGCCTCACTTTGTACAAGACCAAAGTCTAAACCTGGCACAGAGTTCGAGCTAACGATTTCATGGGAAGAATTCGATCAAGCCCGGTTGGTAGAAGATGTGGGACTTGAGATATTGTCGAGAAGCACCAAGCTAGCTCATGGCTCAGAGATTACTGTGGAAAATCTTCGGTCTCCTATCGGAGAAGTTGATATCAAGAAGCTAGCAAGAGCATTGGTATTACTGGCGGACCCTTTCGGAGATGACCCTTCGGGGTTTCACCCGAAGTTAGTGGTTCCCGAATTTCAACGATTCGAGACTCTGGTTTCAAGTCGGTATTTTGACCAGGCCGATTATCACTTGAGTGCTTCAGTAGACTTGGACGGGAGAGTTTCAGCAGAAACCACAGATTGGAAAGGTAATGTTTTGTTTTCAGCCAATCATGATGAAATTGCAGCGAAACGTAACCGTGAATTGTATAGTTGTCCACCAACGCAATTTGATGTGTGGGTATTCTTGTTAGATGCGGAAAAATTCAAATTACGAAACATCACAATAGGCGAAGTAAGAACTTGGCTAAGTGAATTTGGGGGAGTTCACCTGTTTCACAATGGGATTCGCGTATCTCCATATGGAGATACTGGATTCGACTGGTTAGATATCAACGTTAGAAGATCTCAAAATCCTGAAGAAAGACCCTCAACTAACACTTTGATTGGAAGGGTCTTTGTAAAAGACCAAGTGCACAGTCTTGTTCAGAAAACAGACAGATCAGGGTTTATTGAAGACCAATCATTTCAGGAATTACGGTTGTTCGCTCAAGACTCATTGGAGTGGCTTGCCAACAGAAGGCTTGAAGTTGCCCAGAAAAGGCGATTGAGTAGTAAGCAAGAAGCAAAGGAAAAATCCTCTAGGACTGAGACAAGAGTTAGAAAAGCGATTGATGAATTACCCAAAAAACAACAAGGGGAATTGATAGAAGCGTTCTCAGCTTATGAGAGAGCAAGGCAAAAGGAAGTTGAGACTCTCCACAAAGAAGTGCAGCTCTATCGAACCTTAAGTACTGTTGGTATTATGGCTGCGACCTTTGCCCATGAATCAAGTGGAAACTCGATAAAATTGATATCTCAAGCAATTAACACGATTGAGAGAAGGGCAAGAAAATTGTCTCAAGACGAGTTTGAAAATTTACTAAGTTCACCAGTCGAAGCAATTAAAGCCTCATTGGGCGCTCTTTCAGTTCTGGGCATTGCCACGCTTAGATTGCTAGATCACGATAAGCGCCGAATTGGGCGAGTCGATCTAAATCATGTGGTGGCACAAATGGATTCGACGTTCAAGCCATTCCTTGTTGAGAGAGATGTCGAATTGAAAATTCAACTAGCAGATGGAGGCCCATACTTGCGAGGAAGTGAAGCAGCAGTGGAATCAATTATCACTAACCTGATCAACAATTCCCTGGCTGCGTTCGAGCATGCCGGCACAAATCATAGACAAATTCATCTAATTACGTATTCTGATGAGGAAATCTATACCCTCGTAGTGACTGACAATGGGCCGGGAATTGAGGGGATATCATTGAAGGACATTTGGCTCCCAGGAAGGTCAACACGACTCAATGGAACAGGACTTGGTCTCGCCATCGTAAAAGATACTGTAAGCGACCTCGGAGGAAAGGTCTCTGCTCGAGAACACGGAGACCTTGGAGGAGCAGAAATAACCGTGGAATTGCCAATTCTAGGGAGATAAGATGGGCTTAGTGATACTCGGAGTTCAACTTGATACCGTCATCATTATTGATGACGACCCAGAAGTTAGAAAAAGCTATCAATGGACAGTTTCGGATCTTGGACTAAATGGCAATGAGCTAGCAGGACCTCTCCCACCAATCGATAGATTCTTTCAAGAATTCAACCACACTAACGCAGGTGTTTTGAGCGATCACAAGTTAACAGTTAAGGACTACGCAAAATTTAATGGGGCCAAAATATTATACCGAATGTACGAAATGTCAATTCCGGCGATATTATGTACAACATGGGAAACTGCAGGTCTAGATGAGATTAGAAAATACCGCAAGAACATCCCTGTAATGCTAAATCCCAAGGACTTAGATCCGGATACTCTTCAAATGGGCTTTGAAATCTGCATCAGGGAATTCAAGGGAGATTTCCAGACGCATCGGAAATCAGACCGAACCTTAATTCGAATTGAGGAATTTGACAAAGAGTATGCCTACGTTGTTGTGCCGGCCTGGGATAGCAAGGAAGTCATAAGGCTATCAACTGATACGTTACCGGCGAATATTCAGGAGGAGGTAAAAGACAATACCCCCTACAGGCTCTACGCAAGTGTAAATCTGGGTGCAGAAGACCACAAAGATGTCTATTTCGATCAGTGGTCCTTAGAATAACTAAAATGCCAATTCCTGATCATGCAGTAGTGATACTTGATGTTGGGCATGGAAATAGTGCGGTAGTTCATACTTCTGACAAGGTCATAGTAATTGATGCTGGACCAAAAAGACCCCTAATCGAGTACTTAGAAGAACAATCGGTAAGAACGATTGACACAGTATTGATTTCTCATGCAGATGAAGATCACATCGGAGGTCTAATTGGAATAGTAGCTTGCAGAAAATTCGAAATCGGTTGCGTACGTCTAAATACAGATTCACAAAAAGACACTAAGTCTTGGGACGACCTAATCAAAGCCTTAGATTCCGAAGGTATTCCATTCCTTCCTGCCCTAGCACAAGGCGAATCTTTTGAATATGGTCCAGTGCAGCTAAGTATATTGGGCCCTAGTAGTTTCCTGGCCGCAAAAGGACCTGGAGGAACGGATTATAAAGGCAGGAGAGTGCGAACCAATTCCATAAGCGCTGTAATAAGAGTGGAATTTGAGGAGAATCCCGTCGTCTTATTCCCTGGGGATTTGGATGAAATTGGCCTGGATGAAATACGGAGAAAAGAAGTGGACATCGACGCTCCAGTTCTGGTATTCCCACATCATGGCGGAAACCCCGGCACACAAGATCTAGTCGGTTTTGCCAGACAGATTTGCGACAAAGTAAGTCCCACAACTGTGATATTTTCTCAAAAAAGAAGTGGTAATCCGTTACCTGAGATAGTAAAGATTCTGCGGGCACATAATGCAGACATTAGAGTAAGTTGTACTCAACTATCAGTGAATTGCTCGTCGGAAGTTCCTTCAATCGATCCAACCCATCTCTTACCTATTTACAGCCATGGAAGGATAAAAGGAGAATGCTGTGGAGGATCATTCATCATCGACCTATCTACCAGCACGGTAACTCCAGCAAGGGAACTCCACCGCGAGTTCATAAGTGGAAATGTTCCTAACAACTTATGTATTAATCCATAAACCAAACTCGGAGTTCGATTGGGAGTTAAGTTTCTAATAACTAACGACGTAACTTTTCCTAGCGCAATTGAGCGATGTTCATCCTGAATGGGACCGCCTGCGGATTGAGCTTGTGAAACAGGTTAATCAGCAAATTGAACATCGCATCTACACATGCCAACCGAGCTTGAACGTAGGCCGGCCTTCGATGGCGGATGCGCTTCAAATCACACACGATGGTGACGATTGATAAGGCAGTTTCGACACACATGGCTCTGATAAGGCTCCCCTAAAATCGGCTCTCCCACAATCCATGTGATCCTGGTAGGCGGGTGTAGCTTTTCCGGTGCCTGACATACCTGACCTGCCATGTAGTGAACACACCATCTTCCGCAGGCCATTAGATATCCCGGGTGGATTTGCATAAACCACTTGACAGCAACTCTCATATGTAGTAAAGTAGTTTAAACTACAAAGCTACATACGAGGATGCTCTGAACATGAGAATTCACAACCTCCAGACCGGCTACCTCCCCCTAGCCCGATGCCAACCGTTTCGAGCGTTCTGTGCTGGCAACCAAGAAAAACAACCATCCTTTTTAGGAGGTGTCCAAATGAGCTGAGAGTAATTCTAAACAAGAGGACGGCGGGGTCCAGCCCACCGTCCCTTCGACGACTGCCACAGCCTTTGTGGAGCGGGCATCGCCACTACTACACTTGATATTACACCCGATAGCGGGAAATTTCAACACAGATTCGGGCAAATTTCATGACCTGGCCTCTCCCTTAGAGCTTCTCGCCGCTCAGCCCGAAGTGGGCTTCTTCTAACAATGTTGTCGTGGCTATTCTGTTGAGCCCTAGCTGGTATCCCTGTGGCTCAAACCCGCGCAAGCGGGTTCCGATCAAGATATTGATGGGCTTTATGCCCCGGAGACCGGAAATGAAGAAACCAGACGAAACATCCCCAGTATCGCCCCCCACAAAACCCAATAATTGTAATGGGTGTCCCGAGTGTCCCCTCAAACGGGCGCACATTACATCCGAGAATCCCAAACCCACACATGAGTCTACGCCTAGCTTACGGGCACCTGTTTGCTTCAGATATGAGGAGCGTGAAAGTTCCCCAATCGAGGAGGGTCCCTATGACACAGCATGTCAGTCATGAGTCTCGTCAGCATCTGTCTGAGGATGAAGTTCGAGTTCTGGTCAGCCACGTTTCCACTCATTATGGCCTCTGCAATGCTGTCGCACACGACATGACCTCTCTCACCGATGAATACGAAGTGACTGGAACAAGCTGCACAGAATCCGGATTGATGGCAAACGTTTCTATTGTCGTCGACTCGGCCACCGCTCGGCAACTCGTAGACAGAGCTAACTGGGTAGATCAACTGACCTGGTAACCGGCTTACTAGGCAATTGGTGACAAAGGAGAAACCTATGACCACCATAAACGACAAAACCAACACACCCGAGGTTTCTGACGAATTACAGAAGCTCGCGGTCGAGTTAGCCTTCCAACACATTCGGGTGCTGACCATACCCCGAGGAAAGAGGGGGAAAGTCGCCTCACGAGGTGAAGGAAACTCACAAAGTAACTTCCTATGGGTCGCCAACTTGATTACGGGGATCTTCCGCCGGGCAAAAGCTCCTGATCTGGCGTGCCCTGAACAAACTCGTGGCAACATGCCCAACGACACTGACTAGAAAGGACTGCACGATGAAAACCAATCAGAAGTATGCGGCCACCTCGGTCGCGCCACCCCAAGCCAATCTGGAAGAAAGGAAAAACGAAGTGAAATCGCCTACCAACCATACCGTCCAAAACTCCGGTGTGCGCGAAAGCCTGTTAGCATTGCCGAGCTTTGTTCAACCGCTCCTCACATGGGTTACCGGCAAACCGCCTTACGGAGCGCGTTCCAAGCACACTCCCAGCAACTGGTTCCATCTGGTTTCGGCACTTGCAGCCCTCTTTGGTGGAGCTTTCGCCAGTTGGGTTGTAGTATCGATGCAGATTACTGCCATCTTGGCAGTTCCCATCCTGCTACTTGCCTGGATGGTAACCGTCAGCGGAGCACGGAAGCTGCTCATCATGATCAGCCACCAGTGTGTGCATGGAAAATTCAGTGGGAACAAGGTCTTGGACCGAATTGTCATGGAACTGGTATCAACGACAATCTTGGTACAAGACTTCCAGGCGTATCAGGCCGATCATGTTTCGATACATCACAGCAAACAGCTCGCCACGCTGGAAGATCCTGATGTCAAATTTCTGGTAACGTTGGGGTTTCTTCCGGGGCTGCAGAAGGCCGCGCTCTGGCGCCGGTTGTGGTGGACTGTGGTCTCTCCACGCTTCCACAGGATATTCCTCCAGGCACGCCTCAAAGCCAACTTCATTAGTGCGCCGTCTTATCGGCGGTTCATGAGTTTGGTTTGGTGGACGGCTCAGTTGAGCTTGGTATCCTGGCTCGGTCTTTGGAGCGAATACGCGATTGCGTGGGTCTTCCCGCTTACTATCCTATACCACATCTCAGCGCTCCTGCAGTTCACCTGCGAACACAGGTGGCTTCAGATCCGAGACCCAAAACAGTCAGGGCGCTGGGTACTTGCTCGCTTGACTGCTGGCCGATTCATGGGAGAACCCGCTCCAGATCAGGGTTGGCACGGAGCCAAGAAGGTCGTTGCCTGGCTAACTTGGTTCGGGCGCATGCTCTTCCTTCACCTTCCGGCACGGGTATTCGTATTGATGGGCGATTTGCCCCAACACGATCATCACCACCGACATCCGGAGAGTCTTACGTGGGTAAATGCTGCCTATGCCCGCCAAGAAGATCTTGAGGCTGGTAGTCCTGGTTGGCCGGAGCCTTACTCGGAAGTCTGGGGGCTGGGAAATGCTATCGACCATGTGTTCGAGGTCTTGAGCTCCCTCCCCCCAATCGATAATAAGAGTAGCCTTGCAACTAACGCTGACCTTGCAGACGTGATGAACGGAATGTAAGGTCCAATGTAGAATGGCCTCCAGGTTTGGGATATGTCCCAAGCCTGGAGGCCATAAGGAGATACCATGTACACAGATAATGAATTTAAGTTTGTTGCAGTTCTCAACAAGAAGATCGAGCTTCCGCGACTGTTGAATGCATTGGGACACATGACGGCTGGCCTGGTCAGCCTGTGCGAAAATACTCAATCCATGCGATTCCTTGAGTATAGGGATGCCGATGGAGGATTTCACCCGGGCATTAGCTTCTACCCGTTCATAATCCTATCTGCGAAGAATGGCAACCAGATTCGAACCTTGCGGGCAGCCGCCATTGGGGAGGGAATTCTTTGTACAGATTTTGTCGACACAATGCTTGGGTCATCAGCACAAGATCAAATGGACAAGACGCGCTCTACTAAGGAGGAATTGCTTGACTACTATGGCGTGTGTCTTTTCGGATCAGCTGCCAAGCTAAACGACCTTACCAAGAAGTTCTCCCTCTTCTCAGTCTAGGAGCGTCTTGCACTTTAGTTGCCGGGGACAGCACTCAATATGCTGTCCCCGGCCATTTAGCCAAATCTGAACAGTGGAAGAATCAGACACATCTTCTTGGCATTTCAAAGGCAGTCTGTCAAGCTCCCAAAATTTATGCTAGGGATAAGTAGAATCTTCAGGCTGGGTTGGGGGCATAGTGCACTTCCAACTTTTGCACGGGATTTCCCCTAATTTGTCTGCCTCCCCTTTTTCCGCTCTAATTCCGGAATCATCCCCTTTTTCCGGGCTAATTCCGGAAAAATTCCAGTCAAACCGCGCCGGATTCAACCTTCCTACTCGGGATTCCAGTCCGGTCTATTGCTGGAAACGACATAATTGCCTGAAAAGACCACGTTCGGTGAATAGAGCGTGACTGCTACAGTATCGTTGGACCGGGTTCTGGCAATTCTCCCATATGATCTGATCGGAATTCACTAGCCGTGATCAAAATAAATAGTTCACCGCGAAAGCGGATTATCTCTCCCTCGCTGCTAATACTGTCAGTTCTGCTGGCACTGGTGATCGGCCTGTTCATTTTTCTTTTGACACTAGAGGCAACCCCTTTGGCTTCGATGGTGGCATCGGGATCCACGTTCACGCCTCAACCAACTCCCAGCGCGGTCCCTCCTTCTGCCACTCCGGAAGAACACTCGGCAGCCGGATGCATCGCGGACCCTACTGCCGTTGCTGAGCCCTGGCTCATCCACCGCATCATCGAGAAAGCCGGCGGCCCTGACGGGACGCGCCTGGGCGACTTCAACGGCGATGGCTGGGATGATCTGGTGGTGGCCTTCGAGGGCAGCGGCGACATCTATCTCTTCCTACACCCGGGTACGGAGTTGGTCCGCGAACCCTGGCCTGCAGTGATGGTCGGCAATGAGCCGCGCGGCGAGGACGCGTTCGCGATGGATGTGGATGGGGATGGCGCTTTGGATATTATTTCCTCCCACGAAGGCGACACCCTCGCTATCTACGTGCACTGGGGGCCGCAGGACCCAGAAGGCCTTCTTGATCCTGCACAGTGGGAGACCGACCTCCTGCCAGCTTCGCTGGGCGTTTCCTGGATGTTCGCCGTCGAGATGCGAGTAAATAACGATGAATGGCCGGATATTGTCGCTGGAGGCAAGAGCGATTACTTACGCGTAACCCGCGGAGAAGTGGCCTGGTTCGAGGCCCCACCAGAGAACCGGCGCGACCTGGGAGCCTGGCAACATCATGAGATCGACTACGCCGGATGGGTGATGTCACTCATCCCCTTCGATGTGAACGGCGACGGCCTGGACGACCTGGTGGTGACCGACCGTGATTCGGATGCCGAGCACCAAGGACCCCGCTGGCTGGAAAATCCGGGCGACTCGGTCGAGCAATTGTGGCCTTCAACCTTCTTCGGCGACCTGGCAGGGACCTGGCCCAACTTCATGGATATCGGCGACCTTGACAATGACGGCATAGAGGATTTCGTCATCCCCCTTCGAAATGAGACGACCGTGTTATTCGTCCGGCGACTTAACAGGGGTGGAGTGCCCGAGGTGGAGACTTACCCGATTCACTGGGAGGCGCCCAGCGGCAAAGCCCCTAAGGGCGTGGCTCTGATGGATGTGAACTGCGACGGCAACTTGGACATTATATTGAGTCTGGAGAAAGCAGGCGGCGAAGTCTCCGGCCTGGGTTGGTTAAGCCAATCTGGAAACCCCTATGCCCCACTTTGGACGTGGCACGACATTTCAGGGCCGCAAGGCGCAAAGTATGACTTCCCCCTTCTCTACGATGTAGACGGGGATGGAGATCAGGACATCATCATCACAGAAGAAGTAGACGGCCTGGGAGTGGTGTGGTACGAGAATCCGGCTATTGCCGCACTGGAATCTGGAGAATGAGTACTTTCAAGTGCGACTTCGAACGGCTTCCCTTTTTCCGATCTAATTCCAGAAAAATCCCACTCAAAATGTCCCGGACTAGACCCCCTACTAGGGATTCCATTCCGGCGTCGCGCTGGAAGCGATAACCACGGAGTAAGCGCCGCTACGCCGACCAATCCTCCATACGCTCACGCATCAGTTGGCCGGCCTTGGCCAGCCGTTCACGCAGCACCAGCGCCAGAATCGCCAGGCCCAGCAACAGGAAGCCGGTGCAGCCGAGCATGACCAGCGCGGCCAGCCCCTGCAAGGAACTGAATACGACGGTTATCACGCCTATGACCACGATGACGATGGGCGTGATGACCAGACTCCGCGAGCGCACCAGCAGGCCGTAGACCGTGACCACCAGCGCCTGAAAGAACAGGATGAAGAAGAACACGAACCGGCCGGTGTCTACCATCTGGATGTAGGTTGTGCCGAGCAGGATGAGTTGGGAGAGCATGCCGGCAATGAAGGCCAGCGCGCCGCTGCCGGTGCGGATGAGGAGGTAGTGCATCAGCATGCCCAGCGCGGCCGCCCCCACCGAGTAGAACTGCGGTTCTTCCACCTGGAAGGCGAGCAGAACTTTGAAATACGCCGCCAGGTACAGGAGGTCAGCGGGCAGGGCGAGGCTCACGCTGCGACGGCGGAAGGCCTCCGCCGTGTACAGCAAGGCGGCGAGGGCAAGGGTGAAGACAGCCGACCACGATTCCAGCCCCAGGCTCACCAGCCCGGCCAGCGCGGCGAGCACCAGCCCGCTGGCGCGCAAGTACGCGCCCCATAGCCGCTCGCCATTCAGCCGCGGCAGCAGGCCGATGCCAAGGAACATCCCCGCCAGAATCACCATCGGCAACGTCTTCTCGTCCATGCCCAGTCCATCGAGCGCGTAGTGCAAGGCGCCTGCAAAAGCCGCGCACACACCCAGCAGGCCATCCGGCCAGCGATAGCGGAACACCAGGTGCAGGTTCAGCGCCGCCAGCAGCAACAGCCCACCCAGCGCGGCAAACGGCTCGTCCGCACCGGAGATCAGGGACATCAATAACAGCCAGCCCAGCGCGGCGGCGAGCGCGCCCCAGAGCACGTTGCGCGGCAGGGCGACTTCCGGCGAATGGCGCGCCGCCAGTCCCTCCACGCCATAGGCCAGCAGGAGCGCGCCCGCCGCACCGACCAGCCCGCTTAACGCTTCCCCCTCCAGCGGGGAGAGGAGGGTCAGCAGCGCAGCCAGCCCCAGCCCGCCGACCAGCGTGGGCCGCGCCCAGCCGGACCCGCGGCGCGCCAGCACGAACCACGCGGCAAGGAAGATGACCGGCAGAACGAAACTTATCAGCACCCAGCGTTCAGGTTCCAAATACACCAGCAACGAAGCCCAACCCAGCGCCAGTGCGGCCGCGACCAGCGGCACACCCCAGCGGAAGCGAACGAGAACCGAATAGAGCAGGAGGACCACCGCCAGACCGGCATAGCCGGCCACAGCCCACAGCGTCCCGGACTCGACCTCGTTCAATAACAGCAAGGCGGCGAACAACGCCGAAAGCCCGCCGAAGACGGTGGGCGAGACCTGCCAGGCGGGATGCCCGGCACGGGCGCGCCGCACGATGACATCCAGTGCGAGATAGGCGGCTGCGGCGACCAGCATCACATGCCCGGGGGGCAGGGCGGCGGTGGGGAGTCCCACGCCCAGCATCAGCGTGCGGTAGACGAGGAACGCGGCGAACAGTGCGCCAATCCACACCAGGGCGCGGGAGCGTACCAGCATCAGTACAAACAGCACAAACAGGCTAATGGCCTGGAGCAACAGCACATCCAACGGTTTGGTCAACGTGGAAGCCAGCAGGGCGAAGGCCAGCATCAGGCCACCGCCCAAATCCACGGCGGCCGCCAGCGTGCGCAGGAATTCGACCTTCATCCGGCGCAAGACCTCTGCCAGGACGAGACAGCCGAGACTCCACGCGGCCAGAACCGTCAGCAACGGCGCGTACTTGAGCAAAAGCGCGCCGGCGGCATACCACGGCATCAGCAGACTGACAAAGACTCCTGCATACACGGCCAGACTGGACTTGAACGCAAGCCCCGCCAACAGGTAGAACAGCGCCGCCAGTCCCCACAAACTGACCTCTGCCCACAGCCAGCGTTCATCCTCCAGGAGGTAAGTGATCGCCATAAAGAAGCCCGCCGCCAGCAGGACGACCTGCCACAAATGGGTAACTATCCAGACCGGGCGGGAGGACGGCAGTTTCTCGACCCGCCGCCACAACACCACCACGCCCAGCACGAGCAGATTGCCCAGCGCGGCCAGATTCAGCACCAGCACGTCTTCCAGGTTAAACCAGTTGCCAACCTGAAATGGCAGCACGAAGAACGCGCCCAGCGCCAGCAGGCTGAAGAAACGCGAATGGTAAAACCACGTGGCGAAAACCCAGTTCGCCAGCAGGAAGGTGGTCACGCCAATCCAGAAAGGGTAGCTGAATGCCGAAAGGAAGGGCAGCGCCTCAAAAACGGCGCCGGCCGCCAGTGGCACCAATGCCGAATACAGGATGAACAACACAAAACTGGCCTGCCCGAGCCGCCGCTTTAACGCCAGGCTGCCAACCAGGAACAACAGGCTGGTGCCAGCCAGAATGGGGATGCGCAGGATTTCAATCAGCGCGGAGAAGATGAAGGCAGCCATGATGACGAAGAACGCCCCAAGGTACAGCGCGGTCTTGATGGTGCTTTCGCTCATCAGCACCTCCCCGAGACTGCGGCGGGGTTTGGGCTCCTTGCGGGGTTTGGGGGCCGCGGCGGCAGAAGGCTGGGCGGGGACAGCCGCGCCGGCGTCAAAGTCATAGCGGCGGGTGAGGACTTCGGCCTGTTCGGCGGTCAATAGTTCGTCGGCGCGCCAGGTGGCAATCTGATTCAACAACCAATCGCGCAGTTGCCGGCTGAACCCCGGTTGGGCTTTTCGCCAGGCGCGCACGGCCGGGCTGCTGAGCGCGTCGCGGGCACCGGCCTGTACGGACTTGCTGCGGTCATGCAGCGCCATGCGTTCCAGCGTCGCCACGCCTTCCGCCGGCAGCGGGGAGATTTCCAATAATGCGGATATCGCCGCCTGGCGTTCTTCTGCTGAGGGTGACTCCAACCCAGCCAGTGCGTCAGTTTCGTTGCCCGTTTGGTGCTCCGTCATTTTTTCGCCCTTCTCTCCAAGACCATGTACTTCCATCATAGCCACATTGTCCCGAAATTCAAAGAAGAAGCTTATGCCAATTCACATTTAAATAGAAGAGGGCCGGAACTCCCGGCCCTCACCCTTTATTGTGTGATTCGCAGGTTTATGCCCCGGCCAATGCTTCCTGCACTTTCGCCAGCCGGGTGTAGGCGTCTTCAGCCACAGCAGCCAGTTCGGCGTTGCCGCCCAGGTCTGGGTGAGCGGTCATCATCGCACGCGGGTTGAGGATATTGACGCGCGCGCCGCCTTCAACTTCTTCCACGGTCACGTTGCAGGGCAACATCAGCCCCACGCGGGCTTCAGCCGTCAGCGCCCGGTGCGCCAGCGGCGGGTTGCACGCCCCGAGGATGACATAGCGCCGGAAGTCTACCCCGATCTTTTCCTTGAGCGTCTTGTCCACATCAATGCGGGTAAGGACACCAAAACCCTGCTCTTTGAGGGCAGCGGTTACGGATTCTATTGCCTCTTCATAGGGCTGCGATAGCATCATGGTGAGGTCGAGGGGTAGGGTCATGCGAAGCTCCTCCGGGAGATTGGTGAATTCCTACCAACCAGTATACTCCGCGGTCAGGCGCGCAACCGCTCGGTGTGCAATTTGCGGAACTTCGCCACCTTGGGGGCGACCACCGCCATGCAGTAACCCTGGAAGGGATTGCGCTTGAAGTAATTCTGGTGATAGTCTTCCGCCGGGTAGAACACGTCCAGCGGGGCGACCTCGGTGGTGAACTTGCCGGGCCACAAGCCATCGGCTTCCAGCGCGGCGATCTTTTCTTTTGCGACGCGCATCTGGTCTTCATCATGGGTGAAAATCGCCGAGCGGTACTGCGGCCCGACGTCGTTGCCCTGACGGTTGAGGGTGGTCGGGTCATGGATAGTGAAGAAGACATCCAGCAAGTCGCTGAAACTCACCATGTCCGCGTCGTAATGCACCTGCACCACTTCGGCGTGGCCCGTCTGTTTGGCGCACACTTCTTCATAACTGGGGTTCACCACATGGCCGCCGGCATAGCCGCTCACCACGCTTTCCACGCCCTTCACTTCCTGATACACGGCTTCCAGACACCAGAAACACCCGCCCCCCAACGTTGCGGTTTCGATTTTTGCCATCATCGGCCTCCAAATTGAACGAAAGTGGGGCTATTTTAGCGCGCGGTTCTTAACAGAATCTTTCACACTACTATAATAGCCTCAAACCATGAGCTTCTACGAACAGGTCTACGCCATTGTGCGCTGCATTCCGGAGGGGGAAGTGACCCACTACGGGGCAATTGCGCGGATGCTGGACAACCCGCGGGCGGCACGCGCAGTGGGGTATGCCCTGCGCGCCCTGCCGGATACGCCCGCGTATGCCGATGTGCCCTGGCAGCGAGTCATCCACTACAACGGCGAGGTGCGCGCGGGAGCAACCCTGCAAAGCCGTTCCCGCCAGGCCAAACTGCTGCGCGGCGAGGGCGTACGGGTAAGCCGCGACTACCGCGTGGAAATGGAGAAGTTCCAATGGGACGGCTTGCTGCCGCATGAAGTGCCCGCCGTGCTGCGGCGCGCCGCGCACCGCTTATAATGAAGGCACTGTTTCCCTGAGGAGAGCGTATGACGAAACCCGCCCGCTACCCCCTTGACCAACTCGCCGCCGCCGAAGCAGAATTCAGGGCCGCAACGCCCGCTTACGCCGCCACAGCCAGCGTTGACGAATTGCGCCGCACCGACTACGCCAGGCTGGATGCCGCCGGCCACATCTACCTGGATTACACCGGCGGGGGTCTGTATGCCCAAAGCCAGCTGGATGCCCACTACAAACTGCTGGCGGAGAACGTTTTCGGCAACCCGCACTCGTTTAACCCCACCAGCCTGCACATGACCGAGCTGGTGGAGGCTGCCCGCGCCTATGTGCTGAAGTATTTCAACGCCGACCCGGACGAGTACGCCTGTATCTTCACCCAGAATGCCACCGGCGCGCTCAAGCTAGTGGGCGAGGCCTACCCGTTTGCCGCCGGCGCGCGTTACCTGCCGCTGTATGACAACCACAACTCGGTGAACGGCATCCGCGAATACGCCCACCATGGCGGCGCGGAGGTGACCTATGTGCCGGTGCTGCCGCCCGACCTGCGGATTGACGAGGCGCGGCTGGCTGACGAGTTGGCGCGCCGCGACCCCGCCCTCAACAACCTGTTCGCCTTCCCGGCGCAATCCAATTTCTCCGGTGTGCAGCATGACCTGAGTTGGATTGAGAAAGCTCAAGCGCAGGGCTGGGACGTGCTGCTGGATGCCGCCGCCTTCGTGCCCACCAACCGGCTGGACCTGTCTGCCATTCACCCGGACTTCATCTGCCTGTCGTTCTACAAGATGTTCGGCTACCCCACCGGCCTTGGCGCGTTGCTGGCGCGCAAAGAGAAACTGGGGAAACTGCGCCGCCCGTGGTATGCCGGCGGCACGCTGGTGTATTCCACCGTGCAGGGCGAGCATTTCTACCTGGCCCCCGGCGAAACCGGGTTTGAGGATGGCACACCGAATTACCTCAACATCCCGGCGGTGGAGATTGGCCTCAAGCACATCGAAGGCATCGGCATTGACACCATTCACACCCGGGTGGAATCGTTAACCGGCTGGCTGCTGGAGCAAATGACGACGCTGAAACACAGCAACGGCGCGCCGGTGGTCAAGGTCTATGGCCCCACCCGCACCATCACCCGCGGCGGAACGGTGCAATTTAACTTCTTTGGCCCGCACGGCACCATGATGGACGGGTATACGATTGAGAAAATGGCAAACAAATCGAACACCAGCGTGCGCACCGGCTGCCACTGCAACCCCGGGGCGCGCGAGATGGCGCTGGGCATCAGCGAGGCTGAGCTTGCTCCGCTGTTCAAAGACAAGGAACGGATGACGTACCAGGATTTCCTGGTGGTGGTGGACGGCAAGAAGACTGGCGCGATGCGCGTCTCGTTCGGCATTGCCAGCAATTTCTCGGATGCCTATCGCTTCATGCACTTCGCCGAGTCGTTTGTGGACCACACCGCGCAGGAAGTGAGCGAGTTCAAGGTTGACCTGGAAATCGTGTATCACCCGTGAGGCGATAGCGGGACGATTATGACCGACCGCTTCCCCACCCCGCGCGCCGCGATGGGCTCGCACTTCGCTGAAGACGGCCACGACGGCGCGGACTGCGCGCCGGTGTACATCGTCACCGGCGGGCAGGGCAGCAGCGGGCTGGGGATGGTGCATGCCATCCTCAAGCAATTCCCAAGCCACAACATCCCGGTTGAAACGAAAAACTTTGTAAAAGAACCCGGCGAGATCGACGCGGTCATCCAGAAAGCCGCCGCGGATGGCGGGGTCATCGTGCATACGCTGGTGGTGGACGAGATGCGCGCCCACCTGCTGGCTGCCTGCGCCGCGCATGGCGTAGCCCAGGTGGATTTGCTCGGGCCTTTGCAGGAACACCTCAGCCGGGTGTTGGGCGTGCCAGCGCTGCAGGCGCCGGGCCGCTATCATGAACTCTACAAGGATTTTTTTCAGCGCATTGACGCGATTGAATACACGCTTTCGCATGACGATGGCAAGAACCCCGATGGCTGGCCGGAAGCCGACATCCTGCTGGTCGGCCCTTCCCGCACCAGCAAGACGCCGCTGGCGTACTACCTGGCTGACCACGGCTGGAAAGTGGCAAACTACCCGGTGGTGCTGAACATCCAGCCGCCGGCCATACTGTGGGAACTGGACCGCCGACGCGTGTTCTGCCTGGACATCGACCCCAACCTTTCGCTCAAGTACCGCCAGCAGCGCCAGCGCACGCTAGGCGTGGACGCGGTGGGCGCAGACTACACCGACCCGCTCAAGATCGTCGAAGAGCTGGAGTTCTCGCGTTCGTTGTGCAAGCGCGGCAAGTTCACCCGCCTCGAAGTGACGGACACGCCGGTGGAAGGCTCCTCCGGCGAAATTGAACGCAAGATGGAAGAACGGCTGGGCGAGACCCGCAGGCTGGCGGGGGGCTGATTGTGACTGTCTACCTTGCGCTGCTGCGCGGCATTAACGTCAGCGGGCAGAAGAAAGTACCGATGACGGACCTGCGGGCGGCGTTTGCCGCGCAGAGCTTTAGCGACGTCAGCACCTACATCCAGACCGGCAACGTGTGGTTCCGTGCTGAGAAAGCAGATGCGACCGCAATCGAGCGCGCACTGGAAAAATCTTTTGGCTTCCCCATCCCGGTATTGTTATTGACTCAAGCCGAGTTCAAGAGCATTGCGGCGGGCAATCCATTCATCGGCCAGGCCAGCGTGGACATCGCCAACCTGCACCTCACCCTGCTGGCCGGCGCGCCAGAGCCTACGGCGGTGAAGGAACTGGCGACCGTGGAAGCGGGCCGGGAACGGTTTGTACTGAAAGGACGCGCGGTTTACCTGCATTGCCCGGACGGCTATGGCCGTGCCAAACTCAACAATAATTTTCTGGAACGCAAACTGGGCCAGCCCGCCACCACGCGCAACTGGAAGACCGTTTCCGCTCTTTTGTCCCTTGCACCAGCCTGAATCCTATATCATCCCCTGTTCCAACTGACGCAGCAACTCGCGCGCCGAGCGTTCCACAATGTCATACACCTCGCGGAAGCCGTCCATGCCGTCATAGTAAGGGTCGGGAACGCCATCGGTGGGGTCGGCCAGCGGGTCAAACTCGCGCATGAGGTGAACCCGGGCGCGCTGGTCGTCGCGCTCCGCCAAACGCAACACGTCGGCCTTGTTGGTGCCATCCATCGGGACGATGAGGTCAAAGTCTTTGAAGTCCTGCGCGGTGAATTGCCGCCCGGAGCCGGTATACACCAGCCCGCGCGCGGCGGCCACCTCACGCATACGCGCATCTGGCTCTTCGCCGATATGGTAAGCCGCCGTGCCGGCCGAATCGACTTCGTACTTGTCGGCCAGGCCGGCCTGCGCCGCCAGGTGCCGGAACATGTTCTCAGCCAGCGGGCTGCGTACGATATTCCCCAGACACACGAACAAGATTCGTTTCTTCTCGGTCAAAACGCGCCTCTCCCATTTGATTCGGGGATTATAGCCCATGCCTTTGCCGCAAAACAAAAGTGCGCACGGGGCGAACCCATGCGCACTCTGGTCAGGCTTGTACGACTATTTCTTCTTCGACCGGCCGCCGGCGTCCATAACTGCCACGGCCGCCATGTTGACGATGTCGCGCACCTCGTCACCAAGTTGCAGGACGTGCACCGGCGCGCCCATACCGAGCAGAATGGGGCCAATGGCCTGCGTATTGGGGCCGCCGAGACGGTCGACCAGTTTGTAGGCGATGTTGGCCGACTCCAGGCTTGGGAATACCAGCACGTTGGCGTCTTTCACGCTGCTGAACGGGTAACGCTTTTCGATGATGTCGGCGACCACGGCCGTGTCGGCCTGCATCTCGCCATCTACCATCAGGTCCGGGCGGCGCTCATGCACCATCGCGGTCGCCTTTCGCACCTTGTTCGAAAGGGCGTGCGGTGTGGAGCCGAAGTTGGAGAAGGACAGCATGGCCACACGAGGCTCCAGCCCCAGCTTCTTGGCATAGTCTGCCGCCAGGATGGCGATGTCTGCCAGGTCTTCGCTGGAGGGGTCGATGTTGACGGTGGCATCGGTGAAGAGATAGACCTTCTCGTCCACAATCATGATGTACACGCCCGCGGCAATGCGGGCATCCGGGCTGGTGTGGTGAATTTCCAACGCGGGGCGAATGACTTCCGGGTACTCAAACGTCAATCCAGAGACGAAGGCATCCGCATCGCCCATCTTGACCATCAGCGCGCCGAAGACGTTGCGGTCGCGCAGGTTTTTCTGTGCCTGCCGGCGGCTCACACCCTTGCGCTGCCGATGGCTGTACAGGGCATCGATGTATTCTTCAATGCGGTCAAAGGCCAGGTGATTCACCACGTCCGGTTTGTAGTCGAGTCCCAGTTCTTCGATACGCTGGTTAATGACGTCCGGCCGACCTACCAGCACCGGGTGGGCAATCCCTTCATCCAGCACCTGGGCGGCGGCACGAATAATCTTGGGCTCTTCGCCTTCGGCAAACACCAGGCGTTCCTGCTTCTTAATGGACTTGGCCTGGTTGAGAATGAAGTGCCGCACCTGCTGGCCCTTGCCCTGGCGGAAAGCCAGTTGCTGTTTGTACTCTTCAATATCAATCTGTTTGCGGGCCACGCCGGTCTTCATTGCGGCTTCGGCCACCGCCGGGGCTTCCCATAACAGGACGCGCGGGTCCAGCGGCTTGGGAATGATGTAGTCCCGTCCGAACTTGATGCTGGTTTCCCCGTAGGCGCGCAGTACGCTATCCGGCACATCTTCCTTGGTCAGCGCCGCCAATGCGTGCGCCGCGGCCAGTTTCATCTCGTCGTTGATGGCGCTGGCATGCACATCCAGCGCGCCGCGGAAGATGAACGGGAAGCCGAGCACATTGTTCACCTGGTTGGGATAGTCCGAACGGCCAGTGGCAACGATGGAATCCGGACGAGCGGCTTTGGCATCTTCATACTTGATTTCGGGGTCCGGGTTGGCCATGGCGAAAATGATGGGGTCCTTCGCCATCGTCTTGACCATTGCCGGCTTCAACATGTCGGCCACCGAAAGTCCGTAGAAGACATCGGCATCACGAACCGCGTCAGCCAGGTTGCGAGCATCCGTGTCCACGGCCATCTCTTCCTTATATTCGTTCATGCCTTCCTTGCGGCCCTTGTAGACCACGCCCTTGCTGTCCACCAGCAGGATGTTCTCGGGTTTCACGCCCAGCTTGGCCGCCATTTTGGCGCACGAGATGGCCGAGGCGCCGGCGCCGGAGACGGCAATCTTTATCTTCGTGATGTCCTTGCCGGTAATTTCTACGGCGTTCAACAGGCCCGCGCCGGAGATGATGGCGGTGCCATGCTGGTCGTCATGAAACACCGGGATGTCCAACATCTCTTTGAGCTTGGTTTCAATGTAGAAACATTCCGGGGCTTTGATATCTTCGAGGTTGATGCCGCCAAACGTGGGGGAGATGGCGCGCACCACGTTAATGATTTCGTCCGGGTCAAGGCTGTCCACTTCAATGTCGAACACATCGATATCGGCGAATTTTTTGAACAATACACCCTTGCCTTCCATCACCGGCTTGGACGCCAGCGCACCAAGATTACCGAGGCCGAGGATGGCGGTGCCATTGGACACCACCGCGATGAGGTTGGCGCGTGAGGTGTATTCAAACGCCAGGGCCGGGTCACGGGCGATCTCCAGCACTGGTTCGGCCACGCCCGGCGAGTACGCCAGCCCGAGGTCGCGCTGGGTGTCCAGCGGTTTGGTCGGCAGGATGGAGATCTTGCCCGGTTTGCCATTCAGATGATGGTATTCGAGCGCTTCTTCGCGCAGGTTGTGTTTATCGGTGCTCATGGGACTCCTTGAGATTTCCTCTCCAAATCGGATGAATTGTATCGTATTTAGAGACGCGCTCAAAAAGCGGCGCGCCGCCGTTCTCCATCATGCCCCTTCAATTCGGATTGTTCAAGGTGTAATTGCCACCGGATGAAGGGGACAAGTATCCCGCACAGACCTAAAAAGAAATCCGACTTCTTGAAGAAGTCGGATTTATGATCGCAATGTCGTTCCTGCGTCGTTTCAGGCCGGCGCGTACTGCTCCAGCGTGAGGCACTTGACTCCGCCGCCGGACTTGTAGAACTCAGTGAGGTCCAGCTGAATGGTTTTGAAGCCGCTGGCTTCCAGCGCGGCGGCGAATTTGGGGGCGCGCGGTGTGCTCATGATGACTGTATCCCCCACCACCATCGAGTTGCAGCCGAGTTGACGGGCCTCTTCCAGCCCTACCGGGATGGCATTGGGCACTTCAGCCTGAATCAGTTCGCAGGACTCGCGGTCGAAGGCTTCGGGCACGAACGCCACGGTCTCTGAGTCCAAAGGCAATACCAGCACATCCAGGTGAAAGAACGGCGGCTTGAGCCGCAGCGGCAGGATTTCAATGTTCAGAAGTTTAGAAAGATAAGGGTAGGCTTCGGCGTCCGAACGCACGCCGTGCCCGCCAAAGAAGCGGTCATTCCAGCGGATGAGTTCGGCGTTGCCCTCGAAGTGCATCCCTTCTGGCAATCGGTGAAGAGTGAAACCGCGTTCGCCGAACCAGGCCGCCTTGGGTTCCACTTCCGGGTCGCGCTCGGCGTGGCGGAACTTGGACATGACGGCGTGTTGGCCGTAAAGGAAGATGGAGTCGCCGGGGAAGACGAGTTCAGGGATACCCGGCAGCGGCTCCAACAGCGTGACCTGCACACCCAGGCTCTGGTACAACGCGTACAGTTCCTGCCATTGCGCTTCGGCGAGCGCATGGTCGACCTTGTTGTTGAGATCCATCCAGTCATTGATGGCGTATTCGACTTGATAATACGTGGGGGGACACAGGTAAAAATGACGCTCGATGCTGTCAGCCATGCTGAGCACGTCCTCCAATCCGGATTTGACTGGCCGGATTATAAATCATAACGAATAGGAATAGAGTACTACCGCCAAAACGATTTGCATGTTTTGGAGTTAGAGGCCTTCGGTCTCTTCAATCCAACGCTTGACGGCTTTGATGAAGAGACTTCGCTTGGATGTGAAATCGCTAAGGTCAAGAAAGGTGATGGTGGCGCGTAGATTGGAGTTCCACTCAAGCAGTTCTGTATCATCGGTATACAAGTGTGGCGCCTTTTTGTCTTCCTTCGGTCTCACGCCCGTGTGCAGGATAAGGCCGACCCTGTCTTTCTTATGAAGCATGAGGGTCATGCGGTCTTTGCCGTCATCGCAAAAGGTTGGCGCGTTCCACTTAATGGTCTCGGTTAAGGTGGGGCACTCTTCGGTTATGGCCTTGAGCAACGCTGCAACAAGTGGCTTGCGCTCATCACCAAATCCGGTCATGAATTCCTGATGCGTCTTCGCCATACGTCTCTTTTCGATCCTGGAAAATAGCGGCGAACCGGGATTTACATCACCGGCGGGGCCTGGATGCCCAACAGGCGCAGGGCATTGGCCAGAGCGGGCCGCGCGGCGGCCACCAGCCGAAGGCGGAAGTCCCGCACCGCCGGTTCGGCGTTGAGCACCGGGCAGGCATTGTAAAACTCGCTGAAGGCTTTCGCCAGTTCAAAGGCGTGGTTGGTGATTTGCAGGGTGCGCCACTCGTCGGCGGCGCGCTGGACGGCGGCGGGGAAGTCCGCCAGCAGTTCAATCAGCGCCACTTCCTTGGGGTCGAGCAGGTGGGTTGGCGCGACGGGCGCGGGGACTGCCCCACCCGCCTTTCGCAGGATGCTGTTGGCGCGCACATGGGCGTACTGGATGTAGGGCGAAGCCTGCCCGTTGAAGTCCAGCGCGCTTTCCCAGTCAAACGTGGCAATCTTGCTGTGGTCGCGGGCGATGAGCGGGTATTTGATTGAACCGAGGCCGACGGCCCAGGCGACTTCGTCGCGGGTCTTGGCATCCAGCTCCGGGTTGCTTTCCTCGCTCACCTGGCGCGCCCGGCTAACGGCTTCGCGGATGAAATCTTCCAGCAGTACCACTGTGCCCTCGCGGGAGGACATGGTGATATTGCCGGGGAGGTTTACGATCTCGTACGGCAGATGCGCGGCTTTCTTGATTTCGTCCACGCCCGCCAGTTCCAGCACCTTGAACACCTGGCGGAAGTGCTGGGACTGGCGCACGTCCACCACATAAAGGGACGTTTCGAGGTCCGGGTAGTCTTTGAATTTGCGCTGCGCCAGCACCAAGTCCCAGGTGGCATAGAGGGCGGTGTCGTCCGAGCGCAGGATGACCAGCACGCGGTAATCTTCCTTTTCCAAACCGAGTAGGTCGTCAATCTTGACGATGACGGGGCCGGCGGGGCGTTCATCGATGGCGATGCCGCGTTTCACCAGTTCTTCCACGTACTCTTTGCCGGGCTTTTCGCACTCGCTTTCAAAGTAGATGCGGTCAAAGTGGATGCCCATCAGGTCATACACCTGGCTGAAGCCATCCAGCGACCACTGGCGGGTCTCGCGCCACAGGCCGACCACTTCCTCGTCGCCGGCTTCCCAGCGGTGGAACAGGTCTTCAATTTCCTTGTCGCCGTCCGGGTCGTTTTCCAGGTTGGTGGTGGATTCGGCGTAGAGGTCGCCCATCCAGCGAGTCACGTCCTCGGCGGGCGGGCGTTCCCCGGCGTGTCGCTTGCGGAAGTTCCACACCCACTTGAGCACGTCCTTGCCGAAATCGCCGATGTAGTTGGCGCGCACCACGTCCCAGCCGGCAAATTCCAGGATGTTGGCGAGGGCGGCGCCCAGCATCATGTTGCGCAGGTGGCCGACGTGCATCGCCTTGTGAGTATTGGGCTGGGAGAACTCGACCATGATGCGCTTGCCCTTGGGCGCGCCGCGGCCGAACTCGTCGCCGGCAGCGAGGACGGTATCCACCACCCGCTGGCTGTAGGTGGCGGTGTTGAAATACAGGTTGAGGTAGCCCTTGACCGCTTCAACGCGTGAGAATCCATCCGGCAGGCCGATGGCGCGTGCCGCGCCATCGGCCAGTTCCTGGGCGCGCACGGGTACGACCACTTTCTTACCGGCGCGGGCTTCAGCGGCAGCGGCCTGGAAGAAGGAGGTGGCGATGCCCCACTCGCCGGAGAAGGGGATGTTGCTCCACTTGAAATCTTCGGTGAAGGGCACGCCCTGTTCAGCCAGGTAGGCTTTCAGTTGGGTTTCGATGGCTTGGCGTTCACGTTCAAACATGGGAAGTCCGGGAGTCTGGCGGTGTGGGAGTCGGGTTGGGATAAGTTTACATCAACCCTGCGGATGTCCCAACCTTGAGAGCAGGTATTAAAACGGCGGGAGCAATACTGCTCCCGCCGGACGATTCATTGCCGCGGAGAACTACTTACCCTGCTCCAACTGGAACAATGCCTTCATGAGGCGGCCCTTACGACGCGAGGCGTTGTTCTTGTGGAGCACGCCCTTTTCAGCGGCCTTGTCCAGAGCGCTGATGGCAGCGATGGTGGCTGCCTTGGCTTCTTCAACAGTACCGCCGGTCATGGCCAGGCGGGCCTTGGAAACCGCGGTACGGGCGCCGCCGCGGAAAAAGCGGTTGCGTTCGCGGCGCTTGTCGTTCTGGCGGTTGCGCTTAACTTGAGACTTAATGTTTGCCAACGTGGTCCTCCGAATATGACCGTTTTACACTTGTGAACAGCGGACTATTGTAGCCCAGGGGGGGAAATCTGTAAAGGTTTTCACAAGAGCCCAAAACGGCAATATCCCTTGTACTCAACGGCATACGGACTTCCCTTGAAATCGCTATAATCAGGCCAGTTTCACCAGAAGGAGAGTGGCCCATGGCGCAGCGCGTCTTTATCAGCTATTCCCGCAAAGATTTGGAATTCGTCAAACGGCTGGCGGCCGACCTGGAAGCGCGCGGCCTGGCCGTGTGGCTGGACAAGGGCGACATCCACCCCGGGGCAGACTGGCGCAAGGCGCTGGTAGACGCGGTGACGGACTGCGCGGCGTTCCTGCTGGTGCTCTCGCCGGACTCGGTCAAGTCCCAGTACGTGCAACAGGAACTGGCGATGGCCGAGGCGCACAAGAAGGCCATCATCCCGCTGTTCTACCGGCAGACCAAAGTACCGCCCACGGTGGAAGCGCAGATCGGCGACCACCAGTACATCTGGTTCAACAAGGGCGGCTATGCGGAGAATTTCGCCGACCTGGCGCGCGGGCTGGTGGCGCTGGGCGTGGCGCTGAAGGACGCGCCGGAAATGACGCCGGCGGAAATGGACGCGCGGCGCCGCGCCATCCTGACGGACACGGTCAAGGTGAAATGGGGGGCAGTCTTCGGCAAGGCGTTTGGCTGGGCGGCGGCCTGGGCGCTGGGTTGGGGACTCTTCTGGGTGGTGTTCCCGCTGCTGGTGTCCCTGTTTGGCGACGGCGAAGCGATTGAAGACTTCGCGCTGTTCCCGGTGGGCGGGCTGGTGGGCGGGGCGATTGGCGGACTGCTGGCGGGGCTGTTCACCATGTTTGCTTTGCGGCGAAACGCGCCCAGCATCGGCTGGAAGCACATGGCGGCCTCGATTCGCATCTGGGGTATCGTGGGGCCGGTGGGCGCGGCGGCGGCCGGCATCCTCGGCACACTCTCGGTGGACGTCGCTTCCATTATCGGCGGCGGGGAATGCGCGGGGCTGGAGGATTGTTTCGGGCAAATCATCGGCGGGGCGATTGCGGCGTTTGTGGTGCTGGCGTTTGTGTTTGTGATTGCGATGCTGGGGACGGTGTTCGCGGTGGGGTTGTTTGCGGGCGGGCTGGCGGTGCGGCACATCCGGCGGCTGGAGCCGGGCATCCTCGGCAAGCAGGCCGCCTGGGTGGTGATTGGCTGGGGGCTGGGGGCCATCCTGGCGGTGATTGCTTCAGTTTCGGTGATTGGAGTGCTGGGGGGGACGGGATAGCGACTGTACTCCATTACGCGCATGCCGCCCCGGCAATCAACTATGAAAACGCATTCAGGAGAAGTTGAAAGCGCATCTACAGCGGGAGATCAATGCTCAACCAGAATAATATCGTCAAATAAGGGAGCCGACACATACAAGCGGGCAAACTCGCTCTTAATCCACGGCTTTGTCAACTGCTGCAGGATGCCATGCACCACCGGGATGATGTGACATTCTTCGATAACCAACTTATCTACCTGCTGATAGAGCCGCAGGCGTTCCGCCTGGACCTGTGAATCGATCGCCTGCGCCATCAGGGCTTCGTAGCGCTCATGCTTCCACTGGGGCAACGTAAAGCGGACGTAATCCCACAGGTAGTTATGCGGGTCGGGATAGTCCGCGTTCCAGCCGCCGATGGCAACCGGGTAGGGATTTCCGCTGGTAATCGCATGACCCCAGGCATTCAATTGCTGGACATAGGGCATCTGCTCAAACTCGATTTGAATCCCAAGCACTTCCGCCCACTGTTCGACGAGATACTCCTGCAACCGCGGCTGCCAGCCGGTGTCGGCGCCGATGCTCTTCAGCGGTGGGATACCCTCTCCGTTCGAGTAGCCCGCCTCGGCCAGCAGTCGCCGGGCGCGCAGGGGGTCATACCCCAGGCCGATTCCAGGCGAATGCCCCGCCACGCCGGGCGGCACCAGGCCGCCGGTAGCCGGAACCGACAGGTTCTGCCATACCTTGCCGCACAGGTAGTCGCGGTCGATGGCGAGACTCAATGCCTGGCGCACGCGCACATCCGCCAGCGCCGGATGGGTCGGGTAGATGACCAGTGTTCCGACGTTTATGCCGCCCACAGTAAGGATTTCATCCGGGTAGCGCCGGCGGGCGTGCTCGGCCTGTTCGGTCGGAAGCCAATTAAGGATCAGCACGTCGATTTTGTCCTGCTGGTAATCTTCGTAGGATTTGTCATCGGCCTTTCGAACAAGGATGACCAATTCCTCCACGTTGCCGCGCCTGGACGCAAAGTGATGCAGATTGCGCCGCATGCTCAGGTGACTGTCCGGCTCGTATTCAACCAACACAAACGCGCCATTGCAGACGATGTTTTCAGGGCGGGTCCACTCGCTGCCATGTTTCTCAACCACATGGCGCGGGGTGGCATAGCAGCCGCCGCCCGCCAGCAAGGGCAGCAGGTAGCCGGTGGGCCGTTCGAGCGTGATTTCAAGGGTGACTTTGTCCGCAGCGCGTATCCCGACGGCGTCCGCATCCTTCAGTCGTCCCGTATGGAAGGCCTCTGCGTTCTTGATCGGGTAGAGCAGGCTGGCGAGTGGCGCGGCCGTCTCCGGCGTCAGGATGCGCTTGAAGGTAAATTCAAAATCGTCGGCCGTCACGGGTTGGCCATCGCTCCAGCGTGCGTCGCGCCGGATGTGGAAAACGGCTTTCTGGCCGCCTTCCAGGATTTCCCAGCGTTCGGCCATCGCCGGATGAATCGTCCCATCCGGCGCGGCATCTACCAGGCCCAGGAACATCTGGCGCACAATGAGGGCGGTATTGGTTTCAACATACATCACCGGGTCCAGATCACCGGGCGCGCCCACCGTAAAACGAAACGGGTGCGGCGCGGGGGCAAGGGACTGGCCGGCGCGGGCGCTGCCCATCCGCTTCTGTAATTGAAAGGCCTCATCGTAAGCGCGGTTGCTGGCGTCAAAATCGAGGCTTTTCTGATAGGTCAACGCCAGTTTGAGCAGCGTGCGATAGGCGCGCTCCTCTTCGCCGGATTCGCGCAGGTGGTCGAGCGCCTGGGAATAGGCGTGGGCGGCTTCCTGAAGGGAATGCAATTGCGCCGCCCGGTCACCCACCTCCAGCAGGTAGCGGGTGGCTTTTTCGGCTTCTCCAGCTTCGGTGAAGTGATAGGCCAGCGCCGGCAGGTTGGCCGGAGCCAGGGATTCCAGCGCTTCGCCCGCCCGGCGGTGCATCACCCGTCGCCGTATGGTGCGGGTGTCTTCCACCAGCGTGGCGGGGATGAGGGCATGCACGAAGGCGAAGAGCGTGCCTTCGCCCTGCTCTTTCACTTCTTCCACCAGTTGGGCCTTCTCGGCCTGTTCGAGGACGTCAATCAACTCCAGTTCATCCAAGCCGGCGGCGCGCTGCAAAATACGGAAGTCGAACTCGCGCCCAAGGATGGCGGCCTGCCTGAGCAGGTCCTGCGCCTCGGCAGACAGTTGATCCAACCGGGCCTGAATGGTGACCTGGACGCTCTGGGGGATGCCCAACTCCCGGATGCTGGGGCGGTGCCAACTACCATATTTGAAATAGAGTTTGCCGCTTTCCACCAGCGCCTTGCATACTTCCTCAATGAAGAACGGGTGACCCTCGGTCTCGCGGTAGATGCCATCCAGAAATTCATCCGTGATCTCTTCGCGGAACATACCCCCCAACATGGTGCGGGTTTGCTCACGGTCCAACCGCCCCAGCTTGACACGATGCCCGAGTCGCTCACGGTTGAAGTCCAGAAGGATATCGTGAAAGGCGCGGTTCTCGTGAATCTCTACTTCGCGGTAGTTCACCAGCACCATTACCTGGCTTTCGCGCGTGGCACGCGCCAAATGGCGCAACAGAGCCAGGCTGCCGCTGTCCGCCCAGTGCACATCTTCCAACACCAGCAGCAGCGGTGCCTTCTGGCCGAGCATATTAATAAACACGACGAAACTCTCGATCAACTGCTGCGGGTCAGGCAGTTCGCCGGTGTCCACATCTCTAAGGTTGGGGAAGCTGGAACGCAGTTCCGGCGTCAGGGTGAGCAGGTCCTTGAGGATGTCTGCCGGGATGTCGAGCGCTTTGGCGGGGGTGCTGCGCAGGGCTCGCCGCAGCACAGCCCGAAACGCCGAATAGGGCATGCCGCCTTCGGCATAACTGGCGCCCTGCAACACCAACGCGCCGGCCACTTCGGCATGGGTGATGACCTCGCGCGTGAAGCGGGTCTTGCCCACCCCCGGTTCGCCGGAGATGAGCAGCAACTGCCCCTGCCCTTCCGCTACTCTTCCCCACAACTGGCGCGCCTCGCGCATTTCATCTTCGCGGCCGATGATGCGACCGCGCACAATGCGTTCAAGTTCGGACACCTCCTCACGCGCCGGGGCGGCATCCTCGGCGGGCGATTCCAGCGCCGCGGCGACCTCGGCGGCGCTCTGCGGCCGGGCGGCCGGGTCTTTACTCAATAGCCGTACGACCAGTTCATTCAGATGAAAGGGGATGTCTTCACGACGCGCTCGCGGCGGCACAACCGGCGCGTGGATGTGCTGAGTGATGACGGCGATCGGGTCGCTGGCCTCAAAGGGCAGGCTGCCGGTGAGCATTTCATACAACATCACGCCCAGCGAATACAGGTCGGCGGCCGGCGTGGTCTCGTCACCCATCGCCTGTTCGGGGGCCATGTAGAACACGGTACCGATGATCGTGCCTTCCTGGGTCATGCGCGAACTAACCGAGCGCGCCAGCCCGAAGTCCATCAGTTTCAGCGTCCCGCCCGACTGGCGAATGACATTTTCCGGCTTCAGGTCGCGATGGATGATGCCCTGCCCGTGGGCATGAGCCAGCGCAGCGCAGATTTTAATGGTGAGCGCCACAGCCTCATCCAGGTCTTTGGGCGGCTGTTCAGCCAGCGTCTTGCCCTGCACCAGTTCCATCACGATGTAAGGTATTTCTTCGTGTTCGCCGGCATCGAACACCGTGACGATGTTCGGATGGCTCAGTTTTGCGACGGTCTGGGCTTCGCGCAGCATGCGAGCGCGCCCTTCCGTGCCGATATGCGTGTTGGAGAGGATTTTGAGGGCGACGTCGCGCTTCAGGCGGATATCGGTAGCGCGGTACACCGTGCCCATGCCGCCGTGGCCCAATTCTTCGGCCAGTTCATAGCGGTCACTGATGGTGGAACCGATCAGGTTGGTGGTGGCCAATGCGCTCTCCTCTGTTCCTCAACCAGCCAAAAGTGGGCCCGCAGGATTTGAACCTGCAACCGAGCAGTGGGTTGGGATCCAAAAAATTGCGTGGATTTTCGTCTTTTGCGTCTATTCTAAGCCTAAAGTGACGTTCAAAACCGCCGGATTTTCGAGGGCTTCCAGACAAACTGCACCACAATTGCACCACGACAAATCCGACCCCAAATCGAGAAGCTGTCGGTTCTACGATTGCCTGACAAATAGGACTGGCCGGGAATGAGTTAAAGGAAAACCGGACTTATTGGCTAAAGTCCGGTTTTCGGTCAGACGGCTGTACTCCAGCCGGTCTTCAATCCATCCTGCATGTATCCCCGATGAGGAACGTCAGGGACTTCCTGGAAGAAGGAGCAGGTTAGATCACGTTCAAGAGATTCAGGATGATCAGGATGACCACGATAACCAACAGCGTGTGGATCGCGTTGCCGGAGCGGGGAATGCGGGACGAGATGCCGGGGCCGAACGCTCCAACCAGCCACAGGACGAGCAGAATGACGATGATCCAGGTAAGCATGAGTTTTCTCCTAGTTGAGCAGGTTGCTCTCTAAATTGCACGGCTGAGCGTGTGTGTTCAGCCTGACTTCAGCATAACGGATTGGCTCGCCTGTACCATCCATCGACTGGGGAGTATTTCCCTCCCCCACTCAGGGGACGGGCGATTTTGCGGGGGTGCCCCGCGATTAGAAGCCTATGGCACCGGCACATCACCACTTCCCCCTCCCTCCTCCATGAACCTGGAATACGCCACGCTTAGATAGGCACCAAACAGAAAAATGAGACCGCTGAGGTACGCCCAGAGCAGGAAGGCGATGATGGTCGTCACGGAGCCGTAAACCAGGTTTGAGACTGACATGTAGGTGGAGACAAAAGACAGGAAAACCCACTTGGCGACCTCCCAAAGAAAGCCTGCCGCAATCGCCCCTGGCAGGATGGCGCGCCAGGTGGACTTGCCGCGCGGCAACGTCATGTAAAGCAGCATGAACAGGGCGACATTGAGCAGGACTGCCAGCACCCGGCTGAGGCCAGCCTCCACAACAAGTATGGAGGCTGGCAGAACGGCGCGCAAATGTGCCGCCATGCTGCCAGCCATGGACGTAAGCAACAGCAAGGGGCCAATCAACGTCAGGACCAGCAGGATGGCCAGGCCGCGGCGCTTCCAGACGGAACGACGTTCTTTGCCGCCCCAGATACCGTGCAGGGTGTGGGTGAATGTGTAAAAAACCGAGGAGGCCGACCAGACCATTCCCAGCAACGCGACGACGGTAATCGAACCGCGGGCTTCGATGATTCCGTCAATGTTCTCGCCAAGCATGTCGCCCACGGCCGGGGCGATGAATTCGAGGCGCTGGATGATGAGGTGAGCATCCAGGGATGACCCCAGGCTGTAACTCGCGATGGCGATACTCAATAGCGTAAGGGGAAAGAAGGAAAATAAGGAGAAGTACGCGATGGCGGCGGCCGTCACGGATGTTTCAGGCTTGAGCGTTTCGCGAATGGCGCTCAACACAAGGCGAAACCCGTTGCCCAGTCCAGCCGTCAGCGCCTGTGCCGGGCGGGCAAGTTGTTGTTTGACCTTCTCACGGAGTTGAGCCATGGACAAGGAGACTTGCTGTTAAGTGGACTTTTCGGACAGTGGCGATGCGAGTTCGTCTGCAACCGGCATGGAGGGGTGATACAGTTCTGCCGGCGCGGCGGGCTGGGCCGCCTGCAAAATGGGCGCGGCGTTCGCAATTAACTCGGTGAGCCGTTCCATACTGCTGGCCACTAATGGCGGCGGCAATTCACCCATCCCTTGTATCTTGTCCGCCAGATTTGTGAGCCGCAGCTTGAGGTCCGAGACTTGTTCAGCGGCTCCCAAGAATGCGGGGTGGCTGACCAGGCGATGCCACAGTATTTGAATCACAATGGAGAGAGGCGGCGCCACAAGGATACCGTACAGCCCGACTGCATCGGACATGACCAGAAACAGGGTAAGGGTAAGGATAGGGTTATTCCACTTGTTCTTCAAGAACAGCGGCTCGACCCATACTTGAAGCGCCAGCAGGACGGCCACGGTATAGAGTACCGAAACCAGACTCAGTTGGGCGCTGGTGAGCAGCCCGATGAAAAGTACGGGGAGGATGGCCAGTCCGGCACCAACCACCGGAATCAACCATGCGAGCGCGGCGATCAGGGCGAGCACGACCGGATATGGAGAGCCCAGCAGCCAATAGCCGACGCCCAATAACAGGACCGCCAGCAGGCTCTGAATCGCCTCGCTGCGGATGTAGGCTCCCAGCGCAGACTCAATCGCCCGCCAGGTGCTGCGCACATTCTTGCGCATGGCGGATGGAAGCAGGGATAGCCAGAGGCGCTCGAAATGAATTTGATTTACGCTCCAGTAGATGGATAACAGCAACACGACAAGGGCGCCACTCAGGGTCTGGCCAACGCCTTGCGTGAAGTTGAAGATGGCAGGCAGTACCAGCTGACCTTCATCGCCGGTGATGGATTCAAACAAGGCATCCGGCGTGGGCAGCCAGGTGGCGACTGTCTTCTGAAATGGAGTTCCTGACAGCCATTGCGGCAAATTCCAGGACCCTTGAACGGATAGTGTTCCGGAGAATTCCTGAATCTCGCCCACTGCCAATCTACCCGTCAGGAATAAGGAATATCCAAACGCAACAAGGCAAATGATGTAAACCACCAACAATCCCAGGCGAGCCACGAGCGAGCGTCTTGACCAACCCCTCACCAGCGGGCGTAACGAAGCGGCCAGGGCAAGGGAAACCAGGACGACGGCCAGCACAATGCGAAACTGCCACAAAGCCAGAACCGCCAGAAAGGTGACCATCACGGCGGTCGCAAAGAGGATCACTTGTTTACTCATTGCGCATCCGAGGGGCTGACCTGGGCCAGAAGAGCGTCCAGGTCCGTGGTAATCGACTCGATTTCATCCATTAGATGGTCGATGTCGCGAACATTCGCGTCCGAACCTTTCTTCTTCAGGCGCGCCTGCTTGCGCAGGTCCTGGGCGAGGTCATGAGCCAGATAACGCAAACGGCTGGCATGGTCGCGACCGGGCGAGGCTTCGGCATCTACCGGCTCTAAATCGAAGACGAAATGATTAAGCAGAAGTTGAATGATGGCCGCCATCGGGATGGCCATTAACGCGCCGGTTATGCCAAACAGGGTGCTGAAGGCAAATAACGCGAGCAACGTAACGAATGGATTCACTCCAACGGCCTTGCTCATCACGCGCGGGACGAGCAGGGTGTTTTCAAATTGCTGAATTACGGCGGTGGCGACGATGACCCAGATAAGTTTGTCCGCGGAAATGGTCGACGCGACAAGCACGGCGGGGATAGCGCCCAGCAACGGACCCACCATCGGCACGACTTCCAAAACACCGGCCAGCAGCGCCAGAACAAGGGCGTTCGGCAAACCGATAATCCAGTAGGCTATCAACGCAAGAACACCGATTGTGAGGCTGAGAATACCCTGCCCGGCAATGAAGTAACCTACTTTGGTTTCCATGGCAGAAACCAGGGCGCTGATGCTCTCGCGCCGGCCCGGGGGAATCAGCAGCAGCAGCGACTGAATGATCCTCGTCCCATCGAGTGTCCAGTAGAAAGCGAGCACCAGAACGATGATGCCAACAAAGATCCCCTGCCCTGCCGTAGACAGGTAAAGCAGCGCCTGCGCGGCGGAATCGGTAATCTCTTCCCCGGTTTGTCCTTCCGATTGCAGAGGAGGAATCACGGAGGGCAGAAACTCGCCCAGACGCACCATCAGGGGATTGGGAAATTGGGCCAGCCAGACCCGGAGACTCGCATAATATTCCGGCAAACCGGCCGCAATGGTTGTCCCCTGTTCAAGAACAACAGGGAAGAGCACCAGCAGAAAACCGATAAGAAGGAGGAGAATCAGCAGGTAGACAAGGGTGACTGCGGCGGTTCTGGGAAGCCCGCGTTGCTGCAACCAGGTTGCGGCGGGGCGGGTAGCGGTACCGATAACGATGGCGATGAATAGAATGAAGACGACCTGGCTGAAGCGGTACAGCAGCCAGAAACACAGGACAACAGACAGGACAATCAGGGTCGCCCACACAATTCGGCGGAAGGTCCACTCAGAGGGTTGGGCAGATGGATTGGAGGTCATAGGGTTCGACCAGATTGCATTTCAGGTTTTGGAGGTCGGTACTCCATGCAGAAAGCCGACAAATACGAGGCCTTCGCTCAGGGCGCGGATGGCGTGCTGTTCGCCGGCGTCAAAGACTAGAAGTGAATTGACGCTGCAGGTGTGCTCATTCCCATCGGCGCCGGAAAAGACCCCTTCACCCATGAGCACCACGACGAAGAAGGGAGAACTGGGCGCATTGTGTTCGCGAATGGACTGATTGGGGCCAAGGGTAAACAAGATAGCGCGGCCATCGGCATCCACATGCAGCGGGGTGGCTACCGAATCGCTGACGCCAAATTTCAGGTTCTCAAGCAGTGTGATGACTTTCATTTTCCAGTATTCCTGTGCAGATGCAGCAAGACCAAAAAGTGCAGGTCATCTGGCATTGGAGGTACCAGATGACCTGCTGGCCCAGACTAGCGGCCGATGAGGATGAGGATGCCGGCAATCAGGGCGAGGATGGCCATGACGACAGCCAGGCCGGTCATTGGAATGAAGGCCGACAGGCCGGTCAGGATGAGCCAGATTGCCAGTAGCAAAAAGCCCAGGTTGTTGTTGAATCTCATGTGGTTCTCCTTTGCAGTAGGGTGATGACCAACGGCGACTGGCACAGGTGAGGAGGTGCCTGGCCAGTCGCCGTGGTCTGTTCAAATCGAAGTCGCCGAATTAATCCTTCACAAAGGCGACATCAATTTCCAAAAAGGTTGTTAGCCCTGGTTGTTGTGCTGGATGGCCTTCTTGCCGGCCTGCGCAGCTTCGGACACCCGGTCCAACTGCTCCGCGGCGATTTCCTGGCCGTGCTGCTTCAACTCATGCAGCTTCTCGCGGCTGTCCGAGGCGAGCTTCTTGGCGCCCGAACGAACCTGGGCCATAGAGCCTTCGACCATTCCGGTGGTGCGGTCGCGCAGTTCGATGCTCTTCTGGCGAATCTGCGTGCGGGTTTCTTCCCCGGACTGGGGCGCCAGCAGCAGCATGGTTACAGCTCCGGCCAACCCGCCGATTAACACGCCGGCAAGCATGCTGGGGAAATTGCTCTTACGAGGGTAGTCTCGATAGTCGTTCATATTCGTTTCTCCTGAAGTAGTGGTTGGCGTACCCGGATTAAGGGGTACTGTGATGCTCGCTGGTTGTGGTTTCCGTGACACCCACTACCGGCCCGCGCGGGCGGTAGAAGATCAACCAGACGGTGCGTTCGATGACCCAGGCAATCAGGCCATAGATGAGCATGGCGAAGAACGAAGAGAGTTCAAGCACCATGCGGCCGCTGGAGGGCGAACCAATCAGGTTGGTGAAGGGGAACAGGAAGATGCCGGTCAGCCCGTAAATCAGGGCGACGATCGGGCTTTCCGGGTTGGCCCCCACCAGCATGAGGCCGATGCGAAGGGCAATCAGCGCTTCGAGGACGCCGAACAACAGCCAGACCAATTGCGTGGCCTTGAAGCTGAAGATTCTCTGCTCGCGTTCCGGTTCGCGCTGGGTTGTCTTTACCTGGGATACTCTATTATCGTTTGACATTTTGACCTTTCCTTCTGATTACAGATTTCTGCTATTAGCGGCGAACGAGCTTGACGATCCACAGCAGAATAATGGCGCCAATCAGTGAAACCGCCATCGTGGCGAAGTTGACAGCGTCGTTAATGGTTCCGATGCCGAGCAACGGACTGATGAAGGTGCCGGCGATGAACGCACCCACCACGCCAACCAGGATATCCAGCAAGAAACCCTGCTGGGAATTGGTTCGCATAATCCGGCTGGCGATGTAACCGATGATGGCGCCGGCAATCAGGTAGATGATGAGATTCATGTTCTACTCCTTCTTCTTTACGCGGATGCGTTTGGGTGGTCGTCGTCCTACTATTTAGTGGAAGCAGCAACCGTTTTCTTTTTCATCTTGGCTTCGTAGGCCGTCACGCGCTTGTCAATCTCATCCGCGGCGCGTTCGCGGGTGTAGCCGTACTTTTCCTGAAGAAGGCCGGCGAGGACGTCAAACTTGCCTGCGGCACGGTCCAGGTCGTCGTCGGTGAGGTTGCCCCACCAGGACTTGACTTCGCCCCGCATTTGCTTCCATTGGCCTTCAAGAATGTCTTTGTTCATGATGTGATCCTCCGGATCAGGTAATCTGCTGTCTCAGTTGGGGCCGGCGGTCAAGACAGATGGTTGGGACGCCGGTTTTCTATCCGCATATTCAGCGGGGCGCTACCTGGCACGAATGGCAGCCGCGGCTGACCGTAAACGTTCAGCGACCCGGTCAGCAGTTTCGCCTTTACTGATGAATCCATCAGCGCCGGCAGAGAGCGCAGCCTGGTGACGAGCGTCCAGGTGGCTGATGAGGATGATGACCAGCGCGGCGGGGCAGGCGGTGCGGAGTTCGTTGAGCGCAGCGGTTGGGGATTTGGGAAGCATGTCCCAATCTATCAACAGCATGTCGCTCTCACTGTCCGGGGCCTCCGCCAGCGTGGCCGGCCAGTCCCCTGCTTCGCCAGAAACCTCCATATCAAGATCCTGAAGGACAAGGCGCAAGGCAGAGCGTTCTTCCTGTTTGGCATCGGCAATGAATACGCGTGTCATGACTTCATCGTATGACAAACACAACCCAACGGTAACCTGCGGTTGGGGAGTGTGGGCATCCATCGGTTGGGGGAGGGTGATCTAGAGTCTGGCAGGTCCTGGGTGGGGTTTGGCATGGGGCTACCTGAAGACCATGTAGGCGATTAGCACGATGGCAACCACCAGGAGAAATCCGGCCACATTGCGGAACAATTTGGAGATGGCCAGCAGGATGACGGCGCCGCCCAGCGAAACCAGAAGCGCCGGGAGGCTGAAATCGCCCTGGTTAATGGTGCTGATGTTGAAGAGCGGGCTGAGAAAAATTCCGGCCACGAAGGCGCCAACGATGCCGATGATGATGTCGGCAATCAGGCCCTGGCGGCTGTCGGTCCTCATGATGAGACTGGCGACCCAGCCAATCGCTGCCCCTACGATGAGCCATAAAAGGAAGTTAATCATGGTGCTCCTTCTGAGTGAGGCGGTGTGTTCTCGATCACTCTTCGAACATATAGGTAATCATCAACTGGACGCGATATTCGTTAATCTGTCCGTTGTCATCCAGCATGATTTGCTGGTTCTCTACCCACGCGGATTTGATATTGCCGAGAGTTTTGTTGGCGCGGGCGATGCCGCTCTTAATCGCATCGTCAAAGCCGGTGGGCGACATACCGGTGATTTCCTTCACTTTTGCAGTGGACATAAGGTAGTTCCTTGTAGGGCGGAATGAATTCCAACACGCGGCTGAGTTGCCGTGACCTGCCTGTTAATCATGGGTTCAGGTCCCGCACAACCATTGTAAGAACAACACCCCCCTGGCCGCATCCACTAGCGGGAGAGTGTCCATATAGCCCACTTGGGGGATGAATTCGGGTGAGCAACCGCCGCCGGGTTGCGGGGCACAGGCTATTCTGCAATGACGACGCGGCCGCGGCCCTCGTGCTTGGCGTGATACAGTGCAGCATCAATGGCTCGCATAAGAGTGTCGCTGCTTGAACCGTGCTGGGGAAACGCGGCGACGCCCAGCGAAAGCGAGACGGCCTGGTAGGCCTGGCCCTCAATGATGTGGGAGTGTCTTTTGGCATATTCACAGAGTTTCTCGGCGCGCTCATAGGTCGATTTCAGGGTGGTATCCGGCAGCAGGATGACGAATTCATCGCCGCCATAGCGGCAGGCGACATCTTCACCCCGAAATTGCCCAAGCAGCAGGATGCCCAATTCCTTCAGGACGCCATCCCCGGCGGCGTGGCCCCAGGTGTCATTGAATCGTTTGAGGTTATCGGTATCCAGCATGATGAGTCCCATCGTGAGGTGTTTGCGATAGGCGCGATCCAATTCGCGTTGGAGAGTCTCTTCCAGATAACGGCGGTTAAACAGGCCGGTGAGGTGGTCGCGCACGGACTCTTCGCGCAGGATGGCTTCGCTCCTGACCAGGGCATCGTGGGCGTGTTTGCGATCGGTGATGTCGCGGATGTTGCATTGAATCACCCGTTCGCTGCCGGCCTGATAGACGTTGCTGACGAACTCCACCTGGACCAGGCGCCCATCCCTGGCCTTGAGCGGCAAATCTCTGTAGCGGATGTATTCCTCCCGCTGGAGCACGAGGAAGGCATCCTTGCTGGCTTCGATATCGCGAAATGCGCCTACTTCCCAGAGCTTTTTTTGTATGAATTCATCGCGTGAATAGCCCAACATGGAGACCATGTAGGGATTGACATCGGTGATGGCGCCGGTCTGGGCATCCAGAATCAGGATGCCATCCTGGGCGGCTTCAAAGAGGCGGCGGTAGCGCAGTTCGGACTGCGCCAGGGAGAGGTAAGTTTCGGATTGCTGGGTTTCAGTGGTCATGGTCTGGGGCCTGTCTTTTCTGCAGTCTGCATAAATAGCTCAACGACCTGTGGGTCGAAGTGTGTGCCGGATGATTCGCGAATATGGGCCAGTGCATTCTTTTCGGTCCAGGCAGGACGATACGGACGCTCGGAGGTGAGGGCATCCCAAACATCCGCAACGGCAAAGATGCGGGCGCCGAATGGAATCTCATCGCCTCGCAGGCCGCGCGGGTAGCCGCTGCCATCCCACTTCTCATGGTGGCAATAGGGGATGTCCAGCGCGGAGCGCAAATAGCGAATCGGGGACAGCATCTGGTAGGCGAAAACCGGGTGTTTTCTCATGATTACCCATTCGGCTTCGGTCAGAGGGCCGGGCTTGAGGAGAATCTCGTCCGGGATGCCCATTTTGCCAATGTCGTGCAGCAGGGAGCCCCAACGAATCTGAATCAGTTCTGCCTCCGGCAAATTGAATTGGACGGCAAGTTTCTGCGTCATTTCGGTCACGCGCATGGAATGGCCGGCAGTTTCCTCGTCGCGCATATCCAGAGCACGCGACCAGCCCTCAATGGTGGAATTGTAGGCAGCGCTCAGTTCGAGATTGGCGTGCTGCAGATTTTCGACAAGGGCTGCGCTTTCAAGCGCAATAGCGGTTTGTGCCGCCAGGGAATGGAGAAAGTCAAGCCATCGTGTGTCGGCTGCCAATGCAGTGCGGTTGAAAATTTCCAAGACTCCCTTGAGTTGTCCGCGGGCGATTAAAGGGACGCCAAAATAGCAAACAAAATCGTCCTTCGGGAAGAGCTCGGCAAAGAATTCCGGATTCGGCACGCCCTCTTGATCCGGGATCTGGAGAGTGCGGCGCTCCTGGGCAGCGCGGCCGGCATAACTCTCGCCCAGCCGTACGCTGGCATGCTTGTCCCAAACGGTGCGAAAGCCATGCGCGGCGGAATATTTCAAGCGGTGAGATTCCGGGCTGAAGACCAGGATATCCACCGCATCCACGTCAAGCTCTTTGGCTACATGAATGAGGATTTGTTCGAGGACTTGAGATAAGTTCTGATTGCCGGCAATGAGGCGATCGATTTGGCCGGTTGCCGTCAGGTAATCGAGCTGGCGCAGGATAAGCGCCTCTGAAATCTTGCGTTCCGTGATGTCATGCGAATTGACGATGGCGACCAAATCGCCCCTGACATTCAGATACGTTCTCCCTGACCCCTCAAATATGCGCCACGACCCATCCTGATGAAGGAATCGGATTTCAGCCTGGGCTGTCTTGATTAATCCTGATGAGAGTTTTTGAAAGTCGTCCATCATCTCCTGATGGTCATCGAGATGGATTTTTTCAAGGATGTTTGTGCCGATGAACGCTTCCGGTGAATATCCCAACAACCTTTCAATGGAGGGACTCACGTATTGAACATTGCCATCCATGTCGACCACGGTAATCAGGTCAGACGAGTTTTCGATGCGGGCACGGAAGCGTTCTTCACTCAGGCGTAAGTCCTTCACCGCCTGCTTGGTAGCCGTGATGTCACGAATGTTGCATTGAATGACTTTCTTTGCGCCCACGAAGTAGACGTTGCTGACGAACTCAACGTCTATCAAGTCACCGTTCTTTGTCTTCAGGGGCAAGTCTTCGTAACGGATGTATTCATTCTGCTGAAGAGCCTCAAACGCTTGTTTGCTTTCCTGTATGTCTTGAAACGCGCCCAACTCCCAGAGACGCTTGTTGATGAACTCTTCCCGCGCGTAGCCTAGGAGGTCAGCCAGAAAGGGGTTGACATCCTCAATCTTCCCGGTCTTGGCTTCCAGAATCAGGATGCCATCCTGGGCGGTTTCAAAGAGGCGGCGGTAGCGCAACTCCGAATCCTTCAAGGTCAATTTGGGTATTTTGGTTGCCTGAGCTTTGGCTTTGGCTTTTGCTTTGGACTTCACGGCTTTAACCATCTTATTTACAGCCCCTTCCCTCTCTTCTCTTCCTTAACGGTATGCAGAACGAATCAAAGGTACACCTCTATGATGCAATACAACCTCCCCGGCGACATCCGGCGAGGTGGGAGTATGGTTTCCCCCCACTTGGGGGAGATGGATTCCTGGGGTTATTTGGAGATGATGCGGTTGCGCAGCGCGAGGGTGACCGCTTCTGTGCGGCTGGCCACGCCCAGTTTGGAGAGGATGCTGCTGACGTGGGACTTGACGGTGGAGGGGCTGACGCTTAATTTCCCCGCAATCTGTTTGTTGCTCAGGCCTTCAATCATCAAGCCCAGGACTTCGCGTTCGCGTTCGGTGAGGTCCAGGCCGGGGGCCGGCGGCTGGTTGGCGGTTTCCACCAGCGATTGGGCGACCTCGGGGGAAAGGGTGGCGCGCCCGGCGTGGGCGGCGCGGATGGCGCGGGCCAGTTCATCGGCGGAGACGTCCTTGAGCAGGTAGCCAATGGCCCCGGCTTCCAGGGCGTTCTTAATCAACTCGCCTTCCTTAAAACTCGTCAACGCGATGATTTGCACGGCGGGAAACTGCTGGCGAATGAGGCGGGTGGCCGTTGCGCCATCCATTTCCGGCATCAGCATATCCATCAGGATGACATCCGGCTGAATCGTGCTGCACGAGTTAACCGCGTCAACACCGTTTTCGGCTTCGCCGGCCAGCAGGAGGGCCGGGCCGGTACCGGTTGAGGAGTCTTCGAACACCTTGAGGAAGGTGGCCAGTCCTTTACGAACCATGGTGTGGTCGTCCACCACCATCACGCGAATGGGGTCACTGATACTCATGCTGCCTCACCTTCCTTGCCATCCTGCCAGCGCAGGGTCAATTCAGTACCCTGGCCGGGTTGGCTGGCAATTAACAGTTGCACCCCCGCCGCTTCGGCGCGTTCGCGCATCATGCTCAACCCATAGTGGCCGGAGGCCAGCTGCTCGGGATTGAATCCCTTGCCATTGTCTTTGAGTTTCAGTTCGAAAGCGCATTCTTCCTGGCTCAGGATTAGCTCCACATTCTTGGCGTGCGAGTGCTTGGCGACATTGTACAGGGCTTCCTGGCAGATGCGGTAGACCGCCACCTGGACATCGGCCGGGAGAACGCCGGTGCCGGTGACGCTCACAGCGGCGGGGATGTCGGTGCGTCCGGTAAAGGCGCTGGTCAGCAGGCGCAGCAGGTCGCCGAGTTCGGCATCGACCAGGGTCGAGGGGCGCAGTTCGGCGAGCAGGGCGCGCATTTCAGACATGGCGCCGCGCACCAGTTTGCGCAGGTCCTCCAGAGAGTCGCGTGCGGATTCGGGATCCTTATCCCACAAGCGGGGCAGGACTTCGGCGATGAGTCCGGCGGAGAAGAGCGATTGATTGACGGCATCATGCAGATTACGCGCCAGCCGCTGGCGTTCTTCCAGCACCGCCAGTTCGCGGGCATGCCCGTAGAGTTCAGCATTGACCATGGTGATGGCGGCCTGGTTGGCGACGCTCAGCGCGAGGTCAGCGTGATGGAGTGTGAACTGGTCGCGATTGGCGTGGGCGAGGCCGACTCCGCCAATGATGCGCCCCCTGACGGCCAGCGGTACCCACATCCACGAATGCATCCCCTCGAGCAAGATGGCCGCGCCGTCATCGAGGAGGCCGCGCAGGGATTGTGCATCAGGCTGGTCGCTCCAGATATCCGGAATGCGGATGGGGCGGTGTTCGTTGAACAGGGCGGCCAGCGTTTTGGGGTCATGCAGGCGAATGTGAATAGGCGGGCGATCTTCAAGGAGGGGCGCGCCGCGCATGGCCAAGGTAACCAGACTGGAGTCTTGCAGCGAGAACAGCCCGGCATGGTCATAGGCAACGATCTGGCGTAATTGGGTAAGGATTAACTTCGGTTGGAGTTCGAGCGTGGATGCCAGGGTGTGGGAAATGTCCAACAGGGTGGCCTGCTCGAGAGTGCGGGCATTCATGCGGCGCTCCAGGCCTTCTTCAGCCAGAATTCGATTGTTGATATCGCGAACAATGCCCAGGAGAGTCGGGCGACCCTGAACATCGAAAATCGACAGGCGCCACTCGCAATGAAAGGTTGACCCATCCCGCCGCTGGTGAACGGTACGAATGTTCAGTTCGTCACCTGCCTGCATCCTCTGGACCTGTTCAAGAAACGGCTGGTGATGGGCCGGCGTAATAAACACGGTGACCGGTTTCCCCAGGAGCTCGTCCCGTTCGTAACCGTGCATGGTGCAGGCGGCGGGGTTCAGGTCAACGATCCCTCCGGTCCTAATATCCTGGAGAACCAATCCATCAATGGCGGACTCAAAAATCCTTTGGTACGGAAAATCCCCTGATTCGGAAGGCAGTCGATTGGTTGTTTCGGTCATACGACTCGTTCCCAGTCTAGAAACGGCGAACTCCAGCAGGCACAATTTTGTTTCATTCGTACCGAATCCTCTCTATTATCATACACGCAGTTTTGTTTGCGCGGCAATGCCCGGAAGACAACTGGCCCGTTTCCCGGTGGCAGTCTGCCCGGCCCGGTTGAACACCGTGGGGGTGGACAACTGAGGGTATTACTGCTGTCCCGGGTCGCGGCTTTCCAGTTGGCTCGCGTCAACGGGTTGCGCGACGATGACCAGCCGGTGGGTGTTGCTTTCATAGGGCCAGCAGGTAATCAGGGTCAGTCGTTCATCCTGGGTGGGGGCAATCCATTCGGCATTTTCCAGCCTCACCTCCAGTTGCTGATTTCGTTCCGGAAGAATCATTCTAAGGGTGACAAGATAAGCGAACTTTTCACCGCCTGAATAGACAAGAATAATGTCGCCGACAACCAGGTCCTCGAGCCGGGCGAAGACTTCGCCATAGACATTGTGGTGCCCCACCAGGACGGTATTGCCCGGAGTCCCCAGGCCTTCGGAAACTGGCGTAAGCAGGTAACCGATTTCAAACGCATCCGGGGCAACCCACTGCTGGAATAGCTGGCCCTGGACCTCAAGCTCTCTAAGGGATGCGATGACGACTGGCGCATGAAGCTGGATGGCGGGAATAGAAATCTGGTCCGGGAAGAGGAATGGCACAGGCGCCGCACCCGCATACCAATCCTGGCGGGAAAGGGGAATCCAATCAATCGGTTTCCCTACCGGGCTGTCGCTGGGCTGAAGTTGAGACGCGGAGTCCCGGATTCCGGCAGCGTTTGCCATTGGCACCAGGACCGGCAAGAGGCCCTGCCCCCGCGCGTCAAAGGAATCGAGTTGGTCAAATGGTGAGAGACCTGGTTGAGGCCTGACAATGCCGACGCCGAAAGCCGCCAGCAGGACCAGCAGACCAAGCCACATCAGGGAACTGCCAACTATGTGAAGACTACGCACTGGCGACCTTTTCGGCAGACCTGGCGAACTGACGAGTTCCGGCGGGCTGAAGGAATGGCACAACCGGCCACTCTGAAATTGAAATGGCCGGCTATGCAAGATTCGCAGAAGGCTATTCGCGCCTCAAGACGTAACCGAGCAGCATCAGGCCCATGCCCACCACGACGAGGCCGATCTGAAGCCACGAGCGCAAGGCGAGCGCACTGTTTACAGACCTGTCCACTCCGGTCACTGGAACGAGAACCAGCGGGGTAGCGGTTGCCCCTGCTGTTGCTGCTCCGGCTGTTGCAGTTGTTGCTGCTGCTGAAGCATCCGGGGTGGAGGTTGCAGCGAGGACAGCGGCGGCCGCCGCCGCGCAGGAGGGTCCTGAGATGACGTTGTTGATCAGGGTTACATTGCCGGTCAGCGCGATGGCGCGGCCATCCAGGCTGGCGGCATCGCCGAATGTAACGCTGGTGCCGGCGATGATTGTGCCAACGAACGAACCGCCGGTGATAGTGGCGGCGCTGTCGACATGCCAGAAGACATTGCAGGCGTCTGCCCCGTTCGTCAGGGTAACGTTCCCGCTGGCGGTAAGGTCAGACGCGAGAAAGATGTAGACCCCGGGTCCATCCAGCGTCAGTTCACCGGGTAAGAGCGCGGAGCCAACAGTGTAGACGCCCGGAACGAGGGAGAGGCCGGTGAGGTTGGGACCTGCCGCTGCGGCGGCCCCGGCTTGTGAGGTCAAAACGCCATCTGCGGTGGCGGCATCCGACTCGGGGCCATTCACCTCCGGCGCAAAGACCAGGCCGTTCGCCGTCCCGTCCGGAGCGCCGCCGAAACCGATGATTGAGCTATCCGCGCCAACATTTCCTGAAAGGACTGAAGGCCCGGTGTTCGTTACCCCGGCCTTGCCGATTACGGAGAAGGTGGCGGCCTGGCCCAGGCCGGCTGCGGTCTGGGCCATCGGAGCAGCCAGAGCGACGGCGCCAGTCAGACTGAATGCCAGCGCCAGCGCCAGGCTGGTGAGGCCCATCGCATGGACAAGGTTTGCCATGCGTATGCGGTAGTGAGTGATTTGTAGCCTGACCATCATGTGCCTCCTTGAAGCGCTAACGATGTTTCCCTACGGCATGATTGACAAACTACCAGCCGGGAATGAATTTGAAAGATGATTGCGTTGGCCCGGGGTTTCTGTAAAACCCCGGGCCGTTTGTAGTTCTGTGCCTGTGTCAGGCGGTTGGTTGTGAAATTTCTTTCACCATCTCGCCGGTTTCTTCGGGGAGGTTGACGCGGGTGGCAATGTCGGCCTGGGAGATGATCCCGACGACCTTGGCATCTTTGTCCACCACCGGAAGACGGCGCAACTGATGTTCTGCCATGGTGGCCACGGCTACCATCACGTCATCGTCCGCGTTGCAGGTGTAGACCATTTGAGTCATGACATCTGACAACTTGGTTGCGCCGGAGTCGCGGTCAGCCGCCACCACTTTCACGGCCAAGTCGCGATCGGTCACGATGCCGACCAGCTTGCGAGTGCCTTCACTTTCGATGACGGGGAGTGAGCCGATGTTCTCGCTCTTCATCAACTGTGCGGCTTTGCCAACAGTGTCAGTGGGCAGGCACAACGTGGGGTCTTTGGTCATAACATCACTACACTTCTTCATGGTGATTTCCTTTCTGTTTTCTACTGGTTTCTAAATGGGTACGGCTGTCTAATTACCACCGGGGCAACCGCCGGCGGGCGCCGGGATAATGTCTTCCCCGTTCTGGTGGTCTTCATGCCCGTTCAGGCCGTTGACGCTGATGGTGATCATGACGTAGGGATTCTTTTCGCTGCCGGTAGCGTGGCAAATAGTGATTTTCTCACCATCGTCAGACGTGGGCGGAACAAACAGGAACTCTTCCGGAACGAACAGTGTGTAACTACCGTCTCCGTCAAGCAGGTCCATCAGTTCGGCCCATTCCAGTGCCGCCACAATGTTAGAGAAGCGTTCGTCTGAGCGCAGGAGGTCTTCCATGCTTTCGCAATCTTCCGGCGCTTCATTCGAATCGTTCATGTTGGCAGTCTGGGTTGCGGCTGCAGAGACATCTTCAGAAACCGGCTCCGGCAGGGTGAGCACATCGTCAATGATGTGAATCACACCGTTGCAGGCAATGAGGTCAGCCTCCACGACATTCACATTGCCATTGAGGACCAGGGCGCTTTCCGAGCCGGAAATCTGGATGACAGAACCCTGAAGGGTGATGACGGAATCCAGGGCTGCCAGTTCGGAAGACAGCAGAACGCCGTCCACCACATGGTAGAGCAGAAGGTCAGGCAGTTCGAGATAATATTCTGCCTCGGCATCCGGAGTGCTGGTGGCCTCAGAGGTCGCATCCGCAGGAGCGGTGGCATCCGGGGCGGCGGTTGGCAGGGCGCCGGCACAAGCCGACAGGCCAATGGCCATCAGGGTTAACATGGTTATCAGAAATTTCTTCATGAGGGGTTCCTTTCACGTCGTGAACCGGCTACGACCAGGGCGAGAATGGCAAGAAGAATCGCCAGACCCACAGCAATCAATAGCACGGTATTGGTGTTCATTGTGGAGCCATCTGCTGAGGCATCGCCACCTGAGTTGTCTGGGGCAATATCGATGGTTCCTGTGTCTCCGCCATCATCGGCTTGCCCGCCGCCGGTGACTGTGAATCCGTCTTCGCCGTCTGACTGCACCTGCACGCCGAAGCTGCCGCAGGCGCTCAACAGCAACGACCCGATCAACGTAAAGATGAGGAACATGAGGGGCAGACTGCGGGACTTTCTCGTTTCTGATCGCATTGTGGTTCTCCTTCCGTACAGCCATGACGTCTTCTCTAATAATGCGTAGGCTTGTCGACATTTAGAGTTTGGGGACCGGTGTAGAGCCGGAAAGCAGGTTGTAAGACTCGCCGATCTTTTCTCCCGTTTGAACTCAGTACACACCCCGTCCCAAACAAGGGTGTTTACTCCCTTTCAGTCTAGGGGTGGAGGGCGCAAAAGGCATCCCTCGGCTGGGGAATTTATCATTCGTCCATATGGGGGACGGGCAAAACGGCGATATCGATGTGTCAGGGCATATAATGGAATCAAAGTCCGGTAGTCCCATCGCAGAGACGATCTTGGTTTCCCGCCTTGTTTGACGACCTCCAATCTGGCCATGTGAAATCGGGGGCAGGGTTGCGCCAGCCGGCATACTGAACAATCGAAAGGATGAAACATGTTCGATTCCATTCTCGTCCCGCTGGATGGTTCCCAACTGGCCGAGTGTGTTCTGCCGCATGCGATGGCCATCGCCCGACCTTTTGATTCGGAAATCAGTCTGCTGCGCATGTTGGAAAAGAACCAGACCGGCGTGCCGGGCCAGTTGATGGACCTATTAAGTTGGCAAATCAATAAAACCCAGGCATCTCTTTATCTCGAAAAAGCCAGGGAAAGACTTGAGGAATCGAAGTTGCGGTCAGGCACTGCCGTCCTGGAAGGGCGGGTCGCGGAAGGGATAGCCGCCTATGCGCAACAAAAGGACATCAAGTTAATCATATTGAGCAGCCATGGGCGGAGTGGTTTGACTCCATGGGGCGTCAGCAGTGTTTCGCAAAAAATCATCCTGAGCGCACCCACTTCTGTGCTCATCGTTCGGGCGCACCAGCAAACGGCCCGCGCGGATGAGCCTTCAGAGACCCCGGCGTATCCGCGCATCCTCGTGCCGCTGGACGGCTCTCAACGGGCTGAAAATGTCCTGCCGGCGATCACGCAGTTGGCGCGATTCCACAAGTCACAGATTCACCTGATGCATGTCATACAGCGGCCGGAAATGGCGCGCCAGATGCCTCCGGCGCCTGAAGACATTGAACTTTCCAACAAAGTGGTTGAGCGAAATCGGGAAGAAGCAGGCCGGTATCTCGAAGAGGTGAAGTCGCGTTCCTCCCTGGACGGCATAAAGGTTCAGACACATCTCCTCACCAGTGACAATGCCTGCGTTGAATTGCACCGGCTGGTTGAACAGGAAAATATCGGGCTGGTCGCAATGAACGCCCACGGGCATTCTGGAAATCAACAATGGCCGTACGGCAGCCTGGTCAATAACTTTATCTTGTACGGCAAAGTCCCGCTTCTGATCCTGCAAGACCTGCCGGCGAAACAGGAATCGCGGTCTTCTGAATTGACGGCTGCAGAACGAAGTGAGCGATAGCCAGGGCTGATGGAATCGCAGTCGACCTTCCCTGATTCCCCTGATCGAAATGCAGAGTCCGAGCTGAGTAAATTCGCGCGTCAATTGGCAGGGAGCCACAGCCTTGACTTATCCCGGTCAGCGAAGAGCGACCTCCTGGAGCGTCTTGAAAGCTGGGAACTGGGATTGGGCGCGGCTCATTCCGTATTCAGGACCCTGCCGGCGAAAGACGCGCCGATTTCGCGGGCAGGCGAGTGGATGCTGGATAACTTCTATGTTGTAAAACAAACCTTCGTTCAAATCCAGGAAGACTTACCCGCCAGCTTTCTTGCGCAATTGCCCAAATTAGGTGGGACGGTGGGGCAAGGAACTCCGCGAATTTTTGGGCTGGCATGGGAATGGATTGGATACAGCCAGAGCCAGATTGACCTGACCGGCCTGGCGACTTTTGTTCAGCACTATCAAGAGGTAACGCCACTGACGATTGGTGAGCTGTGGGCGCTGCCCATCATGCTGCGCATTGGGTTTCTTGAGCGGCTGGTCTACGCCGCCACGGAACTGACAGGTGTGAAGACGCCGAAAAGCCTGAATGAACTCCCGCGCCAGTTCGCTTCCCAGGCGCTGCCAAATGAGTCAATCGTTGCCAACTGTTTTCTGAGCCTGCGCCTGCTCTCCGCCACGGACTGGAATGACTTCTTTGAGCAAGTCAGCCGGGTGGAACAGATTTTACGCCGGGACCCCACATCCGTCTACGCGGGGATGGATTTTGAGACCCGTAACAGTTACCGCAGCGTGATTGAAGACCTGGCGCGGCATTCGGATTTCAGCGAAGAAGAGGTCGCACACGCTGCGATTGGATTGGCCGAGGATGAATTTCCAACATCCGGTGGTCGAAAAGCGCACGTGGGGTTCTATCTGCGGGATGCGGGCCGCAGGATGTTGGAAGATGAAATCCGCTATCAGCGCGGGTTGAGCATCCGCGTTCGCCGCGCGCTGCTGGCAGCGCCGACCCTCACCTATCTGGGAAGCATCGCAATTATTTCGGGGTTATTCGTATTGGGGCTGCTCAGCTACGCGCGGCTTGCCGGCGGCTCACTTGCCGAACTCATCCTCCTTGGGGCGCTTGGGCTTGGGCTGGCGTTGGAGTCGGCGGTCACCATTGTGCATTGGAATATCACTCACCGGATTGGACCGCAAAGCCTGCCACGAATGGATTTTTCTGATGGCATCCCCCCGGGAATCCGCACCATGGTGGTGTTCCCTACTTTGCTCGAAAGCACAGGCGAACTCAATCATCTCCTGCAAGGGCTGGAGCTCGCTTACCTTGCCAACCCCGACCCGCTACTGACGTTTGCGCTGCTGACCGACTTCGGAGATGCGCCGGCGCAGGACATGCCGGAAGACCAGGAATTGCTGGAACTGGCGCGGGCGGGAGTGGATGGCCTGAATCGGAAATACGAAGAGACGGCGCCCTTTTACTTATTCCACCGCCAGCGTGAGTGGAACCAGTCTGAGGGGGTGTGGATGGGTTGGGAACGCAAGCGCGGCAAACTGGCCGAGTTCAATCACCTGCTTCTTGGCAAAGGAGAGACATCCTACACATCGCAGGTGGGGAATCTTGGGATTCTGCCCGGGATCAAATATGTCATCACGCTGGACGCGGACACGTCGTTGCCGCAGGGCAGCGCCAACCGGTTGATCGCTACCCTGGCACATCCGCTTAATCATGCCGAATTCGCAGAGGATGGGCGCTCGGTGGTGGCCGGTTATACCGTGCTGCAGCCGCGGGTGACGGTGAAACCAACCAGCGCGAACCGCTCACTCTTTGCCCAGGTCTTTGCCGGAAACCCGGGGTTTGATCTGTATTCCTTTGCCGTCTCGGATGTTTATCAGGACCTTTTTGGCGAGGGAAGTTATGTGGGCAAGGGCATCTATGATGTCACCGCTTTTGAGCGCAGCCTGGCCGGACAGGTGCGCGATAACACCCTGCTCAGCCATGACCTGTTTGAGGGGATTTATGGGCGCGCGGCATTGGTGACGGATGTCATCCTGTACGAGGATTATCCGGCGATCTATATGGCCTATGCCCGCCGCCTGCGGCGTTGGGTTCGGGGTGACTGGCAATTGCTGCCCTGGCTTTTCCCTATCGTCCATACTGAAACCGGCAGGGCCCGCAATCGTTTATCCGTAATCAACCTCTGGAAGGTATTTGACAACCTGAGGCGCAGTTTGCTGCCGCCCTCCCTGTTGGCACTATTAGCGGCTGGCTGGTTATTCCTGCCCGGCTCGCCCCTGGTATGGACCGGGCTGGCTCTGCTGCCCTCAGCGTTGCCGATCGTGGCGCAAGCCGTACGACGAAGCTTGCACAAGCGCGGGCGGCTGACTCTCAGGCAAGTGGTCATGCCAATCCGGCTGCCGCTCATGCGTTGGGCCCTGTCTGTTCTATTCCTACCCCACGAAGCCCTGCTGACGTTGGGCGCGATTGGCACCACGCTGGTTCGCTTATTTATCGCCCACAAGAAACTCCTGCAATGGACCACGGCGGCGAATGTGACCCGGGCAATGAAGGTAAATGCGCGTTACGCCAACTGGAGTGTGATGGCGCCGTCGCTGGTCTTAACGATCTTGTTGGGGGCAGCCGTGGCGGTCCTCAACCCAGCCGCGTTCTGGGTGGCGATTCCGGTGTTGATCGGCTGGCTGCTGGCGCCGCAACTTGCCTACAGCATCAGCAAGCCGGTGCTGCACAACCCCCCGCCGCTGTCAGAACCGCAGCGCAAGCAAGTTCTGCGCCTGGCCCGGCGCACCTGGGCCTTTTTTGAAAGATTCGTCGGCCCTGAAGATCACTGGCTGCCGCCTGACCATTTTCAGGAATCGCCGCTTGGAAGTGTTGCGCATTACACCACGCCGACAAACATCGGTCTGTTACTGGTATCCACGTTGGCGGCACATGATTTGGGCTACATTGGCCTTTCAGAGCTGGCAGTGCGCCTGCGTTCAACCCTTGATACCATGGACAGGCTCGAACATCACCGCGGGCATCTGTTGAATTGGTACGACTCTCAGACGCTGGTCGCGCTCCCGCCGCGATACATCTCTACCGTGGACAGCGGCAACCTCGCGGCCAGTTTGATCACACTCAAACAGGGCCTGTTGACGATGGAACAAGCGCCGGTGCTGGGAGAGAAGCCGTGGCAGGGATTGCTCACCATCCTGGATATTCTGTCCGAATCGCTGCGGGCCCTGGAAAAAGATTACCCGGGCGCGGCGGATGAATCTTTCGAAGACGAATTTGCCCATATCCATCAGCGCATCCGCGCGGCTGAGAAGCGGCCCGCAGACTGGACGGGGACGCTCGACTGGCTCGCCGGGGAAAGTTGGGAGAAAATCTCGCGTCGTTTGCTGAATCTCCTCGAGAGTCATCCGGATCTCCAGCTCGACTCGGTGACCGAACTCAAACTTTTTCTCGACTTGATGAATCATCATTTGCAGACGATGCAGCGCAGCCAGGATCTATTCGCGCCGTGGCTGCGTTTGCTGAATGCACCGCCGCAGGAGTTTATGCACATGCCAGCCTGGCAGGAATTTGAGGACAGCTTGCCCGGAGAACCGTTCACTCTTGGCGAGGCGGCCGGGGTGTATTATCGAATACAGGTGGCGTTGAGTCGCTTCATGGTCGATGTGGACGGGATTGCGGACTGTACCTGGTGCCAGGAACTGGCTGCAAATCTGACTTCCGCACGAATCACGGTCATCTCCCTGATGGCTGAATTCCGAGGTCTGATTGAGCAGGCAGAGGCCGCCATGACCGGCATGGATTTCCGCTTCCTATTCAATTCGCGTCGTCAGGTCTTTCACATTGGCTACAACGCGACCACTGAACTGCTCGACCCAAGTTTCTATGATTTGTTGGCTTCCGAAGCCCGCGTGGCGAGCTTGATTGCTATTGCCAAAGGCGATGTAACCCAAAGCCACTGGCAGCATCTGGGACGGCCCGTGACAGAGGTGAACAACAAACAGTTATTGCTCTCCTGGAGCGGGACGATGTTTGAATATCTCATGCCAACCCTGTTTGTTAAGAATTATCCTGGGACGTTTCTGGCAGATAGCTGCTATGTAGCGCTCGACGCGCAGGCAAATTACAGGCGGGAGCGGCAGGCGCCGTGGGGCATCTCAGAATCTGGATACTATGGATTCGATGTCAACCAGAACTACCAGTATCGAGCGTTTGGCGTGCCGGACCTCGGCTATAAACGCGAGCTACACGAAGGGCTGGTGATCGCACCGTACGCGTCGCTGCTTGGGCTATCCCTGCAACCGCAGGCGGTGCTGGAGAACATGGCACACCTGGAACGGCTGAAAATGCTTGGGCGGTTTGGCTTCTATGAGGCACTCGATTATTCCAAGACGCGCATCCCGGCCGGGGGGGAATATGCCATCGTGCAATCGTACATGGCACACCATCAGGGCATGATCTTGGTGGCTGCCTGCAATTACCTCTCCGGCGATGTGATGGTGCAGCGATTCCATGCCGACGAGCGCGTCAAAAGTGTGGAACTTCTGCTTCAGGAAAAAATCTCACTGGATGCGCCGCTGGAATTCCCGCACACCGGCCAACCCACGGAAGCTCCCGAGCCGCTACGCGCAGTGAGCAGCGCGCCGTGGCGCGTGCCGCTTGATACCCCCATGCCACAGGTGCATGTCCTGACTCAGGGGGATGCCAGCGTGATGATCACCAATGCAGGGGGAGGTTACAGCCAGTGGCGTAAGTTTGCCCTGACGCGCTGGCAGGCCGACAGTACGCTTGACGCGTGGGGGACGTGGATCTACGTCCAGGACTGCGAGAGTGGGGCGTTCTGGTCGGCCACCTGCCAGCCGGTCGGGTGCAGGCCGGAGCATCAGGATGTGATGTTTTATCCATACAAAGCCGAATTCCGGCGTTGGGACAATGGCATTTCCCTGCGCACTGAAATCGCGGTTGGCGCGGGTGGCGTCGAAATCCGCCACATCAGTATCTTGAACGACAGCGACCGGCCGCGGCGGCTGAAACTGACCAGCTATGGCGAAGTGGCACTGGCGGCGCAAGCCGCTGACCGGCGCCATCCGGCGTTCAACAAACTTTTCATCGAGAGTGACTATCTCCCCAGAGAGCGGGCGATAGTTTTCGAGCGCCGACCGCGCACTCCCGACGAAAAACCGGTGGTGCTGATTCATGCGCTCGTCAGCGATGCCGGCGCGCGCGGAAGCATCGAGTATGAAAGCGACCGGGCCCAATTTCTGGGCCGCGGCCAGACCGCACGCGCGCCGCTGGCCCTGGTGGATGCGGTTCACCGGCCCTCCGGCACGACCGGCGGAACACTCGACCCGATATTTTCGCTGACACAGGAAATCACCCTGAAGCCGCACGTCAGAACCCGAATTGCTTTCCTGACGCTTGCGGCGCCCAGCCGGGCCGAAGCCCTGGAGAAGTTGACGCATTATCCGTCTGGGACATCCACCCGGCGTGCCCTCGGCGAGGCGCGCAGAGCCAGCGAACGCGTTCTCATCGAACAGGGCCTGAACGCCTCCGCGGTCCAGGACTTCCAGGGCCTGTTATCGGCGCTGCTCTACCCGATGGGGAACCTGCGCGCCGCGCCACACATCCTGGCCCAGAACGACAAGGGTCAGGCGGGGTTGTGGGCGTTTGGTATTTCCGGAGATTTCCCCATCCTGCTGGTGCGTGTCCGCGATGGCGAATCGAATTTGCTTGCCGAAGCATTGCAGGCCTTTGCCTACTGGCGCAGCCAGTATGTCACGGTCAACCTGGTGATCCTAAATGAACAGGATACGGGTTACGGCCTTGACTTGCACAACGCCATCATGCGTCAGGTTGAGCGCCTGGGTGCGACCAGCTGGCTGAACCAGCGTGAAGGCATATTCATCCTGCGCGATGACCAGATACAGCCGGCCGACAGGCTGCTGTTTGAAACTGTGGCGGGCGTGATACTAGATGAAGAGACCGGGTCACTCGCAGAGCACGCTCGCCGCCTTACCGCCCTGCCCACACGCCTCCCGGCGTTCACCCCTTCCCTCTCCGGAGTAGCCGCGGAATCCGGACAGGCTGTGTCGCCGCCGCTTCAAATCCCTGACGGTCTGACCTTCGAGAATGGGCTCGGTGGGTTCAGCAAAGATGGAAGCGAGTACGTCATTCACCTGAAACCCGGGGAACAGACCCCCCATCCGTGGATTAATGTGATTGCCAATCCGGAGTTTGGCTTCCTGGTTTCCGAAGCGGGGTCGGGCTGCACCTGGGCTGAAAACAGCGGTGAGAACCGGCTGACCCCCTGGCGCAACGACCCAGTGACGGATATGCCGGGTGAAGTCATTTACCTGCGAGATGAGGAAACCGGGCAAGTCTGGAGCCCAACGCCGATGCCAGCTGGCGCGGAAACCGGGCATATGGTCCGGCACGGGGCGGGCTACTCCACCTTTGAAAGCCAGAGCCATGACCTGAATCAGTCCCTGCGTTTGTTCGTCGCACCGGCCGCGCCGGTAAAAATTGCGCAACTGCGTCTGCAAAATCTCAATCAGCGCCCACGCCGTATTACGGTCACCTATTATGCAGAATGGGTGCTGGGAACGACGCGCGATTTGCAGCAGGCGCATATCCTGCCGGAATTTGACCCGGAGCGGCATGCGCTGCTGGCCAGCAATCGCTTCAACACTGAATTCGGCGAGCGAGTGGCATTTCTGGCGGCCAACAAAAGGCCCCACGGAGTGACGGCGGACCGGTCCGAGTTTCTGGGCCGGCTGGGTGATTACCGCAATCCGGCGGCGCTCAGCCGGATTGGGCTGGCCAGCGCGGTCAATGCGGGGTTGGACCCGTGTGCCGCGCTGCAATTGCATGTGGACCTGGCCGCCGGCGCGACCGAAGACGTGACCTTCTTCCTTGGACAGGGAGCCAACCGCGCGGCAAGCCTTGCGCTGATTGAGCAGGTGCAGGCGAAGGGTGCGGCGGAGGCTATTTGGGAAGCTGTTCACCAGCAATGGGACGACATCCTCTCGGCGGTACAGGTGAATACCCCTGACGCCAGCATGGACCTGATGCTCAACCGCTGGATGCTCACCCAGACCCTGGCCTGCCGCCTGTGGGGCCGGACGGCGCTGTATCAATCCAGCGGGGCGTTCGGATTCCGCGACCAACTTCAAGATGTTCTGGCGCTGCTGCATACGCGCCCAGACCTGGCACGGGCGCAAATCTTGGAGGCGGCGCGGCATCAGTTTGAAGCGGGCGATGTACTGCACTGGTGGAACCCGCCCTCGGGGCGAGGCGTACGTACGCGTTATAGCGATGACCTGCTCTGGCTGCCATTTGCCACCGCGGAGTATGTTATGGCCACGGGCGATGAGTCGATACTGACCGAGAACCTGCCCTTCCTCAAAGGTGAAGCGCTGAAGCCGGCCGAAGTCGAACACTATACCCGGTTTGCAGTGGCATCGGAATCGTTCACATTGTATGAACACTGCCGCCGGGCGCTGGAAAGAGGTGCGACGACCGGAATCCACGGCCTGCCGTTGATGGGTGGCGGTGATTGGAACGACGGCATGAACCGGGTGGGCGTGGCGGGGCGCGGCGAGAGCGTGTGGCTGGGTTGGTTCCTGCACGCTACCCTGAAAGGATTTGCAGGGCTGGCAGAGCGGATGAAGGATGACCCCCAACCCTATTTGCAGCAAGCGAAAGAGAACGCCGGCGCGCTTGAAGCGCATGCCTGGGATGGCGAGTGGTATTTACGGGCATTCTATGACGATGGTTCGCGATTGGGTACCCGCGAGAACAATGAATGCCAAATCGATTCGGTCGCGCAGTCCTGGGCCGTGCTCTCCGGGGGCGGAGACCCGGCAAGGGCGGCACCAGCGATGGAATCTGTGAACCGGCTGCTGGTATTGCCCCACGAGCAGATGATCCTGTTGCTCACCCCGCCCTTTGACAATACGGCGCGTGACCCGGGATACATCAAGGGCTACCTGCCCGGCGTGCGCGAAAACGGCGGGCAGTACACGCACGCCGCCATCTGGGTCGCATGGGCGTTTGCCAGACTGGGACAGGGAGACCGGGCCGCAGAATTGTTCCGCATGCTGAATCCGATTAGCCACGCGGATACGCCTGAAAAGGTAGGGCGCTATAGAGTGGAGCCCTACGTAATTGCCGCCGATGTGTACAGTGCAACCGCGCACGTGGGAAGGGGAGGCTGGACATGGTACACAGGTTCATCGGCCTGGATGTATCGCCTTGGACTTGAAGCCATCCTTGGTATTTCCCGGTTGGGGCCGGCGCTCAAGATTAACCCATGCATTCCAAAAGAGTGGCCGGGATTCAAGGTGGATTATCGTTTTGGAAAAGCGCACTATGAAATCAGTGTCGAGAACCCGGATGGGGTGAATCAGGGCATTGTGCGGACACTATTGGATGGGAAACTGCAACCCCGCGACACAATTCCACTGCTGGACGACGGCCAGGTTCATCAGGTGCAGGTGCTGATGGGCGGGTCAAAATAACAGCCGGACAACAATCCGTCCTAAACACCATTGTAACCCATCCCCTCTAAAACCCCACACCTAGTGGGCCCGGCAGGATTCGAACCTGCAACAAGCGGTGGGTTGGGACCCTAAGAATTGCGTGATTTTGCGTCTTTTGCGTCTATTCTAAGCGTAAATCGACGTCCAAAATCGCCAGGTTTTCCAGGGCTTCCACACCAACTGCACCACAATTGCACCACTACAAATCCGACTGCAAATCGAGAAGTGACCTGCTCTGCCATTGCCTACCCCCCGAAATGCGAAATTTCGATGAACCGGAAACCTTATAATGCGAGTTCATCAGTTTGACGAAATGAGACGCGTTCGCGACGGAAGACAACGCAGTTCTCATAAGAGCAAATTACCCCCTCTAACTGAACCAAATCCACCATAATTGCACCACTGAAGACCAATTAGCGAATCGCGGATAACGCCATCAATCACCGCGAGGCGTTACAGTCCATGCTGGAACGCGCACTGAATGATAAACACGTGAATGCATTGATCGTACCGATTGGGAAGGGCGAGTTAGTACGCAGAAAGGCATGAGGCGCATGAAAATCGAACACTATAGCATCTTCAACTTGGGGTGATATTACGGCGCGTCTGCCAAATGCAGGGATTGAATTTGATCACTCTCTGCCAAGTCTATGATCGCATGCGCGGATTTGAGGATGCAATGAAAAATACCAGGGTGATTTTAAGAACGCATTTCAAGTCCATATGACGATTTCTCCGATTTCGACGGAGACGTTTTTGTACCCATTGCCCAATACCAAACAATTATGATGTGAGGGTAATGGCGGCATGATCACCTTCGTCACTGCGGATAACCAGCCTGCCGTCCGCGCAGGGCTGCAGATGTGCGGCTGGCCATTGTTCGCGGTGGGCAGCGGTGCGCAGGCGCACCCATGCTAGTACTCTATCAGAAAGACGGGGATACGATGACCATCAGAATCCTGCCTTCCAACACAGAAGGCGTGCTGCTCATCATGATTGTGCGCTGACCGTTGCGGCTTTGGAACACCCATACCGCTGTGAGTTCGCCTCCAATGGCATGATAGAATCGAGTGACTAGACCTATGTAAGTCTGAGGCATGGCGACATTTCCGGGCGATGTTTGGAAAAATCGGACGTTACGAGATTATCAAAGAATTAGGCCACGGGGGAATGGCAACTGTCTATCTGGCTAAGGACCCCTCATTTGATCGCCAGGTAGCAATGAAGGTACTTCCCCTGACCTTGATGCACGATCCCCAATTTCGCGCTCGTTTTGAGCGCGAGGCCCGTACCATTGCAACCCTGGAACATCAGGCCATCGTACCGGTTTTTGACTATGGCGAGGAGAATGATCAGCCCTATTTGGTAATGCGCTATTTGCCGGGCAATACTCTGCGCGACCGAATGAAAACGGGACGGTTTTCGCTGCAAGAGGCCCAATATATCCTTAACCGGTTTGCTCCTGCTTTAGACAAGGCACACCGCCGTGGCATCGTCCACCGCGATCTCAAGCCAGAGAATATTTTGTTCGATGAGGATGGCGAAGCTTATATCAGCGATTTCGGCATCGCCAAGCTGGCTGAAAGCCAGGGGAACCTGACCGGCAGTGGCATTATTGGCACACCTGCCTATATGAGTCCAGAACAAGCGCTGGGTAGAGCAGAAGTAGATGGGCGCAGCGATCAATACAGTTTAGTGGTCATGCTATTTGAAATGCTCACCGGCAAGGCGCTGTTTAAGGCGGATACCCCCATGGGCCTGGCTCTGGCACATCTCAACCAACCGCCGCCATCCATTCTAGCGTTTCGCGAGGATTTACCAAACCGTCTGGAATCGGTATTCGAAACGGCGTTAGCGAAACAGCCTGAAAATCGCTATACGAGTGTCAGCGACCTTGCCAAAGCCTTTGCGCAGGACGCGGGCATGAAGTCAGCGGCTGTTGCGCCGACCACGCAAAGATCAGCCGAAAACTCCGCACTTCATTCCAAAATCCTTGCTGAGACCGGTGTGGAAGAAGAACGGGGCAAGCGCAGGCATCTGTTTTGGAATGCCGCTTTGCTTATCGGGCTAATCGTAATTGGATTTGTGGCGCTGGCAAAAGCTTTTCTTAATGGGGACCAACCGCCGGCCACTTCCGTAAACTCTGAACCCACAATAACACCGGCGAATCCGCCTGAAAGCCTAGCAAGCGAACTGCCTGTTTTGACTGCTACAAACATATCACAATTGTCAGCGAGCGAATTTTCCACAATTGACGGAGTGGCGGCCATGGCGTGGATGCCGGATTCCCGGCACCTGGTTGCCAACCTGATGAATGACGACCTGGTGATTTACTCCATCGTGGATAGCACCCAGCGTTTTCTGGACACCGCAGCATTTGGCTATCTGGAGGGTGTTTCCGTAAATTCAGATGGGACGTTGGTGGCAGCCAGTGGCTACTCAACTGATGTTGGCATCTGGAATGCTGCTTCAGGAGACCTCGAAGATGTATTGGTGCTCACCAGCCCCCCCGATCAGATCGCTTTTTCTGTTCGTCCCATCAATGATCCAATACAAACCGACTATTTAATAACAAGCAATTATGATCTGGAGCTTGAGGTTTGGGATAGCGCGAATGGGCAATCCCTGGGGTTGCATCCGATAGGACCTCATAAGCAATTCTTGCCCAGCCCCTATGGGGCCTACGCTTATATTGAAGACAGCGGTGGGGTTGTGTTTGGCTCCAACGATGAGGTATTTACGACCATCCGACTGCCTGATTATGGAACGTTGGAGATAGATGGAGTGCCGCTATCCGCCACCAACTTTGTTTTTAGTCCGGATGGAGAATTGCTGGCAGTTGCAGATAATGGGGGGTTCTTGGGTAACAGCGATGACAGTTCGATCAAACTATGGAGCACACAGAGTGGTCAGCTCGAAATTGCCTTGAGTCCTCAGATTTCCGGCTGGCTCATGGACTTCAATCCGGCTGGCGACCTTTTGGCCGCAGCAACCTATAATTCCCAGGCACAGGTCGGGGAAATTTATATCTGGAATGTCGATACGGGTGAATTACTAGCTGTGTTTACTTTTGCGGATGAACTCGTTCGCATTCTTAAGTTCAGTCCAGATGGCCGGCTGCTGGCAATTGGGACTGCTCCGGCGACGAGCGGCACACCCCCCATTCAACTGCAATTGTGGCAAGTGCCATTGCCGCCTGCCGATTAGCCTGTCCAATTCGAGATTCGATTCAGCCAGTATGCGGAGAATTCCCAGCAAAAACCGCATCGCCTAGTTACGGCGATACCTGCTCCACAATCAGCGGGCTACCATTCTTGTCGACTGTGGTTGTGAGGGTATAGCCGCCATATTGGCATTGCCCCGCCTCGCCAATCTGCAACACCTTGCCGTGCACCTCGAGGTGATGAAGTATGCCTGGTTTTAAGGTCACTTCGACATCACGGGTAGCGCTGGTAAATGTACCCGACTCAGCGACGACGGTGATTTCCTCGAGATTCCCAAGATAAACATGGACAATGATCGACGATTGATCGGTGCTGGCTGGAATTGGATCCACCTGGAAAAGTTCCGGGGTCGCCAGTGGGCACAAGGTCGGTGTTGGGGCAATCGGTAAGTCCGCTTCCGGCCACAAGGTCGGGGTTGGGGTAATCGATAAGCGGTTGCAGCCGACGGTAAACGTCGTGAATAGTATACAAAGCAAAGGGATAAGTCGCTTCATGCTAAAAGTATATGACATATGGCGGGGGCAATACAAGCCTCGGTTTCATCTGGTTGTCTCGTTGCCGCTGAATGCCAATGGGTGTGACCGGGGGCAATACCGCGAAAAACCGGCTCTGAATTTCGAGTCAGACGCCGTATTTGCCTCGAGAGTACGGTTCGTCAACTGACTATTAATTATGCTATGATTGCACAACTCTGAAAACAATCGGGCGAAACCGCCACTGTGCCTAATCCTCTTTCCAATCCAAGCGCATCGCTGGGCGAGGAAGAAGCGCTGACGATTGGCTGAGCATGGTTTTCAGATGCCTTACGAGGCAATTGCTTTACATACGCAGCAACATCTTCCCACTCCATTGCAAACATCACCGCCCGGGAATTCGTACTTGATTCGCGTCTGGTAACTGGTGCCGGTTGGGAGCGTTTCGGGAATCTTGCGGCAATTGGCAGCCGTCACGAAACAGAGTGGCATGAAGAATCGGATATCGCAATCCTCCTCTGCGCGTCTTGAAAACCTGCCCCTTGCATGGGCGCGGTTCACTTGGGCACTGATTGCCGCCCTCACCCTGTCTGTCATCCTGGCGGCTTATCCGGGGCGAATTGAAGAGTATTTTGTTCGAGGGATCCCACAGGGGGGCGTATGGATGCCAGTTCAGCTTGAGTCTTCCCAGACTCAGAAGCCCGTCGCATTTTTCAGCTGGTATTTCATTATCCTGGACACCTTATTGGTGCTGGGTTATTACGGGCTTGGCTTGCTGATCTTTTTCCGAAAATCTGCAAGCCGGCTGGCGATTTTCATGTCTGGCACATTAATGCTCGCCTCAATTCTCTTCCCATTCTTTGTTCGGCCATTGGTCCGGGAAATTACCCACCCCTGGTACATCCCCGCTACCCTGACCATGGTCCTCTCAACCGTATCGGTCTTTGTTTTCCTGCTGATCTTTCCAAACGGGAAATTTGTGCCCGGGTGGTCACGCTGGCTCATCCCCCTGGTTACCTTGTGGGAATTGGTAAGAAATAATATCCGGCAGATTCTCGCCTATCTGAGCTTGCCGGTACCTATTTTTTTTCAGGGATATACGCCCTACCTTGTCTTTATAGGCGTACTCGTAAGCGGCTTTGCCGCCCAAGTGTATCGCTACCGATACGTCGCTACACACATGGAACGACAGCAAATGAAGTGGATGATTCTCGGGACGGCTGGGGAACTGTTGGGAATTTTGCTGGTGGTTGGCCTGAATTCCTTTGCATTCCTGTTCTGGCAACCCGGCGATCCCGAATTGGCGCTCATCCTGCTGGTTATTGACCCGTTGCTCTACAACCTGTTCTTCTTTTTCCTGTTGTTTGCCCTGGCGTTTTCCATTCTGCGCTATCGGCTGTGGGATATCGATTACCTGCTCAACCGCTCACTCATCTACGGCACCCTGACCCTGGTCCTCGGCGCGGTATTTCTGGCAGGAATCTTTCTTCTGCAACGTGTGTTTCTGGCTTTCGTAGACAATGAGCAAACGTCGCTTTCCGCCGTTATCGCCACCCTGATTGTGGCTGGGTTGTTTCAACCCAGCCGGAACCGCTTGCGACTCCTGGTCGACCGGCGACTCTTTGACATTCACATTGATTATGAGCAGCCACCGCGCCAACTCATGCGGAAGAATTTGGACCAGGCTGCGGAGGCCATTCGCCAGGCCACCTTTGAGCAGTATCAAAATCTTGAATTAATCGGTCGCGGCGGAATGTCGGAAGTATACAAGGCCACCCATCCTGACCGGCAGCACCCGGTGGCGCTAAAGATTCTTCCCAGCGGTCACGCTACCGACGACACATTTCTGAAGCGATTTCAGCGCGAGGCTCGAATCATCGCATCGCTTCAGCATCCCAATATTATTGAAGTCCTTGACTTTGGTGAACTGAATGGCACCCACTACATCGTGATGCCGTTCGTGACTGGCAGCGACTTGAAATCCTATCTCAATGAACAGGGTCCCTTGCCGCTCGCAGAGGCCATGCCAATGGTCCGCGAGATTGCGTCAGCGCTGGCGTACGCGCATCAACAGGGATTGGTCCATCGCGACATTAAGCCTTCCAATATCCTTCTGGAACCAGTCGCCGGGCCGGGAGGTGGGAAAATACGGGCATTGCTAACTGACTTCGGCATTGCGAAAATGGTCAGCGCAACCACTCTCCTGACCGAAACCGGGGGCATGGTGGGAACGCTCGAATACATCGCGCCGGAACAGATCCGGGCTTCGCGGGATATCGACGCGCGGGCAGATCTGTACTCCTTCGGTGTGATGGTGTTTCAGATGCTGACCGGAAGGCTTCCCTTTAAGTATGATAACGCTGCCGCGTTGCTGATGGCGCATCTTTCCCAACCTGCCCCTGATCCGCGCAGTCTTGTCCGTGACCTTTCGCCAGAAGTCGCCGCCGCTATCCAGCAAGCCCTGGAAAAACAGCCAGAACAACGGCAAGCCACAGTCTTGGAGTTTGTGGACGCGCTGTCTTGAGGGACGCTAAACGTAAGTACTGTAGGATTACCTGCCTAAGATCAGTTCCTGAATGGGTCCCCACGCCCGACCCAGCGCCGCCCCGATTGGGATGAGGATCATCACACAGGCCGTCGCCCACACAGCCAGCGCCCTTCGTGATACCAGCGGCTGTTCATCGACATCCGGGATCGCTTGTTCAAGCTGCGCGGCAATTCTCCGCAGCAGCCACCAAAGGCCGGCCGAAAGCGCCGTAAGATAAACAACCAGGATTCCCTCCACATACAGACCATAAACCGATAGCGACGGTCCCACGCCGCCGTAGTATTCCAACCCGCTCAGGTAGAGAAACGCGTCAAAGCCTCCATTCCACAAGGTGTGCAGCCCGACCGAGATTAGATATGCTTTTGCGACTCGCCCAAACCAACCCACCCCGCGCTGCCGTTCGCGATACAGGGCCAGTGCGATGATGCCAGTGCCCAGCAAGTGAAGCACCGAACCGATACCGCGAATGGCCGTTACGCCACCCCAGCTCCAGCCACTCCAACTGGCATAGACACTCTCGTAGAGCATGTTCTCGACAATCGCGAAACCCGCTCCCGAAAACATCCCCACCAAAAAAGCCTGCCCTTCATTGTTGCTCCGGAGGAATCCCGGCCCAAGCGCTTTGGCGAACTCTTCCGGAATGGGCGCCTGCATCGCAACGATGATTAAAAAGAAGACAAGCTCGGGCGAGAAAAGCAGGCGTTCCAGAAAGCCCGGCCCACTGGGAATAAATAGGTCAATCACCGAAAGCGTTATTTCCTCCAGCGGTTCGACCAATAGATAGAAGATGAACGGCATGATGCTTCCCAGCAGGAACGTGACCAAAATCGACACCGTTCCGCCAGAGACCAGCATCAGGCTGGCCTGCCGCCAGGTAACGGGACTGCCCAGCCGCCGGACGGTCCAGGCCAGGACGGCAAACGTGGGTAGTGCTGCGCCCAGAGCGAATAATGGAGGAAACAGAAACTCCCGCGCCAGGTTGATATTCAACACGAGGTTGCCCAACCCAAGAACCAGAGCAAACGTGAGCCAGAAAGCGTACGGAGAGGGCAGACGCACTGGGCGCGAAACGCGGTTTCGAGCCGCTGCCAGTCCGTGAACCAATGCCAGGCTCCCGCCCCCCAACCCGAGGAAAATGGCCGCCATTATGCCCAATTGCCCGCTGAGGACATCTTCAAAAGGCAGCAGGAGTGGCAACCCCAGATAGCCAACGACCGCAACGACACCGCTGGTCAACAGAACGACGCCGGTTGCCATGGCTGCATACGCAAAGAATTGGTTGGGTTTGTCCGCATGATTCTTCATCGATCCCTCACATGGTTTCCACTTCTCCGAGTTTCCGCAGGGCCTCAATGGCTCGCGCCCGCCAGGCGGGCGGACCTTCACGAAAGACAATCAGGTAGTGCTTTTTTGCCAACTCTGGCCGCTTGGCCTGCAGGTAGCGCCCGGCCTGGTCCCAGGCGGCTTTGACATCGGCTGGTACGAAATCGACAGGGGTTGATGGAAATTCAACGTGACCGTTTGCCGTCGGAAGAAGATGGACTTCGCCTCGGCGGCGCATCAACCAGCACTCCCCACGTTTCACCTGCAGCTTTCCCCTCGTGCTACCCCACATCCACAACGTTCCATTGACCAGTAGCCAGAGGGGAAAACCATCGCCGCGCGTGAGACCAATCAGCCAGACTGTCGTAGCGGCTCGCAGGGCCACAAGCATAAGCGCCTGTTGGGTATGACGGCGAACGAACAGCGACGAGTCTCGCGTGGCTCTCGGCAAGAGCAGGAGGTGCAAACTGGCAGGTACCAGGCCCGCCCAGGCCCAATCCAGCAGACTCGATCTGCTGTTCAGGTCCGATTGAGCGTAGATCATCCAGGGCACAGTGATGAGGGAGATCCATTTGATCCAGTTGTATGCAGCATTGGCGCGTCTGGCGAGCTGATCCAAGAAAGGTCCGCTTTCGGTACTTTTTTCCCTCGCCTGGGAGAGGGGCGTTTCCAACCGCCGACCCCTGCGGCCAAGGGTGACTTGTATACTCTTCACGGCCACCACCAGCACCACCACCAGGCTGATCAGCTTGCGCAGGCTGCTGCGCACCCGATAGAGCGGCTCCGCCAGCCAGGGCATGGCGGCCGCAGGTTCCAAGATCGCCAGGCCTCGGTCCGTGCCGATCCACACGCGACCGTCGGACCCCAGGGCGAGGGAATGAAACTTGTTCCCCGAAAGAACCGAATTCGTGGAATTATAGGTTTCCCAACTCCCATCGGTATGGCGCCGGCTCAGAGTGAAAAATCCCAACACCCATAAATTTCCCTCATAATCAAATAGCGCCGACCTAACATATTGATCCGCCAATCCTGAGTTTTCAGGCGAATAGAACTCCCAACTGCGGTCGGCCTTCAGGACGTTCAAGCCAAGCCGCGACCCCACAATCAGGCTGCCATCAGGACCCTTGCCGACATACGTGATGCTGTTGTCTCTAATGCCTGAATTTAACACAGTATAGGCTTGCCACAGCCCCCATTGACTGCCTGTTCTCAAGCCGTCCACATAAGTGCCTGTCCACACGATATCCGCATCGTCGATGGCAAGAGCGGTGATGTTCCCGCCAGCAAATCGATAGCTGGCGGTTGACTTGAACTCACGTATGATGGTCCCGGATTTAAGCAGGCTGAGGCCCCTGGTCGTCCCGATCCACACGCTGCCTTGGCTGTCAATGGCCAGCGCCGAGATTTGATCACTCGCCAGGAGTCTCGAATTGGCGCGGGAAAAAGTTTGCCAGGTTCCATCTCTTAGAACACTCAGTCCGCCCAGGGTGCCGACCCAGACGGCACCATCGCTGCCAATAGCGAGGGCTGTGACGCTGCTGTGCGGGAGACCGGAATTCAGTGCGTCAAAGAAGTGTCTCGTTCCACTCACCGTCACGTTAACAAGACCCGTAGGTGTACCGAACCAGACACTCCCTTCGGAATCGAGAGCTATAGCGTCAACGCGACCAGATGCAGGGGCCAACCCTCCACGGGACGATTCCATAACGGACCAGCCGCGCCGCGCCGCGATCGGTTGGGCGATTTCCCCCGCCAGCCAGAGGAAACCGACGAGAATCAGGGCGCTCTTCGCCCAAATCAGCCCCGTTCGCTTCCTTTTCTGCGGGGCAGCGTCCTGCGCTTTCAGCTCTTCGGCGGACCTCATCTCTTCCATAGTCTAGTTCCAACTCTCAATGGTCTCGCGCCAGGCGCGAGCCTGCGTCACGATACGCTCGCGCCGGCGCTCAATCACTACGGCCAGGGCCACCAGCATCAGCCCCACGCCCAGGATGATCAACCAGCGGAAGCGGTCATACACGCTCAGAGTTACGATGACCTGCGCGACGACATTCAGGACCACAGCAGCCACACCTGTCAGGAACGGCACTCGCAGTTGTTGAACCGCCGCCCACCAGGCGACGAGCAAGCCTTCTGCCAGGAGCAGGACGAAGTAAGGGAATCCGGCTGCGCCGTTGGTCGACTGAATAAAGGATGTTAAGAGCAACACCGCCAGGCCAAACCCTTCCACCAGGAGGGCAAACGTGCGCCGGGCACGCAGCCGTTCCAGGAAACCGATCGTCACAAAATACAACCCGGCGGGAATGGCGTACCACTGCGGTTCGCTCACCTCCTGCTGCACAAGCAGAATCACCCAGGCTGCCAGCAGCAAGGCCATACCGGCATACCCCAGACGGTGGTACCGCCCGCGATAGGCCACCGCGACGTAAAGCGCGCCGGCAAATCCAAAGGCAATCGCAGCAATCGTGGGTTTGCTGAACGCCGCCGGGAGAGCCGAAACTACCCCCAACCCGGTCAAGATCACCGAAATATTCGTGGCTGGAACGACCCAGACCCGCAGCCGGGTCGGGCGGGGCTGGCTGCGGGAGCAGTAGGCGTCCGTCAGCCGGGCCAGGAGGTACAGACCCAAACCCATCCCACCAATCCAGGCCGCGGTGTCGCTCAGCGGGATGCCGGCCATGCTCAGACGGCTGCCTGCAGTCAGCAGCAACAGCGCCAACGCCCCATAGGCCAGCCCGCTGTCCAGCCATAATTGGGCCAGCAATCCCAGCAAGACGAAGTGACCAATCCCCAAGAGAATCGTGGTCTCATATCCGAACAGAGCGACGGCTTGCCAAATCAGCACGTCGGCGGCCGCAAAGCCGAAGAACGGCTGGGCCCAAGAAGGGGTAAGCAGGTGACCGGCAAACGGCCAGCGAATGCGCAAGGATGTGCCCTGCTCTTCGACTACGGCAGTCTTCGGCGGCAGCCAGCGGAGGAACGCCAGTCCTGCCAGGGTAATCAACCAGGTGACCGGCAGGAAGGGCAGGCTGATCCAATACGGAGGATTACCGCTGGGCCGGGCCACAAAATACGTCAGAACTCCCAAATGTACCGACAACAGCGCCGGGATGAACCAGCGCGGGGTACGGAAGAGCGCCGCCGAGCCGAAATACAGGAATGCCGCGGTCCCAAACGCCAGCGCGAATACCTTCAGGTCGCCTTGCGAAAAGCCCAGCATCAAGACACTCAAGCCATAGGCCAACAGGTAAAACGGCATGGCGGGTTGGGTCAACGCCGCGAAGAAGGAACGCACCGACGTGATTCCCAACGGTTGGCGCTGAAACCAGGTGCGTCCCACAGCGATCAATGCAAGGATGAACGGCATCCAGCCCAGCCCGCGGTACTGCGGGGGCAGGGTCGTCTGAGCCATCAATAGGTAATAGGGGACCGCCAGCAGCCAAACTGAGGGATACAGGAACAGCGGCTCCCGCAGCCGCCAGGCGGTCAGTCCATACAGGGCTGCGCCGGCAAGGAACGCTTTCACGGCAAGGTCATTGTCGCCGCTGCCACTCGCAATTCCAAGCGCAACTGCACTCATCAGATAGCCCACCGCATACAAGGGCAAAGCGAAGGTTCCCACCGTCGGAGTCGCAGGCGGGGTTCGCCGATCCAGGAACTGACCAAGTGCAAAATAGACAAAGGCCAGGCTCAGCAAAACGCCGGAACTCCAGTCGCTGGGCAAGCGGCCGTGGTAGGCTCGAACTTCCAAGACGGCGATGATTGGGACCAGCCCGGCCGCCAGATAGAGCCAGAACGACTGGCGAAAGATGTAGGCTGAAGCGGCATACACGACTGCGATCACGGCAAGCACGGCAATCGTCAGACGCGTGTGCTCGAACGAAAGCATGGCGCCGATGGCTGTTAGGGCATAGCCGCCAGAAAATAACGGCCAGGCGTATTCCGGCCGCGCCCGCCGCAGCGCCAGCCCGAAGGCGATATAAAGGGGGCTGGTCAGGGCGAAGGCCAGGCCGCGCCAGGCCAGGGGAACGTCCTGATAAGCCAGAAGTTGAGCTAGCCAGATCGGAAAGCCATAGGCGGCCAGGAAGAGAAAAACTGCCGCGGCGGTTCGCCGGACGAGGTTTTCCGGCGCGGGCCAAAATCTCTGCATCAGGTTTTCGTAACTGTGATGACGGCCCGTATACACCAGCGCCTGAGATCCTATCCAGATGACCAGCAAAACGCCAAACGTATACAGGTTGACCAGCCGGTCCGAGAACGACCAGATCAACGCAAAGCCTCCCAAGAGATAGCCAAACAGGTAGGGCCCGTGAGCATAGCGAACTGGCTGCCGGTCGAGCAGCCAGCCACCCAGCAGCAAGACCGCCGACCACAGCGTCCACAGCCAGGCAAACTCAACGACCGCGAGTGGGCGTGGCAGGACATCCCCGGAAAAGACGATACCCACCAGGGTGACAGGCAGGAAGGTCAGCCAGGCGGCCAGATGCGCCAGTGCCCGCCGCTGGTGATAGACAGCGGAAGCCGCATAGAAACCCACCGCAATGCCCTGCACCAGCAGGAAGGCCAGCCCGAACGTGCGCACGTCGTGGAATGAGGAGTGACCAAGAAAGATGGCCCAGGTTCTTGGCAGAGAGGCGATTAAAGCCAACAGCATATAGAGGTGGCCGCTGATGAGGAACGGTGCCGGGTAATCGGACCGCACCCTGCGCAAGCCAAACGCAAGGGCCTGGAAGAACAGCCCGCTGGCGGCGATGCCCAACCATGGATAGGGCGGGGGAACTTCCAGCTCAACGAGCAGCATGGCGATCCACACCGGGAACACCCCGGCCAGCGCCCACAGGAAGGCGTTGGCCACCAGACCCCGAATCAGCCCGTCGGGTTTTGGCAGCCATCGGTCGAGCAGGTCCTGCCACGAACGGTGCCTCCCGAAGTGTGCCAGCAGGGCCGACCCAAGGCCCGCCACCAGCCCCAGGCCAAGAACCCAGACTCCTGTATGGGTGTCCGCAGGCGCCGCCAACGCGGCCAGCCCAAGCATTCCGTAGCCGCCAAGGTACAGGCCGTGGGCGTAACGGGTTGGCAGTCTGTCCAAGAGCGCGGCAGGGATTAGATGTGCCAGACCCAGCCCGGCCAGCATAATGGCGAAATCCCCCCCACCGGCGGCCGGCCGATCCAGGTCTCACCATATGTCGTCATTGCCAGGGTCATGGGAATGATGGACAGCCAGGGTTCGACCGCCATTGGCCAACGCAGCCGAAACAGTCCGGCGACCAGAATCGCCAGAGCCGCAATCAACGCCTCCGTCAGAATTACCGGGCCGGCATACTCCGCCAGTAACATAAAGGGCAATGAGAAAACGTAGGTAAATCCGGCAATGAGCAGGGCAGTCACAGCCAGCGGCCAGCGCAACAGGCCCAGCCAGGATCGCGCCGTCATCAGCCGACGCAGGGCCAGCACATAGGCGAATGCCAGCGCGGCCCAAGCCGGTGGGTAATACGACTCCTGCAGACCCACGAGTGCCAACCCGCGGACGAACGCAAGCGGAAACAACAGGGCCGCGGCCCAGCCGAAGGGACGGTAGGTGAATCTAAACAAGCTGAAGACCAGCAAGCCGGTTACCAGGAGTGGAACAAGCGCGCCGGCGGCGAGTGCTAGAAGTCCCGCAGACTGGGCGGCGGCCGGAAAGGTCAGCCAGAGTCCCCAGCCAGC
>SCUK01000044.1 GCA_004297445.1 Anaerolineae bacterium | reverse complement strand
TCCCGGCCCGCCACTCCGAACCCCCGCTCTCGCAACCCTCCCCGCCCACACTGTGGGGGCCGATTTGAGTTGCTATGCAACTCCGACCGGCCCAACTCCTCCCATTGGGCCTACTTCCTCAATATTGAAAGGTAACCTGTGGTATCCATCCCACTCCCCACCCCGCCAAAGCAACCACCAAAATACCGCACATTTGAGCTATAATCGGCCAACCCCGAAAAGGAACGCAACTCCTTCCCGCAACAGGAGCAACAAGATGGCCCAGGAATATATCGAAGTACGTGGCGCGCGCGAAAACAACCTGAAAAACGTCTCGTTGCGCATCCCAAAACGTAAAATCACCATCTTCACCGGCGTTTCGGGGTCGGGCAAATCCTCCATTGTTTTTGACACCGTCGCCGCCGAAGCCCGCCGTCAACTCAATGACACCTTCAGCACCTTCGTCCAAAACTTTCTGCCGCGCTATGCCCAACCCGAAGCCGACGCCATCGAAAACCTCGGCATGGCGATTGTCGTAGACCAGAAACGCCTCGGTGGCGGGTCGCACTCCACCGTCGGCACCGTCACCGATATCTACAGCGTCTTACGCTTGCTCTATTCGCGGGTCGGCCAGCCCTTCGTCGGTTACTCCAACATGTTTTCATTCAACGACCCGCAGGGCATGTGCCCCAACTGCAACGGGCTGGGCCGCAAAATCGGCGTCGACATGGAAAAGTTCCTCGATACCTCGAAATCGCTCAGCGAGGGCGCGATTCTCTTCCCTGAATACGCCGTCGACAGTTGGGCGTGGAGCGTCCTGACCCAATCCGGGCTCTTTGATGTAAAGAAAAAACTGAAGAATTACAGCGCCGAAGAAATGGACTTGCTCCTGCACAGCAAGCCCTACAAAGTAAAGACAAAAGTGGCAGGCAAACCCATCAACCTGACCTTCGAAGGCATCGTTGACCGGTTTACCCAGAAGTACATCCTCGGCGACCTCAAGTCCAAGGCCGAGCGTACCCAGAAATTGGTCACGCCTTACATGACGCTTGGCCCCTGCACCCTCTGCAAAGGGGCACGCTTGAGCCAGGCAGCGCTGGCCAGCAAAATTAACGGGCTGAACATCGCGGAGCTGGCAGCCATGCAGGTCGACGAACTCATCGAGGTCATCCGCGCCATAAAAGACCCCGTCGCCGCCCCCATGGTCGAATCGCTCACCGAACGCTTGCAGCACCTCGTCGACATCGGCCTCGAGTACCTCAGCCTGAACCGCGAAACCGATACCCTGTCCGGCGGCGAATCCCAGCGCATTAAGCTGGTCAAACACTTGAGCAGCAGCCTGGTGGACGTCATGTACATCTTCGATGAGCCCAGCATCGGGATGCATCCCCGCGACGTCCATCGCCTGAATGAATTGCTCCAAAAACTGCGCGACAAAGGCAACACCGTCATCGTGGTGGAACACGACCCGGACGTGATTAAAGTGGCTGACTACATCGTGGATATGGGTCCGCACGCAGGCAGCGCCGGCGGCACAGTGGTTTATCACGGCAGTTATGAGAAACTGCTCCAGGCCAAAACTCTCACGGGCAAATTCCTGAAACAAATCACGCCCATAAAAGAAAAGTTTCGTTCCCCCACAGGCAAGATTACGATTGCCAACGCCAAAGTCAATAACCTCCGCGACGTCACCGTCGACATTCCAACCGGCGTGTTAACCGTTATTACCGGGGTGGCGGGTTCCGGCAAAAGTTCGCTCATCAACCAGACCTTCTTGCGCCAGGTCCCCGAAGCGATAGCCATCGACCAATCCGCCATCGGTGTCTCGAGCCGTTCCAACCCGGCCACCTACACCGGCATGCTGGATGACATTCGCAAAGCCTTTGCCGCCGCCAATAAGGTCAATGCCTCGCTATTCAGCTTCAATTCCAAGGGCGCCTGCGAAAATTGCCAGGGGTTGGGTGTGATTTACACCAATTTGGGATTCATGGAAGAAATTAAGACCCCCTGTGAGATCTGTGGCGGCAAACGCTTCAAGGACGAAGTGCTGGCCTATCAACTCAACGGCAAATCGATTTCCGACGTCCTGGGCTTATCCGTTCAGGAAGCGCTTGAATACTTCACCCTCCCTGAAGTTACCCGCAAGTTGCAGGCCCTCAGCGATGTCGGACTCGATTACCTCACCCTCGGTCAGCCGCTCAGTACTCTGTCTGGTGGGGAATGCCAGCGCGTCAAACTTGCCAGCGAACTGCACAAGGAAGGCAGCATCTATGTGATGGACGAACCGACCACCGGCCTGCACCGGTCGGACCTCGGCCATTTGCTCACCATCATCAATCGTCTCGTGGATGCAGGCAACACCGTCATCGTCATCGAACACAATATGGATGTCGTAAAGAACGCCGATTGGATTATTGACATGGGGCCGGAAGGCGGCCACAAAGGCGGCAAAGTGATATTCAAGGGCACCCCGAAGCAGTTGCTCAGCGCAAAAGGCTCGCTCACCAGCGCCTATCTGCGTCAGTAACGCCGCCCTCCATTTTCTATTCTCTAACCTCCAACCACGACTTCCTAATTACGAATTGCTGATTTCTAATCCCTAATCCTTAATCTATGCTTTAATCAAATCTATGTCCGCACCTTCATCGCGCTCCCCCCGGCGCACCGCTTCGCGCGGCGTCCTCATTCCCCGCTCGTTTGTCGCCCTTTTCCTTCTCGTCTTTCTCACCTTCGCCGCCGCCCTCGCCTGGATCATCTGGGGGCCGGGCGGGTCCGGCCTCGCCTTCGTCACCGGTGACCCCACCTCTGCCGCACCCACACCCGCGCCCACGTCCTCCCCAACCGAAGAGTCGCCCGAACTGCTGGCCTTCCCGACCCTCGAACCCACACCCACCGAAGACGTCACCCAGCCCACGCCCCAGCCGCCCGCCTTCTCCGCCACCTATTCAGGCCTCATGGTGATGGCCCAGAGTGACGCCAGCTACACACATCTCTTCGCCTATCATCCTGAAACCCGCCCCCTCACCCGTCTCACCACTGGTGAATGGGATGACGCCTTCCCCAGCCTCGACCCCGCCGGCTCTCGCGTCGCCTTCGCCTCTGACCGCGATGGCGACTGGGAGATTTACATCCTCGACCTGTTGACCGGCCAGACCAGCCAGGTCACCAATGACACGACCTTCCAGTCCGCCCCCACCTGGTCCCCGGATGGCCTCTGGCTCGCCTACGAGCAATACGTGGACAGCAACATCGAGATCTTCGTCCAGCCCCTCGATGGCTCTTTCGACCCACTGCGCCTCACCTTCAACCAGACCTCAGACCAGTCCCCCGCCTGGCACCCGGATGGCGACCGTATCGCCTTCGTCTCCACCGCCTCCGGGCAGGCAAATATCTGGTTAGCCAATCTTAGTCACCTCGGTCAGCCGGATTTCACCGCCAACCTCACCAACGACCCCCAGCACGCCCAGACTTCTCCCGCCTGGTCGCCCGACGGCTCACGCCTCGCCTGGGTCTCGGACTTTGAAGGCTCAGACAGTATCTTTGTCTCTTCGCTGGAAACCCCGACCCTCCAACCCATCTACATCGGCCCCGGCAGCCGCGCCGTCTGGGACCCCTCCGGCCGTTTCCTCCTCGTAGACCAGCGCTCCCCCGACCAGCACTTCATCGCCGCCTATGACGTCGACAGCCGTCGTTACATCTTTCCCCCCACCGCCGTTTTCGGCCGTCTCACCGGCATCACCTGGGGTCCTGACCTCCTGCAAGTCCCCCTGCCGCCGGACCTTCAGGCCGCCGCTTCTGCCCAGGTGTCCGCCCCTTGGCTCACCGACCTCCAGCCCGGCGCCGGCGTACCCGCCCGCCAACTCATCATCGACCTGCCTGACATCGTCGCCCCCTACCCGGGCCTCAACCAGCTCGCCACCCAGCCGTTCAATGCCTTCCGGGCGCGTCTCCGTTCCGAAGCCGGCTGGGACGTCCTCGGAGACCTCGAAAACGCCTACGTCCCCCTCACGCAGCCCCTCCCGCCCTATCGCGACAACGACTGGCTCCTTACCGGCCGCGCCATTGCCCTCCATTCCGTCCTCATTGACCTGGACTGGATGACCGTCGTCCGCGAAGACTTCGGCGCACAGACCTACTGGCGCATCTTTGTTCGCGCCGCCAACCAGGACGGCTCCCAGGGCCAGCCGCTCACCGCCCTGCCCTGGGACCTCCGGGCGCGCTTCTCCGGCAACACTACCGACTATGAAGGCGGCGGCGCGCTCTATCCCGAAATCCCCTCCGGCTACTGGGTGGACGTCACCGCCCTCGCCCGCGAATACGGCTTCGATCGCCTCCCCTCGCTGAGCAACTGGCGCACCTATTTCAGCGGTATCCGCTTCAACATCCTCGCTGTCACCGCTGGCCTGGATTGGGAAACCGCCATGCTCCAGATTTACCCGCCCGAGATTTTCCTGGAACCCTGAGATGCGCCCAGCCTACCGTCCGCTCATCTTCTTTGTCGCCATTTTCCTGGTTGCCGCCGCCCTCCCCACCGCGTGGCCCCGCGCCCAGGCTGAGGACCCCACCCCCACGCCACCCTTTGGGGCGCTCCTCCCTACCCCCCGCCCCATCCCCGTCCCCGCCTGGCGTCCCGCCCTTTACCCCGTCCCCTGGGCCCTAACGTCCTTCGACCACTTCTACTTCTCACGTCCCATCGCCGCCGATGAAGTCAACTGGCCGCTGGATGCCTACCGCTACACCGGCACTAATTTCGGCGAAGGCCTGCCTCACACCGGCGTTGACATCGTCGCTAGTGAAGGCACTCCGATACTCGCCGCCGAATCCGGCCAGGTCGTCTGGGCAGACTGGGGCCTCTTCCGCCTCACCCCCGGCGACACCACCGACCCCTACGGCATGGCCGTTATGATTGCCCACGACTTTGGTTTCCAGGACCGGCCGCTCTACACCGTCTATGCTCACCTCTCCGAAATCAACGTCACCCGCGGCCAAATAGTCGAACGCGGCGACGTACTCGGTGCCCTCGGCGACACCGGCCTCACCACCTCCGCCCACTTGCACTTTGAGATTCGCTGGGGTGCAGACGATTTCTACGCCTCGGTCAATCCCGAACTCTGGCTCGTCCCCCCCCAGGGCTGGGGTGTCCTCTCCGCCCGCATTATGACCACCTGGGGGGACGAAGTCTTCAACCAGCGCGTCAAAGTCACCAACCTCGAAACCCGCCAGTCGTGGTGGATATCTACCTACAGCACCTTCAAGAACATCAACCGCGACCCCAACTTCCGCGAAAACCTCGTCCTCAGCGACCTACCCGCCGGCAACTACGAGATTATGCTTCCCTACGTCGGCCGCGAAATGCGCATGGAACTCCGCATCCACCCCGGCACCGTCACCTTTTTCACCTTCTACGGTTTCCGCGGCTTCAACGTCGTCGAAGACATCCCCTTCATCCCCACCACCCTCCCCATCTACCAACCCTCCCCCACCCCCTGACCACCCTCGCGGGCACCTCTCTCCAAGAATTCAGCCTGTACGCGGCTGTGCTTATTCGGACCGCAGCGCTTCAACTGGCTCCAATTTCGCTGCCTGGCTGGCCGGATAATAACCGAAGAATATTCCTATAGTTGCGGAAAACCCAACCGCCAGGAGGACCGAGTTCCAGTCGACTTGCGGATTAAGCGTTCCGCCTCCGAATACTACCCCAACCAGTGCGGAGATCCCCCAACCCAACAGTATGCCCACGATGCCCCCGGCAATGCTCATCAGCGAGGACTCGATCAGGAACTGTATCTGAATATCCCGGCGCCGGGCACCCACTGCCTTCCGTAGGCCGATTTCCCGAGTCCGCTCAATCACGGAAACCAGCATTATGTTCATAATCCCAATGCCGCCAACGAGCAGGGATACGCCCGCAATACTCCCGAGGAAGACGGTAAGCGTCCCGGTGATGCTTTCCGCGGTTTCCAAAAAGCTTTGAGTATTCTGGATGGAAAAATCGTCGACGCCAAGATTTGAAGTGTGGCGAGAGCGCAGCACCTGAGAAACTTCCTGTATGGCCGCGTCCACCAATTCAGAACTCTTCGCCTCAACAAGGATTTGATCTACCTCGCCCACGCCAGTCCTGCGTACGACGCGCAGGCGCGCTGTACTTAACGGGATAATGACACGGTTATCGGAGCTGCCAAAGGTGGTGCCCCCCGCCTCCTCTAGTACTCCCACCACTCGGAAGGGTTGGCCATTGATCCGGACCACCTCCCCGACCAGACCCTCGGAGGTGCCAAACAGCGTCTCGGCGATTTCGATACCCAATAACACCACGGCAGCCTGCTCTTGTTCTTGCTCTGCGGTAAGCAAACTGCCTTCGAGCACTCCAATCCCTTGAATCTCTAGATAGGCCGGCGTGACCCCAAACACTCCGGTGGATACCTGCTCGCCCGGGACAGAAATCTGTACGTTCCCCTGGACAAACGGCGCCACCCCGGCGACCGACGGCGACCGGCCGGGGTTTTCGATGGCAGAGGCATCTTCGATGGTAAGCGGTTCAGGGTTGGCCGAATCTCCCCCGGCTCTAACATACAACAGGTTGGCCCCAATGCTTTCGATCTGACTGGTGATCTGGGACTGCGCTCCCCGACCGATTGCCAGCATCGAAACGACTGCGGCAACACCGATCACAATGCCTAACATCGTCAAGACAGCGCGCAGCTTATTTGCGCCAATGCTCTCTATGGCCTCTCGGAGCGTCATCAAATAATCCATGATTAGTTCTCGACCTTTCCATCTCGCAGCACAACCGTTCGCTCGCAGTATGCCGCGACTTCCGGATCATGCGTGATAATGATAAGTGTTGCATCGTGTTCTTGGTTCATGACCATCAGCAATTCCATGATCTCACGCCCTGAACGACTATCCAGGTTGCCGGTTGGTTCATCGGCCATAACAATCGCGGGGCGGCTCACAATGGCTCTGGCGATAGCCACGCGCTGCTGTTGTCCTCCAGAGAGTTCATTGGGACGATGGCCTATCCGCTCTGCCAGGCCAACCGACTCCAGGGCTTCAATGGCGCGGACGCGGCGGTCAGACACTTGATGGCGGGTATAACGCAACGGTAGCTCAACGTTTGCCAATGCCGTAGCGCGCGGCAGAAGGTTGAAATTCTGGAAGACAAAACCCACTCTGCGATTGCGAACCTCAGCCAGCCGCTCGTCTAGCATGTCAGACACCAGCTCACCATCCAGCTGATAACTTCCGGATGTCGGGCGGTCCAGCGCGCCCAGGATATTCATCAGGGTCGATTTGCCGGAGCCCGATGGCCCCATGATGGCCACCACTTCCCCACGAGCGATTTCCAGCGAGACCCCGCGTAGCGCGTGGACCTGGAGATCGCCCATAGCATAGACCTTAGTCAGATCTCTAGCCTGAACGACAGATTCAATCGTGTTCATCCCGGTCTCCTAGGGTGCCCCTTCTGGGGGGACAGGGACAAAATCGTTATCGGGTTCATCTTGAAAGGTCCCTCCTGTCCCCCCTCCTGGTCCTTGAGGACCTCCTGGGCCGGAAAACTGCGTCTGTGGGCCAGCGCCGAATAGCCGCAGGAAACCGATCCCTGGGCCGGCCTGCTCCTGGTTGATGACCTGGTCCGGATTCAGAGCAATCATGTCGCCGGCTTGAAGTTCGCCGCCCAGGATCTGGGTGAATTCGCTGGAAGACGCACCGATCTCCACCAGGATCGGATTCAGACCGCTGCCGAGCTCGAGTACATAGACCACATACTCCTCGCCTTCCAGACGAACAGCTTCATTGGGCACCAGTAGAGTCTCGACGCTTTCTGACACTGTGATGCTGACTGTCGACGTCATCCCGGGACGCACGGTTTCATCCGGGGCAAGCAACTCAACTACTACGGAGTAGCTGATGATGCCCGAGGAATCCTGTCCGATCGCACCCACCTTAACCACTTCGGCTTCGTATGTCCGTTCCTGAAACGCATCCAACACAATGGTGGCAGCTTGTCCAACTTCCACTTCATGGATGTCCAGTTCGTTAACAGAAACATCTACATAGTAATGGGTATCATCGATGATCTCGAATGCAACGTCCCCTGTCTGCACATAATCTCCGGACTCGGGAAGGGCAAGGGCGATACGGCCTCCGAACGGCGCTTCCACGATGGCTTGTTTCAGGGTTGATTCCGCCGCAAGGAGTTGAGCCTCTGCCGCGGCAGTTTCTTCCGCTGTGGGGCCAGCCAATAACCGTTCGTATTCGGCTTGAGCGTCCTTAAGTACCTGCTCAGCTACAAGCATTTCAGACTGCGCCGCTGCCACTGTGATGTCAGAAGCATTCCCTATAAGCGCATTGTAGGTCCGCACAGCATCGTCGTAGCGATCTTGCACGTCCGCAAGCGCTTGCACGGCATGGATTCTGTTTGGGTTATCCAGCGGCTTGTTGGCGTACTTGTCATACTCGCGCTGAGCGCGGTCGAGTTGGTCCTGGATCAAAATCACTTGCGCATGCGCATCTTCAACACTCAAGTCATTGGGCACGCCGAATAACGACTCATAGGCATAGTGAGCATCTTCATAGGCAACACGGGCATCTGATACTGCCTTCTGCGCTTCCACAAGAGCTAGTCCTGAAAACGAATTGTAGAAGTCCTCAAGGGCCGTCTTGGCTTCCAGGTAGTCCGCCTGCGCGAGAAGCAGCGATGCAGGGAGCGAATCTTGGGCAAGGGTCGCTAGGGATTGGCCGCGTTCCACCACCTGGCCTTCCTGCACCAGGACGCTATCCACGATTCCGGATGTCGGCCACGTCAATGAGACCGCCTGGGCCGCGCGGATGTTGCCTGTGGCGTCAATCGTTTGCTCCAGCACCCCTGACTCGACGCGGTAGAACTGAATTGCTTCCGAATCGGCAACGCCTGCAGGGCGGTTGGACAACAAGCCCCAGACAATGAGCGCCAATCCAAGCATACCGGCAAGGATTGCCGGAGCTAACCAGCGGCGCCTCTTTGGATTCGAGTTGGACCCACTCTCCACATCTTCCCCGCGCTTCCATAGTTTCTTTAATCGTGAAAACATTCTGAAACTCCTTTGCCAATTGACATCCTGCAATTGTCCCTAGGATAGTCATATGGCGACGCGGTGAACAGTGTTCTCAGTAAACACTTTCGCCGGCCGGATATGACTGCTGTCATATTGGCACACTCAAAACGATGACAGAAAGCCATATGGTGAGGGCGACCACTGTGCTAGTATGGTAGAAAGGTGCCGCTCATGGAACCCGGATTGCTGCAAGTCTTCAGAATGTATGCCCTATTGCGGGCCGCACTTGCGGTGTTCGCAATATTGATTAGGTGGGCTCCTGCGTCCCCGGCAGCCGAGACTCCAATCAGCTTCTGGCTGGTTGGTCTGATATTTCTACTGGTTCTCTACTTGTACTCGGGGCTCCTGCAAAAGAGACTCAAACAACTTTATCTGCCAATCGGGCTACTCCTGGCCGCTTTTTCACTCTTGACCGAGCAAATCCGTTTTTCTACGCTTTCTTTCTTGGGTCAGGGTGATCCGTTCTTCTTCATACTGTTGATCCTTGTCAGCTGGCAATACCGGTTTCCAGGCGTCATCGTCTTCGTTGGCGCGCTCTCTGGACTTGAATTGCTCCTCAACACGTTTTACCCGCCTGTCTTCGTGATGTCGTTGTACGTTCCGCCCGATCGGATTGCAGTCGACGCAGGGACGCCGGGGCTGCGCCCGGAAGCACAGGTCCTATTAGTGCGCGGCAGATTGGTATCCAGAACCCTTTCGCTCACCATTGTGGGTCTTGTAGTATCCCTTTTGGCCAGGGCTCAAAAGAATCAGCGAGACGAGCTTACACAAGCCAATCAGCAGCTGCGCCAGTTCGCCGCCACCCTCGAACAGCTCGCAACGAGCCGGGAACGCAATCGCTTGTCGCGTGAACTTCACGATACACTGGCGCATACGTTGAGCGCACTGACGGTGCAGCTCGAAGCATTGCAGACCACGTGGCGCAAACTTCCGACAAAAGCCAATCGCCTAATCGGCGCTATGCTCAATCAAACTCGCCAGGGTCTTCAGGAAACTCGGCGCGCGCTACAAGATTTGCGGGCGGCACCGCTGGAAGAACTTGGTCTGGCGCTCGCAATCCAAAATCTCGTGGAGGATGTTGGTATTCGCAACTCTCTCAAGACTACAGTTGTGCTGGAGCCCGAGGTCCTGCGTGTACCTCAGAATACCGAGCAATCATTCTACAGAGTGGCGCAGGAAGCGCTACAAAATGTCGTGCGGCATGCGCGCGCCGATTCAGTGGAAGTCTCTTTGATTCAGTACGACGCGCAGTTGGAATTGGTTGTTGCGGATAATGGGATTGGCTTCGCAATGGAGGCAGACGCCAACGGGGACGGGCTGGGGCTCCAGATGATGCGAGAGCGCGCCCAGCTTGTCGGTGGGAAGTTAGAAATCTCCAGTGCCCACGGTGCAGGGACGGTCGTACGGCTGAGGGTGTAGATGGGAGTCATTCGAGTGCTAATCTGCGATGATCAGGCGGTGGTCCGCGAGGGACTGGAAATGATCCTAAATGCGGACGGCGCCATTCGGGTAGTAGGGATGGCCGCTGATGGGTTGGAAGCGCTTGAGTTGATCCCAAAGTGCGAGCCCGATTTGATTTTGATGGATTTAAAGATGCCCGGGATGAATGGTATTCAGGCCACCCGTGAGGCTACGACGCGCCATCCTGGCATTCCTGTCCTGATTCTTACCACCTTCGCCGACGACGACTGGGTGTTTGACGCCATTCGCAGCGGTGCGGCCGGTTATCTGTTAAAAGGCACCCCTCGCCAAGAGTTGGTAGCTGCCATTAAGGGTACCGTGCAAGGAAACAGTCATATCGACCCTGCTGTCGCCCGGAAAGTCATGAGACGAGCCGCAGAAGGCACGCCGGAATCCAGTAGCAGTGTGTTCAGCGAGCTGACCGTTCGGGAAACCGAGGTCTTAAAACTTCTTGCTCAAGGCCTGTCCAACTCTGAGATAGCTAAAAACCTTCACCTAACGCCTGGCACGGTTCGCAATTACGTGAGCGCCATTCTGAGGAAGCTGGATGTCAAAGATCGAACTCAGGCGGCGATACTCTCCATCCAATACGGGCTTAATCGATAACAACTCACTTCTGAGAAAGGAACTAAAAGTACTAATCTTTCAATCGGGAGGGGGCACCATTTATCCTCCATATCCTCGCCCTCAATTCTTCAATGCTCCAAAATTCTGCCCAAATCCCCTTGACATAAAGAACAGTTGTGCTAAAATACATCTGAACATTTGTTCCACACACCCAACCTTTGGAGGTACTACATCATGGCCCGAAAGAAAGAAACTGCCCCTCCAGAGAACGCCCCAAACAGTAACCGCGGCGTCGCTCTGGACAAAGCCCTCGGCGATATCGTCAAACGCTTCGGCGATGGCTCAATTATGCGCCTGGGAGAAGCCCAGCACATGGTGGTCGAATCCATCCCCACCGGTGCCCTCTCGCTGGACATCGCCCTCGGCGTCGGCGGCCTCCCCCGCGGCCGCGTCACCGAGATCTACGGCCCGGAATCCTCCGGCAAAACCACCATCTGTCTCCATGTCGTCGCCGAATGCCAGAAAATGGGCGGTACCGCCGCCTTCATTGACATGGAACACGCCCTCGACCCCGGTTATGCCGCCCGCCTCGGCGTGGACGTCGGCAACCTGCTCATCTCCCAGCCGGACATGGGCGAACAGGCCCTTGAAATCGTAGAGTCCCTCGTCCGCTCTGGCGCCGTCGACCTCATCATCATCGACTCCGTCGCCGCCCTCGTTCCCCGCTCCGAACTCGAAGGCGACATGGGCGATGCCACCATGGGTGTCCAGGCCCGTCTCATGAGCCAGGCCCTGCGCAAACTGTCCGGCGTCATCAAGCAGACCAACACCTGCGTCATCTTTACCAACCAGTTGCGCCAGAAAATCGGCGTCATGTTTGGCAACCCGGAGACCACCACCGGTGGCAATGCGCTGAAGTTCTATGCCAGCATCCGCATGGATGTCCGCCGAATCCAGAGTATCAAAGCCGGCCAGGAAGTTATCGGCAACCGCACCCGCGTGCGCGTAGTCAAAAACAAGGTCGCCGCCCCCTTCCGGACGGTCGAATTTGACATCATGTATAATGAGGGCATCTCGCGCAGCGGTGACCTGATTGACCTCGCCGTCGAGATGGATGTCGTCGAAAAACGCGGCGCTTTCTACTCCTTCGGAGACCTTCGCCTCGGCCAGGGTCGCGAAAACGCCAAAGACTTCCTGCGTGAGAATCTCACCACTGCTGGCGAAATCGAAGCCATCATCCGCCAGCAACTCCTCACCGAAGGTGCGCCCCCGCCCCATGTCGCCAAAAATCAAGGCAATGGCTTCGCCGAAGACGAAGACTCGGAAGACGACTCCGGCGAACCCGAAATGGAACTCGAAGCCGAGCTTGAATAACCGCTACCGGCTCTCAATTCAATTGATTGCGTTGGTCTTCCTGCTCCCCGCCTGTGGCGGGGAGCAGGTCGCGCCGGCCACTCCCCAATACTTCATCCCGCCCACCCTCTCCAGCCAGCCCACTCCGCTCGCGCTCCACACGCCGACCGCGCCGCCCGTTTCGCCCACGCCGCCGTGCACATACTCGCTCAGTTTTCTGGAAGACATCACCGTGCCAGACGGCACAAAGTTCGCCCCCGGCGCACCCATTGACAAGATCTGGCTCGTCCGCAATGACGGTACCTGTAATTGGGACGCCCGATTCCAACTCCGCTTCCTGGATGGCGACCTGATGGAAGCCGAATCCCAGATTGGGCTCTTCCCCGCCCGCGCCGGCGCCGAAGCCGAGATTCAGGTCCAGTTCATCGCCCCGGACGAGGCCGGCACCTATGCCAGCCGCTGGCAGGCCTACACGCCACTCGGTGAACCCTTCGGCGACCTTATCTTCATCCTCATCGAGGTCGACCCGGCCCTCGCCCCCACCAGCACCCCCGAACCCGACGAAAACTCAGATGTCGCAACCCCTGAAGGATAGCGCCCGACGCGTACAGGAGGCCGTCCGCGCCCTCGGTTTCGACTTTCAGGTTTTGGAATTTCCCGCCAGCACCCGCACCGCCGCTGAAGCTGCCGCCGCTATTGGCTGCCTCGAAGCCCAGATTGCGAAATCCCTCGTCTTTGCCCAACATCCATCTGGCAACCCTGTTCTCGTCATCGCCAGCGGCGCCAACCGCGTAGACGAATCCCGCCTCGCCGCGCTCTGCGGCGCGCAAATCCGCCGCGCAGATGCCGACTACGTAAGAGAACAAACCGGCTTCGCCATTGGCGGCATACCGCCTGTCGGCCACGCCCAACCCCTCCCCACCTGGTTGGACGAAGACCTCCAGCAATACATCGAAATCTGGGCCGCTGCCGGTACCCCCAACGCCGTCTTTCGCCTTACCCCCTCTGCCCTGCACGCCCTCACGGGCGGCCAGTGGGCAGCCATCAGGAACTAAAAAGAGGCTCGCGTTTGCGAGCCTCTCGTCAATCCGTAAACTCCGGGAAATGGCCTAGGTGCCCTCTTCCCAGGAGTTCAAGTACTTGGTCTGCTCTTCGGTGAGCTTGTCGATGAAAATACCCATCGCTTCCAGCTTGATGCGCGCGATTTCATTATCAATGTCGGTCGGCACCGAGTACACCATGTTTTCCAGGGTGTCGGCGTTCTTTACCATGAACTCGCTGGCCAGCGCCTGGTTGGCAAAAGACATATCCATCACGCTCGCCGGGTGCCCTTCCGCAGAAGCCAGGTTAATCAGGCGGCCCTCACCCAGGATGTGAATCTGGCGACCATCTTTCAACTCATACTGCTCCACGAACGGCCGTACCTGTCGCTTCTCCTTGGACATCGCCTCCAATGCCGGAATATTGATTTCCACGTTGAAGTGACCGGAATTGGAGACAATCGCGCCGTCCTTCATCGCCGCAAAATGCTTCTCGTCCAGCACGTTGATATCGCCGGTCACCGTACAGAAGAAATCGCCCACCTTGGCCGCATCCATCATCGGCATCACATCAAAGCCGTCCATCACCGCTTCCAGGGCCTTCATCGGGTCAATTTCCGTCACAACGACCTTGGACCCCATCCCGCGCGCCCGGTTCGCCAGGCCGCGGCCACACCAGCCATACCCGGCCACAACGAATACCTTGCCCGCCAGCAGAACATTGGTCGCCCGGATGATGCCGTCAATCGTGGATTGGCCCGTGCCGTACCGGTTATCGAAGAAGTGCTTGGTAAGCGCATCGTTCACCGCCACCACTGGGAACTCCAGCGCGCCATCCGCAGCCATCGCCTTAAGGCGAATCACGCCGGTCGTGGTCTCTTCCGTGCCGCCCACGATTTCATCCAGCACCTCGCGCCGGTTCTTGTGGATAGTGCTCACCAGGTCTGCGCCGTCGTCCATCGTCAGGTGCGGTTTGTGATCCAGCGCTGTATTGATGTGTTTGTAATAGGTAGTATTGTCTTCGCCCTTGATGGCGTACACCGGGATTTCGAAATGCGACACCAGCGAAGCCGCCACGTCATCCTGGGTGGAAAGCGGATTGGAAGCAGTCAGCACCACGTCCGCGCCACCCTCCTGCAGCACATGCATCAGGTTGGCTGTTTCAGCCGTCACGTGCAGGCACGCCGATACGCGCACCCCCTTAAGCGGCTTCTCCTTCCGAAACCTCTCCAGAATGGTGCGCAGCACCGGCATCTCGCGCTCTGCCCACTGGATGCGTCGCCGCCCGCCTTCGGCTTGTTTGATGTCTTTGATATCGCTGTTGTCCATGTCCGTCTCCAATTCAGTTGGTTAGATTGGTCTTATTTAGGTATGGCAATCTGACATTATAAAAGGTCGTTCAAAATACCACCATCGTCAAAATGCATCCGGAAGCGTTCCACAAACTCCGCCGGCGTGTAAGCATGGCCCTGCGGTCCCTCACTCTCCAGGCAATAAGTGGCCGCCATGGACCCCATTTCTGCACAAAGAGTCCAATCCCAGCCGCGCCGGTAGCCGGTAAGGAATCCGCCCCGGAATGCGTCTCCCGAACCTGTTGGCTCCATCGTCTTATCCGTGTCGATTGCTTTCACATCAAACGTCTTCCCTTCGGCATACACCGAGGCGCCCTTTGGCCCGCGCGTCACCACCGCGAACTTCACATGCTGGATAATGTCATCAGCAGAAAATCCGGTCTTCTTCTGAATCAGCTCAAACTCATATTCATTAACGAACAACGCTGTCGCCCCATCAAGGCCGGTGCGCAAAGTATTCCCGTCCACCCGTACCACCTGCTGGCTCGGGTCATATGCATACTCGATTCCCAGAGCCTTACTCTCACGGATGACTTTGTCCATCGCCGCCGGGTCGTTTGGGGAAACCATCACCAGATCAGGTTTCTGGATGACGTCGTCGAGGCTGAGAGTCGCAGCATCCTCCATGGCCCCGGGGTAAAAACTTGCCAGTTGAGCATTTTTCAGGTCGGTTGTGGCAAACCAGGAAGCCGTAAACTTCCCCGGAACCACGCGCGCATAGGTGGTATCCACCCCGCGCTCTTCCAACCATTGTCGGTAATCATTGAAATCTTCCCCAACCGTGCCAAAGATTTGCGCCTGACCGCCCAGAAGCGCCAACGTATAGGCGATGTTCGGGGCAATGCCCCCGCGCCGCTTCACCATTGAAGTCACCAGGAACGAAAGGCTGATGGATTCAAGGCTCTCCGGCAAAATGTGTTCCCGGAAGTCGCCCGGAAAGCTCATGAGGTAGTCATAGGCTATTGAGCCTGTGACCAGGATGGATTTGGGTTGTGTCAACGTGAATTCTCCTTGAGGCCCCTTAGCGATTGGCTATAGGGCGGTTGAGCAATCCCTTTTTCCGTAATGATGGAAGTGATGAGAGAATGCGGTGTGATATCAAACGCAGGGTTGCGCGCCGTCGTCCCTTCCGGGGCAATCGGCTTGCTCTCAACCTGCAGGCCCAGCACTTCGTCCTGGCTTCGCTCCTCGATGGGGATCGAGTCTCCGGTCAGCGTGTTCAGGTCAATAGTTGAGAGTGGCGCAACCACATGGAAAGGCACATCATTGTCTTTGGCGGCAAGAGCCAGCATATACGTCCCTATCTTGTTCGCTGTATCGCCGTTCGCCGCCACTCGGTCCGCCCCCACCAGCACTCTTTGCGCTTCCCCCCGCTGCAGGAACGATCCTGCCGCGTTGTCACTTATCACGTCAAAAGGAACCCCGTAGTGTTTCAGCTCCCAGGCGGTTAACCGTGCACCCTGCAGCCGCGGTCGCGTTTCATCCACCAGCACGCGGATGCCCTTGCCCTGCTCGTGCGCTTTTCGGATTACGCCGAGGGCCGTCCCCCAATCCACAGTCGCCAATGCCCCCGTATTACAGTGATGGATTATGGTCTCCCCAGGCTGCACCAGGGCGGCGCCGTTTTCGGCCATCCGCTCATTTATCGCAACGTCCTCATCCGCAATGCGCTCAGCCTCAATCAGAGTCGCTTCGTTCACGCTTCCGCCCTCCCCTGCGGTCTTTTTAACGGCGGCAATCACGCGGTCGACCGCCCAGGCCAGATTCACGGCGGTAGGTCGCGCAGCCTTCAAGCCCTTAGCGGCTTCTCGTAATTCCTCGAGAAGTCCCTCACTACTTATTGCATGGCTGCGCGCAGCGCACAGCGCAAGTCCGTAGGCTGCGGCCGCGCCAATCGCCGGTGCGCCTCGCACCGTCATATCCTTGATGGCGGATATCACTTCATCATGTGTGGATAGGCGAAGCCACACCAGTTCCCCCGGCAGGGCGCGCTGGTCGATCATCTTCAACTCGGAGGTCTCACTCAGCCATTCTAGCGTACGCATCACACACGAAAAGACGCCCTCTGGTGAGAGCGTCGTCTTGAAATTGATTGATCGAAGTGTAGCATATTGAAAAGTCTTTGTAAATACTTCGGCGGAACCTTCAACGGGCAACTGCGGCGGCCTACCGTTATCGTTCCGGGAGTCTATCGTTCGCCGCCTCAATCCGCATCAGGATTTCCTCCGCTTCCTCCGGCTCTGCAAAATGCACCGTGCCATCCCCGTCCACTACGGTTGGGATAAGTTCGAAGCTCGCAAACTCGGTTCCAACAAACGTCAGGACGAGAATTACTCCCTGCTGGTGGTCACGCGCCCAGGTCTGGTCAAAGACGAAGTTCCCCAACCCGTAGAATACGGGCACTCCCTGGATGGTTTCGTATGCCTGCACCACATGCGTATGATTTCCCACCACAACATCCGCTCCGGCCTCCACTGCCACCGGAGCCAGTCCCAATTGCAGGTAGTTAGGATTCGGCACATCTTCCGGCCCCCAGTGCGGCATGGCGATAACCACATCAGAGACTACCCTGGCAGCAGCAATGGAAGCCGCCAGGTTTTCTGGGGTTAACACGGCAATCCCCGGTGTATCTTCATCGGCAAACGCCATGGGTTCGATTTGCCCCAGTGAGACAAAGCCAAACCGGATTCCATTCACCTCCACCACCACCGGCTCCAGCGCCTGGGAAAGGTTATCACCTGCCCCCACCGGCAGGATTCCCACCCGGCGCAGGTTTTCGAGTGTGTCGAAAAACGCCAGGTCGCCACATGTCAGGATTCCGCAATTCTTGATGTGGTTGGTCGCCACGCTCATCACATCAAAGCCCGCCAATGCCAGCGCATCTGCGTTTTCACTGCCACCAACCAACACATAGGTCTGCTTGCATCCCGTTCGCGGCGGAAAATCCGATATTGTAGCGTTGAGCGTCCCAATAGACAGGTCCGCCGATTGAATCAACTCCCGCGGTTCATCGTATAAATAATTCGGGTCTTCACGCTCATCTATAGCCGCCTGCACGCAGCGCGCCGGCACGATTACCCCGGTGAACAGCAATCGCGTTATTGGCAGTTCTGTCGGAGTCGGAATTGGCGCCGGCGTTTTCGTCGACTCTTGGGTTGGGCTGGGCACCAGGCTGGCGCTTGGCATAGGCAGAATCATCGGCGAGCTCTCTGGGAAGTCGCCACCTCTCGAGCAGGCAGCAAGTAGCCAGAAAGCGGTCAGCAGGCAGAAGAGCCGCTTAACGCCAATCGCCATATTCCATGTATTCAGCTGTCTTTCGCGCCGCTTCCTTCCCCAATAATTTCTCCACAACATGCAAGGACACATCAATTCCTGCTGAGATCCCGCCTGAAGTGATAATGTTTCCCTGCTCCACATACCGCAGGTCCGGTCGGACAGTTCCGCCTTTAATCAAATCTTGCAACATACCAAGATTCTCGTGATGGGTGGTGGCTTCTTTGCCGTCCAGCAATCCGGCTGCTGCCAGCACCAGTGCCCCGGTGCAAACGGAAAGGGTGAGTTCCTGGCGCGCCGCATGTTCCTTCACCCACGCCACCAGCGCCTCATTCTTCATCACCTTACGCGTCCCAAACCCTCCCGGCACCACCAGGATATCCGGCGGCGGGCAATCAGCGATTGAATGTTTGGGAATTACGGAAAGGCCGTTGCGGGCCGTAATGGAACTGTTGGTTTCCCCTACTGTATACACGTTGAACGGTTCATGATTGTGAATCTCTGAAGTCACGGCAAACACTTCAAATGGACCGGCAAAGTCCAGCACTTCAACATCATCAAATAGCAGGATAGCTACGTTTCGCTTCATCAATCATTGACCTCCGGGGATAAAACCTCGCTATTTTATCATCGCCTTTCCCCATGCTATAATCGCCGTGTCCATGCTTAACCCCACCACGCTCAACAGCCTTGTCTTGGCGCTCTCTGCCTGGGGCGGCGCATTTTTGGTAGCGCTCTGGCTATCACTGATTTTCTGGGCATTCCGCGACATCCGCACTCGCACTGTTGACAACCTGCTCCGCATCCTCGCCGTGTTGGTGGTGGCTGGCTTGTTCCTGCCCGGCGTCGTCATCTATTACATCTTGCGCCCTGCCCGCACGCTCGAGCAGGAATATCAACAGTCATTGGAAGAAGAAGCGTTGCTTCGCGCAATCGAAGAACATACCCAATGCCCGGGGTGTAGCCGGCACGTTGAAAAAGCGTGGATGGTCTGCCCGGATTGTCAAACGCGTCTGAAGAAGACCTGCCACCATTGCGCAAAACTGATGGAACTCCACTGGAATATTTGCCCCCATTGTGGCAGTCCAGCCCCCGGGATGCGCCGCGAAGGGCTTTCCATGGATGAGGCCCTCAGACCTTCCCCCTCTGACCCGTTCAATCAAGAATAAAAACAGCGCCAAAAGGCGCTGTTTCGCTATCGTCCCAAAGCGCTCCAGCCCGCGTAAGTTCCTGTAGGACCAAGTTCTTCTTCTATACGCAGCAATTGATTGTACTTAGCCACCCGGTCGCTACGCGCCGGGGCGCCCGTCTTAATCTGCCCCATGTTAAGCGCCACGGACAGGTCGGCGATTGTGCTGTCTTCCGTCTCCCCGGACCGGTGGGACGTCACCGCCCGCCAACCGGCTCGCTGACAGACTTCCACAGCTTCAATCGTCTCGGTCAGCGTACCAATCTGATTTACTTTGACGAGCAACGCATTGCACGCCTTTTCTGCTATCGCTTTGCGTACTCGCTCAGTATTGGTGACGAGTAAATCATCTCCCACCAGTTGCACCGTATCGCCAATTTCCGCTTGGAGCGTTTTCCAGCCTTCCCAGTCGTCCTCCGCCAATCCATCTTCAATCGAGACAATTGGGTATTGCCGGACCCAGTCTTTCCAGAATCCCACCATTTCATCGCTGGTTAACTTCTTGCCTTCCTTGCGAAGGTGATAGACCCGTTCTTCTTTTTCAAAGAACTCGGACGCGGCCGGGTCAAGGGCAATCGCCACCTGGTCTCCGGCCTTATACCCCGCCTGTTCAATCGCTTCCAGGATGACTTCAACTGCCTCGGAATTGGCCTTAAGGGCCGGCGCATAACCGCCCTCATCGCCAACCAGAGTTGGATATCCGCGCGCCTTAAGCACCGACTTGAGCGCGTGATAGATTTCCGCCCCCCAGCGCAATCCCTCGCTAAATGAATCTGCGCCCAGCGGCATCACCATAAACTCTTGAGCATCCGTAGACTGCCAGCCGGTATGCGCCCCGCCGTTCAGAATGTTGAGCATTGGAACAGGCAACAGGTGCGCGTGCACGCCGCCCAGATACCGGTACAGTGGAAGCCCGCGCGCTATCGCTGCAGCCTTTGCTGTTGCCAGGCTCACGCCCAGAATGGCATTGGCGCCCAGTTTGGCTTTGTTTGGGGTGCCATCCAGGCCCAACAATGCCTGATCGATTTCTCGCTGTCTAGTGGCATCCATCCCTTTTAGCTGGTCGGCAATCGCTTCATTGACGTTGACCACAGCCTTAAAGACACTCTTGCCTCCATAGCGAGTCTCGTCTCCATCCCGCAACTCTAGAGCTTCATGCACACCCGTGGAAGCGCCAGAAGGAACTGCCGCCCGCCCCAGGCTCCCATCTACCAGCCGGACATCCACTTCGACGGTCGGGTTTCCCCGTGAATCAAGGATTTGCCGGCCAACAATGCTTTGAATGAGGGTACTCATGCTTTGCCTTTCGAACCTGATTTCGCTTTCGTCAGGTCCTTATTGTACGCCACCCCGGCACGTTCACACGCTGCCCTGAGGAAAGCCACGAAGAGGGGGTGGGGCCGCGTGGGGCGCGACAGGAATTCCGGATGGAATTGGGTTCCAACCATGAATGGGTGTTCCCGCAATTCCGCGATTTCCACCAGTCGTCCATCCGGCGAAAGTCCGGAAAATACCATGCCCTTCTCGGCAAATTCGGCTCGGTAGGCATTGTTAAATTCAAACCTGTGCCGATGTCGTTCATCCACCATCGGGGCGTTGTAGGCTTTTCCGGCCTTCGACCCGGCATTCAGGCAGCATGGATATACCCCAAGGCGCATCGTCGCGCCTTTGTCGGTTATGTCTTTTTGGTCAGGCATAAGGTCAATTACGGGCCTGGATGTCCCTCGATCAAATTCAGTAGAGTTAACATCGTCTTCACCCAAGATGTGTCGGCCGAACTCAATCACCATGAGTTGCATCCCTAGGCACAATCCAAGATACGGAACAAGGCCCTCCCGCGCATGTTTCGCCGCCCAGATTTTCCCTTCAATTCCCCGGCTGCCGAATCCGCCGGGGACCACCACGCCATCCGCCCTTTCCACCTGTTGTCGTAGCGTCTTCTTCCTCGGCCCTTTTTCAAGGTCCGCTGAATGCACCCAGGTGATGTCCACGTCCACGCCCAGCGCCAGTGCCGCATGGGTCAGAGCCTCTCGCACACTCATATAGGCGTCATGCAGTTCTACATACTTGCCCACCAATGCCACTTTCACCTTGGGACGGCTCAGCCGGGCTTCGGACACGATTTGCTCCCATGCACTCCAATTCGGGGTGCTTCGTGGCGCCAGCTTCAATTTTTTCATCAGGTATTCGGCAACGCCAAGCTTCTCAAGCAGCAGGGGCACTTCATATAGCACATCGGTGGTTACCATCGGGATGACCGCCTCTTCATCCACGTCGCAGAACAAG
>SCUK01000043.1 GCA_004297445.1 Anaerolineae bacterium | reverse complement strand
CGGGCTGCTGATTTCAAGTTCAACCCTGACCTGAACCAAACCCTGCAAGTGTGTAATCCCCACTTCAACGCGCCCACAGAAATTCACCCACCAAATTTGGGACAGCAACCTCACAATCGCGGGTTTGACAAATAGAATAAATGTTCTATAATTAGTCAAATTTCTCTTAGAAGGAGTGAACTATGAGCGGCGTTCGGGTATTGGTCGGCACTCGCAAAGGGGCATTCATCCTCACCTCGGATGGCAAGCGCAAAAAGTGGGACGTAAGCGGCCCGCACTTTGGCGGCTGGGAAATCTTCCATCTCAAAGGCTCGCCCGCCGACCCCAACCGCATCTACGCCTCACAGGCCAGTGCCTGGTTCGGGCAGACGATTCACCGCTCGGACGATGGCGGCAAGACATGGGAGACGGTGGGCAACGAATTCACTTACGAAGGCGAGCCCGGCACTCACCAGTTTTTTGATGGCAAACCCCACCCGTGGAAGTTCGCCAAGGTGTGGCACCTGGAACCCTCGCCCACCGACCCGGACACGGTATACGCCGGGGTGGAAGACGCGGCCCTGTTCCGCTCCTCCGATGCGGGGATGACGTGGCAGGAACTCTCCGGCCTGCGCGGGCATGGCTCCGGCCCGCAGTGGCACCCGGGCGCAGGCGGCCTGTGCCTGCATACCATACTCCTCGACCCCACCAACCCGGATCGCATCGTGACTGCCATCTCGGCGGCGGGCGCGTTCCGCACTGATGACGGCGGCAAGACCTGGAAGCCGATTAATCGCGGCCTGAAATCCAACTACATCCCGGACCCGGAAGCTGAAATTGGTCACTGCGTACATCACATCGCGGCGCATCCCTCCAAACCGGAGGTGCTGTTTATGCAGAAGCACTGGGACGTTATGCGCAGCGACGACGCCGGCGAGAACTGGTACGAGATCAGCGGCAACCTGCCAACGGACTTCGGCTTCGTCATCGATGTGCATTCACAGGACCCGAACACGATTTATGTCGTGCCGATAAAGAGCGACTCGGAACATTACCCGCCGGACGGCAAACTGCAGGTGTACCGCAGCCGCACGGGCGGTAACGACTGGGAGGCGCTGACCAAAGGTCTGCCGCAGGAAAACTGCTATGTGAATGTGCTGCGCGACGCGATGGCGGTGGACCGCATGGACCCGTGCGGCATCTACTTCGGCACCACCGGCGGGCAGGTGTATGCGTCCAACGACGAGGGCGACTCGTGGACGGCCATCACGCACGACTTGCCGGCAGTGATGTCGGTTGAGGTGCAAACCCTGCCATGATTCGGGTAAAACTGCCGGCACACTTGCGCTCGCTGGCGCGGGTGGAGGGCGAATTGACGCTGGAGGTGGCCGCGCCGGTTACGGCGCAGGCGGTGGTGGACGCGCTGGAAGCGCGCTACCCCACGCTGCGCGGCACGGTGCGCGACTATGCCACCGGCCAGCGCCGCGCTTATGTGCGCTTCTTCGCCTGCTCGGAGGATATTTCGCATGAGCCGATGGACGCGCCGCTGCCGGAGGATGTGGCCAACGGCAAAGAGCCGTTGCTCATCATCGGCGCGATCGCGGGGGGCTGACGCGCCTGCGCAACGCGTCTATGTAATTATCGAAAAAGGAGAAAGCAATGGAACTGGGCGTATTTTCCGTAAGTCTGGCGGTGAAGGACATTCACGTGTCCAAAGCGTTTTATGAAAAACTGGGGTTTAACTCGTTTGGGGGAGTCCTTGACCAGAACTGGCTGATTATGAAGAATGGCGATTGCATCATCGGGCTGTTCCAAGGCATGTTTGAAAAGAACATCCTCACGTTCAACCCCGGTTGGGATGGGAATGCCAAAGAGGTGAACCCGTTCACGGACGTGCGCGAATTGCAGAAGCAGTTGAAGGCGCTGGGCGTGGCGCTGGACACCGAGGCAGATGCCACCACCAGCGGCCCGGCGCACATCACGCTGACGGACCCGGACGGCAACGCGATTCTGATTGACCAGCATAGGTGAGGAAGGGGGAAGAACAAAGGCACCTCACGCAAAGAACGCAAAGTTCGCGAATCTGTTGAGCCGCTTCGGTAGGGGTCAAGTGGCATTGCGATGCAATGCGTAGCTTGACCTCTACATTGTTAACCAGCGGTTACGCGTTCCAGTTCAAACCTCTTAATCACCCGCCCCTTCTTTTCCCAAACCTGTTGAAAGCGGGTTTTCACCGGTGGCTCGAAGCCATCCAGCCAGGGCGCGGCGTGCGTCTTGCGGTAGCGCGGGTCAGCCTCGGCGATGGCGAGCATGTCGGTGAACAGATCTTCGTCGTCCGAGACGACGAGGATGCGAGCGGCGGGGGCAAGGGCGACGGCCAGCGCGTCCAGCAGGGCGGGCTGAAAGGCACGGCGGCGACGGTGGCGGGCGGCGAGGTTGGGGTCAGGGAACAGGAGGAGCACGCCGGCCAGGCTGGCGGGAGCCAGCCGCGGCAGGGCCAGAAGGATATCGGCGCGCAGGAAGCGGATGTTGGTCAGACCGGCTTGCGCGGCCTGGTGCAGGGCGTAGTACAGCGAACGGCGCGAGAGGTCGACGCCGAAATAGTTTTGAGAGGGGTTCTCTGCGGCCAGCGCGCACAGCAGTTCACCGGTGCCGGGACCGATTTCCAGCGTGAAGGGCTGGTCTGTGTTGAACAGGAATTGGGGCGTGAGGGCCGGGTAGTCGGCGGTGCCGTGAAACAGGTGGCGCGACTCCCAGTGCAGCAGATAGCGGGCGCGTTCCTCGGGCGTGGGGACGAAGTTGGGGATGCGGGCGATGCGACGGCCTTTGGACATGGAGGATGTCTGGAATTCTAGTTGTCTCGGGATCTTATGGTCATGGGGTCGGTTTCGTGGCGGGGTGTCGGATACTGGCTCACAGATTTTCAGGTTTGGTAAAGGACAGCATGTAGAACAGGCCACCGGGAAGCAGTCTGGATTCAAACTCGGTGATGGTGAAGGGCACAAGGCGGGTCATGCTGGCGGCGGCGGTGGGGAGGTCCGGGGCGTAGTCGCGGTGGGCGGGCATGCGGCGCAGCAGGCGGCGGGCGGCGGCGGCTTCATCCAGCAGGATGGCGCGGCCGCCCGGTTTCAGGACGCGGGCCATTTCACTCACGCCGCGGAACGGGTCGGCATAAAATTGCAGGCCGCCGAGATGCAAAACGAGGTCAAAGGCGGCGGTATGCAGGGGGATGAAGGCGCCGTCGGCCTGAACGAGGTGGGCGGCGCGCCCCCAGGCGGCGAGGTTGCGGCGTGCCCGTCCGAGCATCCCCCATGACAGGTCGAGCCCGAAATGCTGGATGTTCGGCGGCAGGTGCGGCGCGTTGAGCGCGCTGCCGATGGCGGTTTCGAGGACGCGTGCGCCGGGGGAAATCTCCAGCGCGGCGATGACCTCGCGGCGCAGACGTTCTTCATGGTTCACGCCGATTTGCCCGCCGGCGCGCACCACCGGGTCATACAGCGCGGCGGCCAGGTCATAGAAACGGCGGTAGAAGCGGGTGCGCAGGGGCTGGCGTGGCGGCAGGATGACGGGGATGCCGGCGCGGATGGGGAAGCGCGCGCCGCTGGCGGTGCCGGTGAGCGAGTCGCCGTCTTGTTTCAGCGGTTCGCCGGTGAACGGGTTGCAGAGCAGGGAGAGCAGGTCGGGGTGAAGCGTCACGCGGGGAACTTTACCATAGCCGAATTTGGACGATTGCTAACACACTGGCGCATGTTCTCTCCGCGCTATGTTATGCTGGCAGCATGACGGATATGACCGGCAAAGTGGTGCTGATTACCGGCGCGACGGATGGCATCGGGCGGCAGGCGGCGCGCGAACTGGCGGCGCTGGGGGCGCGGGTGGCGGTGGTGGGGCGCAACCCGCAAAAACTGGCGGACACCCTGTCCGAACTGGGCGCGGGGGCGGTGGGCATCCGGGCGGACCTTTCGGTGCAGGCCGAGGTGCGGCGGGCGGCGGCGGAGTTCAAGGCCCGGTTTGACCGACTGGACGTGCTGATTAACAACGCCGGCAACGGCTTCTTTTTGCGGCGGCTGTCGGCGGACGGCATCGAGATGACGTGGGCGTTGAATCACATGGCGTACTTCATCCTGACGTTGGAGTTGCTGGACGTGATGAAAGCCAGCGCGCCGAGCCGGGTGGTCAATACATCTTCCAGCGCGCATTACAAGGGATGCATTCGCTGGAAGGACGTAGAGCGCACATGGGGCTACTGGATGCTGGGGGCGTATGAACAGAGCAAACTGGCGAATGTGATGTTCACCTACGCGCTGGCGCGGCGGCTGGAAGGTACCGGCGTGACTGCCAACGCGCTGCATCCCGGCTTCGTGCGCACCAACATCGGCGGGACGCAGAATGGCTGGCTCGGCCGGCTGGGGCAGCGCATCATCTTCTACAAGGGCATCTCGGTGGAAGAAGGGGCGCGAGCGACGATGCGGCTGGCGACCGACCCGGCATTGGAAGGCATGACGGCCAAGTTCTTCACGCGCTTCGGTGAACGGCGTTCATCCGAGTCTTCGCATGATGTGAACGCGCAGGAACGGCTGTGGGCGTTGAGCGAGGGGTATGTGAGAAAAGCGGTAATCAGGAATCAGTGATTAGGTTCTGTTGACTTTTGTCTGAATATCACTCAAGAGATTGTCATTCTGAGGGAAGCGACGCAGTCGCTGACCGAAGAATCTATCTTTTGACCGGAGCGGTTGATTCTTCGCTTCCTTCACTGCGTTCAGGACAGGCTGCTATCGCTCGCTCAGAATGACAGACAATGGGTGGTTTTTTGAAAGGTCAACACAACCTTGTGATTGGGAATCCGTAAGCGGAATTCGTGAACGGGGTTTGTGACTTCAGCACTTCAGAACGAACTTTGTGTGAGGGCAGCGATGGGCGGCTGGCCGAGCGCGGCTTGGAGGTCTGCCACAGTCAGGATGACGGCGGTACCGCGCACGCCGGAGCCGAGCGAGACTTCGGACTGGGCGGTCAGCGAGGCATCCAGCACGATGGGCAGAGCGCGCTTCAGACCAAACGGCCCGACTGCGCCAATCTCAAAACCGGTGACGGACAGCACCTCCTCCGGTGAGGCCATTGTCAGGCGCGATTGGTTGAAGTGACGGCGCAGGGCCTTCCAGTTTACCTGCTGCGGGCCGGCCACCAGTACCAACGCGTAGTCCTCTTCGCCGAGGCGAAAGAGAATCGAGCGCACCACCTGGCCGGGGGTCTGGTCGCGTTCAGCGGCGGCCTGCTCCAGGCTGCTTACCTGGCCGAGGTGCGTGAACTCGCGGAAGGGAATGCCCTGTGCAGTCAGTACGTGCGCGGCGGGGGAGGTGTGGGTCATGGCCGCGATTATAGTGCCTTCCTCCTCCTAAAGTAGGAGAACAGTCCCTACTGGCGTACCGGTTGACATGCCGCGGCCGCGAAGGTATGATTCACCTGCTTCGCGGACAGATCCGCAAGGCTGTAACTATGCGGTTCGAATGGAGTAAACCCCAATGATGAAACGAATTTCCCTGGTCGTAGCCCTGCTGGCCCTCACGGTGCTCTCGGCTTTTGCCCCCACTACCAAGACCATCGCCATCCTGGTGCACAACAACCAGGAAGAGGCGGTTAAGGTGACCATGGATGGCCCGGTCAAATACGTCTTCACTGCCGTACCCGGCTGGACGGAGAAGGTCATCGAACCCGGCTCGTACAAAGTCACCTATGCCGGCTGTCTGGAAGAGGTGACCGTGGAAGTGGATCTTGACGCCACCGGCCAGATTTTCGATATCCCTTATTGCCCGCCGATGCCGGACATCAGCAAGTTTGTGGTGTACAGCCACTTTGAAGAGCCGCTGCAAATCACGCTGACCAGCCTCGACCCGATTTACGGCGAGGATTACGTGCTGGCCACTGAACTGGGCACCAACCGCTACTACAACATCCAGACCGGCTGGTACACCTACTCGTACGATGTGTGTGATACGACCTTCACCGGCTCGGTGCGGGTATTGAAGAACGGCACGGCCTCGATGACCATCATCAGTTGCGAGCGTCTGATCTACCAGGACCTCGGCAAGCCCAACCCGGTTCGGCTGACGCTTAATAATTACTATGGCTCGGATGTGGTCGTCACCCTGCTTGGCCCGGCGACGTATTACTTCACTCTGTCCCCCGGACAAACCAAAGTGGACGTCATCAGCGGCGTTTATACGTACATCTACGCGATGGACGGCAAACGCTACGAGGGCGCGATTTACGTGTCCAAGAGCGGCATAACCAGTGTGGCGTTCCCCGGCGGCTCGCAGGATTTTAACCAGTAAGTCGCGGCGTTAGTCCCCGAAAACCAAATCTCCCGGAAGTTCTAAACTTCCGGGAGATTTTTTGTTTGCATCAGCGCCAGGCGATGAGCACGGCATCCGGCGGCAGAGGCAGGGGCTGGGGTTGCCAGTTTGCGAGGCTCAGCCACCAGAAGATCGGTTCGGCGGGGGAAAGGGCGAACGCGAGGCGGGTCGAGTCCGGGCTCCAGCGCGGCGGGGTCAGCTGGTCCAGCCAGGTGTTCTGCGGATTGGTCACAGTGATGGTGTGCTCTTCCGAGCCGTCCGCGGCGAGCACCACGAGGCCAGTCTGGGCGATGTCTTCCACCCACGGATTAAACGCCAGCCAGCGGCCATCCGGACTCCAGACCGGCGCGGGCGGCCAGCCGCCGCGCCCCAGGGGTACATAGGGATGCAGCAGGAGCGACGTGCGCGCTTCGAGGTTCAATATCAGGAGTTGGATGCGCCAGGTGGTGAAGTCATCGCCCTGCTGGGTGGCGACCACCCAGGCCAAACTCCGGCCATCCGGACTCCAGGCCGGGCTGTCCACGCGCTGGATGCTGGCCGGGTCAAGCCCAAAGGCGGCAAGGTCCAGCGCCTGACGGCCGGCGCTCAGCGAATACAGGATGGGCTGGCCGCCGTGGGCGTAGGCCAGGGTTTGTCCATCGGGGGAGATGGCGGGCAGGTCGGCGGGGCTGGCATCCGGGTCAATCAGTTGCACGCCTTCGCGCCCAAGCTGAATCAGGGCCGGCTTGCCGGTATCGAATTCCGGGTTGAGGCCAATCAGCACCGCGCCGGTCACGTTGGGCCACCATTGCGGGTTGAGTTCAACCGTGTCCGGCGAGTTGGTGATATTGGTGCGGGTGCAGGTGGCCAGGTCGAGCAGGTAAATGTCATAGTCGTCGCCTGCGTACACCATCTGGGTGCCATCTGGCGATAGCGCCGCGCCCTGGGCGCAGGCGGCCAGGCTGGCCGGGCTGCCATCCGCGTTAATCTGCCACAGCGCGCTGCCGGCGCTGTATACCAGCCCCGCCAGCGGGGAGGCAGGCGGCTGGGTGGGCGCCGGGGCGGGGGTGTCCTGCGGGGTGATGGCGTGCGGCTCCGGGGGGGCGGCGGCTTCGCCGCCGGCGCAGGCGGTAAGCAAAAACAACAATACGAAGGGGAGCAGGCGGGGTGTTTTCATGGTGCAAGCAGGAATTCCAATGGGACGTGCAGGCGTTCGGCCCAGGCGGATTCATGGTGCAGGTGGCCGGGGAACTTGCGGGTCAGGCAATCCACGCCGGCGCGGTAACCGGCGGCGTGCAGGGCGGCATCGGCGCGCGCCTGAAAGGGTTCGTAGTCGGCGTCCAGCCCTTCGGTGCCGTAGTCAAAATAGATGCGGCGGCCCTGCGGCGCGGGCAGCGCTTCGGCAAACCACGACACGGCCACGCCGTTTCCAACCGTCCAGGCGGTGGACAGGCAACCGGCGCGCCCGAAGACCTGCGGGTATTCGCAGAAACCGTAGGCTGAAATCAGACCGCCCATACTGCTTCCAACCAGGGCGGTGTGGGCCGGTGCGGGGAGAGTCGCATACGTGGAGTCAATGAACGGTTTGAGTTCGTGGACGAGGAAACGTAGGTAGTCATCCGCCGTGAATCTCGGTTCGACCCAGGTGGCGAGGTCAGGATCAGTCTTGCGTACTTCGGCGCGCCAGCCGTCAATATCCTTTTGGACGAGACGGCGCGATTCGGGTGTGCGGGTCACGGCTTTGGCGGGCATGTATTCCCCCATGCGGTTGGGTACGTTGTGGATGCCAACTACCATGGCGGGCGGGATGCGCCCCTGCGCGGTAAGGCGGGTGACGGTCTCGGCGACGCCCCAGGTGACGCCGGAATAGGACTGGGCCGGGTCAAACAGGTTCTGGCCATCCTGCATATACAGCACGCTGTAAGGTCCTGCGACTGGCGGCAGCCATACGTCCACGGTGCGGGGTTGGCCCACGCCGGTGGCAATGGCATGGCGAGTGTATGGAATGACCGCAGCGGCGTCCATTGGGGCTGATTATATACCGGCGTGGGCTTCGCCTGCGGGGCGGGTTCCCGCCGCCGGGGATTCATGGATACAATTGCCGCCAACCCCGCACGGTTCAAGGCAGCCTGGAGGAGGGCGCATGTGCAACAACGTCGTGGCTTTGGGAAATTCCACCGCAGATGGTGCGGTGCTGTTTGGCAAGAACAGCGACCGCGAACCCAACGAAGCGCACCAGCTCTTGCGCATCCCGCGGGCCACTCATTCGCCGGGCAGCACGGTGCGCTGCACCTATGTGGAGATTCCCCAGGTGGCGGAGACCCATGCTGTGTTGCTGGCCAAGCCGTGTTGGATATGGGGCGCGGAGATCGGTGCCAACGACCAGGGCGTGGTGATTGGCAATACTGCCATTTTTACCAAAGTGCCGGTTAGCAAAGAGGCAGGCCTGATCGGTATGGACTTCCTGCGGCTGGCGTTGGAGCGCGCCGCCAGCGCCAAAGAGGCTCTCCAGGTCATCACCGAACTTCTGGAACGCTACGGGCAGGGTGGCAATGACGGCTTTGCCTATAAACTCTACTACCACAACAGTTTCCTGATCGCCGATGCAGCCGATGCCTGGGTGCTGGAGACTGCCGGCCGCCAGTGGGTCGCACGGCAAGTGAAGGATGTGGCCGCCACGTCCAACTCGCTGACGATTGCGACGGACTTCGACCTGCACTCCAAAGACCTGATTTCCTATGCGGTGAAACAGGGTTGGTGCAAAGATGCTGCGCACTTCAATTTCAGGGAAAGTTATGGCGGGTCCGGCCTGTATGTGGGCTGGTTGTACACGCTCTTTGGGCAGGCGGAGCAGCGGCAGGTACGGTTGATGGCTCTGCTCAACCAGCAGAAAGGCAGCCTGACGCCGAAAGCCGTGATGGATATTCTGCGCGACCATGGCGCGGCCGCCGCCACCGACCCGCGCTGGTCCCCGGCCCCCAACCTGTTTGAGAATACTGTGTGCATGCATGCCGCTGCCGGGCCGTTCCGCCCGGACCAGACCGCCGGTTCGATGGTCTCGCGCCTCACGCCGGAAGGCCAGATTCACTGGCTCACCGGTGGGGCCGCGCCATGCACCAGCGTGTTCAAACCGGTATGGATGGACAACCCCCTACCGGACACCGGCCCCGCGCCCACCGGCCGCTATAACCATACCTCGCTGTGGTGGCGGCACGAGTCGCTGCACCGCGCCATATTGCAGGATTTTCCGCAGCATATGGGGGACTTTGCCCCGCAACGCGATGTGCTGGAAGGACAGTACATAGACGAAGCGCTGAAAACGGCCAACCGGTCGGCGGAAGAACGGCGTGCGCTTAGCGTGCGCGCCTTTGCAGAAGTGGATGAACTGACCGAGGAATTGGCCGGTCGCTATGCCAGCGAGAAGGCACACAATCCGCCGGGCTGGTTGTATCGCCGGGCGTGGGACAAGTTGAACGCGGAATGCAACTTTGTGGCCGGCGACCCGCAGGTGCACACCCGCGCCGCGATACAATCCGCGCGGTGAATCCGGGCAGGAATCACCAGGAAGATTGAAATGGAGAATCGGATGCTTCGCAAAGTCCTCGCATTGATTGCTCTGGTGATTGCTGCTTTGGCTTGCGCGCTGCCCGGCGCGCCGGCCGCAACGGAAGCTCCGGCGGCATCCGCCATCCCGCCAAGCGACACCGCCGTGCCCAGCGAGACGCCCGTCCCAACCGACACCCCGACCGCGCCGCCCACCGAAACAGAAACTCCCACACTGACTCTTACCGTCACCCAGACCTTCACCCCAACCATCACGCCGACCTATGCGGTTCTGCGCGGTTCGGTCATCCCGGATAAACTCAGTTGCCGGTTTGGACCGGGAGCCATGTACCTCTATAAGTATGGTCTGGTAGCTACCGCGCGCATGGATGTCATCGGGCGCATTGAGGACGGGACATGGGTCCTGCTCCTCAGCCGCGGCGACCGGCCGGGAAATGCGTGTTGGGCCAATGCCTCACTGCTGGATATTGATGGCGATGTGATGGCGGTGGCGCCGGTAGACCCGCACATCGTGATGCCGTGGTCGCCGTATTACCCGCCGCTCACGGGTGTGTCGGCCAGCCGGGCCGGGAACACCGTTACGGTGTTCTGGCACCCGCTCATCCTGCGGGCAGGCGATGACTCCGAGCAGATTCCCTACATCCTTGAAGCGTGGGTGTGTGTGGGCGGGCAACTGGTGTTCACGCCGGTGGGGTCCTATGAAACGGCTGCCAGTGTGACGGATGAACCCGGTTGCGCCGAGCCCTCGCATGGGCGGGTGCTGGCGGCCGAGAAACACGGCTACACCCGCTGGGTGGAAGTGGCCTGGCCGGCGGTGGGCGCCCCGGGAACCGCCGCGGCAACCGCAACTCCCTGAACGATGACACCATTTCTCAACGGCGTGCTGGCCGGGTTGGGCATTGCCATCCCGGTGGGGGCGATTGGGGTGCTGATCCTGGAAACCGCCATGCGGCGCGGCCTGCGCTACGGTCTTGCGGCCGGGGCTGGCGCGGCGAGTGCGGATTTCCTGTTCGCGCTGCTGGCTGCACTGGCCGGAACGGCGCTGGCCGCGGCACTGTCCCCCTATGCCACCGCCTTGCGAATTGCCAGCGCATGGGTGCTGGTAGGGATCGGCCTGCATGGACTGTGGCGGGCCGGAAGTGCGGTTGTCCGGGACGCGTCGGCGGCGCAGGGTTCGCCCTGGCGTATTTATGGACAGTTCCTCGCGCTCACCCTGCTCAATCCCATGACCATCGCCTACTTCGCCGCGCTGATTCTTGGCCAGGGCGCGGAAGGGCTGGACAGCCCCGCGGCGCGGCTGGCGTTTGTGGCCGGTGCTGGCCTGGCTTCGCTGGCCTGGCAGAGTTTCCTGGCCGGGCTGGGGGCGTGGGCGCACCGGCGGCTGCCCCCCGGGGCACAACGCGCGGCGGGTTGGCTGGGCGCGCTGATTGTGCTCGGACTGGGAATCCGTATGTTCTTCTAAGCGGTTAGCCTGGCTCTTTTTCCCCCAAAGACCCTGAACTCCATGCGTATTGCTCCCTTGACAAAATGTAAAGTTATCTTTACAATGTGGTTTGTAAAGTAAACTTGACATTTGGAGCGAAGCATGGAAAACAAGAACAAAACAAGCCGCCGTGGGTTCACCCTCGCCTTGCCCCTCCTGATGGGGCTGGCCGTGGGCTTCGCGCTGGATAGTTGGGCTCTCGGCATCGGAATTGCTGCCGCGTTTACCGCGGCGTGGGCCGCCGGACGGCGGAAGGAGGACGAGCGATGAAACCATATGCCCGGCAGTTTATTTTTGCCATGCTTGCCTATGCCGCGCTGGTCGTTGCGGCAGTGCTGCTCACCAACCAGGTGGGGATGCTGCAAACGCCGGCGCGTGCGGCGCTGGCGCTGCTGCCACTCATCCCGGCGGTGTTCGTGATGCGGGCGGTGGTGGCTGGCATCAGCAGTCTGGATGAGTTGCAGCGCCGTATTCACCTGGAGGCGCTGACCTTTGCCTTTGTGGCGCACTTCTTCTTCACCCTTACCTATTCGCTTCTGTCCATCGTGCCTATCCTGGCCCCGAGTCTCGGCGTGCAGATACTGCAGATGGCGGTGTTGTGGAACATCGGCCTGTGGCTGGCGCGCCGGAAATATGCGCTATGAAAAACCGCCTCAAGGTGCTGCGCGCCGAGCATGACTGGAGCCAGGCAGACCTGGCAGAGCGGCTGGGCGTATCCCGCCAGACGGTCAACGCCATCGAGACTGGCAAATATGACCCCAGCCTGCCGCTGGCTTTCAAACTGGCTCAGCTGTTTGCGATGAGGATTGAAGAGTTGTTTGAACCGGATCTGGATTAGCGCGTCTTTACTTCCTGTTTGGGGTTATTTCTGCTGATGTCTGCTACCGTAATCCTCGCGTTTGTCCTTGGCCCCCTGCTGCTGGCGGGGGTTGTTGTGTGGATGGTGCTGCGCAATATGCGGCGTGCTGAGTCCCAGGGGGCCGCTCAAAAAGCCGAACTCGACGAGCGCAAAACGCGGGCGGCGTGGGCTGGGGCAACGGTTGCCAGTTTGCGTAATCGTCCCACTCCGGCACCCGGGGAGCGAGTCGTAAGAGTGGACCTGCGGCTCGAAGTGCGGGCGCAGGATGGAACTCGCTACTTCACCACACCCAGCTGGATGGTGAATGTGGAAGCACTGGCCAATCTGCAACCTGGCACGCAAGTCTCCGTCAAGATCGATGCCAATGACCCGCAACTGATCTTCCCGAATGTCTCCTGGGCCGAATTATGGCCCGGCACCCGCCCTAAGGCCAAAGTCTGATTCAGGAAGTCGGATCTTCGCATTCAGGCGGCGTCGCGTGAGTGAAGTGAGCTTGTTATAATCGCGAGACATTTCCTCAAGGAGAGCCTGCTGCTATGACTGGATTAATCGGACTGATTGTTTTTGCCGCCCTCACCGCCCTGCTGTGGTGGGCGTTGCAGAATCAGCTGGGGTTGGGCGCCGAGGCGGCTCACGGACATGGCGAAGCCCCAGACCACGCCGCCGCGGCAACCACGGACAACCTCGAGAAGATCGAGGGAATTGGCCCGGCCATCCGCAAGTTGCTGAGCGAACATGGAATCAGCAGTTTTGCCGCATTGGCCAATGCCACCCTCGCTGATCTGGAAAAGATTCTCCAGGCGGGCGGCTCGCGCTTTAAGGTGGCAGATGCTGGTTCCTGGCCGAAACAGGCGGCACTGGCTGCCAAAGGCGATTGGGCAGGTCTGAAGAAATTGCAGGATGAGTTGACCGCCGGTCGCTGACCGCATGCGCGAATGTACACAATACGAAGACCCCGCACCCGCGGGGTCTTTTTCTGTCGATAATTCACTAATCAGATACTTACCTAAGCGTAGGGGAATTGTCGGGTTGGGGTGGGGTAGCCGTCAAGCATAATTTGGACCCCCTTGATAGACTATCCTCAGAAAAGGGTTACATCTCTTCTCCTCCTCCAAGGAAAGCGCCGGGTTCACGCCCGGCGCTTTCCGGTTTAACCGCCCGGAGTGCGGCTCCGGACTGGTTCCTCGTTCTTATTCTTCAACTTCTACAACAATCGATACATCCGGGATGTCCGATTCCAGGGGCGGCGGCGGTTGTTGCGCGCCCATCGCGACCAACGCATTATTCGCCTGGCTTCGCAGGGCCGGGTCGGTGGTCAATTCCAGCACCTTGCGAAAATCAGCGATGGCATCGTCCGAGCGACTCAAATAGAAATAGACCACGCCGCGGTTGTAATACGTGCGGGCGAACTCCGGCACAAGCTGGATGACGTGGGTGTAATCGGCGAGCGCCAGTTCGTATTCCTCCTGAACGCTGTAGACGCTGCCGCGCAGCAACAGCGCATCGGGGTATTCCGGGCGCAGGGCCAGGGACCGGCCCAGGCTTTCCAGGGCCAGGTCCAGATCTCCCTGAATAAAGTGGACCACCGCCAGGTTGTAATGAGCATCCGGGAAGTTGGGCGCCAGCTGGGTCACGACCTGCCAGTCTGCCAGGGCCGCCGGCAGATTGTTCAGACCGTACTGCAGAATCGCGCGGCGGTTATAAGCTTCGGCTTCTTGCGGGTTGAGCAAAATGGCACGGTTGAAGTCGTTCAGGGCGCCCTGAATCTGTTCCAGGGTTTGCCGCGCCTGACCGCGCCGCAGATACCCCAGCGCATTGCCTGGCTCCACGCTCAACAACAGGTCCAGGTCAGCAAGGGCGGCTTCGGGCTGGTTGTTGGTCAGGTAGGCGGCTCCCCGGTTGAGCAGGGCGATGTTGTTGAGCGGCTCAAGGCGCAGCGCGCGGGTATAGGATTCGATGGCGTTGCTCAGGTCGCCGGCTTCGGCGTAGCCGCTGCCGAGGTTGAGCAGGGCGGGGATGAAGGTCGGGTCAACCAGCACGGCGCGGCGATAGGCGGCAAGGGCGTCTTCGGCGCGTTCCACCGCATTGTACAGATTCCCCAGGGTAAAGTGGCCGATGGCCGAATCCGGCGCGAGCAGCACGCTGTGTTCCAGGTCGGCTATGGCGGCGCTGAACGCGCCCATGCCGGCAAAGGCCAGGCCGCGGTTGCGGTAGTGTTCCGCGTTGCTGCGGTCCAGGCTGATCAGGCGGCTGAAATCGCGCGCCGCCGGCTCGAACTGCTCCAGTTGCTGGTGGGTGATGGCGCGATTCTTCAGCGCATCCAGATTGTCGGGCTGGGCGGCCAGCAGGGTGTTCCAGTCGGCGAGGGCGCGGCGGAAATCCTGTTGCACGTAGTAGGCCAGGGCGCGCTGGAAGACGATCTCCAGCCGTTGCGGGTTGAGGGTGTGCGCGCTGCTGAAATTGCTGATGGCGGCCGGCAAATTGCCGAGGTCTTGCTGGGTGAGGCCACGGACAAAGAAGGCATCGGCATTGGTGGGGTCAAGGTCAACCGCCCGGTCAAGCGTGGCCAGCGCATTGGCCAACTGGCCGGCGCTGTAGTACAGGGTGCCGAGCAGCAGGTTGGCCTCGGAAGTGTCCCAGCCGAGTCGGATGGCGAGGTTAAGGTCGGCCGAGGCGCGTACGCCATCCTGAAGTTCCAGGAAGACCTGCCCGCGGCGGTAATGTGCCTCGGCCAGGTCGGGGTCCAGTTCCAGGGCGCGCGAGAGGTCGCTGAGCGCCACGCCGGTGAGTCCCAGTTCAGCGTAGGCATACCCACGGCCCAGGTAGGCCCCGGCCAGGTCCGGTTCGCGCCGGGCGGCATTGCTGTAGGCATCGCGTGCGGCGGTGAAGTCCCCGTTTGCGATGGCCGCATCGCCAACCTCCAGCCATTCTTCGGCAGTGCGCTGGGGTTCGGCAGACTGGGTGAGGCCCAGCGGCAGCAACGCGCTGGCAATCAGGGAGATAAGGACCAGGATGCTGATGGAAGTCGCCAGCGTGGCCCAGCGCGGGCGCGGCTTCCTGGGTGGAGTGGGTTGAGGGGCGAGGGTCTGATCGGTCATCTGCGGTTGGCCAGTTCGCGGATATTCTCCCACATGATGTAAGCCCCGGCCAAAACGAGGCCGACTTCCACCAGCGGCCAGAAGAATTCGTAAAGCAGTACCAGACCACTCAGCACGGCCAGGACGATGGTGAGTCCGTGCAGCAGCGAACGCAGACGGCGGCGGGCGCCGGCCTCGATGAGGGTGAGCAGTACCACCAGCCCGGCCGCGCCTACAAACAGAGCTTGGCGGGCGAACAACACCAGCCCGACGAAGAGCATCATCATCAGCCCGATGCTCATTGCCGACCATAATTCCGCCACCCGCCCGATGGTCAGTTCCTGCGGGTCGATGGGCCGGTGCGGGTGCGCCAGGTGCGCCTGGGCGGGGGCACGCTCCCCGGCCCCCAGCCGGGCGGCATAACGGCCGAGGGACTCGAGCAGGGCGCGGTTTTCAGTGAGGCGCCCGCGTTGGGTGGCAAGGTCCTGAGAGAGCGATTGAATCTGGCGGCCGTGTTCAAGATAGATGTGGCGCATGTGGGCGCGCCCGTACATGGCCTGCTGTTCAATGCCGAGGGTGTGCAGCCGCTGGCTGTTGGCCTGAATACTGCGGCGCAGCGCCTCGGTTTCGGTTTCCAGTTCCGCCGTGCGCACGGCCACGGCTTCGTCGGCGCTGGCTTGCGGGGCCACCTTATCCAGCCCGGCCCAACCAAGGGGGTCGAACCAGGCGCGGCGCACCGAGCCATCCCGGTTGTACATCGGGCCGGCCGGGGCGTTCTCGCCGGCGAACTGGTCGCGCACGAACAACCCCCACAACCCGCGGTAGCCCTTCACCCAGTCCGGGGTGGGCGTGAGCGGTTCCGGGGCGCCCCATGGCCGGGGTTGGCCGGGGCCAATCGCCTGACCATCGCCGCGGGCGTAGTCAATGAAGGGCACCCGGAAGGTGTTCACGCGCACGTGGTTGGCCTGGGAGCGGGGCATCTGACCCTGCGCCAACCGGGTGAGGTTGCGCCCAATGCGCTGGGCGAATTCTGCCAGGCGCGCCAGCGGCGAGAGGAAGGCCAGTTCAATCTCGGTCATGTATTCGCCGGGTTGGAAGTAGGCGGCGTGTGAGCCGGCCCCGGTGTACACCACCGGGTGCGTGCCCTGTTCTTTGTGCAGTTCGGGATCATCCCAGCGGCGACGCAATTCGTCGCCTTCGAACTCGTGCGAAGCGTAGGCGACCCATTCCGGCTGCGGCTCGGCGTTGGGCCGGTCGGCAAGGTAGATGCACAGCATCTCCCAGTCGGCTTCATGGTCGTTGGCGCCGAAGAAACCGCTGCGCCAGTTGTTAAAAGGAAAGAAGACCCAGTATTGCAGGATGATCCAGCCTTCCTGCTTTAGCACGCGTGCATGGTAGGCGGGTTCGGCGTCCATCTGGCGGCAGACCAGCGCGGCGGCCGCGGCGGTATCGCCGGGGACACGGCCGCGCGCCAGCAACGTGAGCGAGAAGATGGCATCGATGAAACGGGCGGTATAGCCCACCCGCGCCAACCGCCCCGGCCCGGGGTGGAAGACTTCGTCCTCACTCCGCCGTTCGAATCCCGTGCGCAGGCGGTAGGCCGCCAGCTCGGCGATGTTGAGCGGGTCAATGAACTTGAGATATTGCACGGAGCCAAACCCGGCCGGCCGGTCATCGCCGAGGGTGGCGGGACTGAGATGGCCCTCGGTAACCAGTTCGCGCGGTTCTTCGCCGGGGCGCTGCAACCAGAGGGAACAACGGCGCAGGTAGTCCGTGGCGCGGATAGGGAAGAACTGCTCGCCGCGCGTGAAGCGCAGCACGGGCTCGTAACGACGAATCAGGTCGAGGTCATTCATGCGTTATTCGGGCTGAGCCGGGTGGCGGCTGGCAGGGAGGGCATGGAAAATCAGCCGCACTTCTTCATTATGAAGGGAAAGCACCATGTACAGGCCGAAGACCATCATCACATAGGTGTAGGGCGGGCGGCTGTTGAAGTACAGCACGAGGGCGATGGCGAGCATGAGACCCTGCGCCAGCAGAGCGAAGTGCCAGGCGTTGGGACGGCGGCGCCAGAAGGAGGGTGCGGCGAGCAGGGCGATGAGCGCAGCCAGGCCGTAAGCCAACGGCGGCAGCAGGCGCAGGCTGAGTTCAGAAAGGTCGGTTATCTGCGGGCTGAGACCCAGGTGCAGGTTGCTGCGCGCCAGCAGCGCCAGCCCAACGCTCTGAGCCAGCAGCAGCAACGCGAGGACGCGCACCAGCCAGGGCGTGCGCGGTGCGGCGGCGGAATCAGCCATTCTTTTCGCCGCCGAAGAGCTTCATCCAGTCATCCACATCGTCCGCGCTCATCCGGGGGTCTTCGGTCTTGTCGGGGCCGGACGGCGCGGCCAGCAGTTCACGGCTGAAGTCCTCGCTGGACTGGATGCGGGCGCGCGCCCGGCGGGCGGCGGTCTGCACTTCGCGGTCACTGCTCACTACAATCCAGTTGGCGGCGGCATTGCCGAGGCGCTGGAGATGGTTGGTGATGGCGGCATCCGCGGTGAGGCCGGCGCGCACGAAGCGCACGTTCAGGCGGGCATACTTTTTGGCCCCGCTCTGGCCCGGGGCGGCGTTATCAAAATAGACTTCCATAACCTTCTGGCCGCGCCGCTGGCAATAGTCCTCCAGCAGTTCCACCAGTTTCTGTTCGTCCTCCACATCGCTCAGATGCAGGCCGGGCAGTTTGCCAATCAGGTTGTGGCCGTCGATGATGTAGGGCATGGGGGGATTCTAGTATAGAATTGTCGCAAATAACAAGTCGATGAGGGATGAGGCAACGAGTTCCGAGGGTTCCTCGGCGACATATCCTTCAGGTCCTCATTGACAGCTTTATCACCATGAATCGCTGGAAACGACTGCTCACTTTTCTGGTCCTGAACGTCATCGTCACCGCGCTTACGATGTGGGTGGTGCTGAGCTTGTGGAGCCGCGCCAACCCACTGCCGGGCGGCACACCCGAGACGCCGCCCACCCAGACGACAGGTATCGGGGCGGATGCAACGCCTTCCGGGGCAGCCACCACCGCCGGCACGCTGGAAATCAACACGGTGGTGGCCCCCGGCGACCAGCAGGGAGAGCGGGTGCTGATTCGCTACCTCGGAGAAGAAGAACTTTCGCTGGCTGGCTGGCAACTGGAAGACGAAGACGGCAACCGGTTTGTGTTCCCGGCGCTGCGTATGTTCGGCGGCGGAGCCGTGACGGTGCACACCCGCGCCGGGGTGAACACGGTGCTGGAGTTGTTCTGGGGACTCGACCGGCCGGTGTGGGCCGCAGGCGAAACGGTGACGCTGCGCGATGCGGATGGCGCGGTGCAGGCAACGTACATCATCCCCTGATGCCCCATGCCTGATTTAGACCGATTGATTGACGCCATCGTGCGACAGGCGATTGAGGAGGGGAAACTCAAGAACCTGAAAGGCGAGGGCAAGCCGCTGGACCTGCGCAAAAACCCCTTTGTGAAGGAAGAGTGGCGTATGGCCTTCGATGTCCTTTCCAAAGAAGGCTACCTGCTGCCGTGGATGGAGAAGCGCAACGAGATTGAGCGCGATGCAGAAGCCGCGCAGAAGAAACTGGCGCGCACCTGGAACTGGCGCACAGAAGAACTGGCCGCCGGCCACGACCCGCAGTTCGTGGAAGCCGAATGGCGGCGCGCCCAGCGCGAATTCCGCGAAGTCGTTACCGGCATCAACAAACGCATCGACTCGTACAACCTGGAAGTGCCCAGCGATGTGTTCCACCGCCTGAAGGTGGATTCTGCCCGTATCATCGCCGGGCTGGAAGCGCACCCGTGATGTACCTTGCTGGGGATATCCCGCTCTGCTACACTCCTCAAACCTTCATTTACTCACTGTTGGAGACCTCTCCATGAACAACCTCATCCCAGAACGCTCGCCCCGCCGGCTATACCGCTTTTTTGACTGGCTGCGCGCCACGTCTGGTGGTGGTTGGCTGGGCGGCCTGGGTATCTTCCTCGCCCTGTGGCTCATCCCCCAAATCCTGCGTTGGCTCATCGGCGCCCAACCGGTTGGAGAATTCGCGCTCTTCAACGCCGTCCCGGCCATCTTCATCACCCTCAATCTCGTCGTCTGGCTGTGGATGGACCGCCTTGCCGAAACCGCCCTGACCGATTTCGGCCGCATGGAAGGCCTGCCCGCCGAGCGCGCCCGCGCCCTTTTGACTGACTTCATCAGCCTCGGCCCGCGCCTCACCCGCATCACTTTGCTCTTTGCCGGGCTGGCCGCGCTGGTGTTTGCCCTGCAAGTTGCGCCTTTGAATGGCATTTCCGCGCCCCCCAGTCTGGACTTCATCATCTTCCTGCTCTTTACCCTGCTCACCAACACCTTCTGGTTTCTGGCTGTCACCCGCATGGCCCGCCAGATATTTCGCATCAATCACCTCTTCGCAGAAGTGAAAGATGTCAATCTCTTCAATCTCTGGCCCATTTATGCCCTTTCCCGCTACGGCGCCAACCTCGGCATGATCTTCATTGGCGCCGCTTCCGTGGTCGCCTCTTTGTTTCTGCTTGGCACCGAACCGAGTTCCTTCCTGCGCCCCTTCGCCACCTTCGTTATTATGAACTCCCTTGCCGCTGCCCTGATAATCTTCCTCACCCCGTTGGTTGGCATTAATCGCCGTCTGCGCCGCGAGAAGGAGAACGTACTGCATCGCCTTGGTGATGAGATGAAGCTGTTGTTCGACGAGACCGAGGCGGCTATTAAAGCCCGCGAGGCCGGGCGCATTGGCGAGTTCCGTACCGCATCCTCCGCCCTGCGTGAGCAGATGGAGGCGGTGCAGAAAATCCCCACCTGGCCGTGGAATCCGGGCACCCTGCGTAACCTGTTCCTACCCATACTTCTGCCGCTCCTCATCGCCATCCTCCAACGCTACGTCCTGACCGCGCTTGGCTTCTAGCCTTTTGCGCCGCGCTCTGTTACACTCTGTTCGAAACACGATAGTAGATATTCGATATCGACTGGTGCAACCTCAATAACTACCAAACCGAACAACTATCGAAAAACTACTCACGAATAGCGAATCACGAGTCTTATGTCTCAAGCCCTCTACCGCAAATGGCGCCCCGCCCAATGGGATGAAGTCGTCGGCCAGCAGCATGTGGTGCAGACCTTGCGCAACGCCGTCACTGCCGACCGGGTGGCGCACGCCTACCTGTTCGCCGGGCCGCGCGGCACCGGCAAGACCACCCTGGCGCGCCTGTTGGCCAAAGCCGTCAATTGCACCCATGCAGACCTGGCGGCGCGGCCGTGCGACCAGTGCGACAACTGCGTCTCGGTCAATAAAGCCTCCTTTCTCGATCTGATTGAAATCGACGCTGCCAGCAACACCAGCGTGGAAGACGTGCGCGACCTGCGCGACAAAATCAACTTCAGCCCCAACAAAGGCCGTTTCAAGGTCTACATCATCGATGAAGTCCACATGCTCTCCACGGCGGCATTTAACGCGTTGTTGAAAACACTCGAAGAACCGCCACCGCATGCCATTTTCGTGCTGGCGACCACCGAAGTGCACAAGATTCCGGCCACGGTGCTTTCGCGCTGCCAGCGACATGAGTTCCGCCGCATCCCGGTGGCCGAAATCGTAAAACACCTGGAAGAGATGGCCAAAGGCGAAGGCATGAAAGTGGGCGCGGATACGCTGGCGCTCATCGCCCGCCAATCGGCGGGGGGGATGCGCGACGCCATCTCGCTGCTGGACCAACTTTCTTCGGCAGGTGATGAAATCACGCTGGCGCTGGCGGAACAGGTGCTGGGCACGGCCACCAGCCAGGCGGTGCTGGACCTGGTGCAGGCGGTTGTGGATGAAGACCCGGCAGCGGGGTTGAACCAGATACATGCCGCGCTGGATTCCGGAGCCGACCCGCGCCAGCTGGCGCGCCAGGTCGTGGATTACCTGCGCGGGGTGCTGCTGGTGCGCCTCGGCAATGCCGACCAGGTGGACACCACCCAGGAAGCCCGCGCCCAGATGGCGAAGCACGCCCAGGCGTTTGACGCCGGCGAACTGCTGCGCATCATCCGGGCGTTCAATGCCGCTGCCACGGAATCGCGCGGCGCGTGGCAACCGGGCCTGCCGCTGGAACTGGCGCTGGTGGAGGTCGTGGAAGGCCCGCCGCCCGAGCCAGCGGCCCCACAGGAAACTGCAGCCCCCGCGCCCAAGCGCGCGGCTGAAGCCAAAGCCCCCGCGAAAAATCCTAAAGCACAGCCGGCGGCAGCAGAGCCTGCCAAATCCGACCTTACCCGCGCCCAGTGGCGTCAGATCATTGCCGCGGTGCGCGAGACCAGCCCCAACACCGCTGGCCTGCTAAATTCCTGTAATGCCTCGCTGTCGAATGGCGTACTCACGCTGGGGTTTGCCACCGATACGCTGAGAGGTATGCTGGAAAAGGGCGACCAGGTCGGGGCCATCGCCGCGGCGGCAAAGAAAGTGCTGGACCAAAAAGTACAGGTGGAAAGCATCGTATCAGGCGCGGGGGGCGGGGCGCTGCCAGCAGATGTTGACCCCGCCAGCATTGCCGGCACCGGCGTGCGCCTGCTGGGGGCCGAAATCGTGGACATCAACGACCTGGATGCCGCGGCGGATGAGTGAAGCCCAACGCCAGACCCTGAAGAGGTAGCCTGATGGAAATGCCCAAGAACATGCTGACCCAGATTCAGCAGATGCAGCAACAGTATATGGAAGCGCAGGAAGCGCTGAAGAAGGAAACCGTCATCGGCGGGGCGGGCGGCGGGGCGGTGCGCATCCTGCTCACCGGCGACCAGCGCTGCACCGAAGTGCACATTGACCCGGCGCTGCTGAAGGACGGCGATGCCGTCCTGTTGCAGGACCTGGTGCTGACGGCGCTGAACACCGCGCTGGATTCCAGCCGCCAGCTTGCCATTCAAAAACTCGGCCCGCTGGCCGATATGCTCAACCGCTAAATGCTGATTCCTGAACCCGTCCAGCGACTGATTGACGCCTTCTCCCGGTTGCCGGGGGTGGGGCCCAAGACCGCCTCGCGCCTGACGTTCTTCATGCTGCGCGGCGGCGAAGATCTCTCGCTGGAACTGGCTTCCGCATTGCAGGAATTAAAGGCCAATACCGCCGTGTGCCAGCAGTGTTTCAACATCACCGGCGTGGGGCGCACGCTGTGCGAAGTGTGCGCCCACCCGCGCCGCGATCCGGCGCAAATCTGCGTGGTGGAAGAGCCGCTGGATGTGCTGGCGCTGGAACGCACCGGCGGGTTCGAGGGCCATTACCACGTGCTGGACGGCGCGCTCAACCCCATCGAAGGCATCGGGCCGGACGACCTGCACATCAAGGAGCTGACGGCGCGGGTGGCGGCGGGGACCATCAAGGAAGTCATCATCGCGACAAACCCCAGCATTGAGGGCGATGCGACCGCGATGTACATCCAGCAACAGCTGGCGCCGTTTGGCGTGCGGCTCACCCGCCTGGCGCGCGGCCTGCCGGTGGGCGGGGACCTGGAATACGCCGACCAGAACACCCTGCTGCGCGCCCTCTCCGGGCGGCAGGACCTGGGGGAATAAGGCTGTAATCGGGGGCCAGGAACCCGCTGTTTCCACATCGAATCTTTTAAGGTTGGAATCCTTGCCAATCCCTTGACACGGTTTTCACAAGTGGTATACTAATCGTCCGGTCAAGACGACGCAGATCTCGCCGCACAAACCACCGGCAGATCGCTAACAACCGAGACGCGGGCGCAAGATCCCCGCACCGACGTTCCCGATGTTTGCGAAGACAGCAGGCATTGGGAATTGTGTTGTCAGACAGCAATGTCAAGCCTTGACAGGTCACAGAACGTTCGATAGAATTGCGTTCGCTCTGTAGACGGAACCTTAACAATTGAAAAGTGATTGGAAGCCTAATGTTAATGACTTTGAGAGTTAAGATCAATCACCGTTAAAAACGAACCCAACACTTCTTCGGAAGTGGAAGAACGTTTCTGCGGAGAGTTTGATCCTGGCTCAGGATGAACGTTGGCGGTGTGCCTAATACATGCAAGTCGAACGAGGCCCCATGTACTTGTACAAGGGTGTCCTAGTGGCGAACGGGTGAGTAACGCGTTGGTGACCTGCCCCGAAGTGGGGGACAACAGTCCGAAAGGACTGCTAATACCCCATGTGCTTACAGTGGTTAGAGTCTCTGTAAGTAAAGGAGTAATCCGCTTCGGGAGGGGCCTGCGTCCCATCAGCTAGTTGGTAGGGTAATGGCCTACCAAGGCAACGACGGGTAGGGGACCTGAGAGGGTGACCCCCCACAATGGTACTGAAACACGGACCATACACCTACGGGTGGCAGCAGTAGGGAATATTGCACAATGGGCGAAAGCCTGATGCAGCAACACCGCGTGCGCGATGAAGGCCTTCGGGTTGTAAAGCGCTTTTGTGAGGGACGAGTAAGGACGGTACCTCACGAATAAGGATCGGCTAACTACGTGCCAGCAGCCGCGGTAACACGTAGGATCCAAACGTTATCCGGATTTACTGGGCGTAAAGCGCGTGCAGGCGGTTTGGTAAGTTGGATGTGAAATCTCCGGGCTCAACCCGGAGGTGTCGTTCAAAACTACCAGACTTGAGGACGGTAGAGGAAGGTGGAATTCCGGGTGTAGTAGTGAAATGCGTAGATATCCGGAGGAACACCAGTGGCGAAGGCGGCCTTCTGGGCCGTTCCTGACGCTCAGACGCGAAAGCTAGGGTAGCGAACGGGATTAGAAACCCCGGTAGTCCTAGCCGTAAACGATGTGAACTTGGTGTTGGCGGCTTAATAACCGTCAGTGCCGCAGCTAACGCGATAAGTTCACCGCCTGGGGACTACGGCCGCAAGGTTAAAACTCAAAGGAATTGACGGGGCCCCGCACAAGCAGCGGAGCGTGTGGTTTAATTCGATGTTACGCGAAGAACCTTACCTGGGTTTGACATATAGGTGGTAGTGAACCGAAAGGGGAACGACCCGCAAGGGAGCCTATACAGGTGCTGCATGGCTGTCGTCAGCTCGTGCCGTGAGGTGTCCGGTTAAGTCCGGTAACGAGCGCAACCCTCGCTGTGTGTTATACGTGTCACACGGGACTGCCGGCATTAAGCCGGAGGAAGGTGAGGATGATGTCAAGTCAGCATGGCCTTTATATCCAGGGCTACACACACGCTACAATGGTCGGTACAATGGGTCGCAATACCGCGAGGTGGAGCCAATCCTCAAAGCCGGCCCCAGTTCGGATTGTAGGCTGCAACTCGCCTACATGAAGTCGGAGTTGCTAGTAACCGCGCGTCAGCAATAGTGCGGTGAATACGTTCCCGGGGCTTGTACACACCGCCCGTCACGTCATGGGAGCTGGAGATGCCCGAAGTCGGTATCCTAACCGCAAGGAGGGAGCCGCCTAAGGCAGAGCCGGTGACTGGGACGAAGTCGTAACAAGGTAGGTGTACCGGAAGGTGCGCCTGGATCACCTCCTTTCTGGAATTCTGCGCCCCCTCCCGCAACCTCGTGTTGCAGAGGGAAGCGCCATTCCTAAACAGTGCGTAAGCATTGTCATCAGGTAGAAATACCTGGTAAAAAATCAGGGATAACCCTAACCGGAATCCCGAGTCTCCCTACGGTGGGGAGGCGATCATTAGCAAGCCGTTTCCAATCACTTTTCAATGGTTAAGGGCCGCCACAGGCCTGTCTCGGGCCTGTAGCTCAGCTGGTTAGAGCACTGTGCTGATAACGCAGGGGTCAGAGGTTCGAGTCCTCTCAGGCCCACACAAAACCAGAGTACGCTCTGGGGATGTAGCTCAGTTGGGAGAGCACCGCCTTTGCAAGGCGGGGGTCAGGGGTTCGAGCCCCCTCATCTCCACTGGGTTGAGGAACAAACTGGAAAAGGAAGTAAACGCTGGCATTGAACAAGGCAGTGACCACCCCATAAGCAACGCACCACTCGCGGAACCCGTCCGTACATAGACGGCCCGGCGATGTGCGCCGGGTCGTTTTCTTTTGCCAGCGCCTTAAAAACTGAGTTTGACCGGTAGCGAGCGCGGTTCACTAAGGTGAACAGCGCCCTCCGGCGGTCAACCGCCAAACCGGGAAGGCTGAAAGGCCCAACCGGCAGCACCTTACCAATTGAATATTCTAGATGATCCTCAATAGATATAACGAGAGTCTTTTTGTACCAAGTACAGAAAATTTTCGATTTCTCCGCATCACACATGAATTAAGCTAGTAAGGGCTTACGGTGGATGCCTAGGCGCAAAGTGCCGATGAAGGACGTGGGACACTGCGATAAGCTTCGGGGAGCCGTGTACAGGCTTTGATCCGAAGATTTCCGAATGAGGAAACTCACTGTGGCGAACCCACAGTATCCCCTGGTTGAACACATAGACCAGGGGAAGGAGACCCGGGGAACTGAAACATCTTAGTACCCGGAGGAAAATAAATCAACGAGATTCCCTTAGTAGTGGCGAGCGAACAGGGAACAGCCCAAACCGGCGGGCTTGCCTGCCGGGGTTGTAGGGCCTGGCGTTTGGAGTAGACGAGTTAGCGGAAAGGTGTGGGAAAGCCTACCAAAGAGGGTGATAGTCCCGTACGCGAAAACTTGAAAGCTTCTGCCAGGTACCTGAGTACGGCCGGACTCGTGTAATCCGGTCGGAATCTGGGGAGACCACTCTCCAAGGCTAAATACACTTTGCGACCGATAGTGAACTAGTACCGTGAGGGAAAGGTGAAAAGCACCCCGGTGAGGGGAGTGAAATAGAACCTGAAACCGTAAGCCTACAAGCAGTCGAAGGGCTAATGGCGTGTCTGTGCCTCTGGGAAACCAGAGTGCGCGGCGCTATGCCTAACGGCGTGCCTTTTGGAGAATGAGTCTGCGAGTTAATCTCAGTGGCAAGGCTAAGGGAGTGACACCCGTAACCGTAGCGAAAGCGAGTCTGAATAGGGCGTACAGTCGCTGGGATTAGACACGAAACCGTGTGAGCTACCCATGGTCAGGGTGAAGCGAGCTTAATCGCTCGTGGAGGCCCGAACCTTTCAACGTTGCAAAGTTGTGGGATGAACTGTGGGTAGAGGTGATATGCCAAACGAACTCGGAGATAGCTTGTTCTTCCCGAAATAGCTTTAGGGCTAGCGTCATGCGTTTAGTACCGGAGGTAGAGCACTGAATGGGCGCGGGGGCTTCCTGCTTACCAACCCCAATCAAACTCCGAATGCCGGTACTCCAAAGCATGGCAGTCGGACTGCGGGAGATGAGTTTCGTAGTCAAAAGGGAAAGAGCCCAGATCATCGGCTAAGGTCCTCAAGTCTATGCTAAGTGGGAAACGATGTGGGATTACTCAGACAACCAGGAGGTTGGCTTAGAAGCAGCTACCCTTTAAAAAGTGCGTAACAGCTTACTGGTCAAGTGATCCTGCGCGGAAAATGTAACGGGGCTAAGCATAGCACCGAAGCCATGGGTTCCAGCGCAAGCTGGAGCGGTAGGGAAGCGTTCTGCCAGCGGTGAAGGTCGACCGGAAGGACGGCTGGAGCAGGCAGAAGTGAGAATGCAGACATGAGTAGCGTAAAACATGTGAGAACCATGTTCACCGTAAGTCTAAGGTTTCCGACGGCAGGTCAATCCGCGTCGGGTTAGTCGGGCCTTAGCCGAGGCCGCGAGGCGTAGGCGATGGACAACCGGTCAACATTCCGGTACCACTTAAGAGGAGCGATGAGGGGACGCAGCGAGGTAGGTCAGCCAGCGATTGGTTGTGCTGGTGCCAAGCGTGTAGGCAATGAGGCTGGTAGGTAAGTCCGCCGGCCGAGCTGAGGCGCGATGGCGTGTCCCTGAGGCTGAAGTGATTAAGCCTTGCTGCCAAGAAAAGCCTCTAAGCGATGAATCTTAAGTGCCCGTACCGCAAACCGACTCTGGTAGACGGGTAGAATATACCAAGGTGAACGGGAGAACCTTCGTTAAGGAACTAGGCAAATTAACCCCGTAACTTCGGGAGAAGGGGTGCCCCTGCGTGTGACGTTCATACGATCTGAGCGCGCGGGGGTCGCAGTGAACAGGCTCTAGCGACTGGTTATCAAAACCACAGGTCTCTGCTAAGTCGTAAGACGATGTATAGGGGCTGACACCTGCCCGGTGCCGGAAGGTTAAAGGGAGAGGTTAGCGTAAGCGAAGCTTTGAACTGAAGCCCCGGTGAACGGCGGCCGTAACTATAACGGTCCTAAGGTAGCGAAATTCCTTGTCGGGTAAGTTCCGACCCGCACGAATGGTGTAACGACTGGAGCACTGTCTCAACGAAGGACCCGGTGAAATTGAAATACGGGTGAAGATGCCCGTTTCCCGCACCAGGACAAAAAGACCCCGTGGAGCTTTACTGTAGCTTGGCATTGAGTTTGGGCATAATCTGTGTAGCATAGGTGGGAGGCTTTGAAGCTGGGGCGCTAGCCTCGGTGGAGCCGTTAGTGAAATACCACCCTGATTCTGTCTTGACCCTAACCCCTGTCCGTAATCCGGCTGGGGGACCGTGCCAGGTGGGCAGTTTGACTGGGGCGGTCGCCTCCCAAAATGTAACGGAGGCGCCCAAAGGTTCCCTCAGGCTGAATGGAAACCAGCCTAAGAGTGTAAAGGCATAAGGGAGCTTGACTGCAAGGCCAACGCGCCGAGCAGAGACGAAAGTCGGGCTTAGTGATCCTACGGTTCCAAGTGGAAGGGCCGTAGCTTACCGGATAAAAGCTACCCCGGGGATAACAGGCTAGTCACGCCCAAGAGTTCACATCGACGGCGTGGCTCGGCACCTCGATGTCGGCTCATCGCATCCTGGGGCTGTACAAGGTCCCAAGGGTTGGGCTGTTCGCCCATTAAAGCGGTACGCGAGCTGGGTTCAGACCGTCGTGAGACAGGTCGGTCTCTATCCGGTGTGGGCGTAAGGGATTTGAGGGAAGCTGCCCCTAGTACGAGAGGACCGGGGTGGACGGACCGCTGGTGTGCCAGTTGTCGTGCCAACGGCATCGCTGGGTAGCCACGTCCGGCAGAGATAACCGCTGAAAGCATCTAAGTGGGAAACTCGTCCCAAGATAAGATCCCTCGTCACAATAAGTGAGTAAGGCCGCAGGTAGACCACCTGCTTGATAGGCAGCAAGTGTAAGCGCAGCAATGTGTTCAGCTAAGCTGTACTAATGGCCGAGGGCTTAATTCGTGATGCGGAGAACTCGGAAATTTTCTGGCATCGCAAAAAGACTCGTGGAGAATCTGGAATATTCAATTCACAACTTGTGAATAAAGTCTCTTGGTGATTTTCGCGGCGAGGGTACACCTGGTCCCATCCCGAACCCAGTAGTTAAGCTCGTCAGCGCCAATGGTACTTGGAGGGTAACCTCCCGGGAGAGTAGGTCATTGCCAAGGGGCTTTTTCTTTCATCATTGCGTCCACCGGAATTCCGGTGGACGCTTTTGATTCTGCGCGTACTACGTACTCCCCCAGGTTCTATTTGTAGTCGAGTACCGCCAGTTCTTCTGCGAAAACCTCGTTCAGCCGAGCGATGGTCTCCGGCCTCAATTTCTCGATGTGGTCGCCGGGAATCACCTTGCGCCGGTGGCGTTGTTCTTCGCCGGTTACCTCGAACTCGCCGTGATAAGCGTTCCATAACTCCTCCGGCAGAGGACTGGAAGCCTCAACTCTGAAAGGGGCGAGCGCGCGAGAGATCCAGCCACGGTAGTCCAGGACCATATCCTCGTACTTTAATAACGTGATGTTATTGGGTTCGCTCTTCAAGGTTTTAAGCAGTGGCCGGTAACGTTGTTTCAGTCCTTCGCGCCCTCCCAGGTCCTTCTTCTTCGCGCGATCGAGAACATATTGATCCACAGAAACACTGCGAATCCAATCGCGTTCCCGGACTTTGCTTTTATCCCAATCCTGCTGCTCATGTATCCAGCCAAACGAAAAATACTGCGAAACGAGGATGTCACGCGGGTCGCGCACCTGGAGGATGTGTTCCAGGCGGCTGATGTGCGGAAAGTGCGGCTTCATCAGGTCAAAACTGCGCAGCGGGGCCAGGCAAAACGATGTGCGGATAGCGCGCTCCAGGGCTTTTTCATTGGGCGGCGTGTTGTTGCGGGAGAAAAAGGGCAGCCCCAAACTGGAGGCAACGTGGTCGTAGAATTTCCACAAAAATATGGATGCGCTTTTGTGCAGGGCGTAGACGAAGAAGCCGGTAGGTTGGGACATGCGCGAAATTATAATCCGGCGCGGCCGGAAGGTGGCGGCGCAACTGCGCCCCCCGCCGTGGGCGCTGGCAATCGCCAATCCGCAACTTGTGGTACTTTCCGTGGCGGCCGGGCACCCGGATGGGCTGCCTGACCCGGATGTGCTGGCGACGTTGGAGGGCCGCACCCTCCTGCGCACCGACCGCAATGGCTGGATTGAAGTCATCACGGATGGCACGCAGATGTGGGTAGAAGCCGAGCGGCCCTGAGTTGATATAATCCTCGCGTCCCACCGCGAGGAAACCTTGAACGAATCAAACAAACTCACTGACACACTTGTCGCTGACCGCAGCTTCACCAAGGTCGCCCTCGGCGTGCTGGTAGTTGCTTTTGGCCTGCTCATCCCCTGGCTGGGCTTCTACTGGGACGACTGGATGATTCTGTACTTCATGAAGTTTGGCCGCACCCCGGCCGACTCCATCGTCTTCGCCTACCGCCCCCTGCATGCTTTCATTGACCATTGGCAGTTCCGGCTGTTTGGCTTCCAGCCATTGCTGTGGCATGTCTATTCACTGGCGGTGCGCTTCCTCGCCGTTCTGCTGGCGCACCGGCTGGTGCGCCGCCTGTGGCCCGCCCGCGCCGAGCTGGCCTTCTGGACCGGGTTGCTGTTTGCGGTGTATCCGGCGTTCCAATCGCAGGCGATGGCGGTGGTGTACCGCCAGCACTGGACCGGCTACGCGTTGTTCCTCATTTCCCTTTTGTGCATGCTGTCTCCCGGGACCGGGAAGCGCCGCGCCTTCCTGGAAGTCGCGGGCGTGGCCGCCCTGCTGGCCGAACTGCTTATCACCGAATACCTGATTGGTCTCGAAGCCGTGCGACCGTTGCTGATGTGGTGGGCGCTGGCGGTGGCACTCCCGGAGGCGAAAGCCCGCGCCCGCGCCGTGCTGGCGCGCTGGTGGCCCTACCTGCTCGCCGGAATCGCCTTCCTCGTGTGGCGGCTGGCGTTCATTGTATTGCCAGAAGACCCCAACCCGCCGGTGTTGCTGGATGCCCTGCGGGCCGCGCCGCTGGCCGCTCTGCTGGGGCTGGCCCAAACCGCCGCCCGCGACTTCGTCCAGATTCTGTGGGTGGCATGGGCCGACCTGATGCAGCCGGACCTGCTTGACCTCTCTGACCGCTTTGGCCTGCTGGCGTGGGCGGTGGGGGCGGGCGTGGCAGTCTGGCTGTACCGCCGCGGCCGCGGCTTCACCGGCCAGCCGGATCCGAAAGAATTGCGCGCGCCGATGCTGCTGGGCGCGCTGCTGATGCCGCTGGGGCTGGCGGCCATCTGGCTGGTGGGCCGTTCCGCCGCCGCCGCCGGCCTGTTCGCCGATCGGCTGACACTCGCTGCCCTGCTAGGCGCCAGCCTGTTTGTGGCAGCGGCGCTGATGGCGCTCATTCCCCGCACGGCGGCGCGGGCGCTGGCCTTCAGCCTGCTCATCGGCCTGGCCGTCAGCGGTCACCTGCGCACCGCCAACGACTTCCGCTGGGATTGGACGCTGCAAAAACGCTTCTTCTCACAACTCGCCTTCCGTGCGCCGGGGATTGAACCGGGCACGTTGCTCATTCTGGATGGCGCAGTGACCCGCACCTTGAGCCGCTACAACACCACCTTCGCCGTCAATATCCTCTACGGCGGTGTGGAGGACCCGGCGCGGCCGCGCCTGTGGGCCGAGGAGTTTTACACCGGCCTGCACCGCCGCATCGACGAATTCGCCGCTGGCGCGTCGTTCAAGGCGGTATTCCAGAACGTCAGTTTCGAAGGTAATACAAACCAGAGCCTCCTGCTGGTGGGTCCGCCGGACGACGAGACGCGCTGCTGGTGGCTGCTCACCGAACGCGACACCGCCAACTGGCAAATACCGGAAGAATTGCGCACCGTGGCGGCGTATGCAGATACTGAAGCGGCTCATGAATATTGGGTGGATTTTCAGGAAGAGCTGCGAGATTTCGTGGGGGGATGTCGTATTTTCCAGGTGGCTGACCTCTACAGACAGAATGGCGCTTGGACAGCAGTCAATTCAGGACTGGATGAAGACATCACGATTGAAGAAGAAGACATCACGTTTTCAGAATGGATTGATACTCAAGCCGATGGCTACGAATTCCTGCCATTCATTGAAGCCTCGTTACGTCTTGGCAATTGGGAAGATGCCGAACAACTGACCATTACCGCATACAAGCGCACGCTGGCCGCACAATCCATGCTGTGCGCCACCTGGGCACATATTGTGGAGGTCGGCAGGCTGCCGGGTGAGTTCGCCGCGGCGTGGGAGAACGTCATCCGCGAGGTGCGCTGCCCGTGAGCGCCCGCTCGCGCCTTCTCGCCTTCATCTGCCTTGCCTTCCTTTCCGCCCTTGCCTGCCGTACCGCCGAGGGTTGGCTGGGCCTGGGAGATGAACCCGTTACTGCCGACTCCAGCCCCCCAACGGCTAGCGTGCCTGCCTCTCCCCCCGAGGTGTCCACCACAGACGACCTGCGCATCGAGACCTTTGCCCCGCGCGATTCGGAAATGACCGTCCGCTTCACTCTCCAGCCAGGCGAGGTGTCTTTCCTCTTCACCGCCACCGCCACCGACCCGAATTCGGAAGTCGCTATCCTGCGCGTCACCGCCCCGGATGGCACCCTGCTCTACGAGGACGACTACGACTCCGACCTGCCCGGCGGCGGCTGGTTCACCGACTTCGTGTACGACTATGGCGAGGTTGGCCTGTTCCTTCCCATCGTCCCACAAATGCCCCTGCCGCCCGGTGAATACGCCGTGCTGGTCTCCACCGAGGCCGCCGGCTTCTCTGACCTGCGCGTCATCTTCAAGCGTGGCCCGGCCGATGCACCCCAGGCGCTGGACTTTACCATCTGGCTCGCCACCGGGGAGCTGGGCGTCATCACCGCGCCCGACCTCGACGAAATCCGCGGCGAGATGGATGCTCTCCTTGCCCCGCATGACCTGCGCGTCGGCGCGTTCAACGTCCAGGAGCCGGACACCTCCGTCGTGGCACAGTTCGCTGAAATTGATGATGACGAAACCCATCTTGATGAACTGGATATCCCCGCCGCCTGCGGGGTCATGGCGCGGGCGGGCGGCGCAAGCCGTTCCGTTCACCTCATCGTGGTGGATTGGATCACCGCCAGCGATGCCGAACCCGGCGATATTGTGGGGTATTCGGCCGGCCTGCCCGGCTCCATCCTCAACCCTGGCGGGCGGCTGTCCTGCATCGTAGCGTCCTACCAGGCCTACCTGGGCAGCAACCTGGAACACGGCCTCACCTGGATTCACGAGGCCGCTCACTTTATGGGTCTGCTGCACACCACCGAAGAAGACGGACTGTATTTTGACAATCTGGCGGATACGCCCCAATGCCCGGCCGACCGCTTCGACGGTGATGGCGACGGTTATGTGGATGACTACGAGTGCGGCCGCGAGGGCGGGGCGGACAACTTCCTGTTCTATTCCGGTATCCTGGAGTTCGCTCCCTTCACCATCACGCCTGACCAGGCCTGGGTGCTGCGCCGCCACCCGCTGTTCTACCCGGTAGCCCCATGACCTCCGCTGCGCCGCCGCGGGGGCGTATCCCTGCTGGCCTGCTGTCCGTGCTGGCGATGGTCGTCCTGCTCGGCATGGGCGAGCGCCTCGCCGAGCGCTTCCTGCCCCTCTACATCATGGCGCTGGGCGGCGGTGCGGTGGCTATCGGCGCGCTCAACGGCATGGACAACCTGCTCAGTGCGCTGTATTCCTTCCCCGGCGGCTACCTCAGCGACCGCCTCGGCCATAAACGCGCGCTGCTTATCTTTAACCTCATCGCCATTTTCGGTTACCTTATCGTCATCGTCTTTCCGGTGTGGCAGGCGGTGCTGGTGGGGGCGGTGTTCTTCATATCGTGGTCGGCTATTTCGCTTCCGGCTACCATGAGTGTGATTGCCACCGTGTTGCCTGCCAGACGGCAGACGGTGGGCGTGTCCATGCATTCGCTGGTGCGGCGGGTGCCGATGGCGCTGGGGCCATTGCTGGGCGGCCTGCTCATCGTCCGCTATGGGGAGGTCACCGGCGTGCGCATCGCATTCACGCTGGCGATTCTGTTCGGGTTGCTGGCGCTGGTGTTCCAGCAGCGCATGCTGGATGAACCGCCTGCAGAAACGCCGCGCGGCCAATCCAACCTGCGGGTGGTGTTCGCCGCCCTGCCGCCGGCCCTGCGCCGTCTGCTGGTGTCGGATATCCTGGTGCGCTTCTGTGAGCAGATTCCGTATGCGTTTGTGGTGGTGTGGGCAGTGACGATACACGGCATTACCCCGGCGCAGTTTGGCGTGCTCACCACCATCGAGATGGCGACGGCGGTGCTGGTTTACCTGCCGGTGGCGGCTCTGGCCGACCGCACCACCAAGAAACCGTTTGTGTTGATAACGTTTGGCTTCTTCACGGTTTTTCCCCTGATTCTGCTTTTCTCGCGGACGTTCGGTTGGCTGGTGGTGGCGTTCATCGTGCGCGGGCTTAAAGAGTTCGGCGAGCCGGCGCGCAAATCGCTCATCATGGACCTGGCCCCGGAGGGCATGAAGGCCAGCGGTTTCGGGCTGTACTATCTAATGCGTGATAGCGTGGTATCGCTGGCGGCCTTTGGTGGCGCGTTCCTGTGGCTGGCTTCGCCGCAGGTGAATTTCCTGACGGCGTTTGCCTTCGGGTTGCTCGGCATGGTATTCTTTGCCGTGTTCGCCCGCGAGTAGTAGAAGACATCGGATTTCTTAGAGAAATCCGATGTCTAAAGGAGACTCCTATGCTGTGGATTACGCGTTCCCATGTTCACGTTGACCGGGTGGCCTGCCCGTGGCTCATCCTGCGCTTCATCGACTCGGATGCCGAGTTCCTGTTCGTGCCGAAAAGCCAGATTGACAAGGTGGCGAAAGAAACCGGCGGCATCCCGTTCGATGCGCCGGGCGTGGAACTGGGGCACCACGGCGGCAAATGTTCCTTTGAGACCATTATTGAGAAATACGGGCTGGAAGAGCCGGGCCTGCTGCGGCTGGCGAAAATCGTGCATGCCGCTGACATCGCCGAGGACCTGCATGCCGACCCCGTCGCGCCGGGGCTTGAAGCCATCGCCAGCGGGTTCAGCCTGATTCTGCCGGATGACGCGGAAAACCTCGACGCGCAGTTTATCGTTTACGACGCGTTGTATGCGTGGTGCCGGTTGGATGTAGCGAAGTAGTGCAGAGTCGCTTGGTGCAGGGCATCAAGCGACGAAAGGTCTAAAGATAGGGAAAAGCAGGTGGGTTACCCACCTGCTTTTTTCTTTTCCCTTTTCGCCTTCTTCTTTTCCTTCATCGTCTGTTGCGGTTTCTTCTTGGTGGTCTTCTTTTGTTTGTCTGCCTTGCCCATGGTCTTTTGACTCCTCTACGTCCTTCTGTTGGGTTCAGTAAGATGAGAGTTGTGCCGACACCTTTCAGTATACAGCACATTCTTGAGATGGTAAATTCCGGCAGATAGGGGAATGGCGCTTCTTAGACCGGTTCCATTGGGCGGTGCGGTTCCGGCGGCAGGGCGATGCGAATCAGGTCGCCGGGGCGCACGATGCCGCCTTCCAGCACGATGGCCATCACCCCCGCCTTGCGAATCAGGTTGCCGGATTCGTCCTTTTCCAGTGTGGCCGCCATCAGGCCGTCCTCGTAGCGGTCCAGTTGCACGCATGGGTTGCGCAGTCCGGCTAGTTCGATTTCAGCCGTATCCCCCAGCCGCAGGCGCGCGCCGGCCGGCAGGCCCAGCAGGTCTATGCCGCGGGTGGTGATGTTCTCGCCCATCACGCCGGGGCCGACCACAAAGCCGGCCGCCTGCAGTTCGTCAATCAACTCGGCGTGTATCAGATGCACCTGGCGCAGGTTGGGCTGGGTGGGGTCTTTCTTGACGCGCGAAAGGTGCTGCACCGTCTTGCCGCTGTGGGCATCGCCCTCCACGCCAAGGCCGGCGAGCAGATGTATCTCGTCACAGGGGTCTTTGCTGAAGCTGTGGCCGCCGCTGCGCGCCACGGCGAGGATGGTGGGGGTGGTCATGCAGGGGATTGTACCCGTTGAGGCTGGCGAATTATGAACGGGAGATTACAAGAAAGTAGGGGCACGGCGACGCCGTGCCCCTACTATTAATTATCGACACCTTTGTTACCCGTTTACCCACCATAATGGAGGAGATTCGGGACCTCCGTAGTCTTCTATCAAATTAGTGCCGACTTCTTCAGTAAGTCTCCTAACAAAGATATACGGTAAGTGCAGCCTTCTTATTGTGGAGGTTGAATCAGTAATATTCGTATAGGATGGGAGTTCCTCAGAGGGCGATAAATTTAGTGCTGTAAGTTGATTGCCAAGTAGGTATTCGTGGATAAGGCCGCTGCGGAATTGCGAATACAGAATATTTGCCCTTGAGTACTCTCTCACTGTCTTCATACCTATCTGCGAATCAATCTTCGATACTTCAACATCATCTTTATCGAGTTCATCGGCAAGGTAGATGGTCTTAGAATGAATTGTCTGGGAGAAGTAAGTTGTTAGTTTTGCCTGGACTTGACTATGTTTGCTACACCAATCTGAAGTAATCAGAGATTCTACAGAAATCTTTGTTAGACCTAATTCATCAGGCGCATAACGAACTAATGCTTCAACAAACCGAGCCCGATCGATTCCTCGACCGGGCCACTTAATTGCCGAGAGTGCCGAAAGCGCCGAACAAAGTATCACTGCAGAATCATAAAAATGTTCGCCTGCGTACAACTCGGTGAACCTGGTGTTGACGCTAGATATTTCATCTGCTGAACGGAGTCTATTCGATAGAAAATTTCTGAGTAATGCCTTTTGATCTCCCATTATTAACCATCTATCCCCCCAGGAAATCCTTCAACTTATCCAGGATGCCTTCCTGCGTGGGGCTGACCTCGCTGCCCATGCTGGCCGCCAGTTGTTCCAGCAGCTCGCGCTGGTCGGCGGTGAGTTTCTTCGGCACGGCCACGTTCACGATGACCAGCTGGTCGCCGCGGCCGTTGCTGCGCAGGCGGGGCACGCCCTTGCCGCGCAACGTGAGCACCTGGCCCGGCTGGATGCCGGCCGGAATCTTTAGAGACTCTAGGCCATCCACCGTGGGCACTTCCACTTCCGCCCCCAGCGCGGCCTGAGCGATGTTGATGTCCAGGTCCAGCAGGATGTCGGTCTCGCGGCGCTTGAAATACTTGTGTGCCTGCACCCGCAACACGATGTACAGGTCGCCGGCCGGGCCGCCATTGGCCCCCGGTTGGCCCTCGCCGCTCACGCGAATCTGCGTGCCGCCATCCACCCCGGCGGGCACGTCCACCGTCTTGCTTACGTGTTTGCGTTCCAGCCCGCGCCCCTGGCATTGCTTGCAGGGCTGGTCGATGGTCTGGCCCTCGCCGTGGCAGGCCGGGCAGGTGGTCACCTGCACCATGCTGCCCAGCAGCGTCTGGCGGGCGGTGCGCACCTCGCCCTGGCCGCCGCAGGTGGCGCAGGTCTTGGGGCTGCTGCCCGGTTCGGCCCGGCTGCCGGAACAACGCGAGCAGGGTTCGTCGCGCTGGAATTCCAGCGTCTTTTCCACGCCGAAAACAGCTTCTTCAAAGGTCAGGTCGAGCATGTATTGCAGGTTGGGCCCGCGCCGCGGTCGGTTCTGGCGGCGTCCGCCGCCGCGCCCGCGGCCGCCCATGCCGAACCCGAAGCCGAACAGCTCTTCGAAAATGTCGGTCAGGTCAATGTTGGTGAAGTCCGGCGCGCCGCCAAAGCCGTTGAGGCCGGCATGGCCGTAGCGGTCGTAGGCCGCGCGCTTGTCGGCGTCCGAGAGCACCGCGTAGGCTTCGTTGATTTCCTTGAACCGTTCTTCGGCGTCCGGCGCCTGGCTCACGTCCGGGTGGTACTGGCGCGCCAAGTTGCGGAAAGCGGATTTCAGCTCATCCGGGTTGGCGCCCTTCGGCACGCCGAGGACTTCATAGTAGTCGCGTTGAGTGGCCATCGTAACGATGCCGGCTCTTCCAACCTCTCCCGATTACGGGTGAGGCCTACTCCGCTTCCTTGAAATCGCCGTCGATGACTTCTTCGCCGGATGGGCCGGGTTCGCCGCCGGTGCCATTGGCTTCCGGCGCGCCCATTTCCGGGCCGGCGGCCTGGTAGGCGGCGGCGCCCATGCCCTGCACCACGGTCATCAGTTCTTCGGTGGCGGCTTTCAGCGGCGCCGGGTCTTCGCTTTCCAGCAGGCCGCGCACTTTCTCCACCGCGTCTTTAGTCTTCAGTTGGGTATCTTCCGGCACCTTGTCGCCGAGGTCCTTCAACGCCTTTTCGGCGGTGTAGATGGCGTTGTCGGCCCCGTTGCGGGCTTCGACCTGCGCTTTGCGCTGCTCGTCCTGGGCGGCGTACTGCTCGGCGTCCTTGCGCATCTTTTCCACTTCGGCGTCAGACAGGCCGGAGGAGGCGGTGATGGTGATGTTCTGGCTGCGGCCGGTGGCCTTGTCCTGCGCCGTGACTTTGAGGATGCCGTTGGCGTCGATGTCGAACGTCACTTCGATTTGCGGGACGCCGCGCGGCGCGGGCGGGATGCCATCCAGCAGGAATTTTCCCAGCGACTTGTTGTCCAGCGCCATCGGACGTTCGCCCTGCAGGATGTGAATCTCCACCTGGCTCTGGTTGTCGCTGGCGGTGGAGAACGGCTGGGTCTTGCGGGTCGGGATGGTGGTATTGCGGTCAATCATCGGGGTGGCCACGCCGCCCAGCGTTTCAATGGACAACGTCAGCGGGCTGACGTCCAGGAGCAGGATGTCCTTGACATCGCCTCCCAGTACGCCGGCCTGGATGGCCGCGCCCACGCCCACCACTTCATCCGGGTTGACGCCCTTGTGGGGTTCCCGGCCAAACAGCTTCTTGACGGCTTCCTGCACGGCGGGCATGCGGGTCATGCCGCCCACCAGCACCACTTCATTCACCTTGTCGAACGCCAGGTCGGCGTCCTTCATGGCGTTCTTCACTGGCGTCAGTGAGCGTTCCACCAGGTCGGCAGTCAGTTGTTCCAGCTTGGCGCGCGTCAGGGTGGTCACCAGGTGCTTGGGGCCGTTCGCATCGGCCGTGATGTAGGGCAGGTTAATCTCGGTCTGCATCAGAGTCGAGAGTTCGATCTTGGCTTTTTCGGAAGCTTCCTTAAGGCGCTGGAGGCTCTGGCGGTCGTTGCGCAGGTCAATGCCGTTTTCCTGCTTGAACACGTCCGCCAGGTGAGCGATGATGGCCTGGTCGAAGTCGTCGCCGCCCAGGTAGGTATCGCCGCTGGTGGAGCGCACCTGGAACACGCCTTCGCCCACATCCAGAATCGAGATGTCGAAGGTGCCGCCGCCGAGGTCGTACACGGCGATGATTTCATTGGCCTTCTTGTCCAGCCCGTAGGCCAGCGAGGAGGCGGTGGGTTCGTTGATGATGCGCAGCACTTCCAGCCCGGCGATCTTGCCGGCGTCCTTGGTGGCGTTGCGCTGGCTGTCGTTGAAATACGCCGGCACGGTGATGACCGCCTGGGTCACGGGCTCGCCGAGGTAGGCTTCGGCGTCGGCCTTGAGTTTGGCGAGAATCATGGCCGAGATTTCCGGCGGCGAGTATTCGGTGCCGCCCAGCACCACGCGCACGTCGCCGTTGGGGGCCTTGGTGACCTTGTACGGCACGTGCTTGATGGCGTTCTGGGTTTCGGGGTCGTCGTACTTGCGGCCCATGAAGCGTTTGATGGAGGAAATCGTGTTCTCGGGGTTGATGACCGCCTGGTTACGGGCGGAACGCCCCACCATGCGCTCGCCGTTCTTGTTGACGGCCACCACCGAGGGGACGAGCCGCTCGCCTTCTGCGGACGGGATGACGGTGGGTTCGCCGCCTTCCATTACCGCAACGACGCTGTTGGTGGTGCCGAGGTCAATGCCGATGATTTTTGCCATGAGAGTCCTGTCTCCTTCTTCCTGTTCAATCGTCTAACGTCCCGCAGGTTCAGGGATGCAAGGCATCCCAACCTCCGGGAAGTTGGTTAAGCCGCTACCCGCACCAGCGCCGGGCGTATCACGCGCTCGCCAAGCAGGTAGCCCTTTTGCAGTACTTCAAGTATCGTGCCACTTTCGTGCCCGTCGCTTTCATCCTGGCTGATGGCTTCATGCAGGTTGGGGTCGAAGGGCTGGCCCAGCGGGTCCATCACTTTGATGCCCTCGCTGTCCAGGATGTTGACCAGTTTGCGGGTCACCAGTTCGATGCCCTGCGCCCACTCCGCGCCTTCGCCTTCGGCGGGGCGGTTTCCCATGGCGCGTTCGAGGTCGTCCAGCACGTCCAGGTAGCGCTTGGCCACGCGGGCCACCGTGTCATCATAGGTTTGCGCCCGCTGCTGTTCCTGGCGTTTCTTGTAATTGACGAATTCGGCCTGGGCGCGCTGCCAGCCTTCCAGATTGGCAGCGGCTTCAGCGCGCGCGGTTTCCAGCTGCGTCATCAGGTCATCCAACTCGTCCATCGCCGGGTCGGCTTCGGCCGTGGCGGCCGCTTCGTCTTCGGGGGTGGGGGTGTCTTGTTCTTCGCTCATAATCCTTCCATCTCATCGGGCCAAAGCCCGTCCATAATCTTCTTTGAGTGGGCGCTTTTGTTTTTCAGCGCTCCAGCACTTCCGCACGTCTTTTCTCTTGTCACTCCACTGCCGCCATCCCCTCGTCGCCCATCGTTTCGCTAACGAGGTTACTGAGCACGCCGGCCACAAAGTTCACCGTCGAGATGGCGTTGCCGTAGGCCATGCGCACCGGCCCAAGTATGCCGAGAATCCCGGTGGCGAGGTCGGGCACGCCGTAGCGCGCCAGCACCAGCGAGCAGTCGCTCAACTCCTCCCAGGTGCCTTCGCCGCCAATCAAGACCTGCACACCGCCGATCTCACTGGTGGAGACGGTTTGCTCCAGCAGGTCTTTGAGCAGCGGGCGCTCTTCCAGCACACGCAGGGCACGCCGTCCGGATTCGCTTCCGGCAAATTCCGGCTCTGCGAGCACATTGCTCCAGCCGTCGTGGAACACCTCGCCGGTGAAAACGGAATCTGAACGGCGCAGTTCATCGGTGATGAGTTTGACCATGTCGTCGCCCAGGGCATCCAGGTCATGCGGGGCGGCCAGGATTTCATCGGCGTCCTGCCCGGGAAACAGTGTATTGAGTTGTTTGGCGCTGGCGCCCAGGCGTTCCTGGCTTACCGGTTCGGCGAGCACCAGCATCTGCTGGCTCACCCGCCCGCCGACCATTACCAGCACCATCAGCACCTGTCTGCCGGCGATGGAAATAAGCTCGACGTGCTTGAAACGCGCCCGGTCCGCCAATGGGGCCGTGACGATGGAAGCCGCCTGGCTCTGGTGTGCCAATACGCTGGCAGCCAGGCGCATCCACTGGCTGCTGTCCTGGCGGGCCTGGTAGAACTGGTGGCGGATGGTGTGTTGGGTGCTGGCCGGCAGGTCCGGGTGCTGCACCATCTGACCCACGAAGAAGCGATAGCCTTCTTCGGTGGGTACGCGGCCGGCGGAGGTGTGCGGCTGGCGGATGAGCCCCGCGCCTTCCAGCGCGGCCATTTCATTGCGCACGGTGGCGGAGGAGAAATCCAGTTTGTACTTTTCCACCAGGCGCGTGCTGCCCACCGGCTGGGCGGTTTCCACGTATTCCTGCACAATCAGGCCAAGCAGCAGTTTCTGTCGTTCGCTCAGGTCCATAGTGGGCGGGGATTGGCACTCAAGGGTTGAGAGTGCTAATCGCTATCCATCCAGCTATTTTAATCGTTGCGAGGCAACCGGTCAAGGAAAGGGGCTGGAATGCAGGACGAATTAATACAATGCTAACAAGGATAAGGTGGAACGATTGGGATTCCTAATCAATCCCGCTCATCTCCCGCGCTTGACTCAGTACCCCCAGACGTGATAAATTTGAACCGCATGGCCGAGAGGCCGTGACACTTTGAAACAAGGAGGCATGCAGGTTTATGACAACCCAAGCGACTGTCTTTGCTGTGATTGTTTGCGTGCCTCTGGTGGCTGCGGTCTAGCCGCGCACCGGTTCAACGGTCTTTTTCCGGCCGCAGGCACGCTGCCCTGCGGCCGGTTTGTTTTAACCGGTTAGAGGGAACGAATCCGGATGACTCCAACCGAGTCTATGACGAACACAAGGAAACAAACGCAATGCCTAAACCGAACAAAGACCAGCACCTGGACTGGTTTGATGAGTTTGACCCCCAGGAGAAGTTAGCGGATGTGACGCCCCGGATTCGGCACGCGCCCAACGTGCGCCCGCCGCGCAAACGCCACCCGCAGCACAAGCCGAAGAAAAGCCCGGCGCAGGTAGCGGTGGAAGTGGCGGCGGCGGAGGAACACCAGCCGTACACCTACAAGGCCAGCCGCCATGAAGCGGTGTGGATCGATGAGTCGCTGGGCCCCTTCCACCGGATGGGGTACTTCGATGACATCCTGCGCATCGTGAAGGGCGGCAAAGAGGCCAGCGTGTACCAGCTCAAGGGTAATGAGACCACGCGTACGGCCTACCTGGCCGGCAAAATCTACCGGCCGCGCATGTTCCGCCAACTGCGCAACGATGTGATGTACCGTCAGGGGCGCGCCCTGCTGGACAGCGGCGGCGAGGTAATTCACGATGAGCGCATGGGCCGGGCGGTGCAGAAGAAAACCGAGTTTGGCCGGCAGGTGATGCACACGTCGTGGATCGAGCATGAATACATGGCGATGCAGAAACTGTACGCGGCAGGGGCGGACATCCCGCGACCGTATGCGCTGGGCGGCAACGCCATCCTGATGGAATATATCGGGGGGGACGTGATTGCCGCGCCGGCGCTGAGCACGGTGAGCCTGACGGCGGGGGAGGCGCGGGATTTGTTCCAGCGCAGCCTGAGCAACATCGAGCTGATGTTGTCGCTGGGCCTGGTGCACGGTGACTTCTCGGCCTACAACATCCTGTACTGGGAGGGCCGCATGTGGTTGATCGACTTCCCGCAAATCGTGCGGCCGGGAGACAACCGCAACGCGCGCGAAATCTTCGACCGGGATGTGGTGCGCATCTGCCAGTATTTTGAAACGCAGGGCGTGGACAGCAATCCGCAGGCGCTGGCGGACGGGTTGTGGCACAAGTACATCCGTGAGGGACTCGGCAAGAGCGAACTGGCGGCGCTGGACCCGGACAGCCCGGCCGACCGGGCGCTGTTCTACGATAACGTGAATGACTGAGGGGCGAAAAAACAGGCCGGAGGCAGCCTGCCTCCGGCCTGTTTGATATCAGGGCGCGCTCACCGGCGGCGGGGTTATTTGTTCGTTGCGCCCGCTTCATGCGGCCGCAGGCTAATCTCGCTGGCCTGGTGGGGGAATTTGCCGGGCACGCCTTCAAAGAAGGGACGGATTCTTTCCATGTCGGCGGCCAGGTCGCCGCTGGGGGTGATGCCCTCGGCAAAGCGGGCGAGTTTCTTCTGATAATCCAGGCTGATGAAGGCGATGGGCACATCGGATTGGACGGCGATGTGGTAGAAACCGCTGCGCCAAAATTTGGTATGGCTGCGGGTGCCTTCGGGAGCGATGCCGATGATGACCTGTTCCGTCATCTTAATAGCCTGAACGGTAGCGTCCACGGTGTTGAAGGCGGCGGAACGGTCCACGGGAATGCCGCCCATCCAGCGCATGAACCAGCCCATCGGTCCCCAGAAGAGCGATTTCTTGCCGATGTAATTGGGCCGGTAACCGAGCGAGAAGACCGAGCTCATTGAGAAGACGAAATCCCAGTTGCTGGTGTGCGGGGCAAAGATAACCACCAATTTGGGGACAGCGGGCCAGTCGCCTTCCACACGCCAACCAAACAGGCGCAGGATGAAGCGGCCCAGGGCGCGGCGGAAGGGGTCAATGCGGGGCAGGCCGGTGGCGGAAGCGGGCATGGGGTCGTTGTCTCCGGGCAGGATGGGCCAATTATACGCGAAAGGAGCATGGGGGAAAAGAAAAAGCGCGTCGGGGTGCGGCGCGCCTTTTGGTAGTGGATGTGGGGTTAGCGGCGGCGGGAACGGGAGAGCAGGCGCAGGATTTCGAGGTACAGCCAGATGAGGGTGACCATCAGGCCGAAAGCGCTGTACCACTCCATGTACTTGGGAGCGCCGGACTGCGCGCCGCGCTCGATGAAGTCAAAGTCCAGCAGCAGGTTGAGGGCGGCCAGCACGATGACGAATAGGTTGAACACGATGCCGAAGATGCTGCTGTCGTGGAGGAAGCCGATGTTGACGCCGAAGAAGCCCAGAATCCACGAGCCGAGATAAAGCAGCATGACAGCACCGGTGCCCATGATGACCACGCTGCGGAATTTCTGGGTGACGGTGATGATGCGCGAGGTGTACAGGGTGAGCATGACGATGAGCACGCCGAAGGTGAGCAGGATAGCCTGAAAAACAATGCCGCCATACTGGGCCTCAAAGAGCCAGGAGATGCCGCCCAGCAAACTGCCTTCCAGCAGGGCGTAAAGGCCGGAGGTGTACGCGGCCCACTGGCGTTTGAAAACCGTGAGGATGGCAACGCCCAGCGCGCCGAGCAGCAGGACCCAGTAGTATTGCAGGAACAACTGGGCGATGGCGACGTCGAACATGGCGACCCAGGTGGCGATGGCGGCGAGACCGAGCACAGCCAGCAGGATGTAGGATTTGAAGATGGTGCCGCTGACGGTCATGGGCCGTTCGCCGGCGGCCAGATCGAAGCCGGTAAACGCCTTATCAGACAGGACGGGGTTACGGGAATTGCGTCTCATGGTTTCCTTCCTTTCGGGGAATATCGGTCCTAATTATAGCCCCGCGACCGGCGGAGTCACTCCCGGAAACTATGGGGTCTGCCAGCATTTCTTCACAAAAATCATCTTTTGGTCAATTCAAAGTGGGATTGACAGAGCATTCCGGCTGCACTACCATAACGGAAATCCCCAAGCCGTAACTTGAATTGGAGGTACTACGATGAACAAGCAGATTCTTCGCGCCGGGGTGGTGGGGCTGCTGGCCCTGGCGCTGGTGGCCGCGGCTCCTCTGGCGCGGCTGACGATTGAAAACCAGTCTGACAAGCCGGTGTACCTGTGGCTGACCAGCGAAACCCACACCTACTACCTGGAAACCGCGGCCGGCACCACCCAGGTGTGGACGCCCGAAAAAGATGAGTACACCTACCGGATGCTGGCGTGCGGCGCCAACCTGTATGGCGAGATGGACCTGACCCAGGTGCAGCGCTTTGTGGTGCCTGTCTGTGGCAGCAAGGCCAGCGCCGAAGTGAATGACAGCGAGACGGATGTGGCGCGGCTGATCAAGCTGGTGCGCATCACGGTGGAGAACGCCACCGGGGCGCGGGTGATTCTGGCGCTGCACGGCCCGGACGGGTATGTCTTCTCGCTCGAGAAGGGCGAGAGCAAGGAATACACCATCCCGCGCGGTGACTATACCTACACCGCCTACGGCTGCGGCACAGTGTTCCTGGGCGACCTGTTCGCCACGGCGCAGGGCAAGGAACTGGTGAAGTGTCCGTAAGGGCAGGAAACAGGTAATTAGGACTTAGTAAAAGTAAACAAAAGAGGCCCTGCCATCCGGCGGGGCCCCTTTTTGATTCAGCGGCGTTACTTCTTTTCTTCGGGTGGGGCGGCGGCGGCTGCCTTCTGCTGACGGCGGCGAATGGCGCGCCAGATCCAGCGCAGGACGAAGAAGAACAGCAGCACCCAGGGCAGGACGGCGACGGCGAAGAACAGGACGAAGTCCACGAAGTCCTGCAGGCTCTCAAGGAGCGCGTCGAAGCCGCGGCGCAGGCTCTCGAACGGCTTCCAGCTGGTGTCGATGGGCTGGGAAGCGAAGTAGGGCTGCATGTCGAGGGTGATGCGCGAGAGGGTGGCGGCGCCGCGCAGGTATTGCAGGCGGCCCTGAATGGCTTCGATCTCGGCTTCGCGGATGGTGAGCTGGGCCTCGGCCTGCAAGAGTGCTTCGGTGGTGTCGGCGTTTTCCATGATGTCCAGCAGGCGGTCGCGGCCGGTTTCCAGCGCTTCCAGGCGGCCTTCGAGGTCCACGTACTCTTCGGTCACGTCATCGGCGGTCTCGTAGCGGGTATTGACGATGACGGCCAGCGCGGCGAGCCGGTCCATGATGGGGTCGAACTGCGAGGCGGGCACGCGGATGACCATGCTGATGCTGGGCTTGGTGGTGCCGTTGCCATACTCGTTGGAAGAGACGATGAACGCGCCCTGCAATTCGAATTCGGAGACGAGGACCTCAACCTGGTCACGCGCGGCGAGGGTGTCTTCGACCTGCAGGCTGAGCGTGCCTTCGCGGATGATGAGGCGTTCGATGGCCTGGGTGAGCGAGCCATCGGTGGCGTTGCCAACCGGGGCGACCTGGGTGGCCAGCGGGGCGTAGGGGGCTTCTTCGGCGTAAACGCCGGACGAATCGGTGGGGTAGGTATAGTCTGCGGAGGGGGCCGACGCGGGGTAACCGTAGTCGCCGCCGCCGCCGTAAGCGCCTTCACTGAATGAGGCACCACCAGCCAGCGCGCCGAGCATGGCGAGCAGCAGGATGAGCAGCAGCGGCACCAGAATCAGCAGGCCGCCGCCCCACCACAGGTATTTGGTCTTGACGTTGACTCCGAAAAGTTCGATCTCTTTCATGGCGTTTCTCCTCAATGAGTGACAACTTCAGTATACAGGGGATTCTCTGTGAATAAAACGATGAATCAGCCGCCTAAGTTCCCGAAAAACAAACAGGACACCGAGCGTGTCCTGTTTGTTTTTAGACCGGCCAGCTCACAGCGCCAGCGGGTTGAAGTTCGTGTCTTTGTCGTAGTAGTCTTCAGATTCGGCGCGCTTGAGGGCGTTGACCACCCAGTAGGTGAGCGGGGTGGCGACGGTCTCGTAGGCGACCTTGATGAACCACTGGGACAGAATCGCCTGAACGAGGCCGCTGCCATCGAAAATGCCATAGAAGGCGATGGCGATGAAGATGGCGGAATCGATGCCCTGGCCCACGATTGTGGAGGTGATGGTGCGTAGCCACAGGTGCCGCCCCTGGGTGCGGACTTTGAGCTTAGCGAGCACGAACGAGTTCAGGAATTCGCCCACAAGGTAGGCGATGAAGGAAGCCAGCAGCAGGCGCGGCGTGAAGCCGAGGATGGCATCATAGGCCTGTTGCGCGGCCTGCGGGCCGTCGTAGATGCCGCCGTTCCAGAAGGGCGCGGCGGGCAGTTGCCCGGCCACCCAGATGGCGGCAACGGCCAGCAGGTTGCAGGCGAAGCCGGTCCAGATGACGCGGCGGGCGCGAGCGAAGCCATAGACCTCGGTGAGGACGTCGCCGAAGATGTAGGCGAGCGGGAAGAGGATGACGGCAGCGGGCACGAACAGGCCGAACAGGTTGACCAGCTTGACGGCCACGATATTGGAGATGATGAGGGTGGTGACGAACAGGGCCGTGACGAACGAGAGGTACTTGTAGTTGCGGTTTTCCATTGTTTAGCGTCCTATGGCTGCTCTGGCAGCGGGGGTTTTGGTTTTTTCGCTTTCGACGGTGATGCCGATGCCGCCGCGGATGTTGAAGATGCCGGTGACCTTGATGTAGTGCGGGTCGAGGGCGGCGACGAGGTCATCGAGGATGACGTTGACGACATGCTCATGGAAGACGCCTTCATTGCGGTATGACCACAGATACAGCTTGTAGGATTTGGATTCGACGATGGTCTGGTCCGGGACGTAGTCAACCGTGATGGTGGCGAAATCCGGCTGGCCGGTGGCGGGGCACAGGCAGGTGAATTCGTCGGTTTCCAGCGAGATGAGATAGAAGCGGTCCGGGGCGCGGTTGGGGAAGGCTTCCAGTTTCTTGCTGGGCTGGGCGTCGCGGCCCAGCTGGGTGAGGTTTTTCAGGTCCTCGGGGTGGGTGCTCATGGTGTGTTCCTCCATTTCAATCGCCCACAGGGGGCTGTGCCGCAGAGTAGTTTTGCAGGAATAAAAAAGAACGCAAAAATGCGTTCCGAGAACGCAGTTTTGGTAAGCCGGGTCGCTGCTACCGGCACAACAGGGCGGGATTATATCGCAGAACGGAGGGAGAGTGGCAGGAAAAAAACGGCGGGGAGTGGTAGATTGGGTGAGTCACAGTTGGCTGAAGTCAACTGTCTGAACCTTTGTGACCCGATTAATTCGCCTCTCCTAAAGCACAAGGGTTAGGCAGGTAGAAGAGGGAGCAGGCAGTACAAAGAAGTCTTGTCAGGCGGAATGATTTGAGCGAGATCTGCGAACTTGCGATATAACACAAGCCCGTAACTAGTCAGTTAGAAATAACGGAAAACTGAAATGAAAGTCCACGCGATTCTGACAGGGACGGTTGCCATCCGGCCCAATCAACTTCAAGGGAAAGGAGTGGGCCTGGCGCGACTCGTCAACACACTTGTTGACCGCCGCTGGACGGAGCCGCTCCCCATCTACGCCTGGGTGCTCGAACATCCTGAAGGAATAATCCTGATTGACACCGGCGAAAGCGCGCAGGTTACTTCCCCTGGTTACTTCCCTGCCTGGAATCCGTTTTTCAAGAACGCGATCTTTCACGTGCAACCCGAGCAGGAAGTCGGCGCACAATTACATGCGCTCGGCATTCACCCCAACGATGTTCGCCGAGTGATTCTGACTCATTTACATTTCGATCATGTGGGCGGCTTGAATCACTTCCCGCATTCGGAGATTCTGGTCGTACGGCAAGCCTATCAGCAGGCGGCTGGTTTCATGGGGCCGGCGCTGGGCTTCTTGCCCCAGCACTGGCCTTCCTGGTTTGCCCCACGCCTGATAGACCTTGCCCCGCAGCCTTTCGGCGGTTTTCCTAGCAGTTTCAAGGTCACTACTGCCGGAGACGTGATGATCGTCCCGACGCCGGGGCACACTGACTTTCACGTTTCAGTCGTTTTGCAAGATCTTGATGTCTGTTATTTCTTTGCGGGGGACGCTTCGTATTCCGAGCGATTGATGAAACAGCAGAAGATTGATGGGCTTGCACTGAATGGCAAGGAAGCGGAGAAAACCCTCAAGCGTATTCGGGATTTCACACCATCAACCGCCTGCGTTTACCTGCCCACCCATGACCCCGAGTCTGCCAATCGCCTTGCGACAAAAACCGTCGTAGCGTTTGATAGCAGGAACGTGGGCTAACACAGCGCGCAACCGATTGGGGGAGTCCGCGCTGTCAAGCACTTTCCTGGCTTCAGGCTTATACTGGTCTCAAGCCGTATCTCGTGCCACCCGTTGGGCGTTTCCCTGAACATCCTGGTTGTCTATCTAATCGCCATCAGGGGCCACCTCCCAGCGAAAACTATTCGTAGTCCTGAGGAGATTGTAATGAACATTTTGATGTTAGTTGCTGGCGGCATTTTGTATGTCTTAATCGTCTATCAGATCTGGATAGGCAAGGCACCCGACCCATTCCCAAGCCAATATGCGCCTCAGCGGAGCGTTTCCCGCAAAACGCAACCAGTCGCATTTTGGCTGGCTATTGCCCTTCAAATCATCCTTGCCACAGTGGTTGTGTATTTCTCTTTTCGAGTTTGAAGCCAATTCTTTGTTGGTCGATATTGGCTTCTTCCCGTGAAAACTATTCGTAGTCCTGAGGAGATTGAAATGGATACCTGGATCTTAATCGCCGGCGGCATTGGTTTTGCCATAATCGTCTATCAGATCTGGAAAGGTAAGACCACAATTTCCGCAGGAAGAGAGAGCCCTGCGATGAGCGTGTTCCGGGAAACGCAACCCGTCGCATTCTGGGTGATCATTGCGTTTCAAGTCATCCTGTTCACTGGATTGATCCTGCTCGCTCGATACTTCTTGAGCATGTGAGTTACAAATAGGATGTTGCCTGATTATTGGCTGACACGCCCAGACTTGAATCTGGACGAAGAAGCGCCGAAAGATTTTGATGAGTTGCTCGATACAACTCTTCGCACCGGCGGCTGCCCGACCATTGAGTACACGTTGCCGTGGCCCAAATGGCAGTTCCTCTGCCATCTCGCTGACCATCATGACATCGCCTTACACGGTTCCGGCGACGCGGATATCGCTCTGTTCGAGCCGCGCCAGTCCAAGGACCTCAACGAATTTGGCAATCAGAAAGCGATCTATGCGGCAGCGGATGGGCTGTGGGCCATGTTCTTTGCCATCGTCGATCGCGAGCGTGTTGGCTCAATCACCAATGCCTGTATCCGGCTGTCCGACGAAACGGGTGCAGTGCACGGCCCCTATTATGTCTTCTCCGTCAGCCAGTCGGCTCTCCCAAACCAGCCGTGGCGAACGGGCACGGTCTATATCCTGCCGCGCCGCACCTTCACGCAACAGTCCCCCATTGCCTTTGGCGCCAACCAAGTGCATATCGCACAGCTCGCGAGTTTTGAATCGGTTCAGCCAATAGCGAAGCTCACGGTGTCACCGGCGGATTTTCCTTTCCTGATGCAAATCCGCGGGCACGATGACGAACGGCTTCAGGAGTATGCCACCGCGCTGGATACCGGTGCGCCGTGGCCGGAGGATGTGTGAAAGACCTATGGAACGCCGCGTAACACAATCCGTTCGCGGCCCTTAGTCATCCCGCTGGACTTCAAGACTTCTAGACTCCAAGACCTCAGGACTTCCCTACTTCGCGCCCTGCACCATCTGGCGGATTTCTTCGACGACTTCCGGGTTGGCGAGGGTAGTCACGTCGCCGACGTCGCGGCCGTTGGACAGTGAGGCGAGGACGCGGCGCATGATCTTGCCGGAGCGGGTCTTGGGCATGTCGGAGACAATCCACACGTGGCGCGGGCGGGCGATCTTGCCGATGCTGACCTCGATGGATTTGACCACCTTGTCCTCGATGGCCTTGCTTTTCTTGTAGCCGGGTTTGAGCGCCAGGTAAATCTCCGGCATCTTGCCTTTGATTTCATCATTCACCGGCACCACCGCGGCCTCGGCGACTTCTTCCACCAGCAGGCAGGCAGATTCCAGTTCCTTGGTGCCCAGGCGGTGCCCGGCGACGTTGATGACATCGTCCACGCGGCCGAGGATGCGGTAGTAGCCATCGCTGGCGGCCACGGCGGCATCGCCGGTGAAGTACGGCCAGTCGCGCCAGTCCTTGCTCTTGGGGTCTTTGTTGAATTTGGCGTAGTAGGTTTTCACGAAGCGGTCACGGTCACCGTAGATGGTCTGGAACGCGCCGGGCCACGGGTTGCGGATGCACATGTTGCCAGCTTTGGGTGTGCCAGCGGGAATCTCATGGCCGTCGTCATCGAAGATGATGGGGTGGATGCCGGGCATGCCGGGGCCGGCGGAGCCGGGCTTCATCGGGTGGATGGCGGGCATGGTGCTGCACAGGAAACCGCCGGTCTCGGTCTGCCAGTAGGTGTCCACAATGGCGGCCTTGCCCTTGCCGACGGTAAAGTAATACCAGCGCCAGACCTCCGGTTCGATGGGCTCGCCCACGGTGGTCATGTGCTTGAAGTGGATGTTGTACTTGAGAGGTTCATCCGGGCCGGCCTTGCGCAGCATGCGGATGGTGGTGGGGGCGGTGTGGAAGATGTTGACGCCCAGCCGCTCGGCGATGCGCCACGGGCGGCCGCTGTCCGGGTAGCCGGGCACGCCTTCATATAAGATGGAGGTGGCGGCGAGCGCCAGCGGGCCGTAGACGATGTAGGAGTGCCCGGTTATCCAGCCGATGTCCGCCATGCACCAGTACACGTCGGTGGGGTGGATGTCCTGCACGAACTTGGAGGTGCCGGCGGCATAGGAGAGGTAACCGCCGCTGGAGTGCTGGCAGCCCTTGGGGCGGCCGGTGGTGCCGCTGGTGTACATCAGGAAGAGCGGCGCTTCGGCGGGCATAGAGACGGGCGGCACGATGGCGCTGCGGTGCTTTGTCAGCAGATCAGCCACGAAGTGGTCGCGGCTGCTGTGCATTTTGGTTTGCGAGTGGTACTGGTCTTTGTAGCGCTGCCACACCAGCACGTGTTCGACATTCACACCTTCTTCTTTGGCGGTCTTGACGGCTTCGTCGGCCTTTTCCTTGTGGTCGATGAGGCCGCCGTTGCGGTAGTAGGCATCCATCACGACGAGGACTTTGCTGCCGGAGTCGCTGACGCGCTGGCCGCAGGCGTGGCCGCTGAAGCCGCCGAACACCACCGAGTGCACCGCGCCAAGGCGGGCGCAGGCCAGCATGGTGATGGGCAGTTCCGGCACCATCGGCATGTGGATGGTGACGCGGTCGCCGGATTTGACGCCACACTCGTCGCGCAGCACGGCGGCCATCTCGTTGACGCGGGCGTACAGTTCCTGGTAGGTGAGGGTGACGAGGGGCTCGTCTTCCAGTTCCGGCACCCAGATGAAGGCGGCTTTGTTGCGGTGCAGGGCGAGGTGGCGGTCCACGCAGTTGACGGAGACGTTGAGCATGCCGCCCTTGAACCAGGTCCAGGTGGGGGCTTCAGAGGTATCGAGGATGGTGTGCCAGAGTTTGTCCCAGGTGAGCAGGTCGGCGTATTCGCGGTAGCAGTCGGGGAAGTTGTCCAGGCCGAAGCGCGTGTAGATGGATTCGTCGGTCATGTTGGCCTGGGCGATGAAGGAGTGATGTGGGTGGAACTTCTCTTCCTCCTGCCAGTGGACGGCGATTTGGGCTTCGGTGACGGTGGTCTGGTCGGTCATGGGGGTGTCTCCTCAAATGCTGCGATATTCGGCCAATATTGTTAGTTTAGGAGGGTCGGGGATGGGTGTCAAGTACTGACAAGACAGAAGGTCAACGGGTCAGCGAGGGATAAGTCAATGAGGAAAGATGAGTACGAAGGTACACGGACGCATTTCCCCGTGGCCTCGTTGACCCAGCAACTCGTTGACCTTTAGCCTTTGAGAGTTTCGCCCGGCCGCAGCACCCACGCCGAGGGGTGCTGGGTCATGCCGACGTGCGGGTAGTAGTCCACGGCGGCGGGGGCGGCGAGCAGGATGACGGACGCATTGGGGCCGAGGGCGGCCTGGGTGTGACGAATGAGCTCAACGCCGATGCCCTGCTTCTGGTGGCTGGCGCGCACGGCCAGGTCGGACAGGTAGCAGCAGTAACACCAGTCGGTGAGCGAGCGGGCGATGCCGACCAGCAGGTCGCCGTCCCAGGCGGTGATGGTCAGGTCGGCTTCATCCAGCATTTGCGCCATGCAGGCGCGGTCGTTCACCGGGCGGCGCTCGCCGAGGGTGGAGGCGATGTACAGGTCGAGGGCGGCGTCGAGCTCGAGCGGGACGTTGGTGCGGTAAGCGATGGGCATGGGGAAGTCCTGACGAATAATGTGCGGGAGTGCAGAAGTGGGGAAGTGCTGGAGTGCGGAAGTCCTGAGGTCTTGGAGTCGAGCGGTCGGGCAGGGGGAGGTAGAAAGAGGTGTCTAACCCTTCATTTCCACGGATTGCTTGATTTCCTGGATGTGGCCGCGGTGTTCGGCTTCGTGCTGGCATAGGTGGTAGAGGACGTAGTGCGGGGTGATGGTGTAGTCCTCGATCTGGCGCGGGCGGTGGAAGTCTTCGAGGGTGAGGGCGCAGAAGGCTTCCAGCAGGTGGGCGCGCACCGCCGCCATGCGCTTGAGGTGGTCTTCCAGCGTGACGGCTTCGACATGGTACAGCAGGCCGTGGCCATCGCGCACGGGGTGGGGGAACAGGGTTTCGACTTCCGGCGGCGGCGCGACCTGCAGGGTGTCTTCCCACAGGTAGGAGGCTTCGATGAGCGGGATGTGATAGAGCAGGGTGCCGATGGAGTTACGCTCGAAGGGCGGCGGCCAGTCCAGCACGCGCTGGGGCAGGGCGGCGAGGGTGTCCAGGGTGCGCTGGCGGGTGTCCTGCAGGGCGGCCAGGGCGTAGCCTATTTCGGGTTCGCAGCCGGGGATGGGGGTGAGGATACGGGTGGAGGGCAAGGGCAGACTCCTTACGAGTTCGCGGGTGCGGGGATTTTAGCACGAGCGCTCATCTCCCCCTATCAATTAGGAAGATAAGCAGTCAATCACTCTTTTTTCCAGGGGAGAGAACTGGGCCCGGCGGGCGAAAAAAGAACTCCGAAACCAGAATCCTGCTGGCCTCAGAGAACGTTAAGCGGCTGAAGACTGCAATACCTGCCATCCCACCAACGACAATCGCGATTGTGTCGAATTGAACTCCAACGAGAAAACCAATTACTGCCAGGATGTAATAGACGATTCCAGTAGATACTGCACCATGGACTCCGCCCTGGAAGGAACGCTTAAGCCATCGTGTTTCTTTGGTGATATCAAAATCGAGGGCAATTAGTTGGCAGGCAGCCATGACCCATGCAACCAGCCCAATCCCCAGACAAATCAGAAGGTAGGGAGATAACTGGACAAGGAAATAGATCACGGTTTGTAGCGCTTGTGGGAGATCGATTCCCAGCGCCGGGAGGCCCTCGTAAACAAAAGAGCTCAAGGTGGCCAGTACCAGCAGGACAATATATCGCATGCCAATGAAAAATAGCATGATGGCAGCCATTGTTCCCAAGCCACTCGCAAGCACATACATTATGCGCTTGTTGGAACGCGGGATACTCGAATTGATGATTTGGGCAGTGGCAATGGTTAAGCCGGGAAGAGCGTAAATGAGAGGGTCTCGTTCCAGCACTCCGGGAATCACCGCCAGTCCGCTGGCAAGCAAGAAGAGCAGTATGTGACTACCCAACCAATTCTTTATTTTCATAGTTCCTCCGGCATTGCCGCCGCAGCTTTGGAAATGTAAGGGTAGGAGAAGTAACTAAGAGAGGTAGCCATTAGAAGAACAGTCGCTAAGGAAATCGGAATTGGATAGGACTCAAGAATCCAAATATCGGGTAAGTCTATAGTGTAATCAAATGAGCCGGTTGCGAAAAATAGAATAATTCCTGCTCCCATGGAAAGGCCAGCAAACGCGCCAGCAGAATCCATCGAAGTGAACCATGAGGGTATGGAAGATGGCGAATACCAACTCATCAAGCGAGCCAAAATTCTTCCGTAGCTCCAGCCTGAAAAAGTGACGCCAGCAATGTGAGTGACGCGAAATAACCGTAGCTAAGAGTATCCATGTTTTCAAGATTACCCCAAAATATCAGTGTGATTCCCAATGCGTCAAATCTATCCAGCGTAAGAAAAAACACCAGAGAATAAATGAATGCAAGGATAAAGCTGATGACAATTGAGATCCTTGCAGAAAATAGAGATGACAGTCCGAATACGAATGCGTATTTGCTGCGGGTTCTGCCGGGCGGACTCAGAACCGGAAAGAGAATCCACCCCATGCCAATACCAAGCATGAAGAAGAACAAACAGGGTACCAGAACTGTAAAAATATGGGGAAACTCAATGACCGAAGTTGAAAACCAGACAATTGCACCCGAACCCCCCACCACCGCCAGCTTCTTCAACCACCATTGTTTGCGCGTCATCCGGTTTCCTCCTGTGGCGCGATTGTAGCATGGGCGCAGGAGGGGAAAAGACCTAACACAATGACACAGAGACCCACCCTAGGAACACGCTTCCCCTGAAATAATTACGCGTGGTAAAGTTGGTCAGCAGTAAGTCAAGAGCATAGAAATTTCGGAACGTCATCTTTGGCCTAAAAGAGATGCCGGAAATGAACAAAACGTGTGTTCAATGCCATGCGGAAAATCCGGAGCAGGCGCGTTTCTGCATGAATTGCGGAACGGCGCTGGCGGGGCAATCCTGCGCCAACTGCCAGGCCACGCTGGCCGCCACAGCACGATTCTGCGACCAGTGCGGCCATCCCGCGGGGAATCAATTAGATAGCGACCGACATCGCCAAACCCGGCTGGCTGCTCACGCTCCTGAAACGCTTACACGCAAGTTAATGGCTGAAGGCAAACTGAGCGGAGAGCGACGGGTGGTGACCATGCTCTTTGCTGACGTGGTCGGTTCGACGTCCATGGGGGAACAACTGGATGCAGAATCCTGGACCGCCATCATGAACGGGGCGTTTGAGCGAATCATGCAGCCCATTTACCTGTATGAGGGCACCATTGCGCGCCTGATGGGCGATGCCCTGCTGGCGTTTTTTGGCGCGCCGATCCGGCATGAAGACGACCCCGAGCGGGCGGTAAAAGCCGGACTGGCACTGCTGGACGCGGCGGCAGCCTATTCGCGGGACGTGGAAGGACGCTATGGGTTGCGGTTCCAGATGCGGGTGGGCATTAATACCGGCGAAGTGGTGGTGGGGGCGGTCGGCAGCAACCTGATGTACGAATACACGGCGATGGGCGATGCCGTGAATCTGGCGGCCCGGATGGAACAAACTGCCGAGCCGGGGACGGTCCAAATATCTGAACACACTTATGCCTTTCTGGCTCCCTTGCTGGACGTGGAGCCGCGCGGCCCGATTGTGATTAAGGGCAAAGCCGCCCCGGTGGAGGCCTTTGTGGTACGCGGTTTTCGCTCGCAGCCCGGCCGGCGGCGCGGGCTGGGAACCGGCCCCACGCGCCTGGTTGGCCGCAAGACCGAAGTCGCCGCCCTGGAGCAGGCCATCCTGCAGGTGGCCGCAGGAGAGAGCCGCATGGTGGCACTGCTGGCCGAAGCCGGGATGGGCAAATCGCGACTGATCGAAGAGGCCCGCGACATCTGGCAAACGGGCGTGGGAGACGGGGCGCCCATCTTCTCCTTTACCGGTGTTTCGTATGAAACCATTCATGCCTATGGCCCGTTCCGGGAGTGGCTGCAGGCAGAGGCCAAAACCCCGGCTGACCGGCAAACTCTGCATAGGTTGTTGGGCGGCGGAGTGGAGCCTGAGGCGGACCGTGTTGATAAGGAAGAAATATTCGCCTTCATTGTGGGCTTGTTTGAACAGGCAATCGGTCAACGGTCCGCGCTGTTTGTCTTTGATGACCTGCATTGGATGGATAGCGCATCACTTGAGGTCATCCTGCACCTGATGAAATCGACGAAGGATCGCCCGGCGCTTTTGCTGCTGGCAACCCGCCCTGAACACTCCCACCCGGCCTGGCAAGTGCTGGCGGCTGGCCGTTCGGTTTACGGAAACCGGCTACTGGAACTGGCGCTGGAACCGTTGAACGCCGCCGAAAGTTACGCACTGATGACGGATGCATTTGTGATTCAGCGCCTGCCCTCCGACGTTCTTGAGAAGATTCAAACCCGCGCTGAGATCGGAAGA
>SCUK01000042.1 GCA_004297445.1 Anaerolineae bacterium | reverse complement strand
ACGCTCTTCCGATCTCCATCACTGCTGTTGGCACGGGCGTTGAGTCCATCCGCCGCCAGGCCAATGTAGTTGCCCTGAATCGTGACGTCGTCGGCCGTGGTATCGAGATAGATGCCCGAGCCGCCGTTGCTGCCAATGCCGTTACGCGCCCCCGAGGTCGTGCCGCCGATGGTCAGGCCGCTGACATCATTGACATAAATACCATCCGACGCATTGCCAAGCGCGCCCTGGCTGTTCTTGTCCAGGCCAATGGAGTTGCCTTGAACCTGCGTGCCGGAGGAACTGGCCCCTGTGATTTCCAACCCGTACCCCCCGTTGGCAGAAATGACATTGCCTTCGCCAGCGTTCGAGCCGCCGATGACGGTATTGGGCGCGTTGGTTACCTCGATGCCAGACCCGCCGTTGCTGAGCGAGACGGTGCCGTTAATCTGGGTACCGATGTAGTTGCCCACCACCGCATTGGATATCGAACCGGAGCCGGTAATCAGTACGCCGGTGGTCGTGTTTCCGGAAATGATGTTGCGCTTGGGGACGCTGTAGCCGGAAATGTTGCCGGAGCCGCCGATGGTGTTGGCTGGGGAACTGGAAACGCGGATACCAATATCATTCGCCACTGAGCCGGAACCGCCGGATTTGTCCGTGCCGATGTAGTTGCCGTAAATCTCGTTGGAGCCGGACGCGCTGGTGATGCGAATGCCGTCACCGCCAAAGGCCTGGATGACAAAGCCCTGAATCGTCACACCGCCGCTGGCGACGACGAAGCCATGCGCCCCGCCGCCCGCCCCGGAACCGTTCAGCACGATAATCGGCCCGGAACCCGAGCCGGATTGGGAGTAACCGTCAATAAACACCGATTCGGTAATATCGGGTAGCGCAGTGGCCGGAACATACAGATAGTGGCTGCCGTCGTTGGGCGCGGTAAGCGCAAAACCGATGACATCCAGGTCGGAATTGAGATTGGCGTTCTCGATGGCGGCGCGCAACGAACAGGTGACGGTGCCGCCATCGGTGATATCGGTATCGCAGACGCCATCGCCGAGGTCGGCGTCGGAAGCGTCATAGGGGACGGGATGCGCGACTGGGTCGAAGACGTTGACGACGATCGTCGGCGTGGGGCCCGCGGCCAGACCCGCGGTGGGCGGCATGGCAGCAAACGCCAGTCCGGCCACAAGGGAAGCCGCAGCCAGCGAGTTCAGAAAGACCCGCATGCGGGAGATTCGCGGAAGTGAGAGGGGAGAGCGCTGAATACTCATCGGCATCCTTCTTTGCAACGGATTAAATAGTCATCGGGCAAGCAGAATCGCCTACCACTTTTCCATACTATACAATCTATTTCCAAAACTTGCTTCTCTTAGTGTATGTCAATTTCGCCTGGATTTACTGGTTATTCAGTACCACTCATGGGTGCAAGGCGCGTACCAATCCGAAGGGATGGTGGTGAGTCTGATTTGCAAAATATTTTGCTATAAATAATATTTTGTATGATATTTTGAGTTGAATTCCCCTACCCTGATGGACCGACCGCGGGCTCAGCCCGTAGCCAATTTGGGTACGCTGGTCAGCGAGAGTAACCAGAAACACAGGCTCAACGCGGCAACGGCCAGCAACCCGGTGAGTCCCACCGCCACTGCCACACCCATTGGCGAAACAACCAGCAGTGCATAACGCACTTCCAGGGCCAGGCGCGGCCAGAACAACGGATCCAACCGCTGGGCCAGCCAGGCGAGCAAGCCGAGGCAAGCGGTGGCGAACACGCCGATAAAGATAACGCCGGCCCAATCCAGAAACGCGAGGCGCGGCCGCGCCGCCCGGCGTACCCGGCGCATGGTGCGCGCCACAAAGCGCGGCGGGAAGGGTTCCAGGGGCATATCATCTAACAGGGTGTCGAGTTGGGCGTCTTCCATGGGCTATCTCTCAGGTTTTTCCAGTCGTTCCTTCAGCATCCGCCGCGCCCGGTGGATGCCGGTCTTCACCGTCCCCAACGGCTGGCGGGTGACGGCGGCAATCTCATCATAACTCAGACCCTGCATGTGGCGCAGGGTGAGCAGCAGCCGGTAGGCAGGCGGCAGGCCCGCCAGCGCCGCCCCTACCTCCTGCGCCGCCGCCTGCTGCAGGACCTGCTGCTCTGGCGCGGGTGCGGCATCGGCCACCATTTCCGCATCCTCAGGCGGCAGGGCCGCCAGGTCGCGCTTCAGGCCCGGCAGCCGGTCGTAGCACACGTTGGTCACGATGCGGTACAACCAGGTGCGAAATGACGCCTCGGCCCGGTAGGACGGCAGCGCGCGCCAGATGCGCACAAACGCTTCCTGGGCCAGGTCTTCGGCTTCATGAGGGTCGCGGACGATGCGCAACGCAAGGTTGTAGACGAACTGCGCATGTTCCGTCACCAGCGCCTCAAACGCCGCGTTGTCTCCACGCTGCGCCTGGAGAATCTGTTGGCGGTTTTCCACGACGGCTCCGTGCAAAGGTTCTACAGGTTAGACACCCGGGCGCACCAGAAAGTTTCACCAGTTTTGCTGAAACTTTCCGCGCCGCTTCCAGTCTAATCCAATAAGACTGAGCAACAAAGGAGATTCAATGCGACGATCAAGACTTGCGATAGGCCTGGTCGGCACGGCGCTGTTGGTGATAGTGGCGCTGTGTGTGCTGACTGCCCTCAACACCTATGGCTGGATGCAGAGCCTGGGGGACGTGCGCTTCGGCGGCATCCTCAACACCAGCGCCCAGGTGACTGAAACCCGCAGCGTGACGCCTGCCGGGCAGACCCGCCTGCGCCTGAGCAACGAGTTTGGCGATATCGCCCTGCTGCCTGCCGATGGCGAGACACTGGTCATTGAAATGGTCAAGACCGGCTGGGGCGCCGACGAAGCCGAGGCGCAGGCGGTGGCCGAGGGGCTGACGGTGCAGATCCTGGAGACCGCCGGAGAAATCAGCATCTCTCACGAAGGCGTCCGCCAGGAGTTGGGGTTCTTCACCAGCCAGGGCGGCGTCAACCGGGTGGACTTCACCGTGCGCGTGCCCGCCGGGCTGGATGTAGTGGTAGAGGGTCACAATGGCGAGTTGCTGGTCAGCGGCCTGGAAACGGCGGCCGACCTGACGATGCTGTTCGGGGGCATGACGGTGCGCGACCACACCGGGGCGCTGGTGATTGAATCCAGCAACGGCCAGGTCACCCTCGAGAACATCGACGCCGGGGCATCCGACATTGCGGTGGACCTGCGCTTTGGCAATGCGGAGGTCAAGGATGTGCGCGGCGCCAACCTGCAGTTCACCAATGCCAACGGCAACCTGGTCTTCGACCGGCTGACCCTGCGCGGCGAACTGCGGATTGAGAACGGCTTCGGTCAGACCACGCTGCGCGAGAGCACCGCGGCCAGCCTGCTGCTCACCAGCCGCAACGGCAACGTGGAAGTACGCGACACCCGCATCAGCGGACGGAGCGAGGTCAGCAATGATTTCGGCAACACCGTACTGGTCGGGCTGAGTGCATCCGAAACAGTTGTGAACACCCGTAACGGCGAGGTTACCGTGGAAGGCGCGAGCGGCGCGCTGACGGCTTCGGTTGACTTCGGTGGGCTGACCATCACCGGGGCGCAGGACGTGGCGCTGAACATCACCGCTGAAAACTCGACCATCCGCTTCAGCGGAAGTCTGGCGGCAGGCGCGAATCACCGCATCACCAACCGCTTCGGCGAAATCACTCTGAACCTGCCCGCTAGCAGCGCTTTCGATCTGGATTTCAGCACGGCTTTTGGCAACATCTCCACCGACTTTGCCGTGACCGTACAGGGCGAAATCGACCCGCAGGAATTGCAGGGCAGCATCAACGGCGGCGGCAACACGCTGACCGTCTCCAACGAAAACGGCAATATCCACCTCAATACCCTCACCCCCTAAGGAGCAATCTGATGAATGACTTTTTCGATATCTTTCTACCCGCCTGTGCTTCCATCATCTTCATTATGGTCGTGATGGGCGTGCCCTTCCTGTTTGCGGCCTATACCCGGCGCCTCAAACACACCGAGATGATGAAGATGGCGGAGCTGGGTCTGGCCAAGGCGCCCGATACCTCCAACGGCAACGGCAAGAACACCCTGCGCTGGGGCATCGTCGTCACCGCCCTGGGCCTGGCGCTGTGCATCGGCCTGTACCCAATCGGCTTCGTGGTGGAGACGGGTTTCCCGCTGAATTTCGGACCTTGGATGGTGGTGGGCCTGTTACCGACTTTCTTTGGCCTGGCGCTGGTGTTAATTTACTACCTGACCGCCGACCGAAAATCCAAAGAAGAAGACGGCGAAGAATAAAACGTCCCGTCCAAGCAAAACGCCCGCTGAATCAGCGGGCGTTTTCGTTTACAGGGAGCGGCAGAGTGATCTCGCCTTCCTGTTTATCTCCCAGCGTTTCGACGTGGCCGGGTTCCTGTGCCGCCAGCCAGGCCAGCGCGGCCAGCGCCAGGGCGTTCAACTCGGCCGGGCGATAGAGCATCTCATCCGGCAGCACACCCTGCAGGATGCGGTGGCGGGTGATTTCTTCAAAGAATTCCATCGGGTCCGGGATGCGCAGACCAAAGTCATACAGCGCCAATTGGCGTTGCAGACGGCCTTCGATGCTGTGGGGGTAAAAGGGGATGCGCCCCAGCCAGCGGCGATAGCACAATTCGGGGGCTGACTCTAGGCGTTTGCGTTTGGCTTCCCCGCGCGGGTGGGTCTTGAAGCCGAGTTTGTCGAGTTGTTCATGCAGGCGCAGGCTGGTGCGGTGCCAGCCGCGCAGCCCATCCGGTTTGCGGGGCGTCTTGTAAATAGGAAAGCGCCGCTGCAATACGAGGAATTCGGCTAGGCGCAGGTTCTGCAGCTGACCGCTCTTGGGAGCCGGGCTAAGCGCGGCGCGGCGTTTCTTGTCCGCCATCAGCCCGCGATTGAGGCCGCCGGGCCCGTGTACCGCCACCCAGGCTTCCTGCTGGCCGCCGGCATAGGCCAGCGCTTCGGCCAGCGGGCCGCGCCCCAGCGCCAGCGGCTTGAGGTCGCCATCCAGCGCGGCATAGGCAATGCCACCGCGCCCCGCCGCGGGGTCAATGCCGATGAAGGTGGAACGGGTGAAGAGCATGGAAGTCCTGAAGTGTTGAAGTGCTGAACCGGTGAGTTGGTGCCGTGCGTGCGGGCCTCCGGGTCACAACCGCTTGAACACCAGGTAACGCGGGCGGTTATATGCGGAAAAGCCTGCTGTTTCCATTATAGAGGAAGCGGCGGCATGATGCCCGCCGGAGGCATGGTCAACCAGCAGACGGCCGGGCACAAACGGCCAGGTGGCCAGCGCGGCCGCCAATCCGGCTTGCAGGCGCGGGTCGGCCCAGGCCGCTTGCGCGCAGGCGATGAAGGCGGTGGCGCTTCGCCGCAGGCCGGAGAGCCGCAAGTAACCAGCCTCTTCGCCATCCAGGACGATGGCCCAGTGCTTGCCACGGGAATACAGCGCGGCATCCAGATACTCGGCCTCTACTATGCCTTGCGCTTTGGGGTCGCCGTGCGCCAGTTCGTCCAGCATCCAGCGCCGGTAGGTTGGCTGTACCTGCTCCGGGGTCAGCAGGCGCAGCACCGAGGCATCCGGCGCGGGCAGACCGGCCAGCGAACCTGCCTGCCAGCCATACGGGCGATAGGGGGTGAACCCGTGTTTGGCAAAGAAAGCGCGGGCCGGTTCATTCTCGGGGGTGAGGTGGGCGCTCAACCACTTGAGTTCACGCTCGGCGGCCCACTTGCGCGCTTCGCCCAGCAGCCGCCCGGCGAAGCCCATGCGGCGGTGCTCCGGCTCGGTGGCGAGGGCATCGATGCGCAGGGCGGCGGGGCGCGAACGGGCATACAGGTAGGCGGCAGTCTGACCGTCGACCTTGACCAGCGCGCCCTGCAGCAGTTGCATGTAGTTGGTGGGCAGAATCATGTGGCGCATGAGCAATTTGCGCAGGCCGCGAATCTGGGCGAAGGCCGGGTCCACCGGCGGCAGGTGGACAAACTCGCGGCCGACAACCCAGCGGGTGTCGCGACGCGTGGGGGCGACGATGTCGATGGTGGGCATGGGTTCAGTATACAGGAAGTCGGGGGGGCAGGATGTCGGGACTTCTCGGGCTTCTAGACCTAAGGACGTCCCTCGGCTATACTATGCCTGCAATTCTTTTCACAAACAACGCGCATCAAGGAGATACGACGATGGCAGAAAAATTCCGCTTGACCTATGCCACCATGTACAGCCCGCCCGACGAACTGCACACCAACTTCGAAAAGGAAGTGCAGAAAGTGAAAGACACCCTTGGGCAGGATTACGCCATGATCATCGACGGCAAGGATGTTTTCACCGACGAAAAATTCGACGACCGCAGCCCGATTAACACCGACTGGCTGCTGGGCACCTTCCAGAAGGGCGGCGCCAAGCACGCCAACGACGCCCTCGCCGCCGCCCGCCGCGCCGCCATGACGTGGAACCGCACGCCCTGGCAGGAGCGCGTGGCGCTGGTGAACAAAGCCGCGGCGCTGATTGACGAACGCATCTACAAGTTCGGAGCGGTCATCGCCCTGGAAGTCGGCAAGAACCGCATGGAAGCGCTGGCCGATGCCGCCGAAACCGCCGACCTGATGCGCTACGCCGCCGACCAGGTGGCCGAGAACAACGGCTTTGTAGTGAAAATGGGTGAAGACCCGCTGACCGGCTACAAGGCCAGCAACTACTCGGTACTCAAACCCTACGGCGTGTGGCTGGTCATCAGCCCATTCAACTTCCCGGCCGCCCTCACCGGCGGGCCGGTGGGCGCGGCGCTGGCCGCCGGCAACACCGTGGTGATGAAGCCCGCCACCGACACTCCGTGGACTTCGCGCCTGCTGGCCGAGTGCTTCCGGGATGCCGGCTTCCCACCCGGCGTGGTGAACTACGTGACCGGCCCCGGCAGCACGCTGGGTCAGGCGCTCATCGAAAGCCCGGAAGTGGACGGCATCACTTTCACCGGTTCGTATGACATCGGCATGAAGATCTACCGCGACTTCGCCAATTACAAATACCCTCGCCCTACTATCCTGGAGATGGGCGGCAAGAACCCTGCCATCGTCTCGCGCCATGCGGACCTTGACCGCGCCGTGGCCGGCGTGTTCCGCTCGGCGTTTGGCCTGCAGGGCCAGAAGTGTTCGGCGGCTTCGCGCATCCTGGTGGAAGAACCGGTGTACGACGAATTCGTCAAGCGCTTGGTGGAGCAGACCAGCAAGACCAAGATCGGCGACCCGACCGAGAAAGACAACTTCCTCGGCCCGGTGGCTAACAAAGGCGGCTACAACGACTTCAAGACCTTCACCGAGGAATTGAACCAGGCCGGTGAGTTCCTGACCGGCGGCAAGGTGCTGACCGAAGGCGAGTATGGCAAGGGTTACTTCTGTGAGCCGACCATCGCCGCCAATGTACCGTTCAGCCACCGCCTGTGGAAGCATGAGATGTTCCTGCCCATCACCATGGTGGGCAAAGTGAAGAGCCTGGACGAAGCCATGCAGATCGCCAATGACGTGGAATACGGCCTGACCGCCGGTTTCTACGGCAGCAGCGACGAGGCCAAATGGTTCTTCGAGAACATCGAGGCTGGCGTGACGTACGCCAACCGCCCGCAGGGCGCGACGACAGGCGCCTGGCCCGGCTTCCAGCCGTTCGGCGGCTGGAAGGGTTCCGGCTCCAGCGGCAAGAATGCCGGCGGCGTGTATTACGTGCAACTGTACATGCACGAGCAGATTCACACCACCATCGAGTAGACAAAAGGAATATGGCGGCCGGCAGGAGTTGCGATGCAATTCCCGCCGGCCGCTTTTTTGTTATAGTAGAACCATGTTGAGACGACGCGTGGGTGTTTTCCTGACCTTCATCGCCCTGGCGGTGCTAGGGTTGTTCTTCAGCAGCGACTACGCCGGCGAGCCGAATTTCTGGCTGCTGCTTTCCGGCGTGGTGCTGATGGGGTTGGGCACCGGCCTGCTGCGCGCCACTCGTCCGGCACCACCGCCCAGCCAGCGCTTCCGGCTGATGCGCCGCATGCTGGGCGGCAAACCCGCCGGCCCGCCGCCTGCCGCTGACGACGATGATGATGACAAACCTGCCCCGGCCGCGGCCGGAGGAAAGCCCAAGCGCGGGCTGTTTGGGCGCAAGAAGTGATTTTGAAACGCAAAAGAACTGGCTGGCAGAATCACCGTCTCCCCGGAAGTGAACAGGAAATTAGGGCAAGGCTTGAGAGGTGATCAACCAACGAGGGTTCTGGTCAGACCTCTCTGCCGAATTTGACGAATGACCTCTTGATGCGAACGGGTCAGGGCCAGCTGTCCATTCGACAAGGATTCTAAATCATCTTCAAGAAGCATGAGCAGCAGCTCTAGCGCTTGGCGCAGAGAAGATAAATCATATTGAGGGAGTGTCGCTCCCAGCCGCACTTGTACCCTCGGGTCGGCCTCGTGCTCAAACATCTGATGCGCCCGCAGACCTCCATGAGTGCGCGAGAAAATCTCCATCAGAATACTGCGCATCCGATGCAGAAGCTCTATGGTTAGCCAATGCCGTTCGCGCAGGATACACGTCTGAACGACCGCCGCATAGCGGATACATTGATCAACCAATTGAGCAAGCGGTGGATGAGTGTATCTTTGGTTCGCAACACCCGCCGCCACAATAGTAGCTGCGGTCAATCGGCCCGAGAGGAGGTGCAGGCCATCCACAATATTCGGGCTGGTGTCAGCCAGCGGATGGTAACGAATGGAGAGTTGGACAAGCGACTCCAGCACCAGATCGCCTGCATCGTCGCCGTCGGGAATAATCAGCGCGGCCCGTTCTCCCAGCCTCAGAAAAGAATCACACAAGCGCTGGAATTCATGGACCGGGTCAAGCTGAGTTTCGTCGGTGAGGATGATATCGAGATCAATGTCGGAATACTTATCCCAAGTGCCTCGACCAAGTGAGCCGAAGACAACGATCGCCAAGACACGCGGATCGTCGTTGTAGTGATCGACGACCGCATGAAGCAGGGCCTTATGCTGAGACGTACCCGGATAATGGACCATAAAGTCTGACCTCCGCAAATCGCTCGAAAGCGCCTAACGGTGTGAGTTACTGGCACTGGGGCGGGAACGGCGAAGCCGTCCAGCCAGAAAAAAGCAATGGCGTAGAAAAATGCATGGAATCGCTGCGGAATCCCCAGCGTTCAGTACACGCTTTGTTAGCTGGCTAGTCACTCCAGTATTTTCCAGAAAGAATCCTTGCGAATGACCTTTCCCTGAGCGAACTCCAGCAGATCAACGCCCCGCACTTCGATGGGTTGCCCTGAGATAGATGTCCCCGTCAGTGTCCATTCAGAAACACCGAAATTACCACAGACCCAGTGCTGATCATCCCCATAATGCACATCCGGAATCCCTTCAAATCGTTTTGCTAATCCTGCCCGCACCTCTTTCTTTCCGACATACCGATCTCCGCGAGGCTTGGCTCCTCTGGGCATGTAGAAGACACAGTCCTCTGCGAAATAACCCATGATGACATCCAAGTCGTGGCGATTGAAGGCGTCCAGAAATCCCTTCAACAACTCAATAGTCACATGCTCGGACATCGGGAACCTCCATGCGCGATAGGGGGACTTATGAAGAGCCGGACAATGGTGAGTCTTACTGGCACTGGGGCAGGTGTGGTCTCAGCAAATTCGACGCGGTTGCGGCCCTTTCGTTTGGCTCGATATAAAGCGAAGTCCGCCAGGGAGATAAGCCCAGTTTATTATCCTTACTCAGGCCTTGTCAAGCTATGCTGGGGCTCGTTCAAATCCTATCGGCTAACAAAACCAATATAATGAGATACTAACCTGAAGTGTTTCGCCCATTCATGTCTTCCATGTTCCTCACCGCTGAAACCCCGCCCCGCCTGCGCCTGCTGTGGCGGCTGCTTGGTTTCGGAGTGTTGATCTTCGCCTGCAATTTCCTGTTTCTTATCCCGGTTCTCGTGCTGCAATTGTTGGGCTGGAATTCCGAGCCGTTCATCATGGTCCAGGTCGCCAGCGGCGTGGCCACGGCTGTGGCCGTCTTCATCGCGCGCTGGCTACTTGACCGTCGCTCCATCCGCAGCCTCGGCCTGGCGCTGAACCGCCGCGCCCTCATTGACCTGGGGGTTGGCATCCTGCTGGCCGCGGTGATGATGGCGCTTATCTTCACGGCGAGCTGGGCCGCCGGCTGGTTGCGGGTGACGGGTTTTGGTTGGGAGACGGCGAACCCCGCCGCCCTGCTGTGGCGGTCCGCGCTGTGGGGCGTACTGTTCATCGCCGTCGGTTTCTATGAGGAATTGATGACGCGCGGCTACATCTTGCAGAATCTGGAAGACGGGTTGAATACATTCTGGGCAGTGATCATTTCGTCCGCCATTTTTGGACTACTGCACGTGGACAACCCCGGCGCGGGCTGGGTGGCGGTGGTCGGCATCACGGCCGCCGGATTGATGTTCGCCTACGGCTACCTGCGCACGCGGTCACTGTGGCTGGCCATCGGCCTGCACATTGGCTGGAATTTTTTCGAGGGCGTGGTGTTTGGCTTCCCGGTAAGCGGGCTGGAGACGGCGCGCTTCCTTGAAATCGAAGTGGCCGGCCCGGCAGCGTGGACCGGCGGGGCCTTTGGACCGGAGGCCGGGCTGGTGATGCTGCCCGCGTTGCTGGCCGGGGTGGCGTTGATTCATCTGTACACCCGCGGCCGCGGCGCAACACGCGTTGCAGAAACAACTCCCTGAGGCAGGAAATAATGTCAGAAGATTTTACTGAGATATCAAATAATGCAAAATATTATGCAAAAAGACCGCGGCATGAAATGCGGCTGGCGAAGCACGCTATCATCGACGAAGCCGAGGTAAAGGCCTTGCTGGCACGCGGCGCCTTCGCCACTTTGGCTACTGTCCATGACGACCAGCCGTTTCTGACTCCCCTGCTCTATATCTACATCGAGGGCGACCACGCGCTCTACTTCCACACTGCGCAGGTGGGCCGGACACGCGCCAACGTCTCCTTCGAGCCCAACGCCGCGCTCAACGTCAGCGAATTCGGCCGCATCCTGCCACACTGGGAAGCCCTCGAGTTCAACGTCGAATACAACAGCGTGACCGTGTTTGGCGAAATCCAGATGGTCACCGAGCCGGCCGCCGCCGAGCGCGCCCTGCAGGCGCTGCTGGACAAATACGCCCCGCACCTGCTGCCCGGCCGCGACTACCGGCCGATTCAACCCGAGGAACTCAAGCGCACCGCGGTGTACAGACTCGCCATCCAGGACTGGAGCGCCAAGCGCCAGCACGAACCGGATGACTATCCCGGCGCGTTCTATTACGCCCACCCGCCCATCATCCAACGCTGAGGCCCACCATGAACATCCGCCCGCTGGACACTACCGACCGCCGCGACATCCGCCGCTGGGTGGACTTCCCCTTCTGGCTGTACAGCGACACGTCGCAATGGGTGCCGCCGCTGCTTACCGACGAGCGCGCCAACCTGGACCGTCGCCGCAACCCGTTCTACCAGCATTCTGACGCGCAGTTCTTCATCGCCGAGGAAGGCGGCCGCATCATCGGCCGCATCGCCGTTATGCACAATACGCGTTACACATCGCGCCCCGGCGAGAGGCCGGCGCTGTTCGGCCTGTTTGAAGTTATCGAAGACATCCACGTGGCGCGCGGGCTGTTTGCGGCGGCGTTTGAGTGGGCAAGCCGGCGCGGGCTGGACACCATGGTCGGCCCCAAGGGGCTCATCGTTTCCGGCTCCGGCGGCGCGCTGGTGGAAGGCTTCGAATACCGCCCCGCGCTGATGATTCCCTACAACCCGCCGTACTACGACGCGTTCATCACAGACTCCGGCTTTGAGAAATGGCATGACAATCTATCCGGGTACATCCGACGCAAGGCGGAACATCAATTGCCCGAACGCGTCGTGCAGATCGCCGAGCGGGTGATGGAACGCTCCGGTTTCTGGATTAAGACCTTCAAGACCATTCCCGAATTATGGGAGTGGGTGCCGCGCATCGGCGACCTCCAGCGGATTTCATTCAGCGGCGGCGAAGACACCTACGACATGACCGAAGCGGAGGTGCTGTCTTTCGCCGATGGACTGAAAGCCATCGCCGAGCCGCACCTCATCAAAGTGGTCATGAAGGGCGAGGAGCCCATCGGCTTCCTGATGGCCTACCCGGACGTTTCCGCCGGTCTGCAAAAGGCGCGCGGCCGCCTGTTCCCCTTCGGCTGGTGGCATATCCTGCGCGACAAGAAACACACGGACTGGGTGAACGTGAACGGCGTGGGCATCCTGCCACAACACCAGGGGCGCGGCGCCAACGCGGTGCTGTACACCGAACTGGGCAAAACGCTGATGAATGAACGTTTCAACCATGCCGACACCGTCCAGATTGGCGAGGACAACTACCGCAGTTTTGCTGATAATACGGCGCTGGGCGTGCAGTGGTACAAGCGCCACCGCCTGTACCGCCGAAACCTGTAGTCAGCCGAGTTAGGAATGCATGTAAAATAAGGTGGGTTTGGAAATGCACACTCGCTCAACTCTACACACGCTGTCTTCGGCTCTGCTGGCGCTCGGCATCGCCGCCATTGCCTGCAACTATCCGCTCGCCGGCGCGCCGACGGATGCCCGAAGCCCACATCCCGGCCTTGTCGAGCAGCCCCGTTTGTACGGCAAACGCCAGAAGCACGCGCCGATAAATGAAATCCTGGCCGCCAAAGCCTTGCCCCCGGTGGCCGAGTTGCCACGCCTTACCCCGGAAGACTTTTGGGACATCGAGATCGGCCCGCCGGGCGAAAGCCCGGACGAATCCGCCCGCCCGTCGCTCAGCGGCTCCCCCCAGACATTAGACACCGAACACTTCCGCATTCACTACACGCTTTCGGGCAGCGATCGGGTGCCATCCACGGATACAGACGGCAATGGGCACCCAGATTATGTGGAGGAAGTGGCGCGTGCAATGGAATACGCCTGGCATGCCCAGATTGAAGTCTTCGGCTGGCCGCTGCCGCCGGAGGACGGCACCCTGGGCGGGGATGGCCGCACCGACGTGTACATTGAGAACCTGATCGCCGAGGAAGAAGTGTCCGGCTACGCCACGGATGGCGGGCGCGGCGGGCGGGTGGGCGACAACCCCAACACCACGGACATTGAAACGCGCTCCACCCACGCCTATATGGCGCTGGACAATGATTTCAGCGAAGTGAGCGGCCGGCACTCCTTTCAATTGGATTACATGCGCTCCACCGCGGCCCATGAGTACATGCACATCATCCAATACGGGATTGACGGCGATGAACCCGCCGAGTGGTTGTGGGAATCGGCTGCCACCTGGATTCAGGACGAAGTCCTCAATCAGGTCAATGACGCCAACTTCATCCTCGGCCCCCCGTTCAAAGCCCCGGATTCCTGCCAGGTGACCTATGGCGGCGATGACCGGGTGGAAGATGAAGACAACTGGTACGGCCAATGGCTGTTCCTGCGCTTCATCTCCGAACGCCTCGGCCATGCCACGGTGCGCAGCATCTGGGAATGGGCGGGTACGCTGGATGGGTACGCCGCCATCGAGCAGGCGCTGAATGATGCCGCCACCGACCTGGATACGGTTCAGGTGGACTACGCCATCGCCCTGCTGACGCGTGATTTTGAAGAGGGTGAAGACTATCCAGTCGTGCGGCTCGAAGGGCTGGTCGAAACGGACGAAACGTTCACGCCCACGGACGGCGTGGGGCAGATGGGGGCCGACTTCATTGAAATCAAGGCGGGCGGCCCGGTGACCATTGTGCTGGAAGGCGACCTGTCCGGTCGGGTGATTGGCGTGCGCGGGCATGAGATTCACATCTTCGAGATGCCGGATGGCCGCGCCACGCTGGAAGCCTCCGCTTTTGAACGGATATACCTCATCGTGATTAATCCATCACGCGCAGCCCGTGAACGGGAGTGCCGGTTCACCGATTACACGGTCGAAGTGACCTCCGGCGGCGAACCGCAGGCGGCCACCGGCGTTCGGGCGCGGGCGTTTTTCCGTCCGCCGCGTGTGGAAACCCTCCAGGACCCCAGCCGCTAACTCGGGCTGGAACCCCTCTCCTACTTTTGGACGAATTCGCGGCGAAACGCCAAACCCCTGACCTGGACAGGCTATAATTGCCCGTTGCCGCGCCATTACTGCGCGGTATTTCACAACGAACCAGCAGGAGCCAGTAATTATGAAACGAACCCAAATCGCTATGGCGCTTACCCTCGCCCTGGCGCTCATCCTTTCAGCGTGCGGCGGCAGTGGCACACCGGACCTTTCCCAGGTGGAGGCGGTAAATACCAGCGCGGCGGCGACCGCCATTCTCAGCATCACGCAGACCGCGGCGGCCATGCCCGCCAGCGCGACGCCGGAACCGCCCAGCGCCACACCCACCGAAGAACCGCCTACCCCCACACAATCGGCTGCCAGCGCCACGGCGGAGGGTCCCAGCCCCACGCCGGGCTCGATCTTCACCCCCACACCCGGCCTGCCGCCGGTCATCGGCGCGCCGCCCACCGTTACCCCCGGCGGCAACAGCGGGAGCTGCACCTATTCGGCGTCTTTTGAAACTGAAACCGTGCCGGACGGGACACAGCATCCCTTTGGCAAGGCCTTCACCAAGACCTGGCGCGTCAAGAACACCGGCACCTGCACGTGGGACGGCTCGGTGAACCTGATGTGGATAGGCTCTGAGACCGACGGCCAGCCCTCTGAAGAATTGATGGGCGCAGAGGCAGTCACTGCCATCATCACCCAGAGCGTGCCCCCCGGCGAATACCTGGAGGTAAGCGTGGACTTCGTCACCCCCAGTAAAGTAGGCACCTACCGGGTGTATTTCAAGTTCCGCAGCGCCAATGCCATCTTCGGCATTGGCGGCGACGGCAACCTGTGGGTGGAAATCTACGCCTACGACCCGGCCATCGGTCCGAAACCCTGAACCAGTGAACGCCCCGCTCTAAGAGCGGGGCGTTTTTGATTTGGTGTAGCTTATGGATGCCCGTGCGCGAATTCTCCTGTCACCCTGCGCTGGGAGACGTTAACCAGTGAACCGGTTTGAAAAAGGGTGTTGAACGGGATTCCTCACTTCGTTCGGAATGACAAGAATCAAGTCGATGTATCTCTGCAACAAGGCATAGTAAATTTTATTCGCCTCGTCTCTCATGCAGTAGAATAAGGCCATGCCCGTTCTCCACAACCTCTACCGCACTTATCCACTGTTTTTTGCGGCTTATCCACAGTTTTCTCCCGCCCGGCAAGGCGGCCTTTTCCACAATTCTCCCCATAGTTCTCCACAGAATGACTGACGTTATCCACACCCTCATCACCGTGCCACTGGAAGACGAACTGATTGCCCGGATTCGCGCCGTCTCTGAGCGCCTGCTGGTCACCCACCACCCCACGAAACCCGGCGAAGCGATTCCAGACGAAATCTGGGCGCCCACGGAAGTACTGCTCACCTACCGCGCCTTCCCCGAACCGGAACAATGCCCCGCCCTGCGCTGGGTGCAGTACTACCTGGCGGGCGTGGACAGCCTCGCCCAACATCCCATTCTGACGCGCGACGGCGTGCAGGCCACCAGTATGAGCGGGGCGAATGCCTCGCAGACTGCGGAGCACGCCCTGGCACTGCTGCTGGCGCTGGGCCACAATCTGCCCGGCTTTCTCGCGATGCAGGGGCGCAGCGAATGGCTGCCCAACCGCAGCGACTACCATCCGCTGGAATTGCGCGGCAGCACGGTAGGCATTGTGGGCTATGGCAGCATTGGCCGTCAATTAGCGCGGCTTTTACGAGGGATGGGCGCTACCGTGTTGGCCAGCAAGCGCGACTTGATGCAGCTCGAAGATGACGGCTACCAGCCCGAGGGACAGGGCGACCCGGAAGGCGATATGTTCACCCGCCTGTATCCTTCGCAGGCGCTCAAGACGATGTTCAAGGAATGTGATTTCGTGGTCGTCACCGTTCCCATTACGGAACACACGCGCGGGCTGATTGGCGCGGCAGAACTGACCGCACTGCGGCCGCACGCCTGCCTGGTGGATGTCTCGCGCGGCGGCGTGGTGGATGCCGACGCGCTGCTCAAGGCGTTAGGAAACAACCAGTTGGCTGGGGCGGGGCTGGACGTGTTCCTGGAAGAGCCCCTGCCTGCGGACAGCCTGCTCTGGGCCATGCCCAATGTCATCATCACCCCCCATGTAGCCGGGGTGAGCGACCATTATGACGCGCGGGCCGTTGACTTGTTCATCGCCAACCTGCAGCGCTATCTGGATGGACGCCCTCTGATGAATCGAGTGGATTTCAACCGCGGGTACTGAAATGGCTGAGTTACGGGCAGTTCTTCTCGACCTCGGCAACACATTGATCTATTTTGACGGCAACTGGCCGGATGTCTTTGCGCGCGCCGACCAGGCGCTGCTGGCCGAACTACACAAAACCGGCGTGTCCATCAACGCCGAGCAGTTCCTGGCTGAATTCCGTAACCGGCTGAATGCTTATTACGAACAGCGCGAGTCCGAGTTCATCGAATATACGACCAGCTATGTGCTTCAGACCCTGCTGACGGAGTGGGGCAGCCCACCCCTGCCGGAAGAATCGCTGCGCGCCGCCCTGCGGGAGATGTACGCCGTGAGCCAGGAATATTGGTTACCGGAACCCGAGGCTATCCCCGTTTTGGAAACTCTGTTGGGCCGCGGCCTGCGGCTGGGGCTGGTCTCCAACGCCGCGGATGATGCCGACGTGCAAACGCTGGTGGATAAAGCCGCCCTGCGCCCGTACTTTGACGTCATCCTGTCTTCGGCGGCGTGCGGCATCCGCAAACCCAATCCGCGGATTTTCCGGCTGGCGCTTGAGCCGTTAGGGGTAACGCCCGACTCGGCCGTGATGGTCGGGGATACGCTGGGCGCGGACATCCTGGGGGCGCATAACGCCGGCCTGCGCAGCGTATGGATCACCCGACGCGCCGATACGCCCGCCAACCATGACCACGAAGATACCATTGAGCCGGATGCCGCCATCGCCACACTTGGCGAGTTGCCGGATCTGATTGCAGCCTGGGAGAGAGAAAAGTAAGAAAAATCTGATTTCTTGAAGAAATCAGATTTTTTGTAACTAGTTGCTGATGACCGGCAAGTCATGCCGGTAGGTCAGGTCATCCGCCTGCTGAAGCATAAACGCCGCCAGGCTGCCGCGCGTGAGGCGCGGGCCGGGGCCACGGCCCACATAACCTACTTTTACCGGCAGCGATTCGCCATCCACCAACATCGGCACGCGAACCACCGTCCAATCCAGGTCCGATCTGCGGATGGCGGCCACGGTCTGCACCATATCTTCGAAAACATAACGCGATAACCGGCTTACCAGGAAGTCCATCAGGCGATGAAATGCGCGCGGCTGGTCTTTCTCCATGCTTACCCCGGCCCCGGCCGAAGCTACCAGCCGCTGCACGCCGTGTCCCCGCATGGCGGCGATGATGACCTGCGTTCCTGCGGAGACGGCGAATTCCGGCGTGTTGCTTGCCGGACCCAGGACACTCAACACAGCCTGCGCGCCTTGAACGGCGCGGTTCACCGCCTCCGCATCCCGGATATCGCCTTCCACAATATGCAGGCGGTCATGCTGAAACCCCAGCCGGTGCGCGGCGCGGGTGAACGCCGTAACCGTATGCCCGGCGGCCAGCGCCTGCTCCACCAGCGGCCGCCCGGTGCGGCCGGACGCGCCGAATATCACGAGATTCATTGAGTAACCTTCATTAGATTAATGTGACTTCGAGGCTTACGGCCGGTTGAAGTAGCCCAGCGCCACCCGCAGACGTTCTTCGACATCTTGCGGCGTGTCTCTGGGGATAATCTGTAACGCGGCCTGCGCTTCCACCACGCTGAAGCCCATGCCGGTGAGCGCTTCCAGTACCTGAGTGTCCACATCGTCCAGCGCCGCCATCGGTTCCAGGCCATCCACATTGGCGATTTTGTCCTGCAGATGCAGCACGATTTTCTGGGCAGTCTTCTTGCCCACCCCGGGCACGCGATTCAGCACCTCATCCTGCTCATTGAACACCGCCCGCCGGATGGCGGCCGGATTGAGCGTGGACAACACCGAAAGCGCCAGACGCGGGCCAATCCCATTCACGCCCAACAACAGGTCAAAGAAATCGCGTTCCTCGCGGGTGGCAAAACCGTAAAGCGACAGTTCCGTCTCGCGCACAATCAGGCGCGTATGCAGAAAAATGGTGTGGCCGCGCTGGGCTTCGTCGCGCAGGCGCGCCGGCACATGCACCAGCAGACCCACACCGCCAAGGTCCACCGTCAATCCATGCGGTTCGATATCCAGAATACGCCCGTTGAGACTGGCAATCATTGCGGCTCCCGTTAAGGTTTTGGCAATCTTACAACAGAAAGGCGGTGGCCAGTCCGGCCGCCAGCGTGAGAATCAGACCCGGCAGAATCAAGCGGCGCAACATGGGGCTGCCCAACGCCAGAACCATACCGCCCTTCACCACGGTGTTGCTCATCACCGCCAGGGTAATCGCCTGTGCGGCCACGCCCAATTCCACGCTGCCTCCCCGGCTGAGCTGCGCCATGGAGATGGTGATGGCGTTGACATCCAACAACCCGGAAAGGATGCTGGAGGCAAAGATACCGGTGGTGCCGAAATACGTCTGGGCGGCGCGCGTTGCCAGCAGAATGAGGGCGTATAAGAGGCCAAAACGCAGGGCGGCCATCAGGTCGAAGGGGTTGTTGAATTCGACATCCTGCGGCGAGACCACCTGCCGCTGTTGGCGGTACAGGAAGTAACTGTAGCCGCCGGCGGCGAGGCCGGCCGCCACCAGCGGCACCCACACCACCCGCAGGAGCGGCGCATTGATAATCACCACCTGCCCAAGCACGCGGGCAAACATGATTGCCCAGGCCACATGGATGGCAAAGGCCAGCGCCGTGGAGATGAGCCTGTCCTTCTCCTCACGGCTGCGCTGGGAGAACGATAACGTGACCGCCGTGCTGGATACCAGGCCGCCAAGCAAACCGGTAAGCCCAATGCCCTGGTGCGGCCCGGCCACTTTAATGAGTACGTAGCCCAGGAACGAAATCCCGGAAATGAAAACGACCATCAACCAGATGGTGAACGGGTTTAGCACATCCAGCGGGGCTTCCCAGAAACTGCGGTTGGGCAGAATGGGCAACACAATCACGCTGATGACGGCCATTTGCAGGGCGGCGGTGATGTCTTCACGCGTGAGCGCCTGCACGAACTTGTCGGTGGTGAATTTCAGATTCAAGACCACCGTGGTACTGATGCCAATCGCGGCGGCCAGGGTGAGGTGGCCGTAATAGCACAACGCGCCCAGCATCAGCGCCACGAGGATGGCGACTTCGGTGGTGGTTCCCACACGGTTGCGCAAGAAGGCGTTGGCGGCATGGCCGATGCCGGTAAAGAGCGTGACGCCCACCACGACCATCGCCAGAATTTCCGGGGCTCCCAGGATGTCGCTGAGCATGGCGGCCAGCGCGCCAGCCAGGCTGATGAGCGCAAAGGTGCGCTCCCCGGCCGTCAGGCGGCGGCCATGTTCGCCGTAGGCATATTCGCGCTGCAGGCCAATGAGAAAGCCGATGCCGAGGGCGGCGCCGAAACGCAGGAAAAGGTCAGTTTGGATTTCCATGATCAGGAGTTGGCCTGGTAGAGCGATTGGGTACGCTGGGTGTGCAGGTGACAGATGGCCACGGCGAGAGCATCGGCGGCATCATCCGGTTTGGGAATCGTTTTGAGCGCAAGCAACACGCGCACCATTTCCTGCACCTGTTTTTTCTGGGCACTGCCATAGCCCACCACGGCCTGCTTGACTTCGTTGGGGGTGTATTCCGCCACGTCCAGGCCGGCCTGGGCCAGCCCTAACAGAATAACGCCGCGCGCCTGCCCGACCGTCATCGCTGTGGATACATTCTTCTGGAAAAAGAGTTTTTCCACCGCGCTGCCTTCCGGACGGTGGCGGGCGATGATGTGATTTAGCTGTTCGTACAACTGCGCCAGCCGCTGCGGCATCTCCAGGCTCGCGGGCGTGAGAATCACGCCATGGTCCACCGCTTCCAGGCCGCCGTTTGGCGCTTCCCGCACCAACCCGTAGCCGGTCGTGGCCGTGCCCGGATCAATGCCCAGCACGAGCATGGGCTATGCGGCTTCCATTTCGGCCAGAGCTGCGTCGGTAATGCTGAGGTTGGAGGCCACTTTGCTGACATCATCCAGGTCCTCAAGATTCTCGATAACCTTCATCACCTGAATCGTCTCGCTGACGCTGAGTTCCATCTCGTTCGTGGGAATCATGCGCAGTTCAGCTTCTTCGGCCCGGATGCTCGCAGCCCGCAAACGGTCACCAATCTTCTTGAATGCATCGGCGGGACCAAAAATCTCCGCCCAGCCTTCGTCGAAGGTGACATCATCCGCGCCAGCATCCACCGCCAGTTCAAAAATCTCGTCCTGGCTGCGGCTGCCCAGTTCGAAAGAGAAGTAGGATTTCTGTTCAAACTGCCAGGCCACGGAACCGCCTTCGCCCAGGTTGCCGCCGGCCTTGGCCAGCGTATGGCGCAGGTCTGCCACCGTGCGATTGCGGTTGTCGGTCACGCATTCGATGATGAACGCGACGCCATGAGGGCCGTAGCCTTCATAGACCAGGCGCTCAAAGGCTTCCGCGTCTTTGTCTTCCCCGGTGCCGCGGCGAATGGCGCGCTCGATATTGTCCTTGGGCATATTGGCGGCGCGGGCCTTATCAACGGCCAGGCGCAGGGAGAAGTTGGTGTCCGGGTCCCCACCGCCTTCACGGGCGACGATGGCGATATTCTTCGCCAGCGTGGTGAAAATGGCGCCGCGTTTGGCATCATTAGCGCCTTTTTTGCGTTTGATGGTTGACCATTTACTATGTCCAGACATAGGAAGCTCCTGAAAGGGCGTTTGACGCCCGGCAAAACCAGCAGAACTATTATACCAGCGCGACCCGGTGCGCTAAAAGCCCCCATGCTATAATCGAATTCGCCCCAATTGGCCACGCCCATGAGTGAAATCATTACCCATTCCCTGCGTATCCAGCAGCTTGAGCGGTTGATCGAAGTCAGCCGAAATTTGAGCGCCATGCTGGAGCTTGAGCCCTTGCTGCAAACCATTGTGGCAGAGGCCGCCGACCTCACCCGCAGCCAGGAAGCCTCCATCCTCCTCCAGAAAGAAGACGAGAAGACTCTCCAGTTCGTGGCCGCACCGTGGCACAAACGCGACCGTATGGGCGAGCTTTCCGTGCCGATGGAAGGCAGCATCGCCGGGCAGGTGCTTCAACTGGGCGAGCCGGTGCTGGTGCCGAATGTACAGAAGGACCCGCGCCACTTCGCGGATGTTGACCTGTATACCGATTTCAAAACCGACTCTATCCTGGCCGTGCCCATGACCGTGCAGGGTAAAGTGATGGGAGTGCTGACCGCCGTGAACAAGCAGGAGGGCAACCAGTTCGGTCCCAACGACACGTTCATCCTTGAAACACTGGCCTCGCAGGCGGCCATCGCCATCAACAACGCCAACCTGCTCAAGCAGTCCCAGGAAGCCTACGAAGACCTGAGCGAACTGGACCGCATGAAAGGCGATTTCATCGCCATCACCAGCCATGAACTGCGCACGCCGCTGGGGCTGATCCTCGGCCACGCCACCTTCCTCAATGAGATGGTGCCGGACGACTTAAAGAACCAGATGGACGTGATTGTGCGCAGCAGCATGCGGCTTAAGGAAATTGTGGAAGACTTGAGCAAGGTCAACAACTTCCAGACCGGCCAGGCCCGCGTGCGCTGGAGCGAAGTCAACCTCAACCAGTTGCTGCAGGAAGTAGCGCGCACATTCAAGGAAGAGGCCACCCGCAAGAAGCTGAATTTTGAACTGCGCCTGCCCAAGGACGACCTGATGGTGGAAGGCGACAGCGAGAAGATTGGCATCGCCATCATTCATATCCTGCGCAATGCCATCACTTTTACCGACGAAGGCAGCGTGACGGTTTCAGCGGCGCGGCTGCCGGGGCACGTGCAGGTCTCGGTGACGGATACGGGTATCGGCATCCCGGAGAAGGATTTGGCGCGCATTTTTGAACGCTTCTACCAGGTGGAAAGCCACATGACCCGCCGTCACGGCGGCATGGGGCTGGGGCTTTCGGTGGCCAAAATGATGGTGGAGATGCACAACGGGCGCATCAGCGTGAACAGTGACGAGGGCAAAGGCAGCACCTTCAATGTGCTGTTTCCCATCACCGGGAGCCAGACCCAAGACCTGAAAACCGCCCTGCGCGAATCCAATGAGCGCAAGCGAAAAGCGAAATCCTGAGGGGTTTGGCAGGGGTGCTTGACAGTTCAAGGGGTATTCGTTAGAATGGCGTGCGCACTTTGAAATCGGCACAGGTTGCCATTTCAGCAGGACGTTTCAACCCTTGCCGAGATAGCTCAGTTGGTAGAGCACGCGACTGAAAATCGCGGTGTCGACAGTTCGATCCTGTCTCTCGGCACTCTCGGCCAGGAAACAGATAGGCCGACCGTGCGGGCGTAGTTCAGTTGGTAGAACACCTCCTTGCCAAGGAGAAGGTCACGAGTTCGAGTCTCGTCGCCCGCTCACGCATCCCTCGATTGGCTGATTGTGAAGACCCGGACGCCAGGGCCTTTGCAATCAGCCGAATTGTTGAAGCCCCCCGCTTCAACCCACTAAGGCGACGTGGCCAAGTGGTAAGGCAAGGGTCTGCAAAACCCTGACCACGGGTTCGAATCCCGTCGTCGCCTCCTCAGAAAGAAGAAAGCCCCGCTACCCATGCGGGGCTTCTTGATTCAAGCGCAAGCATCTCTATCCTCCCTTCATCGCCTGCCAGGCCAGTTTGTCCACGCGTTCATTGTGCTTGTGGCCGGCATGGCCCTTCACCCACTTCCATTCGATCTTGTGTTCCCCCAGGGCGGCATCCAGCGCCTGCCACAGGTCCAAATTCGCCAGCACGCCGCCCTTGCGCTTCCAGTCCCGTTTGCGCCAGCCGGGCAGCCACTCGGTGATGCCGCGGCGCAGGTATTCGCTGTCGGTATGCAGACGCACACGGCAGGGTTGTTTGAGCGCACGCAGGGCCTCCACCGCCGCGGTAAGTTCCATGCGGTTGTTGGTGGTATCGGCCGCTCGGCCGGTGAGCGTTTTCTCGCGCTCGCCAAAGCGCAGGAGCGCGGCCCAGCCGCCCGGGCCGGGGTTCGGCTCGCACGAGCCATCGGTGTAGATATCAACCAGCGGGAGTTCGGGCATGAGCGGTCAGGGTTTGCGGCGGGGAAGTCTGCCATCCAGGCTGGGGTCGCGCGCCAGCATCAGGTGGCCGGGCGGCAGACTTTTTGACTCGGTCACTTGCATGCCATCCGGCGGCACCAACCCACTGCCCCAACCCGGGGCGCTTTCCACCCGGTTGGGGACGGCATCGTACTTGTCGTTGTAATACTGGATGGCGCGAATCAGGTTGACCAGCGGCGGGTCGGCGCGCTGGGCATCGTCGATGCGCCACATCATCCATTCGAGGTCGGGTGTGCGTGGCATGCTTGTATTATAGGCAGGATGAGCGAACTTCGTCGGTATTCGTGAGTAGATATTCGTGAATAGTTATTCGATAATTCAATTCGAATAACGAATCTCGAATATCTGCAATCGATCACCTCTATCGCCCCGAGGCGGCATCCACTTCATCGGCGGTGGCCTGCAATTCCGGCATCAGGCTGAGCAGGCGCGCCTGAGTCAGGCTGGGCCCCAGCAATTCCTCAAATGCGTCCATCAGCACGCCGCGCACCACACCCCAGGATGGGCGGGTTGGTTCCGGCTGGCCGGACTCCTGTGCCAGCCCCTGCGCCGCCTGCCATTGCGGGTTAGCCGCCACCCAACCCGGCCCCAACGCCGCAGTTACATCTGCCGAAACGCTGAGCGCGCCGGTGGCCCGCACCCAGCGCGCCTGTTGCTCCGGCTGGAGGAAGAAGTGCAAAAACGCCCACGCCGAAGACTGCGCCTCCAGCGGCGCATCCAGGATGGACAGGGCCGGGCCGGTCACGCTGACCACTGGCGCGCCGGGGTAGGCGATGACCTGCCATTCGTCCTCGTTGCCCGCGGCCTGCAACGCCGCGTTCAGGAAGGGGATGGCGCTGGCACGCGCTGAGTAGAACAGACCCTGCCGGGCAGAGAATTCGGCATCCGGGTAGCGGGTGGCGGGCCGCCAGGCACAGCCAGTTTCGACCAGCCGTCGCAGAAAGGCGGCGGCGGCGCGGGTCTCCTGCGTATCGAGCACGTAACCGTCTGCTTCCGCGCCCGGCGCGCCAAACGCCCGCAGCCAGGCAAAGGTGGTGGAGGCATCGATGTCGATGAACCAGCCGCCGGTAGCATCCCCGTTTGCGTCGGCGGCGGCGCAGGCCTGCTGCTGGAATTCCTCCGGCGTGGCGGGTGCGGCGGCAAAGCCCAGTTCGGCTGCCCAGGTGGCGTTGTAAAACAACACCTGCGCGGTACGCAAGGCGGGCACACCCAGATGCTCGCCCCCCGGCTCGTAGTCCGGCGTCCAGAGGCTGGTGAACAGGTTTGTGCGATCTACTTCCGAGAGCCCGTAGGCCGGGTCATGGATGAAGTGGTCAATCGGCGCCACCAACCCGGCGGCTTGCCAGCCCGCCAGTTGGTACGGGTGCGCCACGATTAACCCCGGCCAGACGCCATCGGTGAGGGCGGCGTTCATGTCCTGTGCGAGTTGGAAGTAGTTGTTGTGACGTTCAGCCACCACTACCACGCCATACGGGTTGCTGGCGTTAAAGTCCGCCACGATGGCTTCGAAGGCTTCGGCGGTTTCGCCGGTAAAGGCATGCCACAACGCCGCCTCGCCCGCCACGGGGTCGGGGATGGCGACGGTAGGCGCGGCTTCCTCGATGGCCTGTGTGGGCACGACGGCAAGCGTGGGTGAGGCAGGCGAAGCGGCGGTGCGCGTTGCGGCGGGCTGGGGCGCGGCGCAACCGGCTACTAGAATCACGATAAGTAGAAATGAAACAGCACGGGGCACGCCGCGATTATACAGGCAAGACGGGGGCCGCGGCCGTGCTGGCGTATAATCCCCCGAGTGCAATCGCTCAACTCCTTCATCAAAGCGCGGCCGTGGGTCATCCCATTGGTCCTCGCGCTGGTCTTCATCGCCATCACCCTGCCGGGAATCGAATGGGGCCTGCCGGACGGCTGGAACCCGGACGAGCTGGTCCAGCAGGTGGTCAAAGCCCTGCACGGCGAACTGGTCTTTGACGAAGAGAACTTCGATTACCCCTCCCTGCCCAAATACGCCATGTACTGGGTCGGGCGGCTGGTGCTGGCGCTAGGCCACGGCGACACGCAGGTGATGTGGGCGGCGCGCCTGCTCTCGGTGCTGCTGGGCGCGGGGCTGGTGGCGCTGACGTTTGCGCTGGCGCGCCGCACCGGGGCGGGGGTGTACGCGGCGGCATTCGCCAGCCTGCTGGTGCTGACCAGCAGTGAATTCGCCCAGCATGCTCGCTTCGCTCACAACGATATCTACCTCGTGTTCTTCGCCACGCTTACCACCTGGGCCGCCCTGCGCTACGGGCAGACCGGCCAGCGCGGCTGGTTCTATGCCGCCTGCTTCGCGGTGGGGCTGACGGCCAGCAGTAAATACAACGGCGGCGCGCTGCTCATCGTGCCGCTGGTGTTCTACGCATTGCACACCCGCCGCGGGTTGTGGCGCGACGCCCTGCGCAGCGGCGAAACGCTGGCGCTGGGTGCGGTGGCAGCCTTCGGCGGCTACGCGCTGGGCACGCCGCGCGCCCTGACGTGGATGACCTTCTACTTCAAGCGCCTCGTGCCGGCGCTGCAAAACCACGCCCAATACGGCCGCACGCCGGACAGCGTGCAGGGATTCGTCGGGCAGTGGCAACGCCTGTGGGACGTGCTCGGCCCGGCCCTGTTCTTGCTGGGGCTGGCCGGTCTGGCGTACTTCCTGTGGCGGGCGGTGCAGGCTCTGCGCGCCCGCGACCTGCCCGCCGCCGCGCCGTGGCTGGCCCTTTCGCTGGCGACGCTGGCGCTGGACCTGCCGATTCTTATTTCCTACAACTACCCGGCACGCTTCTTCCTGCCGCTGCTGCCGCTGCTGGCGGTGATGGCGGCGCGGCTGGTGGAAATAATCCTGGAGACCCTCGCGGCGCGCGGCTGGGGACGCGCCCGCCCGGCCCTGCTGTTGGCGCTGGCTGTCGTGCTGGTCTATTCCTTCCTGCGGGTGGTGAGCATCGGTCTGCTGTTCGCCAACGATGCGCGCGGCCCGGCGGGGGATTTCCTCGCCACGCTGCCGCGCGGCGGCATCATCGAGTACACCTCGTACCCGCCGGTGATTGACCGGACGCAGTTCGATGCCGCCCGCAATTATCCGCTGTTCTTCATCAAGCTGCCCGGCCAGCAGGTGCCGGAGGGCAAGTTCTTCGAGTACAACACCGGCGCGGAAGGCATCGCCGACCGCCAGCCCACATATCTGGTCATCGACAGTTTCATCGCCAATCGCTTCAACGACCCGTACACCTGCGAACTGCACCCGCTGGATTGCGCCTTCTTCAAAGCGCTGGCGGCGGGCGAGACTGCATACGTTGAAATCGGGCACTTCGCCTACAGCCTGCCGGCCTGGCTGCCGCGCGTACCGCTTTCGTTCCTCAACCCCGAGATCTTTATCTACCAACTTCAATGAACCGCCCACGCTCTCCCCTGTCGCGCCGCATCCGGGCCACATGGCGCGACTCCATCCTGCTGTTGCGCGAATTCATCGGGCCGCTGTCGGTATTCGGGCTGGCGTTCATCGGCGGGGGGCTGTTGTACTACCGCCTGTCGGTGGGCACGCCCGGCGAACTGGATGGACCGGCCGAGGGCATTTACGTGGCGCTGACGATGACGTTCTTCCAGGCCGGAATCGATTTTCCGCATGAGCCTTATTTGCAGGCGTTCTTTTTCCTCATGCCGCTCATCGGCTTCATCCTGCTGGCGCAGGGCGTGGCCGATTTTGGGGCGCTGTTTTTCAACCGCCGCTCGCGCGGCAAGGAGTGGGCCATGGCTGTTGCCAGTATGTACAACGACCACATCATCCTGGTGGGGCTGGGGCACCTGGGCTTCCAAGTGCTGCTCAACCTGCACAACATCGGCCAGGACGTGGTGGTGATTGAGCAGGACCCCAACGCCGACCTGTTGAGCCAGAGCCAGGCGCTGGATGTGCCGGTGATCGTGGATGATGCGCAGCGCGAGGTGACGCTGGACGCCGCCGGGGTGGCGCGGGCACGCGCCATTGTGCTGTGTACGCAGAATGACTCGCTCAACATGCAGGTGGCGGTGAAGGCGCGCGCCATTAACCCGAACATCGAAGTGGTGGTGCGCATCTTTGACTACGATTTCGCCTCCGCCATCCAGAAGCAGTTCGGCTTTACGGCGATGAGCGCGTCGTCCATTTCCGCGCCATCGTTTGCCGCGGCTGCCGCCGGGATGGAGATGACCCGCCCGATCATGATTCAGGGCCAGCCAATGAACCTGGCGCGGCTGGTGGTGAGCGCGAGTTCGCGCCTGCCGAGCATGACCTATGGCGAGGTGGAAAAGACGTTCAACGTCAGCGTGGTGCTGCGCCAGTCCGGCGAAGAGACGGATTACCACCCACCTTCCGAGGCGCTGGTGACGGGCGGGGAAACGATTGCGATTCTGGGCGAGATGACGAACATCGCCAAGGTGATGGAGTACAACAAGACGGCTCCGGTAAGCAAGCGCGGTAAAGGGAAGAGGAAAACATAGGACGGGAGTGTCCAGTTCTGATGAGACAGGAGTCGACGCTTTGGCGGAGAACTTGTCAGGCTCTCGGCTAAAGCCTCGACTCCTGATAGGACAAACCCCCCCACCCCCCTCCCGGAGTTTTGT
>SCUK01000041.1 GCA_004297445.1 Anaerolineae bacterium | reverse complement strand
CTTTGGGCAGTTGTAATATGACAATGGACATGGAAAGCCTCTTGTGGATGGTTGTGACAAACTAATCCTACAAGAGGTCTTTCTTTTTCTCAAAACCCACCGTTTATGGGACAGTCACATATACGGCGAAGTCCTCAGCCGCATATTGAGCGCATCTATTTAGGAAAACGGAAAACGACGGAAGAATGCTATGCGGTCAGCGTCGCAATTCGGTGTTGGCAGAAAGTTGTTCGGATAACTCCGAAGTCAGCTCGGCCGCGTCTGCGGACCGTTCCAGAGCGAGGTCGTTCAATTCTTCCGGGTCGGCAGCAAGGTCGTAGAGTTCAGAGATACCGTCATAGCCGTCATAGCCCCAATAGGAAGTGAGCTTGAGGTCTCCGCGGCGAATGGACGCCGTTCCCTTCAATAGTTGGCCGGACTTACTGCTGCTCTTGAAATCCATACTGAACACCGGGCGGTCGGGGAGTGTGGCGGGCGCACCGGTTGAATCGAGCAAGGTCAGCCCCTCGACCCAACCCGGCACAGACAGGCCAGCAGCGGAGGCGAGAGTGGGCAACAGGTCCACCCCGCTGGTAGGGACGTAAACATCGCGCCGCGCCCCCTGCCCCGGGGCGCGAATCAGGAATGGTACATGAATCACTGGCTCATAAAGCGTTGGGGTGATGTGGCGGTAAATTCCGCGCTCGAACATTTCGCCGTGATCGGCCGTGAAAACCAGCCAGGTATTCTCCAGCGCGCCCTGTTGTTCCAGCCCATCTACCAACCGGCCAAACTCTGCATCGGCATAGGCCACAAATTCGTCGTACTGGGTGCGTTTCTCATCCAGAAACGGTTGGTCACGGTCATCCTGAAAGAAGTGCAGCGGCTTCTCAGGAGCACGATAGCCATCTTCAAAGAGGCCAATAAATTCCCGGCGCGGGTTGTAGGGGTCGTGGGGAGGCATGAAATGCACGTAGGCGGCATACGGCTGGCGGAGGGTCGGCGCCTGGGTCAGGGTCCAGTCAATGTAATCTTCCAACCGATAGAGCATGTCATGGTTTGTGGGAAGGCCGCGGGGAAACTCATCGCGGTACTGGCGCAATACAGTTTGTTCTTCCGCAGACTGAACGAATTTCAATAATGCAGCCAACAGTAGCGAATTGGGCAACTGACCGACTGGTTTAAGCGCAGTTTCTTCCGCACGCACGGCAACGCCATAATCCCGCCAGAAGAGCCGGTCTGCCAGAGTGTTTTCAACAAGCGCCAGTTGCCGCGGAAGCATAAATTCGCGCAAATCGCCCCGGAACTGATAAAGAAGAATGTTCGCCAGCAGATTATGCGAAAAACCCAGAGTAGTAAATCCCTGCGCGGCCAACAAAGAGAACAGGTTGTGCGACGCGATATCGTCCAGCACGGTCCCGTTTGGCTGAATAGCCCGGTGCGCCCAGGGGTAACGACCGGTGAGCATCGAGGCAACGCCAGAGGTCGTAAAACTACCCGCAGACGTATGCTGGTGAAAAACGGTGGCGCGGTCTGCAAAGCGAGTCAGGTTGGGCATGGTCTGGCGCGAGTAGCCAAACAGCTGAATGTGGCGCGCAGAAAGCGCATCAAACACCAGAATCAAGATATTCGATTTCTGACTCTGAGAGGCCTGGGGGGCTGGCAAACGCAGGGGGGATAAACTCGCCAGTCCGGCAGCCGTTAATTTCAGGAACTCGCGGCGCGTGACCATGCTATATATTCCTGATGATGACGATTGCGAGAGCGATTAAATCCATCGCCAGGTAGCCACCCACAAGAATCGCGACGGTTTCAGCCAACCACGCTAACGCCCGCTTGACGGGATTAAGTACGCTGAACAAGGCCGCCGTCGGGAGAAAGGTGAGAAGGAACAGCCGTGCCAGCGCCTGCTTCTGAAACACCAGCGAGGGGTCATTGAAAAGAGCCAACGCAAGGCCAAAAAACCATAGGAAAAGAAGGATAGCCCAGACCAGGAAATTGTCTTTGCGCAGGCGGGCGGGGATGATGAACCCCACCGCAATCAACCCAAGCGCTACCAGCAGCGTCTCTACCAATGCGTAAACCAGCGAATAGGAAATGGCCCCAGCCAGTTCCGGTACCGACATTTGGAGCAGCCAGGCGGGCACATCCACCAGCACCGCAAGAATCGTCCAGACATGAATGCCGAAAGCCGTCAAAACAAAGACGTCCTTAACTTCCCGCCGGGAGAGTTTCTGGCTAGAGATAACCGAGGCCACTGAGTCTTTCCTCAATGGTGCGCTGATCCTCGGCCAACAAGCCGGCAGGCGGTTCACCCGGGCGCGGTTCAAACGCCTCGCCCAGCACCAATTCCGGCAGGTCTTTAAAAGAAGGATGAGGAAGGTCAGCGAGGCCGTGGTTGGCAAACACCACACCGGGCACCGCTGCCGGGTTGATGCAATGGTCGGCGGCCCAGTGGTCACGGTTGGGTTCGATAACCTCGGCTGCCCACTTGCCGGTACCGGTTTCGGAGCTGGCGCGGTAGCCGGGTGCATAGCCCACCAGCAGGTCCGGGCCGAGGCGCGCCAGCGGGCCGGTGATGACTTCTTCGCGCAGGGCGACGTGTTCGACCACAGCGCGGCCATCCGGGCCTTTCCAGCCGAGGAGCGCGTCTTTCAGGATGCGGCGGCGCGAATCTATCTCTGTGGGCGGGACGATGCCCTGCCCTTCGCGGCCCTGCAAATTCAGGTACAGGCTGTTCAGCCCCACCGCGTACGCGGTGGTTCTGGTCCAATCCACGGCGTCCAGGGAGCGCTTTCCATTCGTCGCGAAAAGATGGCCCTGACCGGCCAGCCAGCCATTCAGATGCACCTTGTGCTCGTAGGTCTTGAAGCCGTGGTCAGAGACAACCACGATGCGGGCGTCTTTCGGCGCGGCGGCCAGAATGCGGCCGAACAGGGCATCCAGTTTGCGATACCACTCGTCGATGATGTGCGGATGCTCGCGCCAGAACATGTGCTGGACGCGGTCGAGGGTGTCGAACACCACGGCGAGCACGCCTTCCTTGAAGCCCGCAAGTTGTTGCATGAATACCCGCTCCCGGGTGGCGATGATGTCTTCGCACAAGGCCAGGAACTGGCCGTCATTAAGGATGCCTTCATCCAGCCCGGTGGTGTCCTGCGGCCAGCCGAGCGTGAGGAATGGGCCGTGCGCCTTCCAGGCCTGCTTGATGAATCCGGGCGGCGCGGCGTAGGGCCAGGGCGAACCGAACGGATGGAGTTGCAGCGGCAGGAAATATACCTGCACGACCGGCGAAAGCGAAACGATGGCACGCGTGACAAAGCGCACCGAGCCGAGCATGCCCATCGGGAAAGCGAGTTCCAGCACGGGAGTCCATTCGCCGGCGCGCAAGGTGAGGCGCTGCTTGCCGACTGTGAGCGCGACGGTCTGGCCCTCGGCCGCCAGCTCCACGGCCAGCCAGGCCTGGTCGCCATTTTTGCGCAGGGGGCCGGGCAACCGTCCGCGATACAGGCTGCCGGTCTTTTCGAGTTTGTCCAGCGTGGTCTTCTCAATGCCGGCAGCGGCGGGAAGGTCCGCGGTAAGCAGGACACCAACGCCAAGTTTGCCGTGGATGTCCGGCGTGCCGAGGCCGGGAATGGATTGGATTGGCGACTCGAGGCGGGCGGGGAATGTCGCCGGCCACCACAGGGATGTTGCCGGGTAGCCCTGCTCAACGGCATGGTCGAAGAAGGTGCGGGCGGTATGCGGGCGGACGAACTGCGTGCCGACAAGACTTTGCTTAACCGGCAGCAGGGAAACTTCAAGCGCGTAGGTGGCCGGGTCGCGGTGAACAAAATCGAACAGGCCGTGGCCGCCGGGGTCCAGCCCGGTGGCGATGCTGGACCATGAGACTTCGCTCTGGGCGGGATTGGGTATGGCAAAGCGGCGGTAAGCGCCCTGCCCCATGAAGGCGCGCAGGTTGGGCAGTTCGCCGCGCTCGGCCAGCGCCTCAAAACGCAGGGGGTCGAATGCATCAAAACCAATGAGGATGGATTTCATAAAGGTAATCGTACCGAAGAACTGAGGTGCGGGAGCGGGGAGGAATTTTCAGGCGGCTACTCTTCTTCATCGCGTTCGCGATTCTTGCGGCGCAATTTAGCAATGAACATCTTGATGCGGCCTGAGAAAACGAGTATGACGCCGGAAAAGGCCGTGAACGCGATTGCAAGTACCTGAAAGATGATGCCGCCGGTATTGGGGTCGATATACATGGGAGTCTCCTATCGCAACGGGCTAGAGCCCGTCGTCGGTTGTGGGTGGGAAAAGGGCAGGCAGTTCCTGGAGCGCCCTGCCCAGGCGGGCGCCGGGCCAGGTGAGCAGCGTGCCATCCACCAGGCGCAGGTTGTTCGACTTCACCGCAGGGGTGAACGCCAGCAGGTTGCGCAGTGGGTCAAGGTGTTGGGCAGTAAACACAAAAGGTTCGCTAGGCAGAAGGATGAGGTCCGGCATGGCCTCAATGACTTCCTGCTGGCTCACGCGCGGGTAGCGGCGGTCGCCATCGGCGGGCCGGCCCTCGGCGCGGCCCAGGTCGGCATCCAGCGGTTCGCGTTTTTCACGTTCGGCAAACACGTTCTGGCCGCCAAAGACCGCCAGCAGGTCATCCATGTAGGTATTCTTGTTGAAGGTCATCCACCACATGTCGAGGCCCTCCCCCTGCTGCCAGATGGGACAGAAATAGCGCACCGGAGGCTGGTCGGTTGTAGCGGCGCGCGCCCAGTCCAGCGCCATCTGCAGGCTGTTAATGTGCAGCGCGGGCTTGTCGGAATGGTAGACGGCCAGCAGGGCGCGCAGGTCATCGATGGCCTGGTCAACGGTCTGCGGAAAGGTCATCCAGACGCGCACGCCGGCAGCCAGCAGGGCTGCCACAGCGGCCTCGGTGTTCTCTTCCTGGTTGACCATCACCAGGTCCGGCTTGAGGGCGGCAATGCGGGTGATGTCCGGGTTCTTGGTGCCGCCCAGTTTGGGCAGCCAGGCGACCTTGTCCGCGGGGTGGATGCAGTATTCCGTGACGCCGACGACCGAAGCGCCAAAGCCGAGGGCGAACAGCGACTCGGTCATCGAAGGCACCAGCGAGATGACGCGGCGCGGGGGTTCGGTCAGGTCGGGAACGCGTTTGAGGTCGTTGAGATCGAGAGTCGGCATAAGGGTTGCGTTGGCTGCGGCCAGATGGGTGACACGAGGCCTGTGCGTAGTATAAACTCAAAGAGAGGGAATGCGTGTAAATCCCGGCCAATCCTGGACGTCCGCTTCACGCTTTCCCAGCCTGCATCTGCTGTGGATAGGGTTCCCAATTACGGAATAACAGTCGCCCGGTTTTTCAACAGTTTGTACAAACTCATTCCGAAGACGACAAAACCAAGCGGGGTAGTGATAATGTACAGAACCCAATTGGTATACCAGTGCAAGTTTAATGACAGTGCGAGAGCATAGACACAAATCCCTGTACCCGGCAAAGTCATCATGCTTACATATTTCCACAGAGGCACCTGTCCGTGGAAGGTATCAAGCAGTGAGCCTTGCCTTTCGCTGGAGCGGTTCCATCTTAATCCCAGATAGACCGACAAGAGCAGAAAGGGCAGAATTAGAATTGCTGAAGGTGCGGCGGGGACTGTCACAAAGAAGAAGTAAGGCGCAAACAAGAACCCTACAAAACCGATACCCCAACGATTGATGGTAAACGGACTGGACAGGCTCCAATTTGCCAATCCGTAGGCAAAAATAACCAACGCAGTGGTTGTCAGCGAGAAGAGGGCAAATTCAGGAATGGTGGCAACTCCCCCGTCTGGATCCAATCGCCAGTAGATGGCCCAAAGACCATAAAGAAAGCCAATCAAGACAAAGAGTCTGAGGGCAGACCAGACGCTTGATGAAATGAATGTCTTTTGGATTAAATACCAGCCAATCCAGATTGTGATCAGGGCATGCCATGCAAGCCCTGTAAATGAGATGGACAGGGGAAGCATTTCATACGTCGTTTGCACGACTACGCCTTCAAGAAGCCAGCCATAAGCGGCTCCGGCAAGGAACAGCGCCCAGATATTCCTGACGCGGAAATACTGTACGAGTGCCAGAAAAACAAACGCCACCAATGAATACGCAACCCATAACATCAGCCAATTGGCGGGCGAATCATCCGGGCGAACACGCGCCCAGAAGAGGTGTTCAGAGAAATAGACGCAGATATAGCCCGTGGATAAAACGAGAATAATAGGTTTGAGTGTTTTCATAATGTCAGCTACGGTTGGAGGGAATTTGGAGGCAAACCCTATTCCATCCATGGCAGCGAGAGGCGGGATAGGCTGACAGCAACCGGCGGATGCCCGCATCGCGGGACAAGTACGCTATTCTGGCATGGGCAGTTAATCCCGTGAAATTGCGGCAGGCGAATCCCCGCTTCCGTCTCGTTGGGACGGCTACTTCAATAAGTCGGCGGCGGCGGCGGCCATCAGCGCGGCGGCTTTGGGCAGGGCGCGCTCATCAAAGTCAAATTTGGGATGGTGGTGGCCGTAGTTCAGCCCCTGCTCGTCATTGGCGGACCCCACAAAGAAATAGCAGCCGGGGATGTCGTCCATCATGTAGGCCATGTCTTCGGCGCCCATCGTGCGGTAGTCGGTCTCCAGGCCATCGGCGGGCAGCAGGCGCTGAACCACGCCCTGAACGTGGGCGGCCATGCCGGCATCGTTGACCACAGCCGGGGTGATGTCGAAGATGACGTACTCGGCTTCGCAGCCCATGCTGGCGGAAACGCCCTTGACGATCTCGCCAAAGCGGCGGTGGACAAGTTCGCGCACTTCCGGCAAGTACGAGCGGATGGTGCCTTTCATCTTCACATCCGGCGGGATGACGTTGTGAGTCGTGCCACCTTCAATGGCGGTAACGCTGACCACCGCGGCTTCCAGCGGGCGCACGTTGCGGCTGACGATGGATTGCAGCGCGGTGATGACCTGTGCCGCGGCCAGGATGGGGTCCAGGCCCTGGTGCGGTGAGGCGCCGTGCGCCCCTTTGCCGGTAATGGTAATTTCAAACGATTCGGCCGCGGCCATGGCCGGGCCGGGGGTGACGCCAATCAGCCCGTAGGGTTTCTCGTTCCACAGGTGCAGAGAAAGCGAGTAATCCGGGCGCGGGCCTTCCAGAACGCCTTCCTTCACCATGCGCTCCGCGCCGCCCAAGCCTTCTTCGGCGGGCTGAAAAACCAGCTTCACCGTGCCGGCCAGGTCTTCGCGGTGCTGGTGCAGCAGGTGCGCCACAGTGAGGCCGATGGCCGTGTGGCCGTCATGCCCGCAGGCGTGCATTACACCGGGGTTGGTGCTGGCGTAGTCCTTGCCGGTCTCTTCGGTGATGGGCAGCGCGTCCATATCAAAGCGGCACAAGACGACCGGGCCGGGCTTGCCGCCTTCAATCATCGCCACCACGCCGGTTTCGGCGATGCCGGTGCTGACTTCCAGCCCCAACTGGTTCAACTCTTTCGCCACGATGCCGGCGGTGCGCACTTCCTGGAACCCCAGTTCCGGGTGCATGTGGAAATCCCGGCGCAGGGCGCGGGTGTAGGCAAAAAGCGCTTCGGCTTCCTGAATGAAATCGGGCATGGGAGACTCCTTTGTTGAGTGTACGGGCGCTAAAGCACAGAGGCATCCGAAGTGGGATGCCTCTGTGCAAATTTCAATCGTCGGTTTTGGGAGCCTCTCCGCCTTCGGCTTTGGCGTCGCCTTTGCCGCAGGTGCAGCCGCCGCCTTCGTGCCGGTCGCAAGTGCCTTCGGACTTGCGGCGCAGCGCTTCCAGTTCGTCCCAGGGTTCGAGTTCATGCTTGAGGAACTCGGCACGCGTGCCGGTTTCGTCGTTGAGGCGCACTAGCACTGAGTCCTTGAGCGGGAAACTGTCCAGCACGGTGCCTTCGCCGGAGGGCGTGACCACCCGCTTGCCGCGCTTGGGCAGAATCTTGCGCGCTTCCACATACTGCTCGTATTCGTACACCAGGCAGCAGCGCAGACGACCGCACATGCCGGTGATTTCGTTGGGGTCGAGGGAGATGCCCTGCGCCTTGGCCATTTTGATGCTGACCGGGCTGAACTCGGTAAGGAAGGTGGAGCAGCAGCGGCTGGCCAGCCCGCAGGCGCCCATGCCGCCGATGATTTTGGCGACGTCGCGCGGGCCGATGCGCCGGAACTCCAGCGTCAGGTCGGGGTAATCCTGCTTGAGCGCGCCGCGCAGTTTGCCGAGGTTGGGCTCGTTCTTCTCATCGTCGGTGTTGTACAGCAACGCTACGTTCCTGCCATCGAACGAGAATTCGGCCTTGACGATTTTGAGGCCCTGGTACTTGTGCTCGGAGGCCGCGGCGCGTGCCGCAATCATCAACTCGGTCTCTTTTTGTTCCAGGCTCTGGCGGATGACGAGGTCCTGCGGGGTGGCCTTGCGTTCGATGTGTTTCCAGGTGCCTTTGGGCGGCTTGGGCGGGTCGGCCACCACGCCCATCACCTGCCCCAACTGGATGCCGCGGCTGGTTTCCACCACGGCGAAATCGCCGGGGACGAGGTCGGGTTCACGACTGGCGTCGAAATGATACAGTTTACCGATTTTCTGAAAGCGGATGCCTACGATTGTACGTTGCATAGTGTCCTTGGCGGCCGGAAATCGCTTCCCTGACCGGAATAGTCTGATTTCAGTAGATTATAAGGCAGGTAGGGGAAAGCGGGCAAACGAAAGCCTGCTTTCCTCCCGACGCCAGCCCCTAACCGACAATACTGATGGGAATCTGGCTGGACTGGTTCTTGAGCGCCAGCATGCTGGCCCGCAGGGCGGCTTCGGCGGCAATGCCACGCAACGCCTGCGCCACCGGGCTATCCGGCTGGCTGAGGATGATGGGCACGCCATTGTCGCCGCCCACTCGCACATTGGGGTCCAGGGGGATGCCGCCCATGAAATCCACGCCGGCTTCGGCGGCCATCTTCTCGCCGCCGCCGCTGCCAAAGATGTCCATCCGCGAGCCATCGGGCAATTCAAGGTAACTCATGTTTTCCACCACGCCGAGGATGGGGATGGACAACTGGCGGAACATTTCCAGGCCGCGGCGGGCATCTTCCAGTGAGACGGCCTGCGGCAGGGTGACGATGACGCCGCCGGTGACGCTGACGGTCTGGGCGAGGCTGAGCTGGGCGTCGCCGGTGCCGGGCGGCAGGTCAACGACAAGGTAGTCCAGATGACCCCAGTTGACATCCTGGGTGAACTGGCGAATAGCGGTATGCAGCATGGGGCCGCGCCACACGATGGGTTGTTCTTTCTTCACCATGAAGCCGATGGACATCATTTTGACGCCGTGAGCTTCGGCGGGCGGGATGTTGGTCTGGTCGGTGACGGGCGGCAGGCGGTCCACGCCCATCATCATCGGGACGTTGGGACCATAGACGTCGGCATCCATCAGGCCGACCGCCGCGCCGGCCTGCGCCAGCGCCACGGCGATGTTGACCGCCACGGTGCTCTTGCCCACGCCGCCCTTGCCGGAAGCGACGGCGATGACGGTCTTGATGTCCGACTTGCCCACGGCCTGCAGGCGCGGGTCGGCGGGCACGGCAAGCAGCGGGGTGATTTCCACAGACTTGAAGCCGGGCAGGCCGCCCAGCGCGGCGCGGATGGCGTCTTCCATCTCGGCCTGGTGCGGGTGCGCCGGGCTGAGCAGCGCCAGTGTAAGCGAGACTTTGCCGCCCTTGACGGCGACATCCCGCAGCAAACCGGCGGCGGCAAGCGGCTGTTCGAGTGCGGGTTCCTGGACGACAGCGAGCGCGTCCATCACCTGGTTAAGCGTAAGGTCGGGCATATCGGGATACCTTTCAAACGCAGCGGGGGACCCGGAGGGTATCCGGTCGCCCGCTGGGCGGCGTCATTTCTGGGGGGCGAACTTGCTCACTTCTTTGAGGGCTTTTTCAAATAGTTTGACCAGCTCACCATCGCCGCCCTTGTTGCGCTTGACGTTCTGGATGGCGCACTGGGTACAGCCGCGCATGGCGCGGAAGGAGTCGGCGTTGCAGGAGGTGCAGCCATTGAGTTTCGCCATCATCAGCACGAAGGCGAGATGATCAGGGTGGTCCGGCGGGGTGTCTTTGACGCGGTCGACCAGTTCCGCCCAGCCGGCGGCGCGTTCGTCGCGCAGTTCACGGATGACGCGGCTGGGGAACAGCAGTTCGGTGTCGTCGTTGTACATAGGGACAATTGTATCAGAGAGAGCCTGTCAAAGAGGCAACGGGGAATGCGGTGGTGAGATGAAGAGGCGCAGAAAATATTGAGGAATAAGTTCGAGATGAAGAATTCCGAAAGTTAGGTTCGTATGGTAATAAGCATCGGTCTAATCATCATTAAACTCAATTTCACTTGAAATGTCATCGATAGTCTTCCTGTGTGCTGTTAGTAGGTCTTGCTTTTGTTGAATGGTTCTAGCTCTTCGTTCTGAGAATTCTTTAAAGTCTTCATTTGTTTTTTGAATAGCCAGAACCAAAGTATCTCTATGGTAGTCTCTTACTTCCTCTATAGTAGTACCATCTAAAACGATAGTATCTCCAATTACAGTGGCGATTCCTGGGCGATGCATTGTTGTAAATTTTGGCGGATGATTCCAATTTTTCACAAATAGGTCTACCCATTCACGTGATGGTCGCTGAGTTAACCGGAACGGAATTCTATAAAGGGCGCTCCCCCGAGTGCCATCGTTTGTAGGAACCCCTACTTGATTAGCAATTATTCCTGTAATCTGAATTGGCTCAACACTGGTAGGGATTTCAGTTTTCTGGCCTTCATTTTCTGCAAGTGGGTGTCGTCCAATCTTTGTTAATGCTCCAACCGGGGGAGCCGCTTCTCTTGTTCCCAATAGCGTGGTTAGAAGATCATCATAGTGGTCCTGCTGGTAAGGTGAAAGCGACAAGTCTATATAATATTTCCCAAGTAGCCAATTTGGCGCAGATTCTTTCCAAGGCTGTTGTCTTAAGATTGGAATGAACTTACGGTGGTTACGAGTAGCCATAAATTCAGCGGTTATGATGTCCCCTTCATACCCGACCCCACCTTCCCGGTTATCTGATCTTTCTTTATATTTCTTGGTGCAAACAATCAACACAAAATCGCTATCGCGAACTGATCGCTCCATAAACTCCGGTAATTGATCGCCGGGAACTATGTGCCATTGGTCAAGCGTCACATCAATTCCATCGCCCCTGAGTCGAATGGCAAGTTTACGAATCCACTTCTTATGGTCATTATTATCCCAAGAGTAAGAAATGAACGCTCTTGTAATCTTTGAGCTCTTCTTCTCGTCACCCTGGTCGCCCGGCAAGTTTTCGAAAAATTCCCTAAAACTCTGCAAGGTTCGTGGTGTAACTCTATATTCTCTACCAAACGCAGTACGTGAACCATATCGCTTGATGGCATCATCGAATTCAGCTAGTGCTCGCGTCTTACCAACGATTTGCCCCCATGCCTCCACCTGCCTATTTCTTAGCGGGCCGGTTGTTTGTCCTCCTGGGTAATATCTCTTACTGATTTCCCTTATTGCGGTCTCGAAATCCCAATCCTTGTCAATTAGCATGATTACCCTGGCGGTTGTACAAATTATCGATGACTGTTAGTCAGTGTTACTTGGTGCGGGATAGCAATTGGCTTACGAACAGTATAAACCAAAGCAAGAAGCAGCCGGTCTAATAGAGAGAGCTTTCCTTCGGCTACAAGGTTATGACTAATACACTATTCTTGCAGCATCGATCTTCCGACGATGTTATCCTTCCGCCCGACTGCGCGACATGGCCGTGCTCCCCTATATGCGTTCAGATGCGCAGTTCCAGCCGCACCTTAACCGTATCGCCGATCTTCACGTTCTCCGCCTTCTGCACCGCCACCTTCACCGGCACCAGGTAGATGCCGTCCTTGGGAAACAATGCGGTCTGGAAGTCGGTCTCGCCGATGCGAATGTGGGCGGGGATGGCCCCCCAGCCGTAGGTCACCAGGCTGGAGACTTCTTCGATCAGTTCGCTTTCGTCTTCCGGGACTGGGGCAAAGACGAACGGCGCCGGGCCGCGCCACTCGATGAGCGTGCAGGTGAATTCGAGAATCATCCCTCTTTCCCCTGCCTTTCGTAACGCCGGGCGGCCATGCCGTGCGCCTCGGCCAGCAGGTCCTTGACCTGTTCCCAACTGGATTCGGGTGACAGCACACAGACGAAGTGGTAAGCGGCGTATTCGGGGTGCGGCATGACGACATCCAGCGCGGTGAAGTCGTACTGGCTGGCATCCACCTCCCCTGCCCCGAACAACGACTCAAACGTCTCTTTGCTTACGCCGATGTTCAGGCGGTACACGCCGGGCCGGTCCAGGTCGGAGAATTTGTCATGCTCGGTGTCGGACGCCACGAAGGTGGCGAACGGAAAATTACGCTCGGACTTGTAGAAAAAGAACGTGAAACCGAGGGCTTCCGTGGTCTCGACGTTGGGAAACAAGGAGGTGATGGTTTCGACGATGGTTGATTCGTTCATATTACATAAATGGCTCGAGCAATGGAAGCAGCAACAGCGGGGCATTTAAAATGCTATGCACAATCACATTGAACGCCAGGCTGCGCCGCCACAGGTAAAACAAGGTGAGCATGAGGCCGCCGGGGAGTACCGCCGTCAGCACGTGAATCCAATCCCAGCCGAAGATATGCAAGACAGTGAAGGCTATCAGGGTGATGAGCGCCGCCAGCCAGCGCTTTCCGGTGAGCAGGGTGAGCCGTTCGATGGCGTAGCTCCGGTACAGCGCTTCCTCCACAAAGCTGCCCGTCAGCCATGCCGGAATCAGCACCCAGGCGGGAAACCGGCGCACCGCGGCCAGGACCGGGGCCGGTTCGCCGGTGAGGGCGGTGCGCACATAGTTGGAAAAACTGATGACCACAATGCCCAGCACCAGCGCCGCCAGCGCGGCGAGAATCCATTCAATCAGCCGGGCGCGCAGGGTCTTCTGCGTCCGTGCGTAGCCGAACAGCGAAAGCGGGTAGCCTTCGGCGTAGCGCGCAATGCCCAACACCAGCGCCAGCGCAACCCAGAACACCAGCAGGCTTAGGAACCGGTCCATCGGGAAGCCGACCATGGCGAAAAACCAGGGTCCCAACAGGAGTTGAACTATCGGCGGGCTAAGGGCAATGACGACCCCCAACACGCCCAGCCAGGTACGCGGCCGGGGCTGACTATTCAGGACTGGAGCTTCCATATTGGCCAAATCCTCCTCATTGATACGCTAGAGTTGGCAGAGTATAGCATTGCCGGAAAAACTCTATGCCTCAACTTCGCGGCGCAGTTTCGCCTTCATGTCAGGCGGCAGTTCGTTCCAGGGGATGCCAAAAAGTGTACACGAACAAAAAAGCCCCCGCAAAGATGCGGGGGCTGTTGGCACTTAATACTCAGTGGGCTGAAGCCCACTGTCTGGGCTACTCAGCGGCTTTGGCAGCGCGGGCGGCCTCAGCCGCGGCCTTCTTGGCTTCCTTCTCGCGGCGGATGGCCTCTTCGCGGGCGTAGTTGTCCGGGCGGATTTCGGCGTAGTACTCCACCGGGCGGCTCAGGCGTTCCTTGTTGAAGATGTGATACGCGTGCCGGTCGTAGGAACCCAGTTCGTAGTTGTGGTCCATCTTGATGGCGTCAAACGGGCAGTACTCGGCGCAGTAACCGCAGTTCATGCAGATATCGATATCAATGAAGAACTCGACGGGTTCGGGCACCGGGCGGCCAGTTTCCGGGTGGGTGGTCTGCTCGATCCAGATGCACTGCGGCGGGCACACCTTGGCGCAGATGCCGCAGGAGGTGCAACGGTCCTGGTGCGTGCCGTCTTCCTGGACTTCATACACCAGGAAGGGGATGAAGCGAAACTCTTCCGGCACCGGCAGTTTCTCTTCCGGGTACTGCACGGTGAAGATGCCCTTGGTGTCTTTGCTGCGTCGGTACTCGATACCGGCGGGGTTGTAGTAGCGGCGGCCAATCATGCGCAGGTCATCCACGTAAGTGGCAACGAACCGCTTGATGGTGACCATCATGCCAGCGAGGATTCCATTTCCATACATAGTCATTCTCTCCGTATCGGGATAGACCTTAGCGGTCTACCTCACCCAGCACAATGTCGATGGAACCGAGGATGACGACCACATCGGCGATTTTCTGCCCAACGCACATCTTCTCCAGGGCGGTCAGGTTGACGAAGGACGGGGCGCGCACATGGTAACGCTGCGGGTTGGCCTTGCCATCCGAAACGATGTAGTAGCCGAGTTCGCCCTTGGGGCCTTCCACGCGGCCGTAAGACTCGCCGGCGGGCACGCGCACGTTGTACGGGTTCTTATCCAGCACCGAACCGGCGGGGATGCGCTTGACAGCCTGCTGCAAAATCTTGAGGCTCTCGCGAATTTCGTCCATGCGGATGATGTAGCGGTCGTAGCAGTCGCCGTGGTAGCGCACCGCCACGTCGAAGTCGAATTCCTCGTAGATGCCGTAGGGGTCGGCACGCCGCACGTCGTAGGGCACGCCGCTGGCGCGCAACACCGGGCCGGCCATGCTGTAGGCGATGGCTTCATCCGGGGAGAGCACGCCCACGCCGGTGGTGCGGGCGCCGACGATTTCATTGTTGGACAGGTAGACATCCAGCTCATCCACCATGCGCGGCAGGCGTTCGTTGACCAGCATCTTGAGTTTGTTCCAGGCGTCTTCGGGGAAATCGCGCGCCACGCCGCCGAAGCGGAAGTAGTTGCACATCATGCGCGAGCCGGTGGTGGCTTCAAAGATGTCCAGAATCAGTTCGCGCTCTTCAATGGCATACAGCGACGGGGTGAAGAACGCGCCCAGGTCGTTGAGCAGGAAGCCGATGGCCCACAGGTGATTGGAGACGCGGGTGAGTTCGGCCATGATGACACGGACATACTCGGCGCGTTCCGGCACGCTGACGCGATTGCCCATCAGCTTCTCGACCGCCAGGGCGTAGCCCCAGTTGTTGCTCATCGAGGACAGGTAATCCAGCCGGTCGGTGAAGGGCATGTTGTGCAGCCAGGTGTTGCGCTCGCCGATTTTCTCGTGGTTGCGGTGCAGGTAGCCCATCACCGGCTTGAGCGCCACGATGGTCTCGCCATCCATCACCACCGCCATGCGGAACACGCCGTGGGTGGAGGGGTGCTGCGGGCCCATATTGACGGTCACGAAATCGGTGGCGAGGTTCTTGCCGATTTTGGCGGCTTCTTCATCCAGCTTTGCGTAGAGCAGTTTGTCAGCCTCTTCCGTCACTTTTTCCGGGTTGGTCATATCCTTGGGATAGACCACGTTCGCGCCGTAGGGGTTCAGGTCTTCCGAGCGGCGCACCGCGCCTTCCGGCCAGCGGCTCTCGAACGGCTTGAAGTCTTCCTCGTAGTAGGCTTCTTTCCAGTCCTTGCGCATGGGGTGGCCGCCGAAGCCCTCCCACATCAAGATGCGGCGCAGGTCGGTGTGGCCTTCAAACTTCACGCCATACAGGTCCCAGGCTTCGCGTTCCTGAAAGTCTGCGCCGGGGTAAACCGGCGTAACGGAAGGCAGCACGGCGTTGTCGCGCGGGGTCTGGGCGCACAGCACCAGGGCGCGGCCGCCGGTGGATTTGTAGAAGTGGTACACCACTTCGATGACGCCCGCTTCCAGATAGTCCACGGCGGTGACGGAGGAGAGGTAGTCATAGCCCAGTTCGTCGCGCAGGGCAGTGACCACTTCCACCAGTTTGGCGGGCTCGACCTTGAAGCCTCCGTAACCGGGGCGGGTATCCGGCGACACCGCGCCGGGGAAGCGCTCTTCGAGCGCGGACAGTTTGCGTTCTGCGGTCATTTCGGTCATGGGGTTACGCCTTTGCAGCCTGTTGGATGGCTTTGTAATCGCGCGGGTCGATGATGTCCGGCCCGAGCACCGGCACCGGGATGGCTACCGCCTTGACGTCCGAGTCGTACCAGTGCTCGCGGGTGATGGACTGGCCGTCAATCTTCTCCTGCAGTTTCATCAGCCCGTGCAGCAATGCCTGGGGCGTGGGCGGGCAGCCGGGGACGTAGACGTCCACGGGAATGTACTTGTCCACACCGGAGACCACGTTGTAGCCTTCCTTGAAGGGGCCGCCGCCGGAGGCGCAGGCGCCCATGGCGATGACGTACTTGGGCTCGGGCATCTGATTGTACAGGCGCACAATCTGCGGAATCATTTTCTTGGTCACCGTGCCGGAGACAATCATCATGTCGGACTGGCGCGGGCTGGGGCGCATCACTTCCATGCCGAAGCGCGCCAGGTCGTAGCGACTGGCGGCGGTGCAAATCATTTCGATGGCGCAGCAGGCCAGGCCGAACATCATCGGCCAGATGGAACTGCGGCGGCCCCAGTTGTAGGCCGGGTCCAGCAATTTGAGCAGGCGGTCCATGTTGGTGACGGCCACCTGCCCCTGCATCTCAGCCGGGACGTCAAAACCGGGGGCGTTGATATTGGGGACTGCGTTTTCAGTCATAGCGGGTTAATCTCCTCATACCATTCCTGGTAGATGGCCATCAGGATGTCATCGTTGGCCAGTTCCGGGTCGTCCTCGAAGCCCGGCAATGCCAGTATCCAGGTGAAGACCTGGTCCAGCGAAACCGTCTCCAGGTCTTCGTCGGGATAGCGCTTCTTTAAGGCCAGTACGATCTCGTAGATCGCATCCCAATGCAGGGATTGTTCCATGTGTCACTATTATAACTATGAAGTATTAGCGGTCAATAGGAGGAAAAAAGAAAATCTGTATTTGCGAAAATAAAGGACTTAACAGGCAATAGCCAGGGCCGTTATTTGAAGGTGAAGAGGATGCGAGGAGAGATTTTCAGCGAGACCTGCTCTCAATATATGACATGAATTGCGGATTCAAGTTAGCGGGAGTAGAATCCGGAGGAGAGGGATTGAGTACATCGTCGTCCTGAAAACGTACAACTTCATAGTGATGCGACCGTGAGGAGGTCCCCCATGTACGGTAGATTCTTCGGTGCAGCGTTGCGCATGTCCCTTGTTCTCACCTTGCTGGTGGGCTGCACCACGCCGCCCACTGCCACGCCTACCGCCGCCCCGCCCACGCCGCGCCCGGCGGTCACCGCCCCACCGGCCACGCCAGTGCCACAGGCGGCCACGGGCATCGTAATCGATGGCGTTGTAGGAGAAGGCGAATGGGATGACTATGCGGCGAACATGGTTGACTCGGCCGACGGACTCGAAACCGCGGATATTGAAGAGGTTCATTATTTCGCGAATTCCTGCTTCCTGTATGTGCTTGTAAGAATGAACAACCCTGCCCTGTTTGACTATGCGAGTCTTAGAATTCACTATTCGGGGCGAGTGGGTAAAGTACAGGTCAATCGCAATTCCGGTTCCCTCCTGTTCCCTGACCTCGAAGCAGCCCCAGAAGACAGCCAACCGATAAAAATCGCCTTTGCAGCAAGAGACGTGCTTGAAATCCAGGTGCCGCGTGACCAGATTGGCGCGGCGGTGGATGACATCAGCAGCGTCGCGGTCTACCTGGACGAGGCGATTTCAGATGAGGCCGCGCCAAACGAACGCGAGCCGCTGGAACAGATTTCAGGCGGCGTGGTGGCCGGTGCCTGCCCCAGCGCGGTGACGGTGAACGCAACGACCTCCGGCCTGATACCCGGCGATGAAATCTGGCGCGGCGAAGTCATCCTGACCGGCGACATTACCGTGATGGAAGGCGTTACCTTGACCATTGAACCTGGTACCCGCGTGCTGATTACGCCCAACAGCGACGACCAGCATTGCTGCGGGCAGGACGCCAGCGACCCGAACTGGAATAAAGAGGAAACCATTTCCATTGAGGCCGATCCGGGCATCCTGATCGCCGAAGGCACTGCCGAAGCGCCCATCGTGTTTGAGCCGCTCGATGAGCCGGGCGGGTTGCTTTCTTTAGTCATGCAAAGAGAACGGCGCGCCAGTTGGGAAGGATTAAATATTGGCAGAGGGTCACGCCTCAGACACGCTGGCATCCGCGGCGCCAATATCGGCGTGCAGGCAAGCGGCTGCATCGCGCAATCGAATACGGAATGTCTGGAGAGGACGGGAAATGCACAAGACGCGGCGGTGAGCGTAGACAACGTGAAGGTTGAAAACCCGCGCACCTACGGAATCGCCGCGCGTGGGACTGGCGTGGATATCCGTCGCAACGAAATTTCTGGGGCGGGCAAAGCGGGAATCGCGGTGTCGGGAGGCGCCGATGTACGCGTCACCAACAATGTGGTCAGGGGCGCAGCGGCCGGAATCATCGCCTTTAACAACACCGGCCCGGTTGTCCTGCGCAACAACATCATCGTTGATTCCGCATTCGGAATCGACGCCGGCAACAATACAGAGATTGAGATTTCCAACAACACCATCGCCATCGTCGACGGGGTGGCCGATGCCTGGTACAGCGGCGACGAACTTATCAGTGAGAAGAGTTATGTCGTCGGCATGGTCGTAGCGCCCTATCTCACCACGCGCATCGTGAACAACCTGGTGGTCGGACCCTTTGATTCGGCCATCTCGCTGACCGCATTTCCGCAAACGTTTATTCAAGTATGTTGCAACATGTATTTCGAGACCGGTGTACTTTATGAAGGAGAGGCCCGATTCATCCTGGCCACGCCGGCCCCCGAGATGGGAGCCAGCGACACGGTGGCCGACCCGCTGTTCATCGGCGGCGCAGACGGCGCGGACTTCCATCTCTCCGAGGGCAGCCCGGCGATAGACGCCGGCGCGCCCGACCTGCTGGACCCGGATGGCTCGCCCTCCGACCTTGGGGCCTACGGCGGGCCGGACGCCGCCGGCTGGGACGACTAGCAACCCCGGCGGGTGGAGCGGCTATGATCGTCAAAGATGCCCTCCACCCGCCAACGCGCAACTCCTATTGACGATAGATGATTGTCTGCTTAGAATAATTCCATGTGGGGAGTGAGTTCAACGCCGCCCAAACTTAATCCATCTCTATTCAACTGACCGGAGGAGGTCTAACGATTATGGCTGGTAAAAGGCTGGTTCTGTTCATGCATTTAATCACCATTCTTGCGCTGCTGGCGGGCTGTGCCTCGCCGCCTGAGGCCGCGCCCACCGCCACCCCGCGGCCCGCCGCGCCCATCCCCACCCCGGTGCCCGCGGCCACCGCTGTGCCGGAACCACCGAAGCGCACCGAAATCCTTATTGACGGCTACGATGAGGATTGGTCCGCTTATCCGGTCAATCGCATTGACCCGGCGGGAGACGGCTCCTACCAGACGGATATCCTGGAAGTGGCGTATTTTGCCAATGATTGCTTCCTCTATATTCGCATCAAGGCCGAACAGCCATCCGGCATCGGGACGTTTGTTGGAATATCCTACGACGGAAACGGCGGCGGGCTGATCATCAGACCGGACGGAATTACAGACGCGCTCTTTGGAGAACAGCATGTTCAGGTGGCGTTCGCCTACGCCAAGCGCGGCGATGTGATTGAAATCAAGGTGGCTCACAGTGAGTTGCCGGCCGTCCCGCTGGAGATTGGCTCGGTGGAGATCAGTCTCGGCAACCAGTCGGCAGATGAAGCGCCCTACTCTCCCGACAACCTTCGCCTCGTCGGCATCAATGAAACCGACATGGGGCCGGGGGGCTGTCCCGTAGCGGTTGCACAAAATCTCACCACATCCGGGACAGTCTCTAGAGATGAATCATGGATCGGTGAAATCACCCTCACCGGCGATGTCACCGTTCCGGCCGGGGTGACGCTCACCATCCAACCCGGCACCACCGTGTACCTCACGCCGGACAGCGACGACCAGACCTGCTGCGGCAATGACCCCAACGACCCGAACTGGAAAAGCGAAGAAGTCATCCTGATTAACGCCGTGGATGGCATCCTGATTGCCGAAGGCACATCCGACCAGCCCATCGTCTTTGAACCGCTGGACGAGCCCTCCGGCCTGCTCTCGCTGTTATTCCAAAAAGGCCAGCGCGCAAGTTGGGATGGCATCCGCGTCGGCCGGGGCTCACGCATCACCCATACCCAGATCGCACAGGCACAAATCGGCGTGCAGGTCCGCGGTTGCCAGAATTGCGCCGCAAATGACGCTGCGCGTGCCGCCACGGAAGTGCGCAATTCAAGCATCACCGACTCACGCCATTTTGCCATCGCCGTCAATGATGCGGACGCCACGCTGGTACGGAACGACCTGAACCGCGCCGGCAAGGCGGCCATCGCTGTGAACAATGCGGGAGACCTGCGCATCGCCAACAACAAGGTGCGGAATTCGCCAAAAGGGCTTCAGATAAACAACGGAAGCGGGACAACCTTGCAGGTTTTGAACAACCTGTTCATTGACAATGGCACCGCCATCGAAGCTGCACAAGTCGCCGACCTTGAAATCATCAACAACACCGTGGCGCTGGTGGCCGGCGCGGCCGGGGAATGGACCAGCGGCGATGAAGTTATCACTACCGACGACAAGATACGCGGGATTTCGGTATTCCCGGCGGCCCGCACCCGCATCGTGAACAACCTCATCGCTGGTGAGTTCGACTGGGCGATTGGCCTGCACGGCTACCCCACCGAATTCATGGAAGTTGCCCACAACATCTACCACGAGGTGGCCGAACCCTACGCAGGGGAGGGCCAGAGCATGGCGCGCACGCCGGTGCCGGGTATGGACGAAGGCAACCTGGAGGCCGACCCGATGTTCGTGGGCGGCACGGCCGAGGAGCCGGACTTCCATCTCTCCGAAGGCAGCCCGGCGATTGACGCCGGCGCGCCCGACCTGCTGGACCCGGACGGCTCGCCCTCCGACATCGGCGCGTATGGCGGGCCGGACGCCGCCGGCTGGGACGACTAGCAACCCCGGCGGGTGGAGCGGCTATAATCGCGGAAAATGCCCTCCACCCGCCAACGCATCCTTGACCTGCTGGCCGAGCGCCACACCGCCAGCGCCCCGGAACTCAGCCGCATGCTGGGCGTGACCGAAGCCAATGTGCGCCATCACCTGGGCGTGCTGGCGCGCGCCGGGCAGGTGGAAGTGGTGGGCGAGACGCCCACCGGCGGGCGCGGCCGCCCGCGCCAGCGCTACATGCTCACCCCGCGCGCCCAGACCCACGGGCTGGACCTGCTCTCCGCCGCCCTGCTGGACGAACTGGGGCGCGGCAGCAAACAGGAGACCAGCCTGCGCAAACTGGCCGACCAGCTGGCAGCGCAGGACGAGACCCCTCACGGCCCGCCGACGGCGCGCCTGAACGCCGCGGTGGAACGCCTGAACGACCTGCGCTACGAAGCGCATTGGGAAGCGCACAGCGAAGGCCCGCAGGTGATTCTGGGGCGCTGCCCGTACGCCGCCATCATTGATGACCACCCCGAACTGTGCCGGATGGACGCGCACCTGCTGCAAAACCTGATTGGCGAAGACGTGGAACAGACGGCGAAGTTCGCCCGGCGGCCGGAAGGGCCTGCGGTGTGCGTGTTTGCGGTTGGAAAATAGACTGTCTTAGCGAACAAATAGACCGGGCAATTCAACGTTTTCCATTTCGGATGACTGCGTTTTTTGGCACATACCGGTGCGCCACCGCCCCCGTGCCAATCTCCACTCGGCTCACGAGTTTCAAGTCGATGTACTTCGAGAGGCCGGCCAACAATGTCGGCCCATGGCCCGCCAGCCGGGGCTGCACCACGAACTCATACACGTCGATCAAGCCCAGCTCCGCCAGCGCCAGCGGGAGCGTGACGCCCCCCGTCAGCAACCCCCTGCCCGGTTCCTCCTTGAGCCGCCTAACGGCAGTGCCCAGGTCTCCGCGCACTAGCTCCGCGTTCCAATCGACCCGCTCGAGGGTGCTGGACACCACGTACTTCTTTGCCGCGTCGATCGTCCGGGCGAAGGGTTCCATCCAATCGGCCATCCAATCCGGCCGCGCCCCCGTCTGCGCCGGTAGCCGCCACGCGTCTTCCATCATCGTGTAGGTCACCCGCCCAAAGAGGAGGGCGTCTGCCTGGGCGAGGTTCGCGGCGTGGTGGCGATGCAACGCTTCATCCGCCTGACCTGCACGATGGTCACAGCATCCGTCCAAAGTGATATTGATGGAATAGAGAAGGGGTCGCATGGCATGCTCCTTTGTGGACCGACGGCTAGATTAAGCCGCGTAGGGGTAAGCGCGGACAAAGCGTGGGTGCACAAAATACTCGAATTCTGAAAATGCTTGAAACGCCGCAGAGACGCCAGCGTCCAGTACAACGAGGGGTTCGGCAGTTCTCTTTCTTGCGCTACCGATGCGGAACCTGAATTCACGCCCAGCCGTAGGGCGTGACACTCTTGTAAGCCCGCAAGGTGAAGGCAGCGATTGCGACGACCAACACAGCCGTAAGCCAGATGGGGAAAGGCGTCCACACCTGCACGCCCAACATGGCGTTCGTCAGCACCACAAACAGGCACACGGAGGCCAATTGCTTCCGGCGCAGCCGCAGTGCGCCAATACGGGGCGCGAGGTCGGCGGCTACCGGAGTACCGGCCTGGGCAAAAAGCGCGTCAATCTGCGGTTGCAGGCTGACGTGGACGAAGGTCAACAATGCGCCAATCAGCAGCAACAGCAGGAATTTCAGCCCAAGCGCCGGGTTCGTGAGCAGCAGGCCCAGACTCTGGCTGCGCAGGTACACCAAAGCCAAGCCGCTGACGAGGGCCGTGGCCTGGAAGACGAAGCAGGGAATGGTGCGATTCTTGATGATGTTCTCCAAATAGGTATCCAGGCGGTCACCCAGCGGCGGTCCCAGGCGGACACGTTGATTGACGATGACCAGGGCGTAGAACGGCCACGCCATCAGAATGGCGTTGATGATGTGGATGACCTTGAGAATGCTGATAAGCGTATCCATGGCTTACTCCTGGAATTCGTGCGGTGCGAAGATCGCGAGCCGCCGATCATACAGTCATTTGGCTGTATGACGGGCTATCTATTTCTATGATTGTACAGCGTTATGGAAGTTCGAGAGCGAAATGACCGGGCAACCCAGGGAAAGCAGAAAAACACCCCGCCGAAACTGAAGTAGGGGCACGGCGACGCCGTGCCCCTACCGCGTATTTCTATTGAGTCACAGTCCCAAACCCTCATCCCTTTGTAGGACGACCCATTCGTGCCTAGGTGATAAGATTCTCGGTGAGCGGCTTCAGCCCGCTTCCAATCCTATCCCCATGAAACGCATCGTCATCTCACTGATATTCGTCGTCGCTCTCCTCGGCGCGGCCTCTCCCGCCTATGCCAAGGGGCAGACGGCGTGGGCCAACCCGGCCACGCCGGGGCAAATCATCGCCGCCATCAACGCCTACCGCGCCGCCAACGGCCTGTACGCCTATTCCAGCGACAGCACGCTGATGGCGGTGGCGCAGGGTCAGGCCGACTACCAGGCCAGCGTGGGCTTTGTGACCCACGAAGGGCCGGGCGGCAGCCGCCCGCGCGACCGCGCCATCGCCGCCGGCTATGGCGGCGGGGCCACCGTGTTCATCTCCGAAATCATCTACGGCGGCGGCAGTGGCACCGTGGACACCGCCATCGAGTGGTGGAAGAACAGCCCGCTTCACAGCGACCAGATGCTCGCCAGCACCTACATTAACATTGGCGCGGGCGTAGCGACCAACGGCAGCAGCAACTACTACACCGCGGTGATGGGCTACATCGCCGGGCAGACGCCGGGCGATGTGACGCCCGTAGGCAGCGGCCCCACCGCCACCCCCGGCGGCCCAACGGCCACCGCCGCCCCGCCTATTGCCGTCATCATCCCGGTCATTGCCGCCACACCGCAACCGGACGGCACCATCGTCCACATCGTGCGCACCGGCCAGGCGTTGTGGAATATCGCCGCGGTGTACGGCGTGCCGCTGGCCGACATCCTTGAGCTGAACAACCTGCCCGAATGGGCGTTCATCCACCCCGGCGATGAAATCCTGGTAAGAGTGGGAAGCACGGATGCTTCACGGGCCGAGCCCGAACAGCAGGCGACCACCGGACCAGAATCAACTGTACCCACAACCGACGATTCGGGGTCGAAGGTCACCGCCACGCCGGGCGATGACGCCGCCACGCAACCCACCAGCACCGCCGGGCCGGCCGGAGCCATCGTAAGCAGCGGCGGCAGTGTGGCCGGATTGACGCCCGTGGTCGGCGAAGCGTTCAGCGGCGGACCTTCGGGGGAAAGTTCGCAATCCGATAATGCACCTGAGCCGCCGGAAGTATTGCAGAACCCCGCCGCGCGCTGGGTGGTGATTCTCGCGGCCGCCGCCATCCTGACGGTGCTGGTCGTGACCACTCTGCCCGGGCGCGGCCAGGCAAGGCCGGAGGACGACGACCCGGTAAGGTAGCAACGAGGCAATTCGTTGACCGGACTACAGGCATTACAATAGGGGGCAATCTAAATTCAGCAAGCATTCATTTCTCTTGACGACACAACCACCCGCCCACCCCACGCGCCGCGCCGAATTCTGGGCGGGTGCCCGCGCCATCATCCCGTTGGAGCTCGGCGCCATTCCGTTTGGCATCGCCTTTGGCGCGGTGGCCATCGCCCCGGCCGGTAAACTCAGCCCACTGGCGGCGGGCGCCATGAGCGCCTTCGTATTTGCTGGCTCCTCGCAGTTCATCGCCGCCGGGCTGGTGACCTCCGGCGCGGGCCTCTTGGTCATCATCCTTACTACCTTCGTCGTCAACATGCGCCACGCGTTGTACTCCGCCACGCTGGCCCCGCACATGAAACACCTGCCGCGGCGCTGGCTGCTGCCGCTGGGCTTCTGGCTTACCGATGAATCCTTTGTGGTATCGGCGCACCGCTACCATCAGCGCGACGATGCGCCGCACAAACACTGGTTCGTGTTCGGGGCTTCGCTGTTCATGTACCTGAACTGGCAGGTCTGCACCTGGATCGGCATTCTGGCCGGCTCCCAAATTGAGGATGCCGGACGCTGGGGGCTGGACTACGCCATGTCCGTCACCTTCCTCGGCATCGTGGTGCCGATGGTGACCACCCGCCCGGTGGCGCTGGCGGTGGCCGTGGCGGGAGTGACCGCCGTGCTGGCGCACTCCCTTCCATACAATATGGGCTTAATGCTCGCCGCCCTGCTGGGCGTGGCCGCCGGCGTGCTGGCCGAGCGCAGGTGGCCGCCCTCTCCCCCAGCCCCTCTCCCACAAATGGGAGAGGGGAGTCAGAGTCAGGAATCTGATGACGCCGCGTGATGAATTCCTCCTCATCCTCGGCATGACCGCCGTGACCTTTGGCGTGCGCTACTTCACGCTGGCGGCGTTGAGCCGCGCCTCCCTGCCGGAGCCGCTGTTCCGCGCCCTGCGCTATGTGCCGCCGGCGGTGCTGGCCGCCATCATCGCCCCGGCGGTATTGATAGATGCTTCCGGCTTGAACCTGAGTCATACCAATGCCCCGCTGTTCGCCAGCCTGGTCGCCATTGTGGTGTCGTGGCGCACTCGCAACCTGCTGTTCACCATCGTGTTGGGGATGCTGGCGCTGTGGACGTGGAAAGCGATGTTTGGGGTATAAAGGGATAGTTTCTCTCACCAAGGAGCCGACATGACCGACACTGCCATTCGCAGCCGCAACGAAATCCCCGAAGACGACACCTGGGACCTGGAAAGCATCTACCCCACCCGCGAAGCCTTTGAGGCCGCGTTCAAGAAAACCGAAGCCGCGCTGGCAGACATCACCGCCTTCAAAGGGCGGCTGGCCGAAGGGCCGGACACGCTGTCGGCCTACTTCAAGACGGTGGAGCGGGTGGTGCAGGACGTGGGCAAGATTTTCGTGTACAGCCGGCTCAAGTACGCCACCGACACCGCCAACCAGGACGCCGCGGCGCTCAACGACCGCGGCGGCGGGCTGTTCGCCCGTTTTCAGGCAGCCGCTTCGTTTGGCGACCCCGAACTCATGGCGATTGGCTTCGACACCCTGCGCGAATGGATGCAGGAAAAAGCCGAGTTGGCCATCCTCAAGCAATACCTCAACGAACTGGAACAGCGCGCCGCGCATGTTCGTTCCAGCGATGTCGAAGAACTGCTGGGCGCGGTGCAGGACCCCTTCCGCACGTCTTCCGCCACTCACGGCGTGCTGGCCAATGCCGATGTGTCCTTCAAACCGGCAGTGGACTCGAAGGGCAACGCGCATGAGGTCACGCACAGCAACATCAGCCAGCACAGCGGCAAGCTGTTCTACAGCACCGACCGCGACCTGCGCCGCAGCGCCTGGGAAAACTATGCCGACGGCCACCTGGCCTACCGCAACACCATGGCCAACGCGCTGGCGGCCGGGGTCAAGCAGGATGTTTTCATGGCGCGCGCCCGCAAGTACGATTCCTCGCTGGCGGCAGCGCTGGGCGCGGGGTACATCCCCCCGGAAGTGTTCCACAGCCTGATTGACACCTACAAGGCCAACATCCCCACCTGGCACCGGTACTGGGAAGTACGCAAGAAGGCGCTGAAGCTAAAAGAATTGTACGTCTATGACACCCGCGCCGCGCTGACCGAGAAAATGCCCACCCTGACATTCGACAAGGCCTTTGAATGGATCAGCGAGGGCATGAAACCGCTGGGTGAAGAGTATGTGGGCATCATGCGCAATGGCGTGTTGGAAGAACGCTGGGTGGACCGCTACCCCAACAAAGGCAAACGCAGCGGGGCTTTTTCCTCCGGGTTCTATGGCACGCACCCGTACATCATGATGTCGTTCAACGATGACATCTTTGGGCTGAGCACGCTGGCCCACGAACTGGGCCACTCAATGCACTCCTACTTCAGCCGGCGCGAGCAGCCTCTCATCTACTCCGACTACGGGCTGTTCGTGGCCGAAGTGGCTTCGAACTTCAACCAAGCGCTGGTGCGCGACTACCTGCTGAAGACCCAGACCGACCGCGACCTGCAAATCGCCATCATTGAAGAAGCCATGAGCAATTTCCACCGCTACTTCTTCCTGATGCCCACGCTGGCGCGCTTCGAACTTGAAATCCACGAACGCGCCGAGCGCGGCCAGGGGCTGACGGCGCAGGGCATGATTGACCTGATGGCCGACCTGATGAGCGAAGGCTATGGCCCCGGTGTGGTGGTGGACCGCGAGCGCACCGGTTCGCTGTGGATGCAGTTCTCCACTCACCTGTATCTGAATTTTTACGTCTTCCAGTACGCCACCGGCATTTCCGGCGCGCATGCGCTGGCTGAGCGCGTGCTGAACGGCGGCGCAGAAGAACGCAACGCCTTCCTTTCCATGTTGGAGGCAGGCGGCAGCGTGTACCCGCTGGACGCGTTGAAGCTGGCCGGCGTGGACTTGCGCGGCCCCGAAGCCGTGGAAAAGACGTTCGCGGTGTTGTCCAGTTACGTGGATCGGCTGGAGACGCTGGTTGGGTAGGGAATGAGCGCATTGCACAAGAGTTTTGCCAGCGCCACCCGCGGGCTGGACCGTACCCACCCGGCCATGCGCCTGTTCGAGAAGGCCAAGAAATACGGCATCTGGAACCCGAGCGAACTTGACCTGGAGCAGGACAAAACCGATTGGGCCGCCCTCACCCCGGATGAACAGGACTTGAATCTTCGCCTACTGAGCATGTTCGCTGCCGGGGAGGAAGCCGTCACGCTGGACCTGTTGCCCCTGATTCAGGTGGTGGCGCAGGAAGGTCGCATCGAAGAGGAGATTTTCCTCACCAGTTTCCTCTGGGAAGAAGCCAAGCACACCGACTTCTTTAACCGCGTTCTGAGCGAGGTATGCGCCCACCCTGCCGACCTCTCCCACTATCACACGCCCTCCTACAACGCCATTTTCTATGAGGCCCTCCCCGCGGCATTGGACGCCCTGCGCGCGGACCCTTCCCCACTGACCCAGATGCGCGCCTCGGTAACCTACAACATGGTGGTCGAGGGCATGCTGGCCGAGACCGGCTACCACGCCTTCTTCACCATGCTGCAAGAGAACGACAGCATGCCCGGTCTGCGCGAGGGCATACGGCTCCTGAAACAGGATGAGTCGCGCCACATCGCGTACGGCATCTTCCTGCTCTCGCGGCTGGCCGCCGAACACCCCCATTTGTGGGAAGACCTGGAAGCGCACATGAACAGCCTGCTCTACCCGGCAATCGCCATCATCAGCGAAGCGTTTGCCGCCTATGAAGTCGTACCCTTTGGTCTGGTGGAAGACACGTTTGTAAGTTACGCCATGGACCAGTTCCAGAAGCGATTTGAACGGCTGGAGAAAGCGCGCGGCGCCTCCCTGCCTGAAATCCTCGACCGCGCCAACCGCATCATTGACGCCAATGACGGCTGACAACGTACACGACTACGTCATCATCGGCAGCGGCTTTGGCGGCAGCGTAAGCGCCATGCGCCTGACCGAAAAGGGCTACTCTGTCCTTGTTCTGGAAAAAGGCAAACGCTTCCGCGACGCGGATTTCGCCAAATCCAATTGGGCGTACTGGAAATACCTGTGGCTGCCGGCAGCACGGGCGCACGGCATCCTGCAAATCAGTATCCTGGATGGCATGCTGATATTCCATGGCGCGGGCGTCGGCGGGGGCAGTCTGGGCTATGCGAATGTGCTGATGGAGCCCTCCGACGAGTTGTTTGATGCGCCCGCCTGGAAGGACCTGGCGGACTGGAAGAGCGTGCTTCGCCCGCATTACGACACGGCCCGACGCATGCTGGGCGTGGCCACCACGCCGCGCTTCGGCCCCGCCGATGATGCCTTCCGGCGGGTGGCGGCGCGGCTGGGGGTGGAAGAAAGTTTTGTGCCCACCCAGGTGGGGGTGTATTTCGGCAAAGAGGGTCAGACGCTTAGCGACCCATACTTCGGCGGCGCAGGGCCGGAACGCGCCGGCTGCATCTTCTGTGGCGGCTGCATGGTCGGCTGCCGGCACAACGCCAAGAACACCCTGCCCAAAAATTACCTGCACTTCGCTGAAAGAAACGGGGCCAAGGTCTGGCCGGAAACCGAAGTGACCGACATCCGTCCGCTGACGCCGGGCCAGCCGGACGGAGCACGCTACGAAGTGTATACCCGCGCCAGCACAGCGCCGCTCAAACGGCAGCGCGTGGTGCGGACGCGCAATGTGGTGCTTTCCGCCGGGGTGATGGGTACGCTCAAGCTGCTCTTCCGTTGCAGGGAAGAAACCGGCTCCCTCCCGGCGCTCTCGCCAGCCCTCGGGCGCATGGTGCGCACCAACTCGGAGGCGCTGCTGGGGGCAATCGCGCGCAATGGCCGTCACGACTACTCGCAAGGCGTTGCCATTGGGTCGGTCTTCCAGGCTGACCGGGTGACGCGCATTGAGCCCGTGCGTTATCCCGCCGGTTCGGGATTGATGCGCTTCATGGCCTGGCCGTTGCTTGAATCACGTCGTTCGTTCCTGCGCCGGCTGGCGTTGATCTTGTGGGAGTTGACAACCCGCCCGCTGGACGCGCTACGGGTACTGATCCTACCCGGCTGGGCCAAACACACGACCATCATGCTGGTGATGCAAACCGAAGACACCCGCACCACCGTACGATTCGGCCGCAGTCCATGGACGCTCTTCCGGCGCGGGCTGGTCAGCGAGGCGGATAGCGGTCATACCATTCCGGCTCAAATCGATATCGGCCACCGCGCGGTGAAGATTCTGGCCGAGGAAATGGGCGGCATTCCAGCCGGCTCCGTGGCGGAGAGCCTGTTCGGCATGCCGAGCACCGCACACATCCTGGGCGGCTGCCCCATGGGTCGCAGCGCCGACGATGGCGTGGTGGATCTGAATTGCGAAGTATTCAACTACCCTGGAATGTATGTGGTGGATGGGTCGATCATGCCGGCCAACCCCGGCATCAACCCCAGCCTGACGATAACGGCGCTGGCCGAATATGCGATGAGCCGGATGCCGGAAAGACGAATTCAAACCGATGCGTGAGGACGAGGATTCCACGGCCTTTCCCAACCCAAAAGAAGACCTGCGTACCGAACTCATGGCCGCCCAGGGGTCGTTTCACAAAGTACTCGAGTCAATGACCCCAGAAGGATGGAGCAAACAGAGCTTGAACCCCGGCTGGAGCAACGGCGAGATCCTTGTTCACATGACGTTTGGGTTTGTGGTTGTCAGAGTCCTGTTGCCGATGGCGCGGCTGTGGGGGCGGTTGCCCAAAGGCTCATCCCGGCCCTTTGCCTGGCTGCTCAACGCCGGCACTCGCCCGTTCAACTGGGTCAATGGCCTGGGCGCACGAGCGCAGGGAAAGGTTGTCCAGCCACGGTGGATTGGCGGTATCTTTGACCGCACCCTCGCCGCGCTCTTGAAACAGATGGAATCCATCCGCCCCGAGGAGTGGCAGCGGGGCATGTACTACCCCGCCCGCTGGGACCCAAACTTCAGTGAATTCATGACGCTGGAAAAACTACTTCGCTACCCTGTCCGCCATTTCAAATTTCACCTGGGCCAATTGGCGCACTAAGAAAAACAGCAGGCGCGGGGCGAGCCGTTTGAGGCGTACGCGAAAAACTTCGCGGCGAAACCAATTCTTCCGGCAAGCAGTTTGAAATTTCAGGTAGCGAGAAGCGATTGTTCCAGAGTCGATTCAAGTTTGGCGCGTGCTTCGTCCATCGGGATATCCGCGGACACCGCCCATTCACGCGCAAAACGCTCCATGATTCCGTCGAGGGCGTTCTTTTCGGTATCGTTGAGTTTGGATAGTCGTGCGCGGCCATACAAGTCACGGATGAGGCGCGCCATTTCGAGGAACAGGCCATCCTTCATCACAGTGTGAATGAGGGTTTTGCGGACGCGGTGGTCCTGGTCCATTAGGATGGGTTCCTTACGAAGCGCGGTTAGTGCGCGGCGCAACCGCTCGGGTGACACAACCGGCCGGATGCGCGGGTTGGCCTCGGTGCCCACCGGCACCCAGTATTCGCAATCACGAGTTTCTACCAGGAAACAGCGCTGGTTGCGGCCGTTTATCGGGCGGTTCTCGGTTTTCATGATCTGCCCAATGCCATACAACGCATGGACGATCCAGTCCCCTTTTACAAATGGAAGGGCTGACTCACTCATTCGGCCGTCCTTTCACGTCACGGATGAAACCCAACAACTCGGCGGGCGGGCTGGTTGGAAGAGGATATGCGTTTGGGTTGGGAAATCCTTCAGGCAAACAGGCCGTGCTGATGATGAAAGCCTGAAGAAAATAGGAGTGGAAATCCAAACCGGATTCCACTGGGTCATTTGCCTATACGCAAAAACATTATCATCTGATTATATTATACCACAGTTGAGCCACGCGGTCAAACCGCCGCCCTCGCGGGTTGCTGTCCCAAATTTGGTGGGTGAATTTTTGCAGGCGCGCGGAATATAGGTCAGGGTTGGTGTTTCAGGTCAGGGTTGAACTGGAGACCAGCAGCCCGTTGAGCCTTCCGGAGGT
>SCUK01000040.1 GCA_004297445.1 Anaerolineae bacterium | reverse complement strand
AACAACATCCAGAACTCGCTGCTCAAGATCATCTGTGCCGTTTTGCGCGACCAGCGTCCCTTCATCCCTAATTATCGCTCGCTTCACCCATTGACACGGTCATAGTATTCGGAATGACAATAAGAACATTGAATTCTGACAAGCGTCATCATACCTTAATCCCCTGGCGCGGGCTGTGGAGCAGCGACGCGCGCGCCGCGGCGCAGGAAGAAAGCGTAATACAGGCTGATGGCGGCGGCATACAGGGCGATAGCGATGGCAAAGGGCGGGCCGAAGCCGGCGGTGACCTGCAACGCGCCGCTCACGCTGGGGCTGAAGGCGCGCCCGAAGTTCCACACCATGCTGTACAGGCTGGCCACGGTAGCGCGCGAGTCTTCATCCACCTGCTCCAGCACAAAGTTCTGGTAGATGGGGTTGCTCATGTTCATCAGCGCCATGCGCACAAAGTACGCCGCGGCGCTGGCCCAGAACCACGGTGAGAAGCCCAGCACAATCATGAACGGGATGGACAGCCCCTGGGTGATGACCACCAGTTTCAGTTTGCCCAGCCGGTCGGCCAGCGGCGGGGCGATGAGCAGGCCCACGCCCATCGCCAGCGAGCCCCAGGCCATCAGGCCGCCGATGGCAGGGTCCGACTGATGATGAACGACGCGGAAGAAGATGTTCATGAACGGCACAAACAGCCCGGCCCCCACTGAAACCAGCAGCAGCGGGAAGAACAGTTTGAACAACTGGCGTGGGTGAGCGCGAGCGAAACGCAGCGGGTCGAAAGAATTGCGGTCTTTGACGGCCACCGGTTTGTGGCGGATGAAGAGCAAAGGCAGCACGCCCAGCAGCCCGGCGATGGCGATGATGAGCAACGCGCCGGAATAGGCTCCGGCGCTGGTGGCAGCCACGCCGCGGAACGCGCCCACCCAAGTTGGCACATAGCCGCCCAGCCAGTTGCCCACGAATTGCGAGCCCATCTGGATGCCGGAGGAGAACGAGAACAGGTACGAACGCTCGTCCTCGCCGCTGTTCTCCATCAGGAACGGGCCCATCGCCACCGACGACAGCGCCTGCGCCGCGCCCAGCAGCAGGTTCATGGCGTAGAACATGGCCACCGAGGGCCACACGCCCATTGCCGCCACCGACAGGATGACCAGCAGCGCGCCCCACACCAACGCCGGCTTGCGCCCGATGCGGCTGACGAGGAACCCCAGCGGCAGGGCCAGGGCCAGCGCGCTCATGTTGCTGACGGTGATGAGGTTGCCGAGCAGCGCCTCGTTGTAGCCGAGGCTGAGGACGTAGAAATTGAACAGCAAACGGAACACGCCCAGCGTGGCGCCGGTGATGAGGACGCTTAACAGGTAGAACCGGGCGTTGGCACGAAAGGCCGCGAGGCGGCTACGGTACTCCGCCAGCACTGACAGGCGCGGCGGCAGAGGGACTTCAGGCATTTTCAATTCCTTGTTTGGCCGCCTGGCCAATTCAGCGGAGATTTCTTCGTTAATCGTGACAGCTGGCCCGCGGCCAACGGCACAGTACTTAGAACATCCGGCCGCGCTCGAAGGTTTCCAGCGGCTCGGCATCCACCACGTCCTGCTCGAGGAAATCCTTAAGCATGGTGTGGTTGGCCTGGATGGCTTCGAGTCGGGCGGAGTACAGGCGTTCATTGCCGCCTTTGATGACAAAACGCACCAGTCCCGCCAGTCGCAGCGCATGCAGATGATGGGTGACGGTGGGGGCGCGCAGGCGCAGACGGCGCGAGAGTTCGGCAGGCGTGAGGTGCTCCTGAATCAGGAAACGCAGGATGCGCAGGCGGGTGGGGTCGGCCAACGCCTTAAGCGCCGCCAGCAGGTCATCCGGCACAATTTCGCCGGGGACAAGACTTTCGCCCTGCGGCCGCGCGCCGTACAGCAGGAGCATGCGCTTTGAATCGATGTCATCGCCGGAAATCAGCGGGCTGAGCCAGTAGGAAGGGGCGAGGACGATCTCGCTGGCCCAATCCAGTTCGGCGAAACTGACGCCGCGCGAGAGTTCTTCCAGCAGTTCGGGGGTCTCCAGCCTGTCGGCCAGTTCGCGGCCGCGCACCAGAGCTTCGTCCAGCTTGGGGGCGATGCGCTTTTCCTCTTCCTCGAAGAAGACATTGAAATAGGATTGCAGGCCGCCGAGCAGGGCCTCGCCTACTTCCGCGGCGCGGGCACAGGCGTCCATGATGCGTTCCAGACGACGCGGCGGCATGGACCAACCCTCTTCCTTGTGCGGCGTGTCGCGGTAGGCTTCCGTGAGAAAGACGCGGTCCTGCTCGGTCCACTTGCCGGCAGCGGTAATCTGGCGCAGGCGCGCCCGCAGCGGGTCTTGCGGCTGGCCGGGGCGCTCGGTGACGACATAGATGCGCTCAGCGGCGGGAATCTGTTTCAGGTGATAGAGCAGGGTGGCGGCGTCTTTGGGCTCAGGGAGGTTGTACACCCAGCGGTACGGCAATTCAATAATCGCCAGCATGTTGTCGAAGAATTCACGTTCTTCGGTGGTGAGACGGGAGCGCACGCCAGCCGCCCACGCGCCGCGCAGGCCGAACTTCTCCGGCTCGTGCAGCACGTTCAGGCTGGCGAGGAAGTCGTAGGCGGTGCCACGGTCCCAGACAATGCGGGGGGATTTGGATGCGGATGCGCTGCTCATGGTTTGCTCGTTTGCGGCGCGCTTGGCGCGACGACGTTGTTATTCTACCGCGCCCGTCAAGCGGGGGCGACGGCGCTTTCTTCCGACGCTTCTTCTCCCTGCAGTTCGGGCTGGACGTTGTGGTCCGGCAGGATGTCCTCGGCGTTGCGAATGACGGGCACCAAGTAGCCTGCGAGCGCGCCGATAGTACCCACCGCGCCGGCCAGCACGAACATCAGTCCCATGCCGGAGCCGGGGCCTACGCCCACGATTCCGCCGAACGTGTCCGGTAGCCAGCCGCCGGATTGCATGGCCGGTTCGAAAACCTTATCGGCCAGCGGGCCGGCGGCCAGCATGCCCACCGGGGCGGTAATCTGGGCAATCAGGCGGCGCACGGAGAACACGCGGCCCTGCAGGTCCGGCGGCACTTTGGCCTGCCACAGCGCCTGGTTGGAGCCATTCAACACCGGGAGGATGAGGCCAAACATGAAATTGCCGAAGGCCCACAAGAGCACCGGCCCAGCCAGCCCCAACGGGATAACGGCAAACACGCCAATGGCAGCCATGCCAAGCAGGACGCCATGCACACGGCGTTTGGGGCCGCCCCAGGCGCTCATCAGCAGACCGCCGGCCAGCCCGCCAATCGAGCCGATGGAAAATACCCAGCCGAGCGCCACCGAATCCAGATTGGTGCGCGCCAGAATCATCGGCGTCATCACGGTGAAGGAAATCGAGCCGACGAGGTTGATGTAGAAGAACATCAGTTGGAGGCCCAGCAGGCTGGGGCGGGCAAGGATGTAAGTAAAACCGAAGCCGCTTTCCTTAAGCAGGCTGCCGCGCGCCGCAATGCCCTCGGCGGTGGCCTTCGGCTGCGGGATGCGCACCACGGCCAGCGCGGAGAAGGCGGCGGAGAAGGTGATGATGTCAATGATCATGATGCCGCCGATGCCGATGCTCCCGATGAGCGCGCCGGCCAGCACCGGGGCAAAAATAGAGGCGGCAGGTTCGGCCAGGGACATGAGGCCGCTGGCGCGCCCGTATTGCTCTTTGGGAATCATCATGGTGATGGCGGCGGAGTAAGCCGGGAACTGGAACGCCTGGGCCGCGCCGGTGAGCGCGCCCACAATATAGAGATGCCAGATTTGCAGGTCGCCCATGCTGTAGAGGATGAAGATGGCGATAGTGCCTAGGGCGGCGCCGAGGTCGCTGATCATCATCACCCATTTGCGATTCCAGCGGTCCACCAGCGCACCGGCGATGGGCGAGAGCAGCACGGTGGGGCCAAAATTAAAGAAGGCCACCAGCGCCAGAGCGGTGGCCTGCCCGGTGAGCTGGTACGCCCAGATGCTGAGGGCAAAGCCGGTCATGCTGCTGCCGAGGATGGAGACAGTTTGACCGAGTTGAATCAGCAGGAAGGCAGCCATGCCAGTGGGTCGTTTCATAGGAAGGTCTCCGTAACGTTATTGTTCCGTCCAATATAAAACTGTTCGTTGAACTGGTTGTGGATGGAACACTTTAAGCATTGTCCGGGAGTTGACTTCAAGTCCACTATTGAGACTGGACAATGCCCTAGTTCAGCGCGCGGGCGGCGGCCAGGTTTTTCTCAATCTGACCGATGTGGTCTTTGTAATGGTAGGGGATTTCCTCGACGTAACCGGCGGCCACGCGGGTGTAACTGCCGCGGCGTTCGACAAACTCGGCGGGCAGGTCTGCCAGGAAGGCCACGGTTTCGTCCTGCACGTAGCCCAACTGTTCCACCAGGCGCGGGGCCTCCGGGAAGCGCAGTACCAGCCCCTTGAGGCGGCTGTGAATCTGCGAGGTGTCATGCCCCATTTCCTTGCCATGCACCACGGAGGTGGCCCAGTTGAGCATGTCGCGGTCGGAGAGGATGAGATGGGCCAACACTTCCTTGGTGTTCCATTCCATTGGGGCCGGGCGATGTTCGGCCTGCTCATCCGCGACGCCTTCCAGCACTTCCTGCAATTTGGCGCTGGCGCTCTGATACAGGCCGTTCACCGTATCGGCAAGGGCCTGGGCGGTTGGCGGAATGGTCGGTTTGGCGCGGCTGGAGAGTTTGAACTTGGCAGTCTGGACCTTCTCGCCGCGGAAGTATTCCACATCCAGCATGTCGCCGGCGGTTCGGCCTTTGACGGCATCGGCGATGCTATCCATGTCCTTAATTGGAATGCCATCCAGAGTTAGGATGATGTCATCCTTCAACATGCCGGCATCTGCCGCGCCCATGTCCGGCAGGACGCCGGCAATCTGGTGGCCGTAGCGGATAGGCAGATTGCGCTTGTCGGCGATTTCGGGGGTGATGAACTGGCCGATGAGGATGCCCATCATCGGGCGGCGGTAAACGCGGCGATCAAAGCCGGTTTCGAGAATTTCCTTGAGGTTGTCGAGTCCCTTTTCCCAGCGGTCCTGTACATCGGCGCGAATCGCGTCCCACTCGCCGCCTTCACCCAGCCCACCGTGTTCCAGCGTCAGTTGCGTCTGGCCATCCTGCTCTTCCAGCGAGACGGTGACGAGGCTCTCGTGCGGGTCTTTCTGGCCGCGCCAGGTAAAACGCACGCTGGCGTTTTCCTTGAGGACGTCAAAGCGGCCGCTGGCGGTGAAGCCGTCTTCCCATACAAGGAAGAGGTAATTAAGATGCTCGTTGCCGGCTTCGGCGCCTTTGGTGAGCCACTCGCGAAAGCCGGGGCCGCTGGTAAACGCCTTGTAGACGTGGGCGGCCGGCGCGGCGATGGTGCGGGTGAAGGTGAGGGACGCGGGTTTCTTTGCCATGCTATTTCTGCTCCCGGGCCGCAGCGATGGCATTGCGAATCTGGTCAAAGTGGCTGCGGGTGTGGTTGGACGTGAACTGGTAGGTCTGCGCCATATTCAGCACATTGTACCTGCGGTTCTGCAAATCTTCCGGGATGGCGGCCAGCGCTCCCACCGTGGCGGAGGCGGCGCGTTCAAAGACGTGCAACAGGTCAGCGACGGTGGGGAAGGATGCCGCCAGCGCAGCCACCGAGCCCAGGTCGTTGGCGTAGTTGGGGGCGCGCATGCCCATGGCTTCGGTGCTCACGTTCATTAGGTTCCAGTATTCGTTCATTAACAGGTGCGCCACGGTTTCCTTGGCGCTCCATTCCGTCTCGGCGGGGCGGCGCATGGCTTCGACCTCGCTGACGCCTTCAAACAGCGCCGCCAATTCCTTGTTGGCTTCGTTAAAGGTCTTGCCGATTTCGGCGGCGAATTCCTTCGGGTCGCTGGAGACCTCCGGCACGGGGCGGTGCGAGAGCTTCATGTCCACCGTGTGTTTTTCGGTGCCGCGGAAGTATTCGACCTTCACGGTTTCGCCGGCTTTGTGCTTGCCGATGGCGGCGGTGAGGGCGGGGAAGTCCGGGGTGGCATCGCCGGCCATGCTGACGATGACATCGCCGTTCAGCAGTCCGGCCGCTTCGGCGCCGGTGCCGGGCAGGGTGCCGCCCAGGTTGATGCCGCCGGCGATGTCCAGGCCGCGCTCCTTGGCCTGCTCCGCGGTGAGCGCACCACTGATCTGGATGCCGAGGAACGGGCGGTCAAAGATGCGCTTGTCCAACCCTCGCACCAGCGCCGACTCAAGGTTGAGCAGAGCGGCCTGCCAGCCTTCCTCGATATCTTTGCGCGGCTGAGTCCATTTTTTGCCTTCGCCCAAGCCGCGATGCTCAACGGTGATTTTCGTGCCCTTGCCATCGGCGGCCAGGCTCACTGCCACTTCACTGGCGGCAGGGTCAGCGCTGCCGTGCCAGGAGAAGGCCAGTTTTTCGTTTTCCTTAACTTCGGTCACTTTGCCATGCGTGGAATAGCCTGCGTTCCACCAGGCGTAGAAACGGCCCCCGGGGCGCAGGTCGATATCCACAGTGTCGGCGAACCAGTCCTCGAGGACGAGCGGCAACGTGAGCGCCTGGTAGACGATTTTGGGGGCAACGGGCAGGGTTTTGCTGAAGGTGAGGTCAGACATAGCGTTCTCCTGGTGGGTGGATGCGTGAAATAATTGCTGGGGGAGCGGGCGCAACGATCGTCTTGCGCCCGCTCCCAACTCTGGAGGAGTGGACTACACGATGGCTTGCCGCCGGTCCCCGGCGGCAAGTTTGCGGGTCTTGCGGCGCGGTTGATGCAGGCGCGGTTTGGTTTCCGGGCAGTCCGGTTGCACCGGCGCGACGGGCCGGGGGGCGGGCTGGGGTTCGGGCACATCCGGACTGACGACGAATTGAATGCGGTTGATGCTCATGGTCGTTTCCTTTTCACTCATTGCGGTTCTTCGGGGCTCAACCCTGGATGGGCGAGCGTTCCAGAATCTCATCCAACTGGCGCATCTCATCGTGCGTGAGCGGGCCTTGGGTCAGGGCGCCGGCGTTCTCGCGCACCTGGGCGGCGGTCTTGAAGCCGGGGATGGGCAGGGTCTTGGGGCTGCGGCCCCAGATCCAGGCCAATGCGCCCTGGGCCATGCTGCGGCCGCCGCTGGTCAGCACGTCGCGCACGGCGGCGGCTTGCGCCAGCCGCTGGCGGCCGCGGTCGGAGGTCCAGTCCATGCCGTGGCGGATGTCATCAGCGGGGAATTCGTAGCGGTCATGGAACTTGCCGGTGAGTGTGCCGCTGGCGAGGGGGTGCTTGTTGATGCCAATCAGTTCGTTCAGTTCCACCAGTTCGAGCATCTGGGGCGCATCGCGCAGGACGTTGAGCGAGAACTGGATGGCGGTGCAGTGCTGGCCGCCGGCGATGTGGGCGGCGCGGTTCACGTCGTCGGTACTCCAGCCGTAGGCGCGTATCTTGCCTGCCTGCACCAGGTCTTCGAGCATATCCACGAGCGCCGGGATGTGATACGTATCGTATTCACCGGCGTGCAGCTGGTAGATGTCAATGTAGTCGGTGCCGAGGCGGCGCAGGCTGTTCTCACAGTCCTGGCGCAGGTTCTGGAGGATCAGATCGTCATCATCGGCCACGATGCGGGCGGCTTCATCTATGATGTGGCCGAACTTGGTGGCGATGACGGCACGCTCGCGACGGCCCTCCAGCGCCTTGCCGAGGATGCGTTCGCTGTGGCCGGCGCCGTAGTTGGCGGCAGTGTCAAAGAAGCTGATGCCGAGGTCCAGCGCAGTGTGGATGGCGCGAATCGATTCGGCATCGTCCACTTCGCCCCAGCCCATCACCGCGCCGTCCGCCCAGGTCCACGGGCCGCCGATGGCCCAGCCACCCATGCCGAGGGGGTTGACGGTGAGTTGCAGTTTGCCAAGTTTGCGAGGTTCCACAGGTGTTCCTCCTCTGTATTCCTGGGTGTTCTTAGCGGGCCAGCGCCGGTTCGGCGGCGGCTTCCAGGGCCTGGCCCAGCGCGGCCAGCAGGCTGCGCAGTTCGGCCAGTTCCGAGTGGGTGAGCGCCATGAAAGCCGCGTTGTAATAGCGGTCGGTGGTGTCTTCGGCCTGGGCGCGCAGGCGGGCGCCATCCGGGGTGAGGGCAAAGCGTCCCTCGGCCTGGCGCAGCCAGCCGCGCCCCTGCAGGCGCGCCAGCGCACGGGCATAGTCTTCGGCGGTGTAGGCGCGCAGGTTCAGGCGGGCGGCGAGTTCTTCCGGGGTTTCGGCTTCGCCGCGCCAGAGGAGGGTGAAGGCCTCCCAGGCGTAGCCGTCCACCTCGTATTGAGTCCAGGCGGCCACGTGGGCATCGTCGCGGAAGGCCAGCAAGTCCACCAGTTGGCGGCGCACCCGGTAGAGGGCGGGCAGGTCCGGCCGGTTGAAGCGGCGGCTCATGCGCAGGGCGGGCGTCTCGGCCAGGTCCGGCAGCGCCAGGGCGGCGTGGTTGACGCGGTCCAGCAGCGTTTCGAGGCGGGACAACTGCGCCGGGGTCAGGGTGCTGAGGCCGGCGGTAAATTCGCAACCCGCCTGCACCAGCCGGGCGACGTAATCCTGCGCCTGGCGGGTGGGGCCGTAGGCGCCATCGCGCAGTTCGGCCAGCCAGCCGCGCTGGACAGCGGCTTTGAAATCGGCCTGGAACTGTTCCGGGTTGTGATAGGGCACGCGCTTGAAGATGTGCGCCAGCCCAAGCGGGTCCGGGGCGAAGCCCACGGCGTACTGGGCCAGCAGACTGTCGGACGATTCGGTGATGCCGGAGGTGCGGGCGATTTCGGCGTAGCGCTCACTGGTCATACGGCTGAACGCACCAAGGGCTTTGGCGGCCAGGTCGTAGGTCCAGGACAGGTTGTTGGGCATCTTCACGTCTCCAAAAAGGGCAAATTCGTTAGATTCATGTCTATATTAGACGTCCATCTAAGTAAGATTGTAGTCTAATTAAAGACGGCTGTCAAGTGGTCATTTCTGGATATACGGCCACCAGGGACCTTGCAGAAATGTCAGGCGGCGGCTCCAAAGTGTGGATAAGTGGGGGTTTTGTGTGGATAAGGGGGGAGAACTGGGGAAAACCCGCCCATTTGTCCAGAATATCTCTGAATTCGAGACCCCCATATATGGGGGGTGACGACTGGACTCCGCCCAGATATTGAAACGCAGTACCGGGTCGGGAACAATCCATAGGGTTATTCGCGTTCCATCCCCATCCGGGCGGTGGACAACCGACCGGGGCACGGGCAGGTTATCTGGGGGACGGCAAGAGCGCAACCCCAGATGTTGGCGGCGGTCGGCTTCACCGCTCCGTTGTCCACATATCCCCACCCCCTACGACTACTACTATTTAACTACTCTATTACTCTATAACAAGGATAAATAAGGAAACAAAAAACAACTCCTCTCAAGGCCCATGCATTCATTGACTCTCTTTCCTCCCTCCCCTACAATTAGGCAGCGTGAATCCCTGCGCTGGAGGACTGCATGCCGGAATATTCTCGTCGTCTTTACCAGGAAGCGCTGTTATACGAACAGCCCAACACCGATAGCAAAGTGCTTAACCGCCTGCTGCCCGGCCTCACCGTGCGCGTGCTGGACCTGCAGCGCACCTGGTTAATGGTGGAAAACCCGGCCCAGCCGGGGCAAACCGGCTTCATCGCTTACCGGGCGATCCAACCGCCGCGCGGCGGGGCGCAGACCAACCGTCCGGATGACCTGCAAACCGAAGCGGCCAGCGTGCCCAGCGGCCCACCCGCCACCGACGTGCGCAACAGCCTGACCGAAGAAAATGTCACGACGGATGCCGCCAAGCCGGTTGCGCCGGCCAGCAATACGCCGGAAGGCGCGCCCCTGCCCTCCACCAAGCGGCTGACGAACGCGGTGAGCGCGGTGGAGAAGAGCGTGGCAATGGCCTGGAACCGCTACGGCGGCCTGCTGGAAGCGATGGGGACGAAATACCGCATTGATGCCGCCATCCTGGCGGCGGTGGTGGCGGTGGAATCGGGCAGCACGGCGTTTGGGCCGGGCAACCGCATGATCATCCGTTTCGAGAACCACCTGTTCTTCGATTACTGGGGCAAGAAGAACAAAGATGTGTACGACAAACACTTTAAGTTCAGCAGCACCAAACGCTGGCAGGACCACATGTACCGCCCCACCGAGACCAGCGAGTGGCAGACCTTCCACGGCGACCAACTCAAGGAATGGGTGGTGCTGGACTTCGCCAGCGGGTTCAACACCGCGGCAGCGCGCATGGCCATCAGCATGGGGCTGCCGCAGGTGCTGGGCGCCAACTTCAAACGGCTGGGCTACGCCACGGTCAATGAAATGTTCAAGGCGCTCAACGACAAGGACACCGGCGAACGGGCGCAACTGCTGGCGATGTTGAAGTTCATCGAGACCGACCCGTACAACCGCGGACTGATTTCCCTGCGCAACCAGGACTTCACTGCCTTCGCCACGATGTACAACGGCCCCGGCAAAGCGGAGTTTTACGGCAACCTGATCAGCGAGCGCTGGCAGGCGCTGAAGCGGATGCTGGCGCAGTGATCACTTCGATTTCAGCGTACCTGGATTATTTTGAGGGAGTACGGCGGCGCACGCTGACCTTTATTGAAGCCACGCCGCCCACGCTGGTGGATTGGTCGCCGGCGCCCGGCGAATACACCTGCGGCGACATCGTGCGGCACCTGGGCAGCGTGCAGTTGATGAACTACCGGCTGGTGGCGGGTTCCCCGCTCAAGTACCCCGGACACGATTCGTCTCTGGGCGCGGACTGGCCCGCTGCAACCGCTTACCTGGCCGCCTGCCACGCCGAAGCCACCGCCCTGCTGAAGACGTTGCCCGATTCCGTGTTGGCCGAAAAACGCCTGGGGGCTACCGGCAAGGAAGCCAGCGCCTGGCGTTACCTGCTGGGGACGGTGGAGCATGAGGTGCATCACCGCAGCCAACTGGCGAACTACATGACGTGGCTGGGAAACGAGCCGCCGCAGTTGTTCGGCGTGTTCATGGAAGATTTACCGCGGTGATGGGCGAAATGGGGTAAAGAATAGGGTTGATTAGAGATAGTAGTACCAAGTAGAGCAGGTAGACGACAATAATGTGACTGTCCCATAAACGGTGGGTTTTGAGAAAAAGAAAGACCTCTTGTAGGATTAGTTTGTCACAACCATCCACAAGAGGCTTTCCATGTCCATTGTCATATTACAACTGCCCAAAG
>SCUK01000039.1 GCA_004297445.1 Anaerolineae bacterium | reverse complement strand
GTAAAAAAGCGCCCCCCCACGCCAGGTGCATCGTGGCGATGGCAAGCGGGACGCCGAGGGCCAGTTGCCATTTTCGCCGGCGTATGGCCAGAAGTGCGCCGGCCGTCAGCAAGGCCAGCGCATATGATACCACCGCCAGCCCGTAGAGCCCGCGCAACGCGCCCAGCCACGGGAAGAGCAACGCCCCGCCCAGCAGTCCAGCCACAAAGACGGGCGGCAGGGCCTGCCGCCAGCGCAGGGTGCCGGGGTAGCGCTTGAGCATACGGGTTTTCCAGAAACCGTAGCGGGCATACTGCGTCCACAGGGCTTTCAAGGTTGGGCGGGCGTAATACACCGCCCGGATGGAGGGGTCGAGATAAACGACCTGCCCGGCACGGCGCAGGCGGGTGTTGAATTCGTAATCCTCGTTGGCGAGCAGGGATTCGTCAAAGCCGCCAACCTCCAGCGCCAGCGTCTTGCGGAACGCGCCAAACGGCACGGTATCGGTCGGGCCGGCCTGGTCGGTGTAGCGGTATTTGGCATCGCCCACGCCCAGCGGATGCGCGGCGGCGGCGGCAATGCTGGCCGCCATCCAGGTGTCCGCGCCGGGCTGGATTTCCCACACGCCACCCACGTTGGCCCCCCGACCCGCCTGCAACAAGCGCAGGCTGTTGGCTACGTATTCCGGGTGCGGCACGGAGTGCGCATCCAGCCGCACGATAAATTCGCCGCGGGCCCTGGCGATGGCGAGGTTCAGCGCCGCCGGGATACTGCGGCCGGGGTTGACGATGACCTCAATCGTCAGGTCGGGGTGCGATTGGCGGAAAGCCTCTATGACGGCCAGCGTGGCATCTTCGGAACGCCCATCCGATATCACCACTTCCATCTCGGCGTGCGGGGTGGTCTGGGCGTGTAACGCGGCCAGCAATTTGCCAATGGTCTTTTCTTCGTTGTAGCAGGGGATGATGATGGAAACTGTGGGCATGAGCGGAGTCGCTGAGGGGGTGGCTAAATTGTACAACACCCCTGAAATCCGTTTATTGTCGGCAGTTCGGCGACAACGACTATAGGTTGCTTTGTGCCATCAGGTGAATCGAGCCATCCTTATTTCTCACGCTTGCCTTCTTTTAAGAGTTCCATCATTTCACTTATTCGTCTCACGCGTGTATCTTCGCGTTTAGCGCTTTCAATCCATCGAATAAAGTTCTTCCGGTAAAACGTTGGCAGCCCATCAAAGAATGTCTTTGCTCTCTTATTTTTCGATAGCGCTTTCGCAATGTCTGGCGCAATATTGTCTATTTGCGGATCTTCTAATACCAATCGCACAGATACAGTTGCCCCAGGCTCAATTCCATTGTCTCGCATCCATGCGGCTCCCAAACGAAGAAAATATTCTTGTCCCAACGCGCCCAGAGTGCCCCGTACTGAAATCCCATTTATGGTTCCCGATACAGAATAACGTGGCTTTGCTCCCCAAACTTCGCGCGGTGAAAATGGAATGCCTACAAACATAAAGCTACCTTCTTTCTTTACGATTGCATCAAATGATTCCTGGTTTGTTTGGTTCATCTTGATATTTTCTTCCTGCCTGGGTTAATGGATTTCGGGAGATTAGAAGCAGCCAACTGCACGCGGGTGTTGAGCAGCGCTGACTTTGGTCAAGGTAGCACACCGGGTGTCCCCCGGCAACCCCTCAGGAGCCGCCGAGCTTCGTCGCGATCCCCGCGATTCGCCGAGCGCGGGTTTCCTGTGTCTTGGCAGATTCTACTTGCCGCACATACTCCTTACGCGCGGAGTAGGATAAGGCGTTGAATTTCGCCTTCGCTCCCCGCTTCCTGGAGAGTGCTGTCGCCAAATCCCCTGGAATCATCACGGTGCGGGGCTCCTTGTCAAGCTCAAGCGTAATCTCAACGGTGTCGCCTGCATGCACACCTGCTGCTTCCCGATTGGCGGCGCTTAGCGGCAACATAAACATCCCATCCATGACAGCAATCGTTGTTCGATAGGTGTAACCGTTGAGACTCACTTTGACGGGAGGCCTTTTCCCTTTTCCGAAGGCTGCCACCGCTTCGGCTGGCACCTGCAAAGCCGTGGCATTCATTTCTTTATCTTTCCAAACGACCGTGGTGTACGTTGTCTTCATTTCCACTCCGGAGGACTGGCAGTCTTCGTTTTGTTGTGCCGCCCAAGGGTTTGCGATACTGGCGCTGGATGGCCTATCGGATTCCCTTTTCCAACCTTCCCTACTTGAAGCTACCCCAGGCAAGCGCGATCAAGATGACTTGCGGGATGCCGAGGAGCGGACCATAAGGGACCGCGAAACCGTACCAGAAGATGGAACTCACCCCTAAGAGGATCAGCTGGAGAACAGCGCCGTCCATCCGTAGATTCCAGAGCCAATAGGCGGCGAGAAACTTCAAGCTGCTTGCAGCGACGAAAACCAGCCCAGCAACTATCAAGGTATTCAAGCCGAGGGCTTCGAAGGGGCCGCTCAACGCCTTGATGATGCCTGCAATCGTAGGCAGGCTTTTGTGGGTGAAGGCATATTGGAGTATCGGCAAGATACCCAGGGTTGAAATCAAGGCCTCGATGACGACAAGGATGACGAGAGCCTTGAGTTGAGGTGAGTGCATGGCTTGTCTCCGGTCTACTGCGGGCCAACAGATTGCTTCAACGGCAGGGCGGGCAGTTATTGCAATTATTATCGCGCACCTTCTGGGAAGACGCGGCGCTGCCCTGGCGGCGTCCACCTGTCCATTGGACCACGCACAAATCGTTTTGCCTGACAGAACTCATTGGCTCATATGCCCCCGGCCTAAACGTTCTTTTTCTTCGCCACCACCGTCGAATCGTCCGGCAGGGCTACCGGCAGCGTGACGACAAATGCCGCGCCCTGCCCGGCTTCGCTGCGGGCTTCCATGCTGCCGCCATGCGCCTGCACGATTTCGCGGGCGATGGCCAGCCCCAGCCCCACACCGCGCCCTGCGCCGCCCTGGCGCGCCTTGTCCACCTGGTAAAAGCGTTCAAAGATGCGCGGTAATTCCTCGGGCGGGATGCCGGGGCCGCTGTCCGCCACGATGACCGCCACACGCCCGTTCTGCTGCCCGGCGGTGAGACTCACCAGCCCACCGGGCGGGGTGTGCTTGATGGCGTTGTCCATCAGGTTGGTGAACACCTGCGCCAACCGGTCGCCATCACCCATCATAGGCGGGAGGGGCGGCAAGTATGCCTGTAACGTCACCTTCGCGGATTGGGACTGCGGCGCGAATTTGTCCGCCACAGCGCGCAACAAACTGCCCAGGTCCACTTCGCCGCGTTCGAGCGCGGCGGTGCCGGCATCCAGCCGCGCCAGATCCAGCAGGTCCAGTACCAGGCGATGCATGCGGCCGGCCTCATCGTGAATCACGCCGGCGGCGCGGCGCAGGGCCTCCGGCGTGCTGACGGTGCCGTCCAGAATCGCCTGCGCGAATCCCTGAATAGAGGTGAGCGGGGTCTTCAGTTCATGCGAGACATTGGCGACGAAATCGCGCTGGCTCTGTTGCGTGGCCACCACTTTGCGGGACATTTCATTAAAAGAACGCCCAAGCGCCTGCACCTCGTTGGGGCCTTCCGGCTTCACCGGCTGGAACTGGCCCTCCGCCATCGCGCGGGCTGAACCAGCCATGCGCTGCAGCGGGGCGGCCACCCAGCGGCTGATGAGAATGCTGAACAGCAACGACAGCGCCAGCGCAATCGCGCCGGCCTGGAACAGCGGCCGGAACAGTTCATCGCTCACGATGCCGCGCAGCGTGGGCCGCGGCCGCGGCGTGGCGACGAACAGGTACAGGTTGGCCGAACCGGGCAGCGGGCGCAGGGTGAACAGCCAGCGGCGGCCCTGCTCATCCACCAGATTTTGCGGCAGCAGGTTGGCCTGGCTGGGGTCCTGTGGCGGCGACTCAAAGGTGAGCTGGGTGGAATCATTCAGGTGCGAGTCGGCGATGATGCCGCCGTCCGGCCGCACGACCAGCACACGCACATCCAGCAATTCAGCGGCGCGCGCCACCTGCACCTGAAGGTCATCCTGGCGTTCCAACGGCAGGCGGCCGCGCTGGCTCAACACCTCGGCGGCGGCGCTGAGCCGCAGGTTGGCCTGGCGCACTTCGATTGGGTTACGCAGCAGATAGAAGACGATGGCGGCCGCCACCAGCGACAGCACGACCGCCGTCACCAGCGCGTAGGTCAACCACAGGCGCGCCCGCAGGGAATTGAACATCAACCGACCAGTTTGTAGCCCACGCCAGTTACGGTTTCAATCTTGACCGCGCTGGCAGCGATACGTTTGCGAAGATGCGCCACGTGCACGTCCACCGTGCGGCTCTGGCCGTAATAGTCATAGCCCCACGCCAGGCTGAGCAGTTTCTCGCGCTGCAAGACCATGCCCTTGTGCTGTGCCAGGGTGTACAGCAGGTCGAATTCCTGGGCGCGCAGTTCCACCGCGCCTTCATTAATGCGCACTTCGCGCCGGCCGGGGTCGATGGTCAGGTCGCCGATGGTGATGGCCTCGCCATCCATCTTGGGTCCCTGGGCACGCCGCAGAATGGCCTTGACGCGGGCAACCAGTTCGCGGGGGTTAAACGGCTTGGTCAGGTAATCATCCGCGCCGATTTCCAGCCCGACGATTTTATCGATGTCGTCATCGCGCGCCGTAAGCATCAGGATGAGTACCGGGCTGTTCTCGGCGCGTAATTTGCGACAGACTTCAAAGCCATCCAGTTTAGGCAGCATCACATCCAGCACCATCAGCGCCGGTTTGCGCTGTTCCACTTCGTCCAGCGCGGCCTGACCGTCTGCCACCGACCGGGTGCGAAAGCCTTCCTGCTCAAGATAGAGTTTGGCAAGCTCGGTGATGTTCGGCTCGTCATCAACGAGAAGTATCAATTCACCGGCCATCAGGATTCGGTCACCAGGGCAACCGCCTCGATTTCCACCAGCGCGCCGGCGGGTAGTTCCTTCACCGCCACCGCCGAACGCGCCGGGGGGTTCTCGGTGAAGTACTGGCCGTAGATTTCATTAATGGGACCGTAGTTCGACATCTCGGTCATGAACACGGTGGTCTTGACCACCTGGGCCAGGCTGGAGCCGGCGGCCTCCAGAATGCGTTTCACGTTCTCCAGCGATTGGCGCGCCTGGGCCTGCACGCCGCCTTCCACCAGCTTCTGGGTGGCGGGGTCCAGCCCCACCTGCCCGGCGGTGTAGACGAACTGGCCGGCGCGGATGCCGGGCGAATAAGGCGCCAGCGGCTTGGCGCCACCGGCCGGGATGATGACTTCTTTCTTAATGGGCATGGTCCACCTCGTAGGAAAAGTAGTTGCTTCGATTGTATACGATTTGTACCCGGCCGGGATTTGCGCGGGCTGCGGGACAGGCAGGTTTTACAAGCGTTTTACAGCCGGAAAAGTCCATTTCATTTCGGCTATCTGTGGCTTTCATGAACCCCTCATCCTTTTTGGGGACGACAATTCGGCCTCTCTGGATTAAACTCAACGCCGAGAGAGGCTACTTCGATGGCTACGATTGAAACGAACGAGTCCCCGGCGACCCGCCCAGCCTTGCGCTGGTTGTGGTCGCTTCTGATTCACCCGCGCAAGACGCTCGCCGAAATCGCTGAAGCCGACAAGCCCAACTGGCTGACGCCCATGCTGGCGCTTTCCGGCACCGGCGCGCTGGCGGTGCTGGCCAATGGCATTGTGCGCGCCCGGCTGGCTCTGAGCGGTGAAGTGACGCTGCCGCCGGATTTCCAGTGGTGGACGGCCGAACAACAGGCGCAATACCTGCAGGCGGCGCAGTCGGTGAACGGGCCGGTTTTCCTGTACCTGCTGCCGCTGCTGGCGGTGCTGCTTAAACTGTGGCTCGGCTGGCTGGTGGTGGGCGGCCTGCTGCACCTGGCGCTCACCCTGATGGGCGGGCGCGGCGCGGGCGTGCAGGCGCTTAACCTGGCGGCGTGGGCCAGCCTGCCCTTTGCGGCGCGGGATGTGTTGCGCGCGGTGGTGGTGCTGGCCAGCCAGAAACTGATTGCAGCGCCGGGTCTGGCGGGTTTCGTGCCTGCCGCCGAAGGATTCGGGACGGGGTTTGCCGCGGCGCTGCTGGGGATGGTGGACCTCTTCCTGATATGGCATCTGGTCCTGCTCATCCTGGGCGGGCTGGCCTATGCCGGGCTGGGCAAGCCGCGGGTGATTGGCGGCGCGCTGCTGGCACGCCTGGTGCCCACCGCGATCTATGCCGCCGTGCTGGCGGGCCTCTCGCAACTGGGCTCGCTCACCTTCATCCGGCCCTTCTTCTAACCCCACCCTGCCATGCTGGTCCAGACCTCGGCGCTTTCCAAACGCTTCCAGATGGGCGATACTACCGTGACTGCCCTTCAGGAGGTGGATTTGACAGTGGAAGAGAACGCCTTCTGCCAGATTCTGGGCCCGTCGGGGTCGGGAAAATCCACCCTGTTGCACCTGCTGGGCGGGTTGGACCGCCCCAGCGGCGGGCGCATCCGCGTGGATGACGAGAACATTGACGAACTGGACGAGAACGGCCTGGCGCATTTCCGCCAGCAGAAAGTGGGCTTCATCTTTCAATCGTACAACCTCATCACCAGCATGACGGCGCTGGAGAATGTGTCTTTCCCGATGCAGTTCGCCCGCATCCCGACCCGCGAGCGCAAAGCGCGCGCCGAAGCGCTGCTGGAACGCGTGGGTATGGCAGACCGCGCCGGCCACAAGCCCGGCGAGCTTTCCGGCGGCCAGCAGCAGCGCGTGGCCGTGGCACGTGCGCTGGTGAACAACCCGCGCATCATTCTGGCCGACGAACCGACCGGCAACCTGGACACCGCCAGCGGCGAGAACATCATGGCGCTGCTGGCCGAACTGCGCGCCGAAGGCGCGACCATCATCATGGTCACGCATGACACCCGCCTGAAAAAATTCGCCACCCAGCAGGTGCACATACTGGATGGCAAACTGGATCTCTCCGCCAATGGCACGGAGCCCAAATAGGAGTTCCCTATGTTGAAACGCGCTTCCTTCATCCTGCTCGCCGCGCTGCTGGCCCTGCTGGCACTCACATCCGCCATCCCCGCGCAGGCAGGCAAGTTCCTCGCCGACCGGCCAATCGTCGTTCTGGCGGAATACGTCATCAAGCCCGGAACGGTGTTTCCGGGGCAGGATTTTGACCTGTACCTGCGCTTCAAGAACCTCGGTAAGGAAGAAGCGCTCAACCTCGTCGCCACCATTGGCAGCGCGGAGGTCTTTCCGCGGCGCGCCGGCGGCGTGTACTCGCTGGGCAGCCTGGCAGTGAACAAGAGCGTGGAACTGGAACAGGTGATGACGGCCAGCGGGGCGCTGACCGGCGATACACCGATCTCCATGCCGGTGACGGTTTCGTATGAAGATGCCGCCGCCAATGCGTACACCGAAACCTTTACGGTGGTGGTGACGATGGGCATCCGCCCGACCGCTACCTACCCCTACACCGGCCCGGCGCTGCCCACCAGCACGCCAACCCCGCAGGCGCGGCCGCAACTGGTCATCGTGGGCTATTCGATTCAACCGGACGAACTGGCCCCCGGCACGCGCTTTGACCTCATTCTGGAGGTGCAGAACGTGGGCGCGGCCAATGCCATCGATGTCCTGATGGTGGCAGGCGGCGCGACGGTGACGACCCCCAGCGAGGAACCGGGCGGCCAGCCCACGGTGAGCGGCGGCGACTTCAGCAAGTTCTCGCCGCTGGGCGTGTCCAACATCCAGCCGATGGGCGCGGTCCCGGCGGGGCAGACCGTTTCCGCCACCCAGCCGCTGATCGTCAATGTGTCCACCGAACCGGGCGCGTACTCCTTCCCGATTTCGTTCGTGTACGTGGACCGCGACAACCAGACCCGGGTGGACAATCAGGTCATCACCCTGCTGGTGTACTCGCCGCCCAACGTGGAGATTTCGTTTTACCAGCCGGCCGGGCCGTTCTTTGCCGGGCAGCCCAACTTCCTGCCGCTGCAAATCGTTAACCTAGGTCGCAAGACCATCATCCTCGGCAACCTGACCATCAGCACCGAGGGCGGCTTCCTGGAGAACGCTTCCATCCTGATTGGCCCGCTGGACCCCGGCGGCTACTTCACGCTGGATGCCACCCTCTACCCGGATTTTGAGGGGCCGCTGACGCTCACCATCAACGTGGATTACACCGACGACTTTAACGACCCGCAGACCATCACGCGCACCATGGACATCGTCGTGGAACCCGCACCGACCTATTACGGGCCGCCGGAAGGCTACCCGACCGATGGCGGCTACACCCCACCGGCTTCGGATGAATCCTTCCTGCAAAAAGTGTGGCGCTTCTTCCTCGGCCTGCTGGGGCTGGACAGCGCCCCGGCTACGGATGATGGCACGTCCTCCCCCTACGGCTCCGGCGACTATTACCCGGAAGACGGGGGAGGTGGCGGTGGCGGGGGTGGCGGCGTACCCGCTCCGGGGAAGTCCCCGTAACCTGCCATGCGCTTTCTGGACCTGGTTCGCCTCGTATTTGAAAACCTCGGACGCCGCAAAGCGCGCGTGGGGCTGACGGCGTTTGGCGTGGTCATCGGCACCTCGGCGGTGCTGGTGCTGGTGTCGCTGGCCACCGGCCTGCAGCGCAGCGCCAACGAACAACTTTACGGCATCGGCGACCTGACCCAGATTCAGGTGTACCCCACCTACGGCGGTTATTACGGGCCGGGCGGCGGTGGAGGGGGCGGCGGCGGCACGGGCGGCGACACTGTCGAGACCCTGCTCATCACCAACCAGAGCCTGAAAGACTTTGCCGCCATCCCGGGCGTGGTGGCGGTGGTGCCGCGTGATTATTTCAATGGCGGTATTCTGATTCAGTTGGACCGGCTGGAAGGCTACAGCAGCATCATCGGGCTTGGCGCGGAAGACTTAAGCACGATGACCGTGCCTTTGGCCAGTTCCGTGGTGCCTTGTGCGGCGGTCACGCCCATCGTGCT
>SCUK01000038.1 GCA_004297445.1 Anaerolineae bacterium | reverse complement strand
GAGATTTGAGCATCTTTCAGATCGGATTGCGTTTTATTGAAAGGCGGATGACAAACGGTTTACCCGCCCCAGCCCCTACCTGTATTTATCGATGATTTTGAAACTGTCAGGTGGCTAGAAAGAGATTAGTGATTAGTGATCAGGTCAGGTTTGAGGCAGTACCTAAGTTACCAATTAGCATGTTCGTCTAAGGAGCACCACTATGTTAATCTCCATCTTCGCGCCGCCCCAGATTGACCCGGCTTATTTAGATCCCGGCTCGGGATCCTTCATCATCCAGTTGTTGGTCGCCAGTTTCCTCGGCCTCGGCTTCGCCTTCCGCGGTTTCTTCGCCCGGTTGTTCGGGCGCGGCAAGCCCACTGACGACGATGAAGAAGAGGGCGATTCCACGGATGGCGAGTAACCCGCTTCCGTCTTCCTTTCGCGACCCCAATGGCTATTTGTTCAGCCGGGCGGGCGTGTTGTACCGCGCCGTGAACGCGAGTTACCAGCCGCACTATGAACGGCTGATGGGCAGCGGACTGTACGACGACCTGGTGAAGCGCGGCTGGCTGGTGGCGCATACCGAAGGCGACGCCGCGCTGGCGACCGGCGCGTGGAAGGTCTTGCAGCCGGAACGGCTGCCGTTCATTTCGTACCCTTATGAATGGGCGTTCAGCCAACTCAAAGACGCCGCACTCCTCACGCTGCGCATACAGCAGCGCGCCCTCAAACAGGGGCTGACGCTCAAGGATGCCAGCGCATACAATATCCAGTTCCGGGTGGCAGACGCAAAACCCGTTCTCATTGACACCCTTTCGTTTGAAGTCTATGAAGAGGGCCGCCCGTGGGTGGCCTACCGCCAGTTCTGCCAGCACTTCCTGGCCCCGCTGGCGCTGATGGCCCACACCGATGTGCGCCTGGGACAGTTGCTGCGGGTACACATTGATGGCATCCCGCTGGACCTGACCAGCCGCCTGCTGCCGAGTCGCACCCGCCTGAACGGTGGGCTGCTGACGCACATCCACCTGCACGCCGCGGCGCAGCGCCGCTATGCAGGGCAGAAGGTCGCTGCCGCGCCCGGCCGGGTGAACCAGACGCAGATGCTGGCGCTGATTGACAGCCTGAAACGCACGGTGGAACGGCTGGACTGGACGCCAACCGGCACCGACTGGGGCGACTATTACGACGACACCAACTACACCGACGCGGCGATGGAAGACAAGGCCGCGCGGGTGAAAACCCTGCTAGAAGAAACCCACCCCGCCAGCGTGTGGGACCTGGGCGCCAACACCGGCCGCTTCAGCCGCCTCGCGGCGGGGCTGGGGATTCCCACCCTGGCATGGGATATTGACCCGGCGGCCGTGGAAAAAGGCTACCGGCAGGTACGGGCGGACAAGGGGACGAATATCCTGCCGCTGTTGCTGGACCTGACCAACCCCAGCCCGTCCCTCGGCTGGGCCAACGCGGAACGCGACGCACTGGCAACCCGCGGCCCGGCCGGCGCGCTGCTGGCGCTGGCATTGGTGCACCATCTCGCCATCGGCAACAACCTGCCGCTGGGGCATATTGCGACGTTTTTCGCTTCGCTTGCTCCCGTCCTCATCATTGAGTTCGTACCCAAAGAAGACTCGCAGGTGCAAAGACTGCTCGCCAGCCGAGAGGATATTTTTCCGGATTACACGCAGGCGGGTTTTGAAGCCGCGTTTTCCTCCGTCTATCACATCCGCGCCAACCATCCGGTTCAGGGGACGCCACGACGGATTTACCGGATGGAACGGCGTTAAGGCTGGTCGGATGAAGAAGTTCCATTGGCTCACGCCCCTGCTGTGGGGCATCTACCCGGTTGCCGCGCTGCTGGCCGCCAACATCGACGAACTGCGCTGGACGGACGGGCTGCGCGGGCTGGCGGCCGGGGCGCTGCTGGCCGCCGCGCTGTACGCGTTGCTGCGCCTGCGACTGCCGCCGGAAAAAGCCGCCGTAACGGCCAGCCTCGCTCTCTTGCTGTTCTTCACCTACGGGCACGTCTATAACGCTCTAAAGGACTACGGCCTGCTGGCGTTTGCCCGCCACCGGCTGCTGGGGCCGCTGTGGGTGATCCTGCTGGCGGCAGGCGTGTGGGCGGTGCTGCGCAAAGTACGCGACCTCACTTCCATCCAGCAGGCGTTGACGGCGATTGCCGCAGTGGGGCTGGCGTTTCCTCTTTATCAAATCGGGGCGTATGAAATACGCGCCAGCCGCGCCGCCGACCTGCCAACCAGCCCCGGCGGCCTCACCGTTCCGGCGAACCCGCCGGACATCTATTACTTAATCTTTGACGCCTACGCCCGTGACGACTCGCTAAGCCAGACCTACGGCGTGGACATTGCCGATTTCCTGGCAGGGTTGGAAGCGCGCGGCTTCTACGTGGCACGCTGCGCCAGCAGTAACTATGCCCAGACACGCATGTCGTTATCGTCTTCCCTGAACATGAGCTATCTCGATGAGCTGCTACCGGACGAGGTCATTGCCAGCGGCGACCAAACTGCGCTGCAAGCCTATATTAAGGAATCAGCCGTGAGAGCCGAACTGGAAGCCATCGGCTACCAGACCATCGCCTTCGAGACCGGTTTCACCTGGACGGAATGGCGGGATGCGGACTTGTTCCTTGCGCCCGACGCGCAGGGCAGCGGCCTGAACCATTTTGAAACGCTGCTGGTGGAAACCAGCGCCCTGCGCCTGCTGACCGATGCGAGCAACCTGCCCGCCTTTCTGGTGCCGGACACCCGTTATAAGGAACAGATTCACCGCCAGCGGGTGCTGTTTGTGCTGGATGAACTGGAAGCGATGCCCGCCCGCCCGGGGCCCAAGTTCGTGTTCGGGCATATCGTATCCCCCCACCCGCCCTACGTGTTCAACGCCGACGGCTCCGAAGCGCCGCCGGACCCGGACCCTGCCGGCGCGTACGCCGAGCAGGTGCGATACCTCAACACCCGCATCCTGGCATTGGTGGATACCCTGCTCGCCAATTCGGCCACGCCGCCCATCATCCTGATTCAAGGCGACCACGGCGCGATACTGGCGGACAAGCAGGAACGCATGCAGATATTGAGCGCGTACTACATCCCCGGCGCGGCGGCAGAGGTCTTCTACCCCGACCTGTCTCCGGTGAATTCCTTCCGGCTGGCTTTCAACGCCGCGTTTGGCGGCAACCTGCCGCTGCTGCCGGACGCCAGTTACTTTTCCACCTACGCCGCGCCGTATGATTACGAGACGATACAAGACATACGGCCGGGCTGCACGCCATAGCGCACGCCTGAAACTCATTCTGAACCCTGCTTAGAAACGCTCCGATGCCCCAAAAGCGTCATAGCCAGCGCCACCCGGTGGCGGGTATACTTTTGGCATGACGATTCAAGACCTCACCCAGCGCATGCACGACTTCGTGGAGAGCAAAGGCTGGTATGCCGCCAGCAGCCCCCGCCCGCAAACGCCGCGCAACCTGGCGGCCTCCCTGGCCATCGAGGCCGCCGAAGTGCTGGAACATTTCCAGTGGGAACGCCCGGACGTGGACAAAACCGAACTGGCTGGAGAACTGGCCGACGTCGGTTTGTACCTGTTGCAACTGGCCAGCCTGTGCGAGATTGACCTGGAACGGGCGATTCTCGACAAGCTGGCCGTCAATGCATCCCGCACCTGGGACTCACCGGATTCGACTCCATGAACGACACCCTGCCGGATAACCCGTCCCTCCTCAGCGGTGAGCGTCCCTGGCCCATCAGCCGGGCGGAACTCACGGCCAGCCTGCGCCGCTGCAGCAGCGACACCAGCCTGGCTTTGAGCGCCATGCAGGAGCAGGACATCCCCGGCCGCCGCCCCGGCGTGGGCCGGGTGCGCGGCCTGCGCGCCGAGGCCACGGGTACACAGGGCGTGCAGGTCTTTGACCTGGTGGTAAAAGAGCCGCAGGGACCCACCCGCGCCGGTACTGCCGACAGCGGCCTGCGCGAAGTCTCGGTGTACACCTCGCTGGCCGAACTGCTTCCCGTGCGCACCCCGCCCTTGCTGGCGTATCACCCCGGCGGGGACTGGCTGGTGATGGACCTGATGCCTACCGGCCGCGCCGCCGAGGAGTGGCGCACCACCGACTACCTGCTGGCAATTGACCAACTGGTGGCGCTGCATGACCGTTTCTGGGGGCTCGGCGAAGACCTCACCGTGTACCCCTGGCTGCTGCGCCCGCTGGATGCCGAACTGAACCTCCATGTATCGGCGGTTGAGTCCGGCGCGTTTAAGATCGCTGACATCCAGAATCGCAATCGGTTCCGTAAAGACAAAGAATTGCAGGGAATCATTAAGCGCATCATCACCCACTTCGACTCCGTTACCGGCCCCCTGCAAGCCGCGCCCACCACCCTGCTGCACGGCGACTACTGGCCGGGCAATATTCATGTATTTCCGGATGGCAGCCTGAGTGTGTATGATTGGGAGAGCGCCGCCATTGGCCCCGGTGTGCTGGACCTGGCGCACTTCATCCTCAACAGCCGCTGGTACTTTGACCCTTTGCCGATCCCATCGACCGAACTGACTGCCCACTACCGCGGGCGGATGGACCTGGCCAACGGCCACCGCTGGTCGGACGGGGACTGGCAAACACTGTGGGACTGCGCCCTGCTTTGGACCTTTGCCGCAGACTGGGTGGACCTGCTGGCCGCCATCCCGGATACGCTGCTGGACGAGCGCGGGCCGCAATTGGAAGACCTGTTGTTCGAGCCGGTACGGGCAGCGGCGGCGCGCCAACTGCCGCAGGACGGCCAATGAACGTTACCGTATTCGGCGGCTCCAGCCCCAAAGAAGGCGAAGCCGCCTACCAGGAGGCCTACACCCTCGGCCAGCAGCTGGCGCTGGCAGACCACACTGTGCTCACGGGCGGGTACATCGGCACGATGGAGGCGGTCTCGCGCGGAGCGAATGAATCCGGCGGGGCGGCAATCGGTGTGACGTGCGATGAAATCGAGCGTTTCCGGCCCATCGGCCCCAACCCGTGGGTCACCGAAGAGCGGCGCTTTGCCAGCCTGCGCGAACGACTGATGTGCCTGGTGGAAGCCGGCGATGCGGCCTTTGCGCTGCCCGGCGGCATCGGGACGCTGGCCGAAATCAGCATGATGTTGAACCAGATGCAAACCGCCGCCATCCCCACCGTGCCGCTGATTTTGATTGGCCCGGCGTGGGAGATGACGTTCAAAACCTTCCTGGAGGGGCAGACCGAGTACATCAACCCGGTACACGCGACGTTGTTGCACTTCGCGCCGGATGTGGAAACCGGTCTTTCGCTCTTTGTTTCCCTGACCGGGCAATAGTCAACTCCTTTTCTGATTTGCGACCCCCTCCCCATGCCTGCCATTGACCCCGCCCGCCTGCGCCGCCAGGCCGCCGACCTCGCTGAATGGTTTGACCGGCCCGAGCGTCTGATGCTTGAACTGGAGCATCTGCTTGAGTTCTATGCCGACCGCACCCACCGCCAGCGCGGTGAGAATTCCAGCGAAATGCCGGTGCTGCTCAAGCACTACCGCGCCCCCGAACCGGCGCTCAAGCGCATCCTGACGGAATGGCTGCCGCGTGCCGGCGCGAACCCGGTGGCCGCACTGGCCCTGGCAGATGCGCTGTGGCACAAACCCATCTTCGAAACGCGGCTGCTGGCCTGCCGCCTGCTGGGCAGCCTGTCCGCGGAGCACCACGAAGCGATAGGCGAACGGCTGCGCGCCTGGGGGGCTGAAAACGAGGAAGAAGAGCTGATTCCGGCGCTGGCCAGCGCGGCACTGGCACGCCTGCGGGCCGAGGCACCCGCCCGCTTCTTTGCCCTTGTGGAAGCGTGGCTGGGGGCAGCACGCGCCCGCGAGCAGCGATTGGGCGTGCGGGCTTTGCGCGCCCTGCTGGAAGAAACCGATTTCAGTAACCTGCCGGCGGTGTTCAAACTGCTGGCGCCGCTGGTAATGGTGCATCCGGCCAGCCTGCGGCCCTCCCTGTTGAGGCTGGTTAATGCGCTGGCGAAGGCCTCTCCGGCTGAAACCGCCTACTTTCTGAGGGGATGCCTGGCAGACGGCGGACATGCTGCCTGGGTGGTGCGCCATAGCGTTGAGTTTTTTGATGGGCCAACCGCGGAAGGGTTGCGCCAGGCAGCTCGCGAGGGCGCTTAGACCCCCAGAAGGCGGCTGGCAAGATGCTCTTGAGGGCGGGGCGGCAAGGTGGCTACACGCCCCCCAAAAACGCCAAAATCCCACCCAATCCTGTGGTATACTAATCGGCTGACTCGACCGGCAATTGGCGCTATGCGCTGGCTGCCAGGAGACAACTGCAAAAACGACACCAAAAAGGAGAATGCAGACGTCATGCCATTGCAAAAAGAAGTAAAAGACAAGGTCATTGGGGATTATGCGCGCAAGGCCGGGGATACCGGTTCGCCTGAAGTTCAGGTGGCGCTGCTCACCAGCCGCATTACCCAGTTGACCGACCACCTGCGCACCCACAAGCACGACCAGAGCAGCCGCCGCGGCCTGCTGAAGATGGTGGGGCACCGCCGCCGCCTGCTGACCTACCTGCGGAAAAAGGACTATGCGTCCTACCTGCAGGTCACGGACAAGCTGAGCATCCGGCGGAAGTAACCAGAAAACAAGAGCAGATGGCGCAGCAGCCACCTGCTCTTTTGTTTAGCCGGCAAGCGGCCGGCGCACACCACCCACCGGTTGGGATTTGGAACTTGCTGATAACTGCCAATGGCCGGTTATCGCCAAATTCCAGTTCCTGACCCGGTGGGAAACAACAAGTTCGGAGGAACAATCTTATGAATCCTGTAGCAAAGGTCTTCTCTGCCGAAGTCGGCGGCAAGACCATCACGTTTGAGACCGGCAAACTGGCCGGCCAGGCGGGCGGCGCGGTATCGGTGCGGCTGAACCAGTCGCTCATCTTCGCCGCGGCCACCATGTCCCCCAAACCGCGTGAAAACGTGGACTTCCTGCCGTTGAGCGTGGACTTTGAAGAGCGCATGTATGCCGGCGGTCGCATCCCCGGCTCGTTCTTCCGCCGCGAAGGCCGCCCCTCGGAAGGCGCCATCCTGACTTCGCGCCTCACTGACCGGCCGCTGCGCCCGCTCTTCCCCAAGGGGATGCGCAATGAAATCCAGGTCATCATGTATGCGATTTCGGCAGACGCCGAGACCCCGCTGGATGTGCTGGCGATCAACGCCGGCAGCGCCGCGGTGCACATCTCGGATGCGCCCTGGAATGGGCCGGTGGGCGCGGTGCGTATTGGCCGCGTGAATGGCGAGTTCATCATCAACCCGACCTATGAACAAATTGAAGAAGGCGACCTGGACCTGCGGGTGGCCGGCACGCGTGACGCCATCCTGATGGTGGAAGCCGGCGCCGACCAGGTGACGGAAGAAGATATGGTGGCGGCGCTGGAACTGGCGCACAAGTCCATCCAGCCGCTGATTGACGTGCAGGAAAAGATGCGCGCCGAAGTCGGCAAGCCCAAAGCGGACATCCCGCTGGCGGCGCTGGACCCGGACCTGAAGGCCCGCGTGTTGGAAGCCGCCCGCTCCGGCCTGACCAACCTCTACGAAAAAGCCCCCAGCCTGGACAAGGCGGGCCGCGACGAACTGCTCAACAGCGTGCGCGATGAGGTCGTAACCGCCATCGCCGGCGAAGACGAAGCCATGCTGGGCCCGGTGCGCGAGGCGTTTGAAAGCGCCCACAAGAGCATTGTGCGCGAGCGCATTTTGAATATGGGTGCCCGCCCGGATGGCCGCAAGACCACCGAAGTGCGTCCCATCTGGTGCGACGTGGACTATGCGCCGATGGCACATGGCTCCGGCATCTTCACCCGCGGCGAAACCCAGATTCTGACGATTGCCACGCTGGGCACGCCGCGCGACGCCCAGATGATTGACGGCCTGACCCCGCAGGAAGAGAAACGCTACCTGCACCACTACAACTTCCCGCCCTTCTCCACCGGCGAGGTGCGCTTCCTGCGCGGTTCCTCGCGGCGCGAGATTGGTCACGGCGCGCTGGCGGAACGCGCCCTGCTGGCCGTGATTCCGGATGAGAAGGAATTCCCCTACACCCTGCGCCTGGTTTCCGAGGCGTTGTCCTCCAATGGCTCCACCTCGATGGGCTCGGTGTGCGGCAGCACGCTGGCGCTGATGGACACCGGCGTGCCGATTAAGGCGCCGGTTTCCGGCATCGCCATGGGCCTCATCAAGGAAGGTGACAAGTACGCCATCCTGAGCGACATCCAGGGCCTGGAAGACCACCTGGGCGATATGGACTTCAAGGTTGCCGGAACGCCCAAGGGCATCACCGCCCTGCAGATGGATATCAAAATCAGCGGGCTGACCACGGCGATGATGGCCGAAGCCCTGAACCAGGCCAAAGCCGGCCGCGCCCACATCCTCGATAAGATGATGGAAACGCTGTCTGCGCCGCGGCCGGAACTCAAGCCGCATGCCCCGCGCATCATCACCGTGCAGATTCCGGTGGACAAAATCGGGGCGGTGATTGGCCCGGGCGGCAAGACCATCCGCGCCATTCAGGAATCCACCGGCGCCAAGATCGACATTGGCGAGGACGGCACCGTGTTCATCGCCACTTCGGACGGCGACGCCGCCCGCATGGCGCGCGAACAGGTGGAACGCCTGACCGAATCCGTGGAACTGGGCCGCATTTACACCGGCAAGGTGGTGCGGGTAGTGGACTTTGGTGCCTTCGTCGAACTCATCCCCGGACAGGACGGGCTGGTGCACATCAGCCAGCTTGACTCCACACGTGTGGAAAAAGTGACTGACATCGCCGACGTGGGCGATGAAATCACCGTGATGGTGACCGACATTGACCCCAACGGCAAGGTGCGCCTCAGCCGCCAGGCCGTGCTGGAAGGCTGGACGCTGGAAGAAGCCCGCGAAAAGGACAAGCCCGGCCCGCGCAAGAGCGGCGGCGGTGGGGACCGCGGCGGACGTGGCGGCGATCGTGGTGGGCGCGGCGGTGGGGACCGCGGCCGCGGCGGTGGGGACCGTGGCGGACGGCGCTAAAGCGCAATCCAACGACTGAGTACGCAAAACGGCAAGGTGCACACCTTGCCGTTTTTTCTTGGCAGTGAGACAATGCCCCCATGCTTAACCGAAAGGAACAACGATGAAAACTCGACACACCCTGACGATCACTCTTCTATTAGCCCTCCTGCTGGCCGCGTGCCAGCCGATGCCGGATGCCCCCAGCGGCGGCGTGACCGCGGCGGATGCCCCTGCCCCGGCCGGCGAAACCCAGCCCGCTGAAACAACGGCGAGCGGCGGGGACAGCGCGCCGGCCACAACCGCCCGCACCGCCACCCTGGAACTGCTGGAAGGCGAAGTGAACTGGCGCGCCAAGGATGGCGACGCCTGGCAACCGGCGCAAGTGGGCCAGCAACTGACCACCGGCGAGCAATTGAGCACCGGCGCGGACGGCCGCGCCGCCATCCGTTTTACTGAAGGCACGCTCACGCGCCTGAGCCCCAACAGCGCCATGACCCTGATAGGGATGAGCGACAGCACCGATGAACCCAGCACGAATCTCAAGCTGGATTCCGGAGGCCTGTTCGTGATCCTGAACGGGGGCGATGCAGAAGTGGAGACCACATCCGGTGTGGCGTCCGTGCGCGGCTCCTACCTGAATGTACGCGTGGGGCCAACCGGCAACACCATCGTCACCTGCCTGGAAGGCGAGTGCGGGCTGAGCAATGATGCCGGCGAAACTTCCCTCACCAATGGCGAGCGCGCCGAAGCCGAAAGCGGCGACCTGCCGCCTTCGGAAGCCGGGGAGATGGAAGCGTACGACTACAATGAGTGGTTCGAGGAAGATGAAAGCACGATCGAACTGGCTTTGGAGCTGGAACTGGTGGATGAAGAGGATTTCAGCGAAGGCTGCGATCTGGAAACCGGAGAGGGCTGTGAAGTAGAAGACCCCTGCGACTATGAAACCGGCGAGGGCTGCGAGCTGGACGAAGATTTCTGCAACGATTATGACGCTGCCTTCTGTGGCGAGGATGGCGAATACGACGAAGAATTCGCAGAGAATTGCGACTTTGATACCGGCGAGGGGTGTGTGATTGAGGACTCCTGCGACGAGGAGACCGCTGAAGGCTGCGAACCGAGCGACACCTGCGATGAAGAGACCGGCGAAGGGTGTGACCCGGTGGACACCTGCAACGAAGAGACCGGTGAAGGCTGTGACCCGGTGGATACCTGTAACGAGGAAACCGGCGAAGGCTGTGACCCGGTGGATACCTGTAACGAGGAAACCGGCGAAGGCTGCGAACCGGTTGATGATGGCTCCGGCGGCGGCGATGGCTCCGGCGGTGGAGATGGCTCCGGCGGTGGGGACGGCTCCGGCGGTGGGGATGGCTCCGGTGGTGGGGATGGCTCCGGTGGTGGCGATGGCTCCGGTGGCGATGGCTCCGGTGGCGGCGGAGAAGAGGAAGGAGGGGGATAAGCCGCTCGATAAAGCCTTTTCGGGAAAGCGGTAGCCAGCCAACCCGTACATCCGGTTCCCAAGGCCGGGTGTACGGGTTGGTTTTTCGTTAGCCTTGTGTTGGCAGGTGGGGCATTTTCGGCCCCTCAACGCCAAGATATTCAGACAGGGCCGACCGCATGGCGGTGCGGTCATCCCAGGCGTATTCGGTCTCGATGAAGCACATGGACTGCTCGTGCCCCTTGCCCAGCGCCATCACCAGGTCACCGGGTTGGGCCAGGGTGAGCGCAAAACGGATGGCTTCGCCGCGGTCCGGGACGCGCCAGAAAGTTTTGCCTTCCACGCCGCCCTTGCCTACCGCCCCCGCCGCCATTTCCCCGAGGATACCATCCAATGACTCGGTACGCGGGTCTTCGGCGGTGAGCACGGTGTAGTCCGCCAGTTGCAAAGACGTTTCGGCCATCATGCGGCGCTTGGCCTTGTCGCGCAGGCCCGCCGAGCCAAACACGGCGATGACCCTGCCGGATGTGATGCGCCGCCCCGCTTCCAGAGCCGCTTGCAATGCAAAGGGGGTATGGGCGAAGTCCACGATGGCATAGAACGGCTGGCCGAGGTCAATGCGTTCCATGCGCCCCGGCACACCCTCGAGGGCACGGATGCCTTCGGCGGCCGCTTCCGGCGCAATGCCCAGCCCCAGCACCGCGGCGGACAGCGCCGCCATGGCGTTGTAAATGTTGTAATGGCCGAAGAGGCGGGTTTCCACGGGGATGTGGAAACCCGGCCCCATGGCGGTGAAGCGCAGGGTTTCCGGGCTATTCTCGATGTCTTCGGCGCGCACGTCGGCTTCGGGATGCAGGCCGTAGGTGACGCGACGGGCCTTGAAACGCACACGCAGCGGCTCGTAAGAACGGTCATCGCGATTGAGAATCGCCAGACGTTCCACCGGGCGGGATTTTTCCAGCGGCGCATCCAGCCCCTCAAACAGGCGCGCCTTGGCCGCCAGGTAATCGTCATACGAACCGTGATAGTCCAGATGCTCGTGGGTGATGTTGGTGACCACGGCGATGTCAAACTCGCCGGCGCGCGCGCCACGCTGCTGCGCCAACCCGTGGGAGGTCATCTCCAGCACGGCATGGGTCAGACCGGCATCGACCATCTGGCGCAGATAGCGCTGGGTGTCCATGGCTTCGGGGGTGGTCACGTGAAAGCCAGTATCCAGCACCTGGTCTCCGATGAGGGCATTGACGGTGGTCACCATGCCGGTCTCCAACCCAGCAGCCTGCAGGATGCGGTAGAGGAAGTTGCTGGTGGTGGTCTTGCCGTCGGTACCGGTCACGCCCAGCAGGGTGAGGTCACGCGCCGGCTGGCCGTAGAACATGGCCGCGGCGTGGGCGAGGGCTGCGCGGTCGTCCGCCACCCGGATGTGGGGAATGGGCAGGTCAGCCACGTCCTTCTCACCCATCACAGCCGCCGCGCCGCGTTCCACCACCTGCTGGATGAATTTGTAGCGGTCCACGGTATCCATGACGGCCACGAACAGGTCACCGGGTTGGACCAGGCGCGAATCGACCTGGATGCCGCGCACTACCAGCCCCAGAGGTAAGGGGGTCAAGGTCGTAAAACCGGCAAAGAGGTCTGCAAGTACCGGCATGGAGTTCAGGCCACCCGGCGCGCCCGCAGGTTCTTATCCAGCAAATACATCAGGAAACCCAGCGGGCCGAGCATGAAAGTAGAAAAAAGTATCAGGCCGAGCCAGAGTGGGTGGCGCGAGGTGGCGCGGCTGTCCAGATAAATCCAGCGGCCAACGAACAGGTCAAAGGCGATAAAGTGCGTCCAGCCGATGGTAGCGCCGACCGGCGTACCCAGCCCGGCCGCCACCCCGGCCAGGGTGGGCGGCAGGAGGCCGGCGCCCGAGCCAGGCGTCAGTGCTCCAGCCTGTGAAAGCAGCATAAATACATAAAGCAGGGCGAAGAGCGCAATGCTCCAGAGCGAGCCGATGATTTTCTCCGTCCAGCGCCAGCGCGGGGCGAAGATCATCAGCGCCCAGAAGGGCAACACCAGCGTATTGGCAATTTGAAAGAGGAGTTCCCAATTCATCGTCATAGTGATTCCTTTTAGCGGGCAATTGTATCAAGAACCCGGTCAAAGAAAAACGCCCAGCCAATGGCCGGGCGTCTCAAATCTCTTTGCAGCGGGCTTATTTCAGGTTCTGGCGCATGCTGTCGAGCTTGCCGGCCACGGAACCATCCACGACCTTGTCGCCGACGCGGACGACCAGACCACCCAGGATGCGGGGGTCAACCTTGAAGGTGACCTCGCCCTTGAGCGACTTCTTGACGGTGTCCTTCTCGCCATCGGTCAGCGGGAGGGCGCTGGTGACAGTGGCATCGCCTCCGGCGGCGGCCACTTCCACCTTGCCACCCTTGATGCCGGAGAAGAACTCGTCGATGAGGGTGCGCTGGCGCTTCTCGTCCAGCGATTCGCCGACCAGTTTCTGCGCGGCGGCGATGACGAGGGCCGGGATGTCCTTGCGGACTTCGGCCAGCACGCCATCCTTGGCGGCGGCAGCATCGACCGCAGCCTGCTCGCGAATTTTCTTCGCATCGGCTTCGGCGGCGGCGCGCACGTCCTTGGTGGCTTCTTCGGCGCGGGCGTTGGCCTCACGCGCCACTTCGGCGGCCCTGGCGTTGGCGTCTGCCATAATCTTCTGGGCATCGGCCTCGGCATTGGCGCGGGCTTCGGCGGCCACGCGGGCGTCTTCCAGACCCTGAGCGATTTTCTCGCGGCGGGTTTCCAGCAGGGTGAGAATCGGCTTGTAGACCCAGGCGTGCAGGACCGTCAACAGGATGAAGAAGTTGAAGACCTGAACAAAGAAGTAGCCGAGATTAATACCAAGTGCTTCCACGGCTGGCCTCCTTTATCCGACCACGAACAGAATCAGCAGCGCCACCACCAGACAGTAGATCGCGACCGCTTCGGCGAAGGCAATGCCGAGAATCATGTTGGTCTGAATGGTGCCGGTGGCATCCGGGTTGCGGCCCATGGCCTGCACGGCGCCACTGGTGACGATACCAATACCAGCGCCTGCGCCAATTGCACCAATCATGGCCAGACCGGCGCCGATGAGCTTTGCAGCGATAACAATGCTTCCTTCCATAATTCAACTACCTCCAGAACCTAGTTTCGGGCGGAATGTCTCCGCAATTTTTATGGCGGGGCAAACCCGCCCGCTACGCAAACGTTTTAGTGATGTTCCTCGCCATGCTCTTCCGCATGGTGCGAGATGGTGGCCTGCGCCATGAAGGTCATGGCGAGCATGCCGAACACGATGGCCTGAATGAGGCCGACGAAAAACTCGAGCATCAGGAAGCCGGACTGGGCATAGGGCAGCAGCGAACCGATGACGAACAGCAGCACCGAGCCGGCGAAGATGTTACCGAAAAGACGGAAGGAGAACGAGAGAATCTTGGCGAACTCGCCAACCAGCTCCAGCAAACCCACGGCGAAGTCAATGACGCCGAAGATGGGCACCGAGAACAGCGTCTTGACGTTGAAGAACTTGGTGAAATAGGAGAGGCCCAGCGCACGCACGCCCATCACCTGCACCATGACCACCGCAATGACCGCCAGCGCCAGGGTGAAGTTCAGGTCGGTGGAGGCCACACGCACGAAGGGGATAACGCCCTTGGCGCATTCGGCTTCGCCGCCCACCCCAATCACGTTTTCCAGACCGAAGATGTGGATTTCTTCGCAATGTACGCCTTCGGGGATGTGGTGATGGTCAAACTTGCCGAGGCTGTCCACACCGGGGATGAGCTCCATCCAGTTCCACACCAGCACCATCAGGGTGATGGTGGCGAAATACGGGAAGATGGCCTTGGCCCACTTGCCGGCCGTGGATTGGGTGAGGTTGTACAGCCCTTCCAGCAGGGCTTCCACTGCGCCGGCAATGCCTTTGGGCAACGCATCCGGCTTGCGGGTGGCGATGCGCACGGCAAACGCCATGAGCAACAGCAACACATCAGCAGCGAGCATGGCGATGATGGTGTTGGTCAGGTAGAAGTCCTGGCCCAGCACGTTGAAGTACGGGCCGGAGACGTTTTCCGCCGGCAGCTGGATGTGCGGGCTGTTGGCCGGGTACATGCCAGCCACCACGCCCATCCCAATCAGCAATGCCAGCACCACCCAGCGGTGCCAGCCAAAGCGCTTAGTCGTCTTGTGTTCCAACATCTGCCTCCTTCGAGGGAGCATCCGTATTCTTTTTCGGGTCGTCCATCACCATGCGGGACGTGGCGGCTCTGACGATATTCAGCATCAGAATCACCGTCACCGGCATGCTGGCCACCAGTAACCCGATGGTGAACCAGGGTTTGGTCCCAAATCGATTGTCAATCCAGAGACCCGCGAACATCGCAAGAACGATGACCAGAACAGTGACACAGCCTACCTGACCAACTACGGCTGTCAGCGCCACATTCATGGCATATGTGCGATCGGCTTGCTTTTTATCGTTCAAGTCGCTCACGGTTGTTCGAGAATTATATCACAATCAGTTCGTGCGTCAATGATTTGGACAGAAAAGGGACAGATACTCCGGAATGGAATCCCTGCCCTTCTTCGGCTCAAATCCGGCTAAAACAGCCCACCGGCGGCAATGGTGGACCAGTCGTACAGCGGGCCGAGCACGGTACCCAGCACCAGCACCAGAACGAGGCAGACTACCAGCACCGCCATGTGGCTGCGGCGCACCGGCAGCGGTTTGCTTTCATCTTCGCTGCGGTCCAGGTAGATGACCTTTAACACCATCAGGTAGTAGTACAGGCCGAGGATGGCATTGAGGACGCCGGCAATTGCGAGCCAGACGAGGTTGGCCTCCACGGCGGCGGCGAACACCAGGATTTTGGCAAAGAAACCGCCCAACGGCGGCACGCCCGCCAGCGAGAGGAACGCCACCAGCATGGCAAACGCCAGGCCCTGGTGACGGCGGCTCAGGCCGGCATAGGAAGCGATGTCATCCGATCCGACCACGTTGAAGAAGATAATGACCACAGCAAAGGCGGCCATGTTGGTGACGAGGTACACCGCCAGGTAGTACACCACGCCGGTGGCGCCCAGCACCGTGCCGGCCGCAATGCCCATCAGGATGTAACCGGCGTGGGCGATGGACGAGTATGCCAGCAGGCGCTTGATGTTTTTCTGGGCCAGCGCGGCGGCATTGCCGACGGTCATGGACACCACCGCCATCACGGCCACCAACCCGCCCCAGTTGGCAACTTCCAGCGGGTAGGCCGCCAGCAGGAAACGCAGGATGACGGCAAAGCCAGCCGCCTTGGAAGCGGTGGACAGGAACGCGGTTACCGGCGTGGGCGCGCCTTCATAAACATCCGGCGCCCAGAAGTGGAACGGCACCACGGCCACTTTGAAGCCGAAGCCGGCCAATGCCAGCACCAGCACGCCGGCCAGGCCCAGCACCGGCAGGTCCCCGGCAGCGGCGGCAGCGCTCAGTTCGTAGAGATCGGTGGTACCGGCAAAGCCGTAGAGCAGGCTGAAACCGTAGAGCATCACCGCGCTGGTGGCAGCGCCGAACAGCAGGTATTTGACGCCGGCTTCGGTGGATTTGTCATCACTGGTCATGAAGCCCGCCATCACATACAACGGGATGGAAGCCGTCTCGATGGCGAGGAACAGCATGATGAGGTCGGCGGAGGCCGCCATTAAGGTCATGCCCAAAGTGGAGAGCACCAGCAGCACATAGAACTCGCCGCGCCGCTCCACCGTCTTCCAGCCCTGGGTGAGGATGGCGGTTGCCGCGGCCCCAAACAGGAAGATGATGCGGAAGATGTACGCGGCGAGGTCATGGCGCAGCATGCCACCCCAGATGCTCTCGCCGGCGCCGGCAGCCGGGCGGGCAAATAGCAGCGTGGCGACCAGCACCAGCAACAGACCCCCGGCGGTGAGGCCGGGCAGGATGTGCTTGCGCTCCGGCTTCAGCCGCAGGTCAATCAGGATGAGCAGCGCGGCCAGCACGGCCAGGCTGATCTCAGGAAGGATTGCCAGATAATTCGCACCCATGGATTACATACCTCCGAGCAGGGTGAATACGTGCTCCACCCCGGCTTCGACCATCGGCACCATGATGCCGGGGAAGATGCCGATGAGCACCAGCACCAGCGCCAGCAGGCCGAGGGCGAATTTCTCGCTTGGTCTGACGTCGTGAACGTGGCCTTCAAATTCGGCCGGGAACTCGCCAAAGAACACCCGCCGGATGAGCCGGATGATGTAGGCGGCGGTGATGACGATGGAAATGGCGGCGACGATGGCAATCCACGGCTTGTCGGACATCCAGACGCCCATGAAGATGGGGAATTCCGCCACGAAGCCGGAGAGGCCGGGCATGCCCATGCTTACCAGACCGCCGATGACGAAGGCGACCATGACGAAGGGCATTTTCTGCGCCATGCCGCCAAGTTTGGCGATTTCACGCGTGTGGGTCTGGTCGTAAATCATGCCGACGACAGCAAAGAAGAGGGCGGTCATGATACCGTGGCTCACCATCTGCACGCCGGCGCCGATGTAACCGGCGGGCGTGAGGCTGGCGAAGCCCATCACCACCAGACCCATATGGGACACCGAGGAGAAACCAATGACGTATTTGAAATCGGTCTGCACCATGGCGATGTAGGCGCCATACACCACGTTCACCAGCGTGAGGAAAATCATCCACGGCAGGTGGAACTTGGCGCCCTCCGGCAGCAGCATGATGCCGACGCGCAGGGCGGCGAACGCGCCGAGCTTCATCAGCACGCCTGCATGGAACATGGAGACGGCCGTGGGGGCCGCCACGTGGCCGTCCGGCGACCAGTTGTGGAAGGGGAAAATACCGCCCAGCACGGCAAAACCGATAAATACGAACGGGAACCACAGAATCTGGAACTCGCGGGTGAAGTTCGCGCCTTCCAGCGCGACCATGTCGAACGTGCCCAGGCCGCTGGCGAAGTACATCGCCAGACCGCCGATGAGGGCAATCACCGAACCGATGAACAGGTACATCGTCAACTTCATCGCGGCGTATTCGCGGGTCTGCTTCCAGCCCCAGATGGCGATGAGCAGGTACATCGGGAAGACGGCGATTTCGTAGAAGAAGAACAGGGCGAACATGTCCAGCGCCACGAACACGCCGAACACGCCGGTGGCGAGGATGAACAGGAAGCCAAAGAACTCGCGCGGCCGTTCCTCGATGCGCTGGGAGATGATGACGCCGGTGAACATGACGATACCGGTCAGCAACACCAGCGGGGCAGAAATGCCGTCCACCGCCACATACCAGGAGATGCCCAACTGGGGCAACCAGTTATATTGTTCGATGAACTGGTAACGCCCGCCGTCCACATCGAAGCCGAGGTACACCAGCAGGCTGATGAGGAACACCAGCGCGCCGGTGGCAAGGGCGGCCTTGTAGATGGTCTCGCGCCGGTCGCCGGGAATCAGCAAAATCAGCATCCCGGCCACGGCGGGCAGGAAGGTGACGATGCTGAGCAACGGCCACTCTTGAAGGAATTGTAGGAATTGCATAGTTCTCCTCGAGCCTCCGCCTAACCGAACAGCACTTGCATGGCGTTGTTGATGACGCTGAGCAGCCAGCCGGGCAGCACGCCCAGCCACAGCATCAGCACCATCAGCGGAGTGATGACCCACAGTTCGCGGGCATTAATCTCGCTCAGGTGATGAGCGCCTTCTTCATTCAATGGGCCGTGCAGCGTCTTGCCAATCCCCTTCAGGACATAGGCGCCGGTGAAGAGCAGGCCGATCATGGACAGCGCGGTGAAGAACGGGAAGATGGCCCACGCGCCCCGCACCACCAGGAACTCGGAAACGAAGCCGTTCAGACCCGGCAATCCGAGCGACGCCATGCTGGTAAAGATGAGGATGCCGCCGTACACCGGCACGCGCGGGAAGAAGCCGCCGAAGGCGTCCAGATCGCGGGTGTGCAGGCGCTCGTAAATCACGCCGACGAGGAAGAACATACCCGCCGCCGAAAGGCCGTGGTTGAACATTTGCAGCACTGCGCCGTTCATGGCGATGTTGGCGTCCAGCGTGCCGGCCGCCCTGGCGGCGGCGGCGATGCCGAGCATCACGAATCCCATGTGATTGACCGAGGAATACGCCACGAGGCGTTTGAAATCTTTTTGGGCATAGGCCGACAAAGCGCCAAAGACGATGGCGGCGGTAGCCAGCCCGGCCAGTACCCCGGCGTATTGGGAACTCTGTTCCGGGTATAGCGGCAGGACGAAGCGCAGGAATCCGTACGCGCCCAGTTTGAGCAGCACGCCGGCCAGAATCATCGAGCCGGCGGTGGGGGCTTCGGTGTGCGCATCCGGCAGCCAGGTGTGGAACGGCCACACCGGCACCTTGATGGCGAAGGCGATAACGAAGGCCCAGAAGGCCACGGCCTTGGCGATGCCCACGGTGGTAAAGCCGCCCAGCAGCACATCGCTATTGGAAAGGGCGTTCCACTGCGTCACGATGGTGGGCAGGTCGAAGGTCTGGTTGACCACGCCGAGCAACTGGATGGCGAGCAGCAGACCGAGCGAGCCGCCCATGGTGTAAATCATGAACTTGAATGAGGCATAGGTGCGGGAGCTGACCTTCATGCCGCCCCACAGTTGCTTCTCGCCCTTCTCACTGCCCCATTGGCTAATGAGGAAGTACATCGGGACGAGGCCAATCTCCCAGAAGACGAAGAAGACGAGCAGGTCCAGCGACATGAAGACGCCGAGCATGCCGGTTTCCAGGAAGAGGAACAGCGCCATGTAGGCGTTGACGTTCTTCTCCACACTGAAGGATGCCAGGATGGCCAGCGGGGTGAGCAGGGTGGTCAGCAGCACCATGGTGAGCGAGAGGCCGTCCAGCCCCACATGGTAGGACGAGTTGATGGCGGCATACCAGGTGTATTGCTCTTCGAACTTGTAGCCAGCGGCGTTGGCAGGGGCGTCTTTGAAGGCAAACCACACAAAGAGGGTGAGCGCCAGCGGGATGAGACTGGCGATTAGCGCCGTCCAGCGCACCAGGGTTTTGTCCTGGCGCGGCATGAGCGCCAGCAGGATGGCGGCCAGCGCCGGGAGGAATAAGATGAGTGTCAGCCAGATGGTTTGATTCATTGCATAGCTCCGGTTACGGCTGCAGCATCCAGAAGTAGACGAAGACGCCGATGAAGGCCAGCAGCATACTCAAAATCATGTACTGCTGGATGGCGCCGGTCTGCATCTTGCGGATGCCGCGCCCGAACCATTGGGATGTATCCGCCACCCAGTCGCCAAAGCCGTTCACGACGGGCAGGTCGAACTTCTCGCGGAAGATGCCGCCCAGCCAGAAAGACAGCTCGGCCGCGCCGTGCAGCACGCCGTCAATCAGAATCTGGTCGATGAGCAGGTAAGAGACTTCTTCAGCAAACTCGCGGGCGGGCCTAATGAAGACGCGCTCGTAGATCTCGTCCAGGTAGTATTTATTCTCCAGGAGACGGTGCAGCGGCCCGAGCAGTTTTTTCAGCGGGTCGGTCTGGGCGTTGCGGTACACCAGCCAGCCGAGCAGCAGGCCGCCCAGAGCCACACCCAGCGAGGTCGCCAGCGGGACGATGTTGAAGTCCACGGCGTGCGGGTGCTCGAGCAGGGTGCCGCCCACGAACTCGTGGAACCAGTTGGGCAGGATACCGCCGATGACGGGGAAGTGTTCGGGGATGCCCACCCACCCGGCGGCGATGGCGAAAACGCTCAACACCATCAGCGGGCCGGTCATGGTCAGCGGAGTCTCGTGGGCGTGTTCGGCTTCCTTGGTGCGCGGCTGGCCGAGAAAGGTCAGCGTAATCTGGCGCATGGTGTAGAAGGCGGTCAAAAGAGCGGAAAGGGCAAGGACCCCGAAAATCATCAGGTGGCCGTTGCCCCAGGCGTCAGCGAGGATTTCATCCTTCGACCAGAAGCCAGCGGTGATAAGCGGGAAACCGGACAGGGCGAAACCGCCGATGAGGAAGGTCCAGAAGGTGCGCGGCATCTTCGTGCGCAGGCCGCCCATGTTCCACATGTTTTGCGGGTCCACTTTGTGGTCGCCGGTGTGCAGCACGCCGTGCTCCATGCCGTGGATGACCGAGCCGGAGCCGAGGAACAACAGCGCCTTGAAGAAGGCGTGGGTGACGAGGTGGAAGACAGCGGCAACGAACGCGCCGATGCCGAGCGCGGCCACCATGTAGCCGAGCTGGGAAATGGTGGAGTAGGCCAGCACGCGTTTAATGTCGTTCTGCGCCATGGCGATGGTGGCAGCGAACAAAGCGGTGAAGGCGCCGATGACGGCCATCGCCGTCATGGCCGGGGTGAGGGCGCCGCCCTCATGCCAGCCGGCCGAGAGCAGCGGGAACATGCGCGCCACCATGTACACGCCGGCCGAGACCATGGTGGCGGCGTGAATCATGGCGCTGACGGGGGTCGGGCCTTCCATGGCATCCGGCAGCCAGACGTGCAGGGGGAACTGCGCCGACTTGCCGATGGTGCCGATGAAGAGCAGGATGCCAATCAGCCCGGCGGCGGACAGACCGAACCAGGAGGGCGTTTCCGCAAGGTGATGCAGAACTTCTTCATTGAAGAAGATATCGCGGAAGGAGAGCGTGCCGGTGAACGAGTACAGGTAGGCGATGCCGAGCAGCATGAAGACGTCGCCCACGCGGGTGGTCATGAAGGCTTTCTTGGCGGCATCGCGGGCACTTTCCTTGCCGAACCAGAAGCCAATCAGCAGGTAGGAGCACAGGCCCATGATTTCCCAGCCTACGAACAGCGTGAGCAGGTTGTCCGACACCACCAGGGTGTACATGCCGAAGGCGAAGAGGCCGATGAAGGCAAAGAAGCGAGCGTACATCGGCTCGATGCTGAGCACCGCGTGGCCGTCGTGGGTGGCGCCGTGCGGCGGGAAGCCCTTGTGGTCGTGGTCGCCTTTGGGCTGGCCGAAATTGTGATAGCCGATGCTATAGATGAAAATCATCAGTACGGTAACGGCGACGAACGCCAGCGTGACGGCAGAGAGGGGGTCAATCAATACGCCGATGTCGAGCGAACCGTCGCCCAGCGGCAACCAGGGGATGCGGGATTCAATCGGATGCTCGCCGAGGTGCTCGGTGGTAAACGCCTGGAACAGCACATAGGCGCTGCCCAGGAAGGAGAGGAATGCGGCGCCGACGGCGATGCGGTGGCTCAAGCGATTGTTCCTGTTGGTGAACAGGACAATCAGCGCGAAGGCCAGCAGGGGCGGCAGCGGCAGCAACCAGGTGATTGTTTCGGTTAAGTTCATAGTTCCTCACACATCCATGAAATCAGGATGATGACTACCATTTCAGCAAGTCAACTTCATCCGCGGCCACGGTCTGGCGGCGGCGATAGAGCGAAATGACCAGCGCCAGACCTACCGCCACTTCGGCGGCGGCCACGGCAAAGACCATGAGGGCAAAGGCGTGCCCGGTGATGTCGCGCACGTCCAGATAGCGCCAGAAGGCCACCAGGTTAATGTTGACGGCGTTGAGCATCAACTCGACACCCATCAGGATGGCGATAATGTTCTTGCGGGCCAGCACACCAAACAGGCCCACCGCAAACAGGGCCGCAGCCCACACCAGATACCACGAAAGCGGAATCATGTCTGCGTCTCCTCTCAGTCGTTCTCGGCCTGGCGCGGCCAGACCACAAAGATGGCGCCAACGAGCGCGCCCAGCAGCAACATGGAAGCAACTTCGAACGCCAGCACGTAGCCATCGGCCGCAGCCAGCGCTTCACCCAACTGGGCAACAGCCCCGGAGGTATTGGCGAAGGGGGCAATCGCGCTGAATTGCGCCCAGCCGCCCAGCGTGACCACCAGCAGGCTGAACACGAACACGGCGGAGAGCAGCGCCAGCCGCACATTGGCATTGAACGGGTGGCCGCTTTCGTCATCGGTGACATTGCGGGTGAGCATGACGGCGAAAATCATCAGGATGGCGATGGCGCCGATGTACACCACCACCTGCACGACGGCCAGGAAGGGGGCTTCCAGCAGGACAAACGCGACGGCGACGCCGAAGAGGGTCATCACCAGGAACAGGGCGGCATGCACCATGTTGCGGCGGGTAACGACCATGATGGCCGCCACGGTGGAAGCCACGGCAGTGAAGATAAAAATCAATTGCATTGGGGTCATACCAAACTCCTCAACAGGCCGCTATCAGGCGGCTTCCTCTTTGGGCGGGCGGGCGACCGCGCGCTCCGGGAAGCGCTGGCGCGCCTTGGTATTGCGTTTGCTGGTACGGCGAATGATGTCCAGCGCGCCAATGCCCACCACGAGGTTGGTCAAAAGGAGGGCGGCGGTGCGCCAGGTGAGGGTCAATTCACCGGGGCTGCCGGGGAAGGCGCTGAACAGCACGCCCAGGTCCTTGGTGAAGTAATCCACAAGCGGGGTGAGCATCAAGAGCACCAGCGCCACCGGCACCAGGATTTTCCAGTTCAGGGCCTGCATGTGGTCAATGCGGATACGGGGGAGGGTGCTGCGCATCCACATCGTCACGAAATAGACGGCGAAGGACTTGCCCATGAAATACACCAGACCCAAAATCGGATACTGGTCTACCAGCGGGCCCTGCCAGCCACCCAGGAACAACAGGGCGGTTAGCGCGCCGATGGTGAAGGTGTGCATAAACTCGCCGGCCTGGAACATGCCGAACTTGAAACCGGAGTATTCAATGTGATAACCGGCCACGATCTCGGACTCGGCTTCGAGCAGGTCAAATGGCGTGCGCCCCACTTCGGCCACGCTGCTGATGAAGAACAAAAGGGCCGCCAATGGTGCGGCGACCACGAACATCTCAAGGAAGCTGCCCTGCTTCTCCACGATGACGCTGATATCCATGGAGCGCGCCAGCAGCACCGGCACGAGCAGGGAGAGGAACAGCGGCACTTCGTAGGAAATCAATTGGGAAACGGCGCGGAAGGCGCCCAGCAGGGCGTACTTGTTGTTGGAGGACCAGCCGGCCATCAGCACGGCGAGCACGCCGAAGGAACCGACCGCGGCGATGTACAGCACGGCCACGTTCAGTTTTGTGCCGTACCACACGCTGGTAAAGGGGATGACGGCCCAGATGAGCAGCACGGAGACCACCGCCAGAATGGGCGCAATGTTGTAGGCCACCTTGTCCGCGGCGGCTGGGGTGGTGTCTTCTTTGGTGAGCATCTTGATGGCGTCCGCAATGGGTTGCAGCAGACCCCACGGGCCAACCCGGTTGGGGCCGATGCGGTCCTGCAGGCGGGCGGCGATCTTGCGCTCCAGCCAGGTGTTGAAGATGGTGATGACCAGGGCCACCGTGGCAATTACGGAAACGCCCAGCAGGTAGAGAATGACCTGGCTGACCGCCGGCGGCAGGTTGATTTTCGCCGCCAGGCTCAGCAGCCAGTCACCCAGTGCGACAAGGGGATCCATCATCTGCAAACTCCTCTAATCGATACAAACAATGTTAAGTACAAGTCAATACAAACAAATGCTGATGGGCAGGGCCCACCAGCAGGATTCATAGGGTTACGACCATTCCAACGCGCCCTTTTGCCAGGCGTACCACAGGCCATCTGCCAGCAAAAAGATGAACAACACGCCGGCCACCACCCCCAGCAGCGGCAGGGTGTCGAAGGCTACCGCCCAGGGATACAGGAAGATGAGCTCAACATCGAAGACCAGGAAGACCAGGGCATAAATGTAATACTGCACTTTGAACTGCACCCAGGTCTGGCCCACCGTTTCCATGCCGCATTCGTAGGTTTCCAGTTTCTGCGGCGTCGAGCGCTTGGGGCCAAACAAGTGAAACATGATGATGGGCATGGCCGGGAAGACTCCGGCGACCAGCACGAAGATGCCTATAAACAGCCAGTTGTCGAGCATGCTTCTCTACCTCGTGTTTGGCGGATGTTCGGGTGAATCTCCCGGCCCGCTCAGGGATGCCGACGGTGCGCAGACAGATGAAATCACCGTGTCCGGGCACAATCCGGACGATTTTACCATGAATAGATTGATTGTGCATCTTAATACAAAGTCGTCAGGGTTTTGTAGGTGTTAATCTCGCAAAGGTTTGACTGCGATTCACATCCACTCCACCAGAACCCAAAGGTCTTTGGGGTTTGGTGATAGACCGTCCGCGAAACAGAAACGACAACGCGGCGTTTTAATGTACAATTGGCGACAATCCTTTTCATCTCACACCTACAAAGAGCTACCGCCCATGTACACTGAACCCAAGACCTCGGTCACGCCCCCATTGGAGCAGCAGTTCCTGCAGCTCAGCAAGCTGGCAGACGAAATCGGCCGCACGCTAAAGAGCAGCGGCGCAGACCTGCCGGGCGCCAACGAGAACCTCTCGCAACTGGCCGGGAGCCTCACCCGCCTCAGCCGCCAGGTGGCCCAGGGGGATGAAGAACGCAAGAACCTGCTGGCGCTGGCCGATATCGGGCAGGTCATCAACTCATCGCTCGAAACCGACGAAGTGCTCAAAATCGTGATGGACACCATCGTGCGGCTCACTGGCGCCGAGCGCGGTTTCCTGATGCTGCGCGGCGCGGATGGCAAGCTGGAAATCCGGGTGGCGCGCAACTGGGAACAGGAATCGGTGGAAAAGTCCGAGTTCGCCGTGAGCAGCACCATCATCAACAAAGTGGCTTCCGAAGGTACGGCGATGCTGACCACCAACGCCCAGGAAGACCCGCGCTTCGGCGGCCAGGAAAGCATCGTGGCCTACAACCTGCGCAGCATCATGTGCGTGCCGCTCAAAGTGAAAGACGAAATCACCGGCGTCATCTACACCGACAACCGGGTGCGCACCGGCCTCTTTACCGAAAAGGAACGCGACCTGCTCACCGCCTTCGCCAACCAGGCCGCCGTCGCCATTGAGAATGCCCGCCTCTTCGAAAGCGTGCGCCGCACGCTGGCCGAAGTGACCGACCTGAAGAACCTGATGGACAACGTCTTCGCCTCCATCGCCAGCGGCGTCATTACCTCGGACATCGATGACAAAATCACGCTGGCCAACCAGGCGGCAGCCGGAATCCTCGGCAAGACGATTGAAGAAATGGTGGGCAAGAGCATTGACGAAATCCTGCCGCCCATCGGCCCGGCAATTGCCAATCACATCACCCAGGTACGCCAAATGCGCGAAGCGGTCATCGGGCTGGAACTCAACCCCACCCTGCCCATTCGCGGCCTGGTGGACCTGCGTTTCAATCTTTCCCCGCTCAAAGACGCCACCGAAATCACGCAGGGCGTGGCGATTGTGCTGGACGACCTGACCTCCCAGAAAAAACTGGAGGCGCAGCGCAAGCTGTTCGAGAAGATGGTCAGCCCGGCGGTGATCGAACAACTGAACCCGGATGCCCTGCAACTGGGCGGCACGCGCCGCGACATCACGGCCATGTTCGCCGATATCCGCGGCTTTACGACCTACAGCGAGAAACTGGCCCCGGAAGAACTGGTGTCGATCCTGAACCAGTACCTGGCTTCTTCCGCCGACGCCGTGCTGGCGCATGAAGGCACGATTGACAAATTCATGGGTGACGCCGTCATGGCGTGGTTCAACGCCCCGATTCCCCAGAAAGACCACACGCTGCGGGCGGTGAAGGCGGCCCTCGGCATTCGCGATGGCATCAAGGCGTTGCATAAGAAGTTGCCGAAGGATGCCCATCTGTCCTTCGGCGTGGGCATTCACTACGGCGATGCGGTGCTGGGTCTGGTCGGCACCGAGCGCCGCCTGGATTACACCGCGATTGGCGACAGCGTGAACACCGCCAAGCGCATCCAGGAAAATTCGCAGCCCAACCAGATTCTGATCAGTGAAGCCGCGTATGCGAATGTGAAGAAGCAGATCGAAGTCAAGGAAGTGGACGCGGTGACAGCCAAGGGCAAGAGCCAGCCGATTAAGGTGTATGAAGTCCTGGGGCTGAAGAAGTAACGCTCTGCCCGTTCAATCCCTTAAAACGAAAATCGGGTGTCTTTGCAGACTCCCGATTTTTTGTTCGTAACGTTCGGTTCGGATTAGCCCTGCCGCGAGTTCAGCCAGCGGATAAGTTCGATGGCGCCGCCAATCAGCAGGAGCAGGAAGAACAAGCCCAACCCTACCCAGACGATCCACATCGGGAAGCCACCGCCGCCCGCATCCGGGTTGGCTTCCGCCGTAGCGGTTTCTGCGACCTGAGTCAACTGCACTTCGAACTCGTTGGGCGTGACCGTGGGGGTATCAAACCCGAGGCCTCCGCCAGAGGGTGTGGGCGTTTCGGTGGGGATGGCTGTTTCCAGCGCGCCGCCGCCAATGCCGTCTTCTTCGGTTGCCGTCGGAGTGTTGGAAGCAATGAACAGGGACAGCGTACTGGTTGCGACCGGCCCGGAAGCCGTCCCCGAACCGGTAGGCGTGCTGGTCGGCAGCGTGCCGGTGATGGTCACCGTGGCGCTGGCAAAGGCGGATGTGGCGCTGGCCACGCTGGCCGTGCCGCCGCTGCCGCCACCGCCGGTCGGCGTATTCGTCCTCACCGGGGTATTGGTACGGGTCGGCGTGCGGGACGCAGTCGGCGTTGGGGTGCGGGTGCGGGTCGGGGTCAGGGTGACGGTTGGGGTATTGGTCGCAGTACCGGTTTGAGTCACGGTGGCGGTATTCGTAGGCGTGCCGGTGTTGGTCGGCGTAAGCGTGGGCGCGGCGGCCACAATCTGGTAGCACAGCGAGAATTCCGAGGTGTTGCCGCTGGCATCACGCGCCGTGGCAGTGATGAAGTTGCCGATGGATGAACTGCTGCTGACCACGAACGAGAAAGTGGCGTCGCCGCTGCCGTCGGTCGTCACGCTGCCGGAACCCATGAAGGTGGCGCCTTCGCCAAAGTTGGTGGCATCGCAGGCGGTACTCTTGTAGATATCCAGCGTGAAGTTCGTGCTGGCGGTGCTATTGAACAAGCCTTCCACCAGGGTGGTGCCGCTGAGCGGTCCGGCCAGGGTGATGAACGGGTAATTCTGCAGGTTGTTCGCGCCGGAATCGCCATCGCCGGAGTCATTGGTCAGCACGCCGTTGGCGCCGAGGTCAATGCCCAGGCCGGTATTGGAGAAAATGGAGTTGGCGGTGATGAGATTGCCGGTGCCGCTCAAGACGCCCACGCCATCACTGCCGTTGTAAGCGATGGTATTGGTCTGGATGATCGTGTTGCTGCCATTGCTGATATTGATACCAGCAGCGCCGTTGGGCCGGCTGGCAGCACCTGAATCCAGACCGATGCTGTTGCCGATAATCTGGGTACCGCTGGCGCCGCCGAGGATTTCAACGCCATCGCCATTGTTGCCGGAGATGATGTTGGCACTGCCACCGGTGTTGCCGATGAGGTTGCTGGGCGCATTGTTGATACGGATGCCGTCAGCGGTGTTGCCGTAGTCCAGCGTACCGCCGGGGTTTACACCGATGTAATTGCCGTACACCGTGTTACCAGCCGCGCCGCTGTTCTGGATGACGATGCCGTTGGTATTGCCGGAGATGATGTTGCGCTGAGTGGCGGAAGAACCGCCAACGCTGTTGGACGGGGCATCGTCAATCAGCACGCCGGTGATGTTGCCCAGCGTGCCAGCGCCATCCGCCCGCAGACCAATGTAGTTACCGATGACGCTGTTGCCGGTGGCGCCAGCGCCCAACAACTCGACACCGACGGTATTGGCGGCGATGATGTTGCGATTATTGGCGGTAGTACTGCCAATGATGTTATCTGCACCTTCAGCGAGGACGCCAATACCATTGGCACTTGCAGTTGTGCCGTCGGTATCTACACCGATATAGTTGCGAATAACGGTGTTGTCATTGCTATCCAGGTGGATACCAGCGACAGGCCAGCGAATGATGGCCAGGCCGCGCACGGTGCTGCTGCCGCCCTGAAGTACCAGGCCATTGGTGCCGCCGGGAGCGCTTATACCATCCAGCTTGATAACCGGGGTCGTGCCGCTGTAATCCGGTTCGGTCGTGCCGTCAATGTTCACGGGAACGGTGATGACTGGCAGAGCCGTGGTCGGTTCGATGGTGTGATTGCCACCGGAAATGTTGAAGGAAAGGGTGTAGGGGTCGGAGCCGCCCTGGGCATTGGCTTCCTGGATCGCAGCCCGCAGGGTGCACACTGCTCCGGCCGTGGCGCAGAAGCCGTCACCGGCGCTGGCGTCGGCATCATCCAGGCGGCTGTTGATGATGAACAGACCAGCGACTGGAGCAGAAGACGCTGCCACACAACCCGAAAACTCGGACGTCTCCACTGGGCTGCCGCCGCTCAGGCGGGTGGCGGTGGCAGTGATGAACGCGCCTTCAGAAACACCGGCACCCACAATCGTGTAGGAGAAAGCGCCGCTCTGGACGGTGGTGCTGTCCAGATAGGTGCGGCCTTCGCCGTTGCCGGGGCCGGTGCAGGTGGTGTTGGAGAAAAATTCAATCCGAAAATCGGTGCCCAGGGCGCTGTCCAGCGTGCCATCCATCGTCAAGTCGCTGCCGCTGATGGTGGCCGCGCTAAGCGCCGGGAAGTTCTGCGTGTTGTTGGCGCCACCGTCGCTATCGGTGACATCATTCGTGGTTACACCGTTAAAGGAGACTGCGCCGTCGTTCAAATCAATGCCGAGGTCGCCGTTTGTATGTATGCTGTTGCCCAGAATGACATTGCCAGTACCATCAGCCACCAGCACGCCATCATCGGTGTTGCGGGCGATGATGTTGGCCGCGCCCGCCGCGGTGCCGCCAACCGTATTGGTGCTGCCAAACAGGCGGACGCCATTGGCGCCATTGGCGAGCGCAGTACTGCCATCCGCCGCCGTGCC
>SCUK01000037.1 GCA_004297445.1 Anaerolineae bacterium | reverse complement strand
CTGATACCCTTACAGATTTCCATTCTGGGCTAATGGAGAAAGAACAGGTGGCAGGTTGAGGTTGGACAGTCGGGCTTTGAAAGGGGGCAGTAAGTGAAGAGCGACCGCCAAGGCCCGTTTCAGCCACCGCAAGCCTAGTTGAAACAAGCTGAGTTCGCGCGTAGGGCCTGGATCAATGAGGCGGCGAGCGGTCTCGCCCTGCTGCAAAACGTGTTCGCCCAATTCGTGACACCAGAGCGTCGCAATCGCCATCGCCAGGAGTAAGCGTTCAATACGGTCGGCGTGTTGCAGTTGAATGTGAGCCATGTTGAATCCGCCCGACTTGTCGTCGCGGAAGCTTTGTTCGATGCTCATGCGGTAAGCGTACTCGCGCAGTCGGGCGCGACCAGCAATTTGATTGGAGATCACCGCCACCATTTCGGGTCGCCCATTCTTGTCCGTCGTCCAGGTCACCGATAGATTGGTCAGGAGTTTTTGCTCTTTCGTCAGCCAAACGTTCTGAAAATAGCGATTGCGATAGGGAGACACCCAAACATCAATGCGATCTGTCCGACCATCCTCCAGAGTGAGGTAGGTGTTGCAAGCCACCCGAATCACATAATTCCAGCCTAAATCCAGGCAGAATTGCGCCCAGTCGCAGTCGCGGAAGCCGCGATCGGCCAAAAACACCACGCTTTTCACCCGACCCTGCAACAATTGCTTGACCCGTTCCAACATCGTTTTCAAGCGCTGTACCGTCGTCAAGCCCTTGGCCGGAACCACCACCCAGGCCAGCGGGATGGCACGACAACCATGCTGCATCGACACTCGAAAGATTTGCCAGCGGTCTCCGAAGATCATCACGCCATCCAGAATGACATAGGCCTGTACGGCTGACCAACCTTGCAGAACATGTTTCACGATCGGTTCGTAAAATGCCCACACATCCACATGCCAGTTCATCAACCAGCGCCGAATCAATGTCACCCGCGACTCAGCCTGCGTCTCCATCGGCAGGAAATTGGCGATCTGGCTCAACGCAGGCGATTTTCCCTGCACCAAGCCAACCACGATCCACAGCCAATTCGCCAGTTGCTTTCGATTCGTTACTTTCACCAAGACGCCCATCTTTTCGCTCAATCGGTTGTACAATTCCTGACTACTGCTCATCTTCGGCCTCCTTTGGTCGTCAAGCAACCAAATTATGCCGTATTAGGTGAGCAGTAGCTTTTACTCAATCTGTAAGGGTATCAGACATTCCCATTAGATAAGGCGCAGCCGCCGACTGAAGAATCTATCCTTGCTTGATGCGACAGAGAAATTCCCTATCGCCACGTCCGCCGATACGGTTCAAACTCATCCAATATCCCGAACACACCGCGCACAAAATCGTCCACCGTCCAACGCGCCGCCCGCTTTTTCCCCCGTGCAATCAGGTCTTCGCGTAATCCCGCTTCGCTGTGCAACCGCCAAATGCCGGCGGCGATGGCCTCCGGGCTGAGCGGGTCCACCAGCAGGGCGGCATCGCCCAGTTGCTCGTCGGCGCCATCCACCCGGCTGGCCACCACCGGGCAGCCCAGGGCCATCGCTTCCAGCGGCGGCAGGTTCTCCGGCCCAAACAGCGTCATGTATGCCAGCGCATACGCATGCTGGTACAGCGCTACCAACTCTTCCTGCGAAACGAAGCCCGGAAACGCCACCGGCAAATTCAACTCGCGTGCCATGCTCTCCACATAGTCGCGGTTGCCATAATCGGCCCCTACCATCACCAGCGGCAGTTCCACCCCGTGTGCTTCGCGCAGCCGCGCCAGCCCAAGCAACAGGTTGGCGTGATTTTTATGCGCCCAGAACTGCGCGGGGTAGAACAGGAATCGCTCCGGCAGGTTGTACTTCGCCAGCACGGCGCGGTCGGACGGTTTCGCGTCCAGCGCGAAGCGCGGCGTGGGGTGCGGCAGGCGGCGCATGCGGTTTTCCGGCACGCCGTAGAACAACTCGATTTCCTTCTGCCCCGCCTGCGTGCCGGTAATAATGCGCGCCGCCCGCGGCAGGATGCGGCTGTACGGGCTTTCGCGCGAAAACCACGCGCCGTACTCGTTTACTTCCGGGAACCACGGTTGCAGGCGGTGCTGCAAGTCATAGACGATGGCGAGGTAAGGCAGGTCGATATCCACGGCGCGCGGGGTGGTGAACCACAGGAACTGCACACCGGCGGCGCGCGCCGTGCGTTCCAGATGCGAGCGCAGCCACTTGCCGCGCCGCAGCCCGCTGAACGAGCGCGCCAGTCGCATCGTCGCCGCTTCCCAGAATGGGGCACGGCCCACGGCCATCACCGCCACCTTTGGCCCCGCCAGTTTTTCCAGACCTGCCGCGCCGCGGCCAATCAGCACGAACTCGTGCGCGCTTTCCCCTGCCAGCCGCGCCAGCGCCGTCACCGCCTCATCCTGAAAGGTGAATGCGCCGCCTTCCGTGGGCTGGTAGTCGCCCAGGTACACGCCGACCTTCATGCTGCCTCCCGCCGCGCTACCACCACGATGTGCCAGGTCTCATCGCTCACGTTCTTATCATCAGCATAGCCATTGAAATACGCCAGCGGCGCAAAGCCGTGAGTCGTCAGCCAAAGGTCCATCTCTCCCCGCAAAAAATAGCGGTTGGTCTGCGTTTCCTGTAATCTCGTATAAGTGCCATTCGTCTGCAGGTCGTACAGCGTGTAGGCCACGTGTGCTAGGGATTTTTCCGGCTCCAGCGTTGTCTCGGAGATGCGCAGCAGTTCACCGCCCGGCACGGCATAGCGCTTGATGCGTAGCGGGTCAAAGCTTTTTAGCATCGCCGGCGCGTGCCAAAATTCCATCACGAACAGCCCGCCCGGCCGCAGCGCGGCCCGCACGCCCGCCAGCGCCTTGCCAATCGCTTCATTGGTCTGCACATAACCGATGGAGTCGAACAGGCACAGCGCCGCGTCAAATCCGCCTTCCGGCACGTCCAGCGCCCGCATGTCCGCTTTGCGGAACGTCAGCGTCAAATCCTTGCCCGCCAGTTTCTTCTGCGCCTGTGCCAGCATGTCTTCGGAATAATCAGTGGCGAGGATGTCGTACCCGAGCCTTGCCAGGGGGAAGGAGTGATTCCCCGTGCCGCACGCCAACTCCAGTAAGCGGCGCGTTTCGCCCCGCCGGTATTTTTGCAGGCAGGCATGTACAAACGTCGCTTCGCCGGCGTAATCCTTCTCGGCGTAGATGGTGTCGTAGTAGTCGGCGTGGCGTCCCAGGTAGGAGCCCATGTCAGTTCCCGTTGCGCGCGTCCCGGATTTTTTCGCAAATCATCCCAATCGTGGCCCCGTCCAGCGTCCAGGTGGAGGGCAGGTACAGCCCGGTCTCCCAGATGCGGTCCGCCACCGGGCAGGGGAGATCACGATAGCCCTCCTGCGCCCGCAGGAACGGTTGCTGATTCATCGGGCAGAAAAACGTGCGCGTCTGGATTTTGTTCTCCCACAGGCTGGTCGCCAGTTCATCACGCGTCGCCCCGAATTTTTCCGGGTCAATTGTGATGGCGTACATCCAGTACACGTTTTTCGCCCAGTCCAACTCGGCCGGGGTCTGGAGGCCCGGCACATCCGCCAGCAGGCGGTTGTAAGTCTGCGCCACGCGCCGTTTCTCATCAATGATTTTGTCGATCTTGCGGAACTGCGCCAGCCCCAGCGCGGCCACAAAGCCCGGCATGCGGAAATTAAACGCCGGAATCTCATGGTAGAAGCGCGGCTCGCCGAACCCCAGGTTGCGCAACGAGCGCAGCCGCTCGGCCAGCGCCGGGTCGTTGGTCGTTATCATCCCGCCTTCGCCGGTGGTGATGACCTTGTTGGAGTAAAACGAAAAACACGCCATGTGCCCGAAGGAGCCGGTCATCCGCCCGCGCACCGTCGCCCCGTGCGACTCAGCGCAGTCTTCAATCACTACCAGGTTGTGTTTGGCGGCAATTTCCATCACCGCATCCATATCCACCGGATGCCCGTACAAATGCACCGGCATGATGGCCTTGGTGCGCGGCGAGATGAGTTCTTCCAGCAGGTCCACGTCCATGTTCCACGTCACCGGTTCCGAGTCCACCGGTACTGTGACCGCGCCATTGTGATAGGCGGCCAGCGCGCTGGCGATGTTGGTGCTGGCGCTCACCAGCACTTCATCCCCGCGCCCGATGCCCGCCGCCGCCACCGCCAGTTGCAGCGCCGACGACCCGCTGTTGACCGCCACGCCGTACTTGCAGCCCACGTACTCGGCAAAGCCCTGCTCAAAGGCGGGCAGCGTCTCGCCAAATGAGCCGCTGATTTCGCCGCGCCGCAGCGCCGCCACCACCTCTTCGATTTCGTCTTCACTGATAACTGGTTCAAAAACAGGAATCATCCATCGTCCTTTGGTTGTGTTGAAAGGGTATTCTACCCAATCCCCTGCCGCGCCACCGCCGCCGCCAGCCGTTCCTGCACCTGCGCGTTCAGGTCATCCAGCAATGCGTGTCGTTCTACTTTCAAGCGCACCGCCTGCCCGCGCACCGCTTTTTCCTTCGGCTCGGGCAACGGGTCCACCGCCCGGCACAGGCTCCCGCTGCGTTCGCGTCCAAACCGCCGCCCCCACAGCCGTGCCAGCGGGTTTTGTTGCTCTTCGTCCTTTAGCGGCGTAACCTCCGTGATGGCGTCATCCCCGTGAATACTGCCGGAGAAGGCATGGCCGCTCAAGCGCGTGCCAAAGGTATCCAGCCCTTTCTGCTTTGCCAGCGCTTCCACCAGGTCGAGCCGCTTGTAGGGAATCGCGTACGTGGTCTCCAAATGCTCCAGCGCATGCAGATTGTGCAGCGCCCAGTGTGCGGCGTTAACCAATATCTTGTTCTCCTGGCCGGGCTTCAAGACCGCGTCCAGCGCAGCAACCCGCCCCCGCCCAACCGCGCAAAGCCGCTGCCATTCGACATCATCTGCCACCAAGCTCCAGTTCAATCGCAACACCGATTCCAGCACTTCATACAGGTCGCGCACAATAAGAATCGACAGGTCCGGCTTCATCACCGCGTCGATGGCGTTGATGCGCCCGTTGCCGCGGATGAACTTGGTCACGTTCACCGGATGCTCTGCCAGCATGTGGCAAAACGCGGCGAACTCGCCAGTGGGCGCCGCGGCGGTGTCCAGCAGTTGCGGCGTGTTGCGGTGCACCCGCCAGCCATAGTGGGAGGGGGCCAGCTTGCGATGCTTGTAGCGCAGCGGCTCGTAATTCACCCACACCGCGCCGTGCCGCCGTGCCAGCAGGTAAGCCAGCCAGGTCTGCACCGCCTTGGTGCCGCTGCGGCCAACCCCATACAAGTTGATGCGGAATCCTTCGCTCATGCCGCCACCGTTTTCAAGTTCGCCAACGTGAGCGGTCCTTCAATGTCCTCAATCTTCCAGCGCGGCACGCGCCCATAAAACGAAGCCCAGCCGGCAAATGTGCTCGTTGGGCCGGCGATGGCGTCACAGGCCGCGAGGCTGTACAGGTCTTCCATCATGTTGCCTGTCCCAAAGGTAACCGGCAGGCCGGCATATGCCGCCGGGTCCTGTCGTTCATCCGAAACCACCAGGAAATTCACCCGCTGGCCGGGATAAAGCGCCGCCAGCCGCGGCGCCAGCGCCGCATACTGCGCGCTGCTGAAGTAGTGCCGCCCGGCTTCCCAGGTGCGGTAATCTCCCTGCCGCACATGCAGGCCCACCAGCACATCGCAATCTTGCCGCGCCCGGTGCATTACATCGGCCACCCGCGCTTTGATGTCCACCCGCGGCCGGAAATACGCCCGCACCTCATCGGCATACTCCGCTTTATAGTCCACATCCAACCGCGGCCAGCCTCCGGCGAAGATCACTGTGCCACGCCGCGCCTGCTCCACAAACTCCGGGTCGGCCAGGTCGAACTCCTTGCTCTGTCCCGCGTGTACTACTCGAGTGCCCGGCAGGGTGCCCGCTGCGCGCTTGTACCACAGCCGCGCCAGCCGCGCCTGAACCCGCCCGCTGCGCTTCCCGGCAGGGTAGCGGCACAACCGGTCATGTTGCAGCACCTCAAAATGCTCCGCGTACGTGGAAAATCCGAGATTCATCAGTTGCAGGTTTTCATGGCGCGCCAGGGTGATGAACTTGGCGAAGATGAGCAGGCGGTTGCCCAACTGCCCGAACTGGCTGGTGATGACGATCATCGTGACCGTTTACTTCTTCTTGACCTGCACTTCGACCTTGTCAAATTCCGTGCCCAGGAACGGCCCCTGCTTCACGCTGATGCACTGCATATCTTCCAGCACCCGCAGCGCATGCACGCCGTGAATCAGCACGATCGCATCGCCGGCCTTAAGCGTCACCTCGCGCAGCAGGTCGCCGTCATCGCTGTACAGCTCCACTACCACCACGCCGCGCTGCACCACAAACATTTGCTGCAAATCGCTGATGCTGCGCTCAAACTCGCGGTGATAGTGCGGCGGTTCCTGGTGCCCGGCTTTATGCGCCAGCAGTCCGAACTGGAAGGACGACTCCGCCGGAGAGAAGAATGTCGTGTGCGGCGTCTGCGCGTCTGCCCAGATGATTTCGGCATAGCGCGTGCCGTTGTATTCAATCGTTTCGTAACCGGAGATGTCGCTCATGGCCGGAATTATAAGCGCGACAACCTAATCGCCGCCCAGCAGGGCCCGCAGCCGGCGTGTGAATGGTTTGACCGCCCGCCGCCCGTGCCAGGTGAGGAAAAGCGCTGCGCGCGCCGCCAGCCGCCCCAGCCCATACAGCGGTGAGCGCAGCAGCCGCTCCAGGTCGTCACGCCGTCGCTGCGGCTCGGCCAGCGCACCGCTGGCAAGGTCGGCTTGCATCTGTTGGATGGCCTGCGGGTGCGGTCCGGAATAGCGTTCCAGCCACTGCCACTTCCAGCGGCCCAGCTCGCTGATGAACAGCGGGTCCTTCAGCCCGTAATACTTGTATTCCAGCCAGCGGGCGTTCTCGCGGAATTGCTCGGTCCACGTCACGTGGCTGTAATAGCCCACCTTCTGCTCGGCCTGCTTGGGCAGCACATACGAGTAGTGATACAGCCAGACGCCGCGCGCCTTCATCTCGGCCGGCCCCAGCCAGTTCACCGTGCGCAGGTCGCGCCCCTGCTCGTCCCGCACAGTGGGTGGGCGGTGGGTGGCGTAGGTGTAGCCCGGCCTCCAGCGAAACAGCCGGTGGAACGCCGGATGCTCAAAGTCGTGCCACCAGCCGCGCACCCGGCAGTCAAACGCGCCCCAGAATTCGCGGTAGGGGAACGATGCAGCGGTGATGTCGGGCTGGGCATCCAGCAAATCGCACACTGCCTGCATATCCTCGGCGCGGTAGAACTCATCGCCGTCCACCTGCCACAACCAGTCGCCGCGGGCGCGAGTGGCGTAAGCCTGGCTCATCTCGTCCTTTTCCGGCCAGAAGCCGTCTGCATACCCGGCGTCTGCCGCGCTAATCAGGACCAGTTTCTTGTCCGGGTCATCTTCTGCCCGAAACCTCTGCAGGAACTCATACGTGCCATCTTGCGAGTGCCCGTCCGGACGTGCCAATCCACGCGCCGTTTCTACCGCGCCTTCTACGACGATGATTTGATGTGCAAACGAGTACAGCGCTCGCAGGTTGTATTCCAGAAACGGCAGTCCGTTCAGGGAAATGATTCCAAATGTAATTCGCGGCATGGCTACGGCAACTGGTCCTGCATGCGCCGCGCCCACAGTTCCAGCGTCAGCGCCTTGAACGAGAGCGGCGTGGTGGTGTTCTTGGGGAACGGCCCGCTTGCCAGTTGCCGCGCCGCGTTAGGAGTGAGGATGCCTTCCTCCACCAGCACGCCGTCCGCCAGCCGGTCGCCGTAGGCAGCAAACAAAGCGGCGTGCCACGCCCGCACCGGCGGTTCAAAGCCGCGTTTCGGTCGTTCCAATACCCAATCCGGCACGCGGCCGCGCAACGCTTCTTTGAACCAGTGTTTCGGCGGCAGGGTGTGGTCGGGGCGCGCCTTGCGCAGGCCGATGACCGTCTCGACCAGTTTGTAATCCAGCAGCGGCAAACGCAACTCGATGGAGGAGGCCATGCCCAGCCGGTCGCCTTGCGCCACGCCGTTTTCCAGCAGATACGTCTGTGCGATTAACTTCGTGAAGTGCGCTGGCAGGTCGCGCCACGGCCGTTCCAGCATGAAATGTCGCCCCGGCATTTCGGTCACCGCCGCGCGGAAGTTCGGCGTAAACAGCGCCCCCGCTTCACGCGTGGCGCGGGCGTAATCCCGTGCCAGGTCATAGAACACCAGCCGTTCCGGCGGGGGGGCGGTGCGCCGCCGGTAACGCTGCCAGGTGGGCACCAGCCCGCCCAGCCCGTATGCAAACGGCCCCAGTCCCGCCCGGCTCAAGCCGGTGGGGCGGATGAATTCGCGACTGGCCCACAGATTCTTCAGCCCGGCCCGGTCATCTTCGCCGCGCGCCCGGCTTTCGCCCAACGCTGCGCGCACCCAGTCATAGCCCCAGAACAGTTCATCGCCGCCCTGTCCCTGCAACATCACCGGGATGCCCGCCTCGCGGCTGGCCTTCTGCACCATGTAGTAACCGAAGCCGGAAATATCCGCGATGGGGTCATCGCGGTAGAAGTTCACATCCGGGAAGCAGGCGACCATTTCCTCGGTGTGCAGTTCCACATCATGAAACGGGATTTTGAGATGCTCGGCCAGCGCCCGCGCCCCGGCGCGCTCATCGTTGTGCAGTTTGCCGGGATAGCCCACGCTGAAGGCGTGCATTGTGCCGGGGTATTTGCTCACCGCCAGCGTCGTCACCGCGCTCGAGTCCAACCCGCTGCTCAAGGCCACGCCCACCGGCACATCGGCACGGATGACCAGTTCAGCCATTTCGTCCAGCACCCCGCGCAACGTCTGCACCGGGTCGGCGTCCAGCGGGTCGACGTCCAGCATGTCCCAATACTTGATTTCACGTACCGACCACGGCTCGGTCTCTACCACCAACATATGTCCGGCCGACAGTTTACGGATGCCCTTCACTGCGGTGGCAGGCTCCGGCACGTACTGGAAATGAAAATAATCATGGATGGCGACGGGGTCGAGTTCAAACGCCGCCGCGCCGCTTGCCAGCAGCGCTTTCATTTCGGAGGCGTAATACAACGTCTCGCCGTCGTCGTACAAATAGATGGGCTTCTCGCCCATCCGGTCACGCGCCAGCACCAGCCGTCCGCGTTTTTCATCCCACAAGGCGATGGCAAACATCCCCCGCAGGTGATGGACGAAGTCCAGCCCATGCTCCTCATACAGGTGCAGGATGTTTTCGACATCGCTGTTCGTGCTGTAGCGGTGTCCCCTGGCTTCCAGTGTGGGCCGTAGTTCAATGTAGTTGTAGATTTCCCCGTTGCAGGTGACGGCCAGTGACCGGTCTTCGTTGTAGATCGGTTGCCAGCCGCCGTCCAGGTCGATGATGCTCAAGCGCCGCATGGCGAGTACGGCCTGCGCTGCGCGGTGCGCCCCTTCGCCGTTCGGCCCGCGGTGCGCCAGCGCCGCGTTCAGGCGCGCCGCGGCTTCTTCCTGTCGCGGCGTTAATGGGTGTCGAGAGACGATTCCGGAGATTCCGCACATGGGGGGTCCAATTCAAGAGAACGGGCGGGATTGTATCCCGAATCCCGCGGTTCTTGCGCCAGGCAATCGGCTTCAGCCCGCTGCGGACTCCAGGAAGAAATCCGCGTATTGCGCCGCCACCGCGTCCGGGTCAAAAGCCGTACGTGCGTACGCCGCGGTGCGGGCGCGCCATTCGGCCAGCGCCGCCGGGTCGTTCAGCCACGCGCGCGCTATTGACAACAGGGCCTCCAGGTCAAACCCTGCCACCAGCCGCCCGTTCACTCCATCCTGCACGATGTCCGCATTCCCGCCCGAATCCCACGCTGCCAGCGGCAGCCCGCAGGCCGTGCACTCCACCAGCGCCATGCTGTAGTTCTCTTTAATCGCCAGCCCGATGGCAAACGAACAGGCCTTCAGCCGGGCGATGTGTTCTGGATAGCTCAGTTTCCCCGGCCGGTACAGCCGCACCTCCGGCGGCAGCGCCGCCAGCTCGTGTTCCAGTTCGGCGGACACCGCGCCCGGCAGGTAAAACCCCACCCTGGGCCCGGCCAGTTTCCGCAGCACTTCCGGCACAAAATCCGCGCCCTTGATGCGAATGCCCGCCGAGGGCAGGCACACGAGCGCCGCCTCCGGTGGCAGGTCCATATCCCCGCGCACATCACGTGCTGGGATGCTCTCCAGATGTTCCACATCGACCACGTTGGGAATTACCGCCAGTGGCCGGTCAAAGCGATAGGTCTGCTCAAACAATGTCTTCATAAAGCGCGATGGCGCGCTTGCCCGGTCCACATTACGCAACACGATATTTTCAGCCGCAATCGCCAGCCGCGCATCCAGAGCAGAGAAACGCCCCATGCGCGGCTCGTTCAAGAACCGCGCCGGATTATGGTGCGAAATGAGGCCCATTATCTGCCCGGGCCGCCGATTCACCCACAGCCCCGGCGCGCCCTGGTCGGAGAGTAGCACCACGTCCGGCGCATGGTTTCGGATGGCGCGAGCCATCCGCCGCGCCCCGATGCTCGATTCGAGGATGTCCACAAACTGGTAAGCCGCCTGCCCAGGCGCCAGCAGCCGGAAAACCCAGCGATTCAACAGCCGCCAGCCCTTGCGCCACCATGCCGGCGAGCCAAAGCGGTGGATACCCGGTTCCGGCTCGCTGAAAGGCTCATCAAAGAAAGTGAACACTTCGACGTCATAGCCCAGGCGCGCCAGCCCGCGCGCCAGGTTGTGGTGCGCGGTGGCAATCCCGCCCCCTGCCCGCGGTGGGTAAGAATCAGACACGATGGCAACGCGCCTCATGCCCCGCGCCTCAACTGGCACGCCAGCCAGAACTTCGCCAACTGGAATGCGTTCAACCCGCTGGCGCGGCTCAATCGGCTGGCGCGGAAAGTCTGCCACGCAATGGGCCCCAGTCCCGTCGCTCTCCGGCACAGTCGCGCCCAGCGCCGCCCCAGCGCTCGGTCCAGCGCCGCAGCCTGGTATTGGCCCTCATCCTTATTGGCCCCGCGAATCAACTCCAACCACTCCCGGACGCGTGCCAGATACTCAACGCTCGTCTCGCTTTTCCCGGCGCTGATTTCATGATGCAATGTCATATCATCATCTTGGGGAGCAAGCCCCATAAGCTCCAGCAACCGCCTTCGGATACCGCTGGCCGTAGCCTGCTGGTCGTGCTCGTGTCGCGCTCCCACCTGCCCTTTGTGAAGGTGGTACTCAACCAGCGTTTCCGGCAGGTTCGCCAGCCGCGTCACCTTGCCCAAACGCGCCCACAGGTCATAATCCTGCGCCCGCAGCAATCGCTCGTCGTAGTGCAGGTTGTGTTTCTCCAACACCTCTCGCCGCAGCATCACTGTGCTGTGTACATGCACCGCGTTGAACAGCATCTCGGCACGGATGTCCTCATGCCGCGTGGGATATCGCCACACTTCGTTCCGCTCACCAATGGTCTGCACCCAACTCCCCACCATCCCTACATCGGGATTGGCGTTCAGGTACGCCACCTGCTTTGCCAGTCGTCGCGGGCGGCTCACATCGTCCGCATCCATCCGGGCAATGAAAGTCCCCTGCGCCATCTCCAGCCCGCGGTTCAGGCTCGCCGTCAGCCCCAGGTTGCGCTCATTGCGCACGATTCGCAGGCGCGGGTCATCATAGCCCGCCAGGACTTGCGCGCTTTCATCGGTGGATGCATCATCCACAATCAGGAATTCAAAATCGGCAAACGTCTGCGCCAGGATGCTCTCTACCGTCGCGCCCACCGTGGCCGCACTGTTGTACACCGACATTAAGACGGTAACGACCGGGGTCATGGCTGGCGGGTGTTTAATCGCGTGGCTGGGCCTGCCAACAGAAACAGGATTCCGCTCACGGCCGCGCCCCAGAACAGCCGCGCCCCCCACAGCGGGCTGGGTGCGAGTGCCACAAATGCTTTTAGCAAATGGATGTGCCCGAAGTGATGGAGTAGACCTGCCTCGGCTTCGGGCCAGGCTGCATACTCCAGATAAGTCAGTTCTTCGACGTGTGGAAAGGGGGCAGTCCAGGCCAGCAAGGCGCTGAGAATAAGCCACACGCCGAGGCCAGGCCAGATGGTGTTCTTCTCCAAAGGTTTTTTCAGCATGGACACAAGATCGCTGTAATTCCAACGTTCGGAATACGCCGCTCGAATTGTACCTTACCGCCCTTCAGCGATATCTTCGTACAGCGCCAGCTCCAACTTCACCACCTCGTCCAATGAGAACTGCGCCACGGCATACTCCCGTGCCGCCGCGCCCAGCCGTGCCCGCAACTCGGCATTCCCCAGCAGTTCTGCCAGCGCCGCGCGCAGGCTGGCCGCATCCGGCGCGCACAGCCGCCCATTTTCCCCGTCAGTTATCAGTTCGCGAATGCCCGGAACATTCGTCCCCACCACTGCCGCCCCGCATGCCATCGCCTCTATCAATGTCTTTGGGTGTCCTTCATACAATGAAGGTAAAACGTACACCGCGCTGTCGTTCAACAACGCTGGCAGTGCCGCGTTCGGCAGCGCCCCCAAAAATTGCGCCTGCACGCCCAGTTCCGCCGCCCGCACTTCTAGTGCCCCCCGCAGAGACCCTTCGCCGGCCAGCGTCAATTTTGCGTCCAGCCCCGTCATCGCGTCCAGCAATGAAAAGATGTTCTTCTCCGGTTCCAAGCGACCAACAAAGCAAACCTGTTGAGTCTGCGTTTTTTGTCCTGCTGGATGGAATAAGTCTGTATCAACATAATTGGGGATTACTTGCACCCTTGATTGAGCTAACTCGTAAACCTCTATGATTTTCAGTCGAATGGCCTCCGTAGTTACCATTACCTTTTGTGCTTCTTGGAATATAAGCTTTTCCAATCTTCTTGCTTTGTCCGCTTCAGCGGAATCAGGGCCATACTCATTAGAGGTGTTTAGTGAGTACAAGTACCCACAACGCGCAACAAAACGGCCCCCGCGCCGCGCGGCCGCCAGCGCTACCTCCGCCCCTTGCACCTGGTTGCTCTTTGCAATCCAGCCCTGCCGGCCGCCCCGGTATTGGGTCATCAGCCACCAGCGATAGATAGCGTTAGGCAGTTTCCAGCGGTTGTGCACCAGTCGTATTCCATCCAGCCTCTCTGTGTAAGCTCGCTCTGCCAGCCGTCCATAGGTGACCAGTGTCACCTGTACCCCTGCCGCTTGTAGCCGCCGGTATAGGGCCAACTCGCGTTCCAGCATCCCGGCGCCCTCCCACGCCTTGAGCGACATCCCCTCAGTAAAGAACAGCGTCAGTTCGATCGTCATCCGGCCTGCGGGCAGCACTCCGCTAGATTGATCTGAGCAGTTGGAGACCTTTCCGTCTCCACCGTATCCTCCCACTGGAACCTCTCATGGATAATGTCTTGAAATGGCCTAATCATAAATTTCCGTGCCCATCAACGGCGCATATACCTCATAATAATAGCGCGAAGCGATGTTCGCCCAATCATAATCTTGGATCATCTTCAGCCCTTGTTCAATTAGTGATGTACGCAGGACCGCATCTTCAATCAGGCGGGCGGCTGAGGCGGTAATCTGCTCTACATCATCTACGCCTACCAATATGCCACTAACGCCATTGGTCAATATATCGGGTGCGAGGCCAACTCGAGTAGAGATTACAGGAACACCACAGGCTGGCGCTTCCAAAATAGCTTGCGGCCCACCCTCTTCGCGAGCTGTGATCAGATACAGGTCGAGGCACTGGTAATAGTGAGGTATTTCGAGAAAATCCTCCAGCAAGGTATGGTGATAAGGCACCCGCATTTTTTCAAGTCCGACTTTCACATAACCTCGCGCCGGACCGGTCAGTAGTACGAAGACGGGGTAGTGCCGAGCCAGCCGTTCCACCACTTCTAGAAAAATGTCGGGGCCCTTAATAAGCTTTGGCTTGAACCCTTCATCCCAGCCTTCGCCGTCTTTCTGGAACGAGCCAATGCAGAATGCGTTCTCTGGGACGCCCAAGATTGATCGCTGATTTCTACGCGCTTCATTACTCGCAGGCTGAAAACGGGTTAAATCCACGCCCAGTGGGATACAGGCGATTTTTTCTAGCGGCACCCCCCATTCAGCCAGACGCGCTTGCATGATTCGGTTCGCCGTAACGATTCGCGCGATTGAATCAATATTTGCCAGGGCAATATCAAAGGCCTCATTGAAAAGCGAATGGAGTTCACCCCGCTCGCCATGAAAGAGGGTAGCCACATTATGTTTCCCATCCAGCATCTGGCGGGAGGCTGACGCTTTGAAGGCAGCAACGGTATTCCACAGCGACCCAAAATGCAGCACATCACCGGGCATCGCCCACTTCAAATCTTTGTCCAGGTGGGCCTTCAAACCGAATTGTGCCTGTACTTCATGGGTGATGTAATGCCCCACCCAGCGCAGCACCCAGTTCTCGCGGTCGGATACATAGAACAGCTCTTTCGACCCGCGCAATTGGCGGCTGAGCCTGTGCATATGGTTTCTTAGATTCTTCATGGGAGTGGGCGTCAGTGTCGCTCTTGCATCAAACGTCGTAGCAGGTCTTCCAGCCGTTGGGCCATCGCCTGGTAGGTGCGTTCACGCTGCACCAGATTGTACCCGGCGCGCCCCATCCGTTGGGCCGCTTCCGGGTTATTGAAGAGTTCCAGGATGGCTGCGGCGAACGCACCTTCTTCATAGGGGACCAGCCGCCCGCCGCCGCTGGCCACCAGCAGCGCCCGCTGTTCGGGGATGTCATTGGCCACAACCGGGCGCGCCATGCCCATCGTCTCCACCAGCTTGGTGGGCGAGGAAATCCAGTACAGCGGAATCGGCGGGATGGGTGACAGCCCCACCTGCGCCGCGGCGATGTACTCCGGCACCTCCGCGCGCGGCACCCTCCCCGTGAACACCACGCTCTCCGCAATGCCCAACCGTTCATACTCTCGCTTCAATGTGTCTATCTCGGCCGGTTCGCCGCCCACCATCATCAGCCGCGCCTCTGGCGCTGCGCCGCCACCTGCGCCCATGCCCGCAGCAGGAAGTCCAACCCGCGCAGCGGATGCATGGAGCCGAAGTAAATCGCGGTCGGCGCATCGGCCAACCCCAGCGCCGACCGAACGCGCCCGCCGGTGCTGCGTTCCAGATTCAGCCCGCCATCCACGCCCAGCGGAAAGGGCGTCATTTTCTCACCTGGCAGCCCCCAGCCCACCAGTTCAGCCTTCATCCACTCGCTGATGGGCAGCACATGGTCGGAGCGCATCACCACTGCCCGCAGCAGAACGCGTTGGAAAGCGGCGCTGAACCGCGCCGTGATGGATTGCCGCGCCGCGGTGGCCGCGGGAAAAGAATATTGAAATACTACCGGTGTGCCGTGCCTGCGCCGTAGTCCAAATGCCCAGAACTCCAGCAGGAAATCATTGCGGATGAAGATTACATCCGGCTTTGCCAATTCGCGAAACGCCCGGCTCACCTGGAGCGGCTTGGAAACCACGTTTGCCAGCCGCGCAAACGCCGTGGCCCGCCCGCGCCCGGGCAGCACCCAGGCTTCGGCCCCATGCCACGGCAGCTTTTCCACTTCCCCGCGTCGTGCGTCGCTTTGCAGCATCACGGTTACCCGGTGGCCGCGCTCCGGCAGGCCCTTCGCCAGCACTTCTCCCATAAACGGGTGCTCCAGCGGCCAGCGTTGGGTGGTGATGACAAGGATGTTCATTGCCGCGAGTGTACCAAAATAACCAGCCCCCAATTGTCTTTCCAACGCTCACTCTCTTGGCGTCTTTGCCTTAGCGCTCTTACTCTATGTGTGCGGATACCGGAACATCCCCGCCGCATCTGGTTCCAGCGCTTCCACATGTATCACCGCATCGCGGTTGAGCGGCCCGTAGATGTGCGGGAAGTCCACGCCTTCCGAGGGTTCCCACTTTAGCGGCGCGGTCAGCCGCCGCGTATCAATGTGCAGCACCACCAGCCCGCGCTGCCCCGCGAAGAACCGATTGGCCGTCCGCTCCATCTGCGCGAGTGTGGAGCAGTGGATGAATCCCTCGGTGTCCAGCGTATCCCCGCGGTAATCCGCTTCTCCGTTTTCCCACGTCGCCCGCGGGCAAATGTGCAAAATGATATCGTTCATGTCTTCTCCAACTCTCCCATCCTATCTGTGTTCATCCGTGTTTATCTGTGGTGAGTTCTTTTTATTTCAGCAAGCCGGCAACCCGTTGCAAAATCACCGCCGCCATCTCATCCTTGCCCATCAGTGGCAGGTCTTCTTTGCTGCCATCGGCGAACAATAGCGTCACCCGGTTGGTATCCACTTCAAACCCGGCGTCCGCCGCGCTCACATCGTTCGCCACAATAAGGTCCAGCCCTTTGCTCGTCAGTTTCTTTTCGGCGTTCTCTACCAGGTCGCGGCTCTCGGCGGCGAAGCCCACCATCACCTTTGGCCGGCCGTTCTTCTGCGCCGCCACTTCCTTCAACACGTCGGCGGTGTGCGCCAGCTTAATCACCGGCGCGTCGCCGCCCTTCTTGATTTTGTGTTCGGCTATCTGTTCAGGCCGGAAGTCCGCCACCGCCGCCGCCATCACCAGCGCGTCAGCCCCGCGGCTGTATTCCAGCACCGCTGTCAGCATCTCGCCCGCCGTGCGCACATCCACCCGCGTCGCTCCCACCGGCGCGGCCAGCGCGGTCGGCCCGCTGACCAGAGTCACGGTCGCGCCCAGATCCAGCGCCGCCTGTGCCAGCGCGTACCCCTGCTTGCCGGACGACCGGTTGGCGATGAACCGCACCGGGTCAATCGGTTCCTGCGTGCCGCCGGCGCTCACCACCACGTGTTTCCCCGCCAGCGGCCCGCCCCGCGCCAACGTTTGCCGGATGTGCCCCAGCAGTTCTGCCGGTTCCGTCATGCGCCCCACCATGCGCAACCCAGAGGCCAGGTGCCCTTCTTCCGGCCCAACGATGACCGCGCCGCGCTTCTTGAGCGTTTCGATATTCGCCTGCGTGGCGGCGTGATGGTACATCCCGCCATCCATCGCCGGTGCAATCAGCAAAGGACTTTCACAGGCGACGGCGGCCAGCGCCAGCAGATTGTCTGCAATCCCGTGCGCCAGTTTGGCAAGCGTGTTGGCGGTGGCAGGCGCGACCACCAGCAGGTCGGCTTCCTTGGCCAAACTGATGTGCAACACATGCCCTTCGCTGCCCCACAGGTCGGCATCCACGTACGCCCGCCGCCCGGTCACGGATTGGAACGTCAGCGGTGTGATGAACTGTGTCGCCGCTGACGTCAGGATGACATCCACCTCGGCGCCCGCCTGCCGCAGTTTGGATGCCAGGTCGGCGGCCTTGTAGCAGGCAATCGAGCCCGTTACGCCCAGCAGGATTCGTTTGTTGTTGAGAGGTGTCATGGCTTTGAGAGTCTTCTGAAAAGGTCAATGTGTCGCCGGGGCTGCGTCAACGAGGGCGGGGAAATTCCTCATAACTTGTTGACCCGTACCTCGGCAACTCGTTACCACGTCGCCGCCAGTGCTTCCAGGTGGCCCACAAACTGTGCCAGGATTCGCTCGTCCGTCTCCGGGTTGACAGCGATGAACCAGTACGCGCCGGTCGGGAACGGGTTATGCACCTGGAATCGCCACTCGTTGATTTCAAACTCAAACCAGCACGAGCCCGCCGAATCGCAATCCATCGTGCCGCGCAACTTCACGCCCGGCAGGTTGCTCACCAGCAATCGCATCGCGCTGGGTTTGAGGTCATACTCCGGCGCATAGAAACACCGGCTGCCATCCGGCATGGGCATCGTGAGGAGGGTGGGGGAGGGCATGTGGTGTAGAGAACTTGTAACTGGAAAAATCAATGATTTCCCGCGGTATTGTACTTCCTTTGGTTTTCCTTTGCGTCTTTGCGCCTTTGCGTGAGCCTGCTTTTGACTTTTCTTTGCATTTGTGCTGAAGCAGAATAAATTATTCGCGCACGCCCATTGCCAGCCGCACCAGCCCAGACCCCACCGTCAGCGCCGTGCGTTCCAGCGCCATCCCGGCCGCCGCCAGCATCCGCCGCAGGTCGTCTTCATCCCAGCGCGCCAGCCGCTCCGCCCGCCCGGCGTAGTTGAGCATCGTGTCGCGCGCCAATCCTTCCAGCCCGGCCGCATCCGCCAGTTCCGTCGCTGCCTGCATCGTCATCAATTCGGATGGGTTGAGCAGCGCTACTCGTTTCGCCGCCCGCGCCATCTCGTTCAGCGCCGGCTGCGGCTCGGTCATCAAATACAGCACATTGGAAGCTAGCGCGTAATCCGCCGTCCCATCGCCAAACGGCAGTCGCAGCGTATCGGCGTGAATCATCCCCGCGTGCAGCCGCTGGGCGATCATCCCGGCGTCCACGTCCACGCCGTAGGCGCGCACGCCACTTTCCGCCAGCAGTTTCGCCAGCAGGCCCGGCCCGCTGCCCACATCCAGCGCCACACTGCCCGCCGGGATGGCGCACCACTCGGCGAACTTCGCCAGCGTTCGCCCCCAGCCGGTCTTGGTCTGCAATTCGAGAAAGTACGTTGCGTCGTGCTCGAGATCAGTCATGTCACTCTCAACAGGTCAATGCGGCACCGAGTTCTGCGTCAACGCGAAGAAACTGCTTTCCTCGTACCTTGTCGACCCGGCAACCCGTTGACCTTCTCATTGATTAAGCCCCCAGATAATCCGCAGCCCATCCAGCGTCAGCCATGGTGCAATGATATCAATCACTTTCGTCTCGCGCCCCACGATTTCCGCCAGCCCGCCGGTCGCGATAACCTTCATTTCCGGCCCCAACTCCTCGCGGAAGCGCGCCACCATGCCTTCCACCAGTCCCACATAGCCGAACAGCAGTCCGGATTGCAGCGCATGCGTGGTGTTCGTGCCAATCACCGAAGGCGGCCGCTTGATATCCACTCGGGATAACTTGGCCGCCCGCGAGAACAACGCCTCCGCGGCGATGCCGATGCCCGGAGCAATCGCCCCGCCGAGGTAGTCGCCTTCGGCGGAGATACCGTCAAACGTCGTGCCCGTGCCGAAGTCCACCACGCACGCCGGCCCACCGTACAATCGCTGCACCGCGGCGCAGTCTACCACCCGGTCCGCGCCGACCGCCTTGGGGTCTTCATATAAAATCCGCACGCCGGTCTTCACGCCGGCATCCACCACCAGCGGGTCCTTCTGCAGATAATTGCGGCACGCCTCCACGATTTTGCTGGTCAGCGGCGGCACCACCGATGCCATGCAAATACCGCCCAGTTCCTCCGGTTTCACCCCCGCATGCTGCAGGAGGTGGAAGAAGTCCAGGCCGTACTCGTCCGGCATGCGGTCGTGGCTGGTCGCCAGCCGCCAGCGCGGCCCCAGCGTCTCGCCCTTGTACAGTCCCAGCGTTACGTTTGTGTTCCCAACATCAATTGTCAACAACATCGTGTCCTCCGTAGTGAAGGTCAATGTGTCGCCGGGTCAACGGGTCAACGAGGATTGCGTCTCTCCTCATTGCCCCATAACTCGTTGACCCATCGACTTATTGCCCTTCCAATACCAGATTATCAATCAACCGCGTCTTCCCAAAATACACCGCCATGCTCAACAGCGCGCCGTCCGCGCTCACCGTATCCAGCTCCGCCAGTGTTTCCGGGTGCGCGCACGACACATATTGCACCTGCGCCAACGACGCGCCCGCCAGCGTCCCCAGCATCACACGCCGGATTTTCTCCGCGTTGCGTTCGCCCGCTTCATACGCGTCCTTGGCCGCTATCAGCGCCCGGTACAGCGCCGGCGCCTGCCCACGTTCCTCGGCGCTCAAAAACACGTTCCGGCTGGACCGTGCCAGCCCGTCCGCCTCGCGCTGGGTGGGCACGACCACCACCCCCAGCGGAAAATTGAGGTCGCGCGCCATGCGTTTAATCACCGCCACCTGTTGCGCGTCCTTCTGCCCGAAGAACGCAAAGTGCGCCTCTGTCGCGTTAAACAACTTGGCGACCACCGTCGCCACCCCGCGGAAGTGCCCCGGGCGCATCCCGCCTTCCAGCGGCTGGCTGACCTCGCTCACATCCACCCACGTCTGGAAGCCCTCCGGGTACATCACCTCCGACGTCGGCAGCCATACCAGGTCAACGCCCGCTTCCTCCAGCAGCGCCAGGTCACGCGGGATGTCGCGCGGATATTTCGCCAGGTCTTCGTTCGGCCCGAACTGCGCCGGGTTCACGAAAATGCTCACCACAACGCTCTCGCAGCGTTCCTGCGCCGCCCGCACCAGCGCCAGGTGGCCCTCGTGCAAATAGCCCATCGTCGGCACCAGCCCCACCGGCTCGGCCAGCCCGGCCCGCGCCGTCCGCAGTCCATCAATCGTGGTTACAGTATGCATGCTTTCCTCTCCATATGGCAGCGAGGACCGGTGATTTCCCTCGTTGCCTCATACCTCGGTGCCTCGTTGACCTTCGCGCAATGCCTTCACCAACTGCCACACCACCTCGTTCGCCGGGGTCGGCACGCCGGCCTCCCGGCCCGCCGCCACCACCGCCCCGCAGATGGCATCAATTTCCGTCGGCGCGCCGCGCTGGATATCCTGGTACATGCTCGAATGATTGCCCGCCGTGCGCTCGGCCACCTTCTCCGCCGCCGCTGCCGGGTCGTCAAACGCCAGTTCGATGCCCTTCGCCGCCGCCACCGCTGCCACCTCGCGCGCCAACTGCGCTGACAGTCCCCACGCCGACTCGCGCGTTAATATCTCGCCGTTCGCCGTCCGCAGCAGCGCCGTCACCGGGTTGATGGCGGCGTTGATGACCAGCTTGCCCCAGATGAGCGTTTGCACATCCGCCAGCGTCTCAACGTTGAACCCGGCCTGCTTCAGCAGGCCCGCCAGCGGCCCCAGCCGTTCGTGCGCCCCCACGCTCACCACGCCCTCGCCGCCCGGCCGCACCCGCCCGGAGGACAGCAGAGTCGCGCCGGTCGTTGTCGTGCCCAGCGCAACCCGTTCCGGCCCCAGCGCCGCCGCCAGCGTCTCATAGTTGCCCAGGCCGTTCTGCAGCGTCAGCGCAAGCCCGTCATCGGCCAGGCATTGCGCCAGCCGTTCTGCCGCGCTTTCCGTCTGCCAGGCCTTCACCAGCACCAGAGCGTAGCGCGCCCCGGCACAGTCCGCCGGGTTGTCCGTCGCCTTCACTTTGTACGAAGTCTGGTGGCCGTCGGTCTGTACCAGCGTCACACCCCACTGCATCAGCGCCAGCAGGCCCTCGCGCCACGTCCCCAGCATGGTCACTTCCACGCCCAGCGCCGCCAACCGCGCCGCAAACAGGCACGCCAGCGCCCCCGTTCCAACGATCAGCACGCTTTCAGGCATCAAATACTCTCAAAGTGTCACCGAGGGTACGAGGAATGCGTCAACGAGGCCAGTCGTATTTCCTCGTTGCCTCGTAACTCGTTGACCTGTTGACTTCTTCTCATTGCCCCAACTCTCCCAACAACGCCAGCCACTCCTCGTCCTTCATCATCACGCTGTGGTCGGCGGTCGGGAAGGTCTTGGCTTCCACGTCGGCCTTGAACGCCGCAAACGCCTCCGCCATTACCCCGTGGATGCTGGCATATTGCTTGACGAAGGACGGCGTAAAGCGGTCGAACAGACCGATGAGGTCATGCGTCACCAGCACCTGTCCGTCACACCCCACGCCCGCGCCGATGCCTATCGTCGGGATTTCCAGTTGTCCCGAAATCAACTCCGCCAACTGCACCGGCACCGCTTCCAGCACGATGCTGTATGCTCCAGCATCCTGCAACGCGTGCGCGTCGTCGACCAATTTCTTGGCCGCCTCGGCCGTCTTGCCTTGCGTGCGGAACCCGCCCAGCGTGTTGATGCTCTGCGGCGTCAGCCCGATGTGCCCCATCACCGGGATTCCGGCCTGCACGATTTTTTCCACCGCCGCGGCGCGTTCCTGCCCGCCTTCCAATTTCACCGCGTCCATCCCCGCTTCCTGCAGAAATCGCCCGGCATTGCTCACCGCCTGCTCCACCGACACCTGGTAACTCATGAACGGCATATCGCCGATGAGCATGGCGACCTTTGCCCCGCGCGACACCGCCTTGCAGTGGTGCAGCATATCTTCCATTGTCACCGGCAGCGTGTTCGGGTAGCCCAGCACCACCATGCCCAGCGAATCGCCCACCAGGATCGAATCGATTCCTGCCTTATCCACCGCCAGGGCGGTGGGGTAGTCATACGCCGTCAGCATCGTGATGATTTCGCCGCGCTTCTTCTTCAACTTGAACGTGCGCGTCGTTACCTTCCCCCGTTCATCCTGCGTTTCCTTCGACTTCGGTTTCGTTGTGGACATGGTACCCTCCGATTTGGTAGAGTCCGATTAACTTGTCATTGCGAGCGCAGCGAAGCAATGAAAAACAAAACGCCCGCTGCAGGATGCACGGACGGCGCGCGCCCGGCCTACCGGCCAGACGCCTCAAGCGTTGTCTCTTATTTGCTTGTTGCGCAGTCTCGTTCCGCGTTCGCGGTTCCAAGCAGCACGTTAATAATAACATTTCTGTATTCCCTATTGAAAACGACCCGCGTAATCGCTAAAATAATACTACCTGCGCCCGTCGCGGCTCACATAAACCATCCGGCGCTCTGTTCTGATCATTGGGCCTTATACCATTCAGTAGAGGAGCCGTATGAACCCTCGTAAACCCTTAATTCGCGCAATCGCCCTCGTGTCTCTCGCCCTGCTGGCAGTTCTGCCGGGATGCAACTTTGGTGACATGTTTGAAGGCAATGGAGAAGATTACAACCGGCTCGCCACTGCGGAGATGTCCGGCCGGTTGACCGAAGTCGCCATCAGCGCCGCCGAACTCACCCAGGAAGCCTCAACCGGTGACGAATCGTCCTCTGTACCTCCCCCGGCCAATTCCTCTCTCCCGCCGGCGCCACAGGGCGAATCCTTCACCCTCACCTTTGATGCGGCCGCCGCCGCTTTTTCCGGCGAGGTGTTCGTGCTCTCCGCCATCGGCTGCTGGCCGCCCGGCGCCAATGGCTACCTCATCCGTGCCAGCGATGGCACGCTCAGCGGCGCGTGCAGCGCGGACGAGGAATACGTCCACTACGAAGGTATCCTCACCGGTTTTCACGATGCCGCCGCCGGTACCGTCACATTTCAACTCGTCGCCACCAACCTCCGAACGCCCGAAGGGGATTACGAAGGTTCCGCCACCATCAGCGTCACCTTCAGCGGTGCCAGCAGCCTCACCGGCGGAAACACCGCTCTCGGCGATGCCGCTTTCACCTACTCCTGCCAGGCGGAGGGTGATGTGTTTTGTCCCAACTTCGAGGCCTCTTCCCAATCCGGCGGCAGTGTGCCGTTTACGATCACCTTTAGTCCTTAGCATCAGCCTCCAGCCGTTCCTTTGTTCTCCCGGGTAAAATCTTTAGACCGGAGGAACATACAAAATGAAAGTCGCTGTGCTATCCGATGTCCACGGGGTTTGTTTTGCGCTCGGGACCGTTCTGGCCGAGGTCAGGAAACTGAATGTTGATTCTATCGTCTGCAACGGCGACATGATTCAGGGCGGCCCTCAACCCCATGAAACCGTCCAACTCCTGGGGGAATTGAACTGCCCGGTCGTGATGGGCAATGCAGACTCCTGGTTGTTGACGGGCGTCGAAGCCGACGTGTATTCCATCTCCGAAGAACGCCGCAAAATACTGGACACCGTGCGTGAATGGTCGCTGAGCCAACTGACTCAGGAAGACCTGACCTTCATCAACGCATTTCATCCGACCGTCACCGTGGACTTAGGTCATGGCCGCAGCCTGTTGGCGTTTCATGGCTCGCCCACATCCTTCGACCAATTCCTCCTGCCTTCCACCTCTGACGCTGAGTTTCAGGAAATCTTCAAGCCCCATGCGAACTACGTTTTCACAGGAGGGCACATGCACTTGCAGTTCACCCGGCGTCTGCCGGACAGTCAAAGCTTCTTTTTCAACCCGGGAAGTGTCGGCATGGCGTATAACCATCAGCAATCTTCCGAGGCGAAACTTCTCGACCCGTGGGCGGAATGCGCGGTTTTGACTATCGAGGAAGGCCGGGTGGGTCTGGAATTTCGCCGCGTTCCGCTCGACATGGACGCGCTGTCCGAAATCTATCGCCGCAGCGGCCGACCCTTTGCGGACACCGCGATGGGGCAATACACCCGCTATTAAGCCCGCCTCGCTTCATTTTGCTTCGTGGAGTCTGATGCGCGCAAGCCATCTACCCCGTCATTTGCGAAGTTCGAATAACCGCTCACTATTAACGGATTCCGAATTTCCGACTCCTGCTTCCCACTCACCACTTCCCTCCTTTCTGTCGTATCATCTTCCTTCTATGGACCTCGACTCCTTCCGTACCCTCCTCACCCCCGCCGGCCAGAAAGTCCTTGTCGATGCCGCTGCCTTTGAACCCCGCGAAAAGGACTTCCTCACGGATTTTCAATCTCTCTCCAAACGCTACCCGCGCGACCTCGCCCGCGCCGCCCTCGAAACCGCCATCCTGCGCCGCGAAGCCGTCGCCAAATTCCCCCTCGCCGACCGCATGTACTTCACCCGCGAAGCCCTCGAACAGGCCACGCCCCACGCCGTCAGCGCGCACCGCGCTGTCCGCTTCGCCGGCTTCCCCCGCATCCTCGACCTCGCCTGCTCCATCGGCGGCGATGCTCTGGCCCTGGCAACCTGCGCCCCCGTCCTCGGCATTGACCATGACCCCCTGCGCCTCGCCATCGCCCGGGCCAACGCCGCCGCCCTCAACCTCCCCGCCCACTTCGTCCACGCCGACCTACATCACCTTCCACTCTCCCTCCATTCCGGCATGGCGGCCTTCTTTGATCCCGCCCGCCGCGATGCCGATGGCCGCCGCGCCCACACCGTCGAAGACTACGCACCGCCCCTCTCCGTCCTGCGCGCCTGGCTGCCGCATCTCCCGGCCCTCGCCGTCAAGGTCAGCCCCGGCGTTGACCTTGATGAGCTGGACGGCTACGACTGCGAAATTGAATTCGTCTCGCAAGATGGTGATCTCAAGGAAGCCGTCCTGTGGTTTGGCCCATTAAAAACCGCGGATCGCCGCGCCACGCTCCTCCCTGGCGGCCACACCCTCACCGATGACCACGTCCCCGACCTGCCCACCAGCCCGCCGCGTGCCTTCCTCTACGAACCGGACGCCGCTATCCTGCGCGCCGGCCTCGTCACCACTGTTGGCGCGCAGCTCAACGCGGCCCTCCTTGACCCGCAGATTGCCTACCTCACCGCCGATTCCTACACCCCCACTCCCTACGCCCGTGCCTGGGCCGTTGAAGACTGGATGCCCTTCAGCCTCAAACGCTTGCGCGAAACCCTGCGTGAACGGAACGTCGGCCGACTCACCATCAAGAAGCGCGGCTCGCCGCTGGACCCGGACGAACTTGCCCGCGACATCAAGCTGGACGGTCCTGAAGAGCGCACGCTGTTCCTCACCCACCACGCCGGCCAGCACATCGTCATCATCGCAGGTCAGATGCTATAATCCTCGCCATGACTGACGAAACCACCCCCGACATTGAACCCGGCGTCACCGCCCCGGAGGACGACCGCATCACCTTTACCTTCAAGCGCACGCATTTCTTCGCGGCCCTGCTCCCGATTTTCTTCGGCATTGGCCTCCTCATCGGTTATCTCGTCTGGGGTCGCGGCGGCGCAGCCTCTCCGGCGGCCAACACAACCCAGACCACGACCACCGGCGGGCAGGCCATCACTCGCTACGACATTCCCATCGGCGAGAACGACCCGGTCTTCGGTCCCGATGACGCGCCGGTCACCATCGTCGAGTTCAGTGACTTCGAATGCCCCTACTGCCGCCGCCACAATTTGGAAGTGCGCGACCAGTTGCTTGCCGCCTATGGCGATGATATCCGCTATGTCTTCAAGGATTTCCCGCTGAGCAGCATTCATCCCAACGCCATCCCCGCCGCCGAGGCCGCCCACTGCGCCGATGAGCAGGGAATGTTCTGGGAGTTTCACTCGCTTCTCTGGCAGCAGACCCTTGGCCTCGGCGCCGATGCCTACCTGCAATACGCCGAGAGCCTCAATCTCGACATGAATGACTTCTCCGAGTGCGTTGAAGAGCGCCGTTATTCCCAGGCCGTTGCCGATGATTACAGCTACGCCGCCAACCTCGGTGTTTCATCCACCCCCACGTTCTTCATCAACGGCATCCCGGTCATCGGCGCACAGCCCTACTCGGTCTTCGCCCAGGTCATCGACGGTGAACTCAACGGCCAATAGCCTGTCCAGAGCGTAGTCGAAGGAAATCTCGCGAAGGTCCGCACAATTGCAGATGCCTTTGCCGGTCCAACAAGCCCTATTAACAAAGACGACCAGCCACCCGCTGGTCGTCTTTCGTCACATCCGTGTCGATCTGTGTTTATCTGTGGTCAAAAGCCTTTGACCCTGCTTTTCTCTGTGGTTTTTCTTTGCGCCTTGGCGGCTTTGCGTGAGATATATTTTGCCTTTACAGCATCTCCTTGAAATTGTAGATGCCGTCCTTCACTCCCCAGCGGTGCCCATTCCCACACGCCAGCACACCGCCCTTCGCCTCCGGCAGCGCCGTGCCACATGCCGGGCATTTGAAGAAAGCCCCGGTCGCGGCCTTTGCAGTACTGCCCACCGCTTCCGCCCGCACGAATACGCTGGGTGAGAATTGCCACAGCGGTCCGGTCAAACTGGCGAGCGAATCCAACCATACCAGCAGGCGCGTCGGCACCAGCCGCTTCAGAATTCCGATGCGGAAGTGTGACACCGTCAGGATGCGGCCAACGCTGAACCCCGCATTCCGCAGATACCGCCGCACCGCCCGCGGGTGGAAGTCGAAATTCAGCGCCATGAACTCCACCGGCTCTTCGCTGAACGGACTCCACGTTTGTTTCCGCAGCAGGTAGCGCAGAATGGCTTTCAGATTGAGTTTGTTGGCGTACTCCAGGATGAACACCGCCCCCGGCTGCAGTGCCGAGCGCACCTGCGCCAGCGCCTTTTCCGGCTCGGCCATGTGATGCAGCACCCGAATCATCGTCGCCCCGTCGAACAACCCATCTACGAACGGCAGCCGGTACACATCCGCCGCCACATAAATATATTTCTCACTTTGTCCCAGCCGCGCCTGCGCCTGCGCCAGTTGGGTGCTGGAATAATCCATCAGTACGATGCGCTCGTAGCCTGTATAGCGCGGCGTGTTGCGCCCGGCTCCCGCGCCGACTTCCAGCAACAGCCGGCCGCCGCTGGGCAGCAAGCGGCGCAGGGCCACTGCCTCTGCGCCGTCTTCATAGGCTCGCCCGCCCTGTTCCCAGAAGCGCTCCTGATAGTCAGAGCCTTCGTAGTCGCAGACCGGTGGGTTGTCGTCGCGTTCCTCAGCCGACATGAATCTCCGTCTTTGCGCCGTTGGTCCCAAAGCCCCGCCCCACGCCGGCGTACTGGAATCCCAGTGCTTCCATCTTGGCCGGGTCGTAAATGTTGCGGCCATCCATGATTACCGGCTGCTTGAGGATGCCCTTCAACTGCTCCAGGTCCAGGTTCTTGAACTCATTCCATTCCGTATTGACGATCAGCGCATCACAGCCCTGCGCCAGCGTGTACGGATCAGCCATCATCTTCACCTTTGGCATCAGCGGCGCGGCCACTTCCATCGCCACCGGGTCATAGCCGCGCACAATTGCACCGGCTGCCAGCAGCGCCTCGGCAATATCCAGCGCCGGCGCGTCGCGCATATCATCTGTATTCGGCTTGAATGCCAGCCCCAGCATGCCCACGGTCTTTCCCTTCAACCCGCCCAGCATGTCGGCAAGCCGCGCCACGACTTTTGCGCGGCGGTCATCGTTGGTCTTCATCACCGCGCTCAAAATCTTCGGCTCAACTCCCATCTCTTCGGCCATGAAGGCCAGCGCCTTCACATCCTTGGGGAAACACGACCCGCCATAGCCCAGCCCGGCGTTGAGGAAGTGATGCCCGATGCGCTCATCAAAGCCCATCCCGGCGGCCACTTCCACCACGTCGGCTCCCAGTTGCTCGCAGATGTTGGCGATTTCATTAATGAACGAAATTTTGGTCGCCAGGAAGGCGTTGGAGGCGTACTTAATCATCTCGGCGGTGCGCAGGTCGGTGATGACCTGCGGCGCGCGCAGCGGCAGGTGCAGTTGCGCCACCTTCTCGGCCGCTTCACGGTCCAGCGAGCCGCACACCGTGCGGTGCGGGTTCATGAAGTCGGCAATGGCGGAACCTTCGCGCAGGAATTCCGGACAGGATACCACCCAGAACGGGATCGCTTCCTTCTGGTGCTTGCGGATAATGTCCGCTACCCAGTCGCCGGTGCCTACCGGCACGGTGGACTTGTTAATGACAATCAGCGGCGCTGTCATCGTCTCGGCGATGGTGCGCGCTGCCGCTTCCACATATTTCAGGTCGGCTTCACCATCCGCGCCGGATGGCGTTGCCACGCAGATAAAGACGAACTCCGCGTCTTTCAAAGCATCGCCGTAAGAGGTCGTGAACTGGATGCGGCCGGCTTTCACATTGCGCTCAACCAGTTCCTCCAGCCCCGGTTCATAGATCGGCATCTTGCCGTCTTCCAGGGACTTGATTTTCTTTTCATCGATATCCAGAGCCAGGACCTTGTTCCCCAGGTCGCTGAAACAGGCGGCGGTGACCAGCCCCACATAGCCCACGCCCACCACGGTGATTTGCTTCATGAAACTGCCTCCATCAAGGGTGCCGGCCGGAACGTGCAGCCGTACGTTTGCCGTTAAGCGCGGCAATCTTATCATGGATGGTCTTACCTCTTACTCGGAGGTTAAATGTCCCAATTTAATAAGGACACCCGTCCCTTGTGAAAGCCTGCCGCCAATCTAGAATCTGTATATAGAGAATTTCTATCCAAATATCGGTTTAGAGGGCCCATTATGCAAATCACGCGCCAAGCGGACTACGCTGTAAGAGCCATACTGTATCTGGCACAACTGGGGGTGAATCAGAAGGCCTCCACCAGCCAGATTGCCGAAGACCAGGAAATCCCGCTTTCATTCCTCGCCAAAATTATCGCCCAGCTCTCGGTGGCCGGGCTGCTGCAAACGATGCGCGGGGCCCGCGGCGGAGTGCTGCTGGCGCGCTCGCCGGAAGAGATCACCCTGTTGGACGTCGTCGAAGCCATTGACGGCCCGATTTTGCTCAACGAGTGCGTGAGCGGCGAGTACGAGTGCCCGATGCACGAATGTCCCATGCGCACGGTGTGGAGCGCCGCCCAGGCCGACCTGGTGGAACGCCTGCGCGCCACCAACTTTGCCCAGTTCCTCCGCCCGAACCTGATTCAACCGGCGGCCATCAAACCGTAATTGACGGACTGGTCGCCTCTGGCGCCGGACCGTTTTGTGCGCCCGCGCAAGCGGGCGCACGCGCGTCTGCGGTTCAGTGATATAACACGGACATGTCCGTCAGCCCTGCGGAAGCTCTGGAACGTCTTAAGGCCGGAAACCTCCGGTTTCAAAACAACGAACCGCATACCTACGTCCGCGTCCTTGAAGATTTTGACGTGGACCCACAATCCCAGGACCCGTTTGCCGCGGTGCTGACCTGTTCCGACTCGCGCGTGGTGTGTGAAATGCTGTTTGATACCGGCATCGGCGACCTGTTCGTGGCGCGCCTGGCGGGCAACATCGCCTCGCCGGAGGCGCTGGGCTCGCTGGAGTTTGCCGTCAATGCGCTGGGTGTGAATCTCATCCTGGTGCTGGGGCATGAAAACTGTGGGGCGATTAAGGCCGCCATGAGCGGCGAGTCCTACGCGGGTCATCTGGAAGAGGTGATTGGCGTCATCCGCCCGGCGGTGGTCGGGGCGCCAGACTACCATGCCGCCATCCTCGCCAACATCCGCCAATCCATTGAGGTCATCAGCCGCGCGCCGTTGCTCGCCGCCCGCCTCGCCTCTGGTTCGCTCGCCGTGTCCGGCGGCTATTATGACCTGGACTCCGGATCCGTGCGATTCCTGGATTAGCTTAAGCAGACAGCGGGCTTCAGCCTGTTGCCCCTGTATATCCCAATTGGCTCAAGATTTCATCCAGTAGTCCTCTAACCCCCAGTATCCCTGCCCAATCCTGTATATACTCCCCGTCCAGTGTGGCTTTGCGCGCCTGGTATATCGCCCCGATGTCGCGGATGTGTTTGGTTTGTTGGCTTTGACTGAAGTACAGCAATTTGTAGATAATGAGGTCTTCGGGTGAATGGACGAAGATTTTTCCAATCGAGGGACCCAGATTGACCTGTACTTTGCGCGCCAGCGCCGAGGCCCGGAGGTCGTCTCCTGCCCGCAGTGGAAAGAACTCTGCTTTGAAACCCGTCCCGCCGTGGATGGCGTTGATGGCAAGGTCTGCACGTGGTTCTGCCAGTATGTCCAGCATGATCTCCGCGGGGACATAGATTTGAATCTTTTCCAGTTCTTTGGAGAGCGCGTTGACCTTTTCCGGCGGCAGGTTCACCACCAGGTCAATATCCTGCGTGGCGCGGGGCTCACCCCATGCCCACGCCGCCAGCGCGCCCCCCAGCAGGTACTCAACCCCGGCAGCCTCCAGTGCAGCCACGATTTTTTTCAGGAACTCCTCGAATGACATCATGTGCCTTGAGCCTGTTTGGCTTCCCGTGCCAGCGTGCTGATGGCCGCGCCCTGCTGAAATCGTTGTGCGGGCGTGAGTCGGGCATAGACGCGAATCTGGCGCGGATCTATTTCGGCAAGCGCGCCGTGGATGGCAGCCTGCACCTGCGGGTGTAGCCGTGGTTCACCACGCAGGACGTAACCTTCACTTCCCTTGGTCCGGCTGTATGTCAGTTCATGCCCCGCAGCGCGCAAGGCGCGTTTCACCGCTTTCATGTCGCGCTGGAAGGTATCTTCCCAGGCTTTTTCGCCAAAACAGCCGCGCCCCAGTTCGGCCTCCACCCGGCGCATCAGCGCCGGGCGCGCCAGTCCGCGCTGCCGCCACAGGATACTCAGCAGGCAGGCGCGGCGGGCTGTCACGATATCACGCGCCGTGGCATCGTCCAGGAGCGTTTCAAGTGCTCGCGGGCCAGGTTGGGGGGCGCCGAATTGGAGTTTCATCCTGCCTTGATTATACGATTAAACAGGATTGGAAAATCAGGTTTAGTTTTGTGTTTCTATTCTTCTACTGGCTGTAATTCGCCAGATACAATATTCAGCACTAGGGGAAGAGATTCAGAATTTGGGATATCAAGCAGCAATTCCTCATTACTTAGCCACATCGCTGGTTGATAAATTGCCCTGTACCAATCTATGTATAGGCATTCTTCTACATCGCCTTCAGAAGATTCCACTATTTCCATAACCTGTTCTTGTGGAATATCAATCACGATAATTTTCCATGCTGGGCAATTCATTAGAAGAACTGCAATTTGGGTTTCCTCTGGAGACCAAACTACCCCGTAAGCATACTCAAATAGTTGCTCAAAATAGAATGATCGCTCAGTAAGACTTTCTAAGTCAAGCAAGTGAATTACCAGTGGCTGCTCATGTCTGCAAATATACGCCTATTGGTTACCACTTAAGGAGAAACCACCTTCACAGTTTATAGATATGTCCACTTCTTGAATGGTCTTGACTTCCCCATTATGCAGGTCGAGCCTGAGTAGCCCGATTGTACTTATACCGTAATGGGCCAGACCATGTCCTGGCGGAGGCACTTGAAGAAAGAGGAATCGCCCATCAGATGACCAGAAAACAGGAATGATGTAAACATCTCCCCAATCCTTAGCTTGTTGGTTACCATTGTAAACATCCCAATAGATTGAACCGTCTAGTCGTTGAACTTTTACATAAGGTACATTGAGATTGCAGCAAACTTCCCAAACTACCCATTCCCCATTTGGAGATGTCCATTCTGGTCCAATATACCCCTCAGGGTAAGGCAACCCTGTTATTGGTTCTGTTCCTTCAAGGTTTGGGGAATCTGTGGGTGAAGTCGTAAGCATGCTGGAGGCTACAGGGGTTCCTAAGTTGGTAGAGGCCGTGGGACTTGCGCAGCTCACCATCAGAAATGTGATGCAAAGAACCAACCCAATCCCCAGACGCATCTTCCTGGCCCCTACCTCCCCATCATCGGCACTTTGATTCCATGCCGTTTCGCCGCCGCAATCGCTTCGTCGTAGCCGGCATCCACATGCCGCACCACGCCCATGCCGGGGTCCATCGTCAGCACCCGCTGGATGCGGGCGGCGGCTTCCGGCGTGCCATCCGCTACAATCACCTGCCCGGCGTGCTGGCTGTAGCCGATGCCCACCCCGCCGCCGTGATGGAACGACACCCACGTCGCGCCGCCCACCGCGTTCACCAGCAAATTCAGAATCGGCCAGTCGCTCACCGCGTCGGTGCCGTCCTTCATCCCTTCCGTCTCGCGGTTGGGCGAGGCCACCGAGCCGCTGTCCAGGTGGTCGCGGCCGATGACAATGGGCGCGCTGACCTCGCCGTTTGCCACCATTTCGTTGAATCGCAGGCCGGCGCGGGCGCGCTCGCCGTAGCCCAGCCAGCAGATGCGGGCAGGCAGGCCCTGGAACGGCACGCGCTCGCGCGCCATCGTCAGCCAGCGTTGCAGGTGGTCGTCGTCCGGGAACAACTGGCGGATGGCGTCGTCGGTCTTGTAGATGTCTTCCGGGTCACCGGAGAGAGCCACCCAGCGGAACGGCCCCTTGCCTTCGCAGAACAGAGGCCGGATGTAGGCCGGCACGAAACCGGGGAAGTCAAAGGCGTTCTTTACGCCCCATTCGTAGGCGCGCTGGCGCAGGTTGTTGCCGTAGTCGAATGTCTCGGCGCCGGCTTTCTGGAATGCCAGCATCGCTTCGATGTGGCGCGCCATGCTTTCCATTGAACGCCGTTCGTATTCTTTCGGGTCGCGGGCGCGCAACTCATCGGCTTCGGCCACGCTCAATCCGGCCGGAATGTAGGCCATCACGTCATGCGCCGGGGTCTGGTCGGTGACCACATCCGGCGTCACGCCGCGCGCCGCCAGTTCGGGATAGATTTCGGCGGCGTTGCCGATCAGCCCGATGGATTTTGCTTCTTTGCGCTTGACCAGTTCTTCCACGCGTGTCATCGCTTCTTCCAGCGTGTCCACCACTTCATCCACATAGCCGATTTCATGGCGGCGTTTGGCGCGCGCCGGGTCCACTTCCACCACCAGCGCCACGCCTTCGTTCATCGTGACGGCCAGCGGCTGCGCGCCGCCCATGCCGCCCAGCCCCGCGGTCAGCGTCCACTTGCCCTTCAGCGAACCCCAGCCGCGCTGGCGCGCCAGCGCCCCCAGCGTTTCATACGTGCCCTGCAATATGCCCTGCGTACCAATGTAAATCCACGAACCGGCAGTCATCTGGCCGTACATCATCAGACCCTTGGCCGCCAGCTCATCAAAGTGTTGCTGGGTGGCCCAGTGCGGCACGAGGTTGGAGTTGGCGATCAGCACCCGCGGCGCATCGGTGTGGGTGCGGAACACTGCCACCGGCTTGCCGGATTGCACCAGCAGGGTTTCGTCTTCTTCCAGATTCTTGAGCGAGTCGAGGATGGCGTCGAACGCCGCCCAGTTGCGCGCCGCCTGGCCGCGCCCGCCGTACACCACCAGGTCTTGCGGGCGTTCGGCCACCTCCGGGTCCAGGTTGTTCTGGATCATCCGGTAGGCGGCTTCGATCAGCCAGTTCTTGCAGCTCAGTTGGGTGCCGCGCGGCGCGCGCACAGTGCGGGGTCCGGTCATGGTGGGCTCCTTGCAAACGAGGAAATTCCTCGCCGGGGATTATGCCACAGGCGAGGTGCAGAACTTCACAGCATACTTGGCAGGCGCTATCAGTCTGTCAGTTCTACACCATCCAGGAGTTCGAGCACGATGGGCCGCATAGCCTCGGTTATCGAAGGGTCATACGTGACCGTAATGGTAATCAGGCCATCCGGTGTCTGCAAGAGGGCGATGGACTGGTTAAGCGTCTTGCCGGGACCCTCCGGACTATAGGATGATTCGAGAATTCCAAACTCGAGTCCGGATTCAGATTCGTAGACCTGGGTAGTGTTAACCACAAGCCCGGGCAGCAATTCGGGCATGAGTCCTTCGAACACGCTAAGCAGGAAGTCCATGGGCACACTGGTTAGCCCGGCCTCCTCCGAAAACGTGACATTCAGGTTCGGCGGGCCACTTCCCTTGAGCATGTCGGGGTCGGCATAGATTCCAACTGCGCGGTACAGATCCGGGTCCAGGTTCTCCACCGCCGCCAGCATCTCTTCCGAAAGGTTTAACTCATCCATCGCTTCAAGGGCCAGTTCACCAAAATCTGAACCGGCGGTCATGATCCAGAGCGAGGAAAGTTGAATCCGGAAGCCGTTCTCATTGTCAATGAACTGGGTCCCTTGATCCTGTTCAATCAACTCGACTGCTGGCAACGGCGTTGGGCTGGGCGTCGCCGTCGGCGTATCCGTTGGAATGGGCGTGGGGGTGATCGTTGGGGTGGGTGTGATGGTGGGTGTGTTGGTTGGTGTTGGCGTGGGCGTCGCGAACCAGTTTGCCGGGCTCGCCTGGCACGCCAACGAAGACACAACCATTGCTGCCATGCACAAGAGCAGGCTGCCTGTTTTCTTCATGCTGTTCTCCCTCACTGAACGATAGTTCACCAGGATTGTAATTGAAAACGGTGAGCGCCGGGTATACCCGGCGCTCACCGTTTGGAGGTCAGCCTGCTCTCCGCCTCAGAAAGCAGAATGAACGCTAATCAATACTCGCGCCTTCCGGCAGGGCAGTGATGTACGCTTGCCGGTTCGTGTAGCCGGTTACCAGCCCGGCGCGTTTCAGTTGGTCCAGTTCGCGGTCGGTGGCCACATGGCTGAACTCTCCCTCGCGGAAGGGGCGGTATGCGCCGCTGTACATGTCCTGGGCTTTCCCGTTGCCCCAGTCAATTACGATCGAGCCGTCTATCAGTACACAGATCCAGGTGCGATTAAGCGGTGTTCCTTTTGCCATGGCAGCCAGCCTCCAGCACAATATTTTCGACCTGACAAAATTGTAAGGTGTCCGGGTGGGTCATGCACTCCCCCGCTGGGGTCATGTACCCCGGTACTAGAGCATTGTCCAGGCTCAAAAGTAGACTGAAATCTATGCCTGGACAATGCTTAAAGTGTTCCGTCCACAACCATCTCGACGAATAGCTTCATGTTGGACGGAACACTAGTTGCCGCGCTTGGTAGAATCGCCGCATGTCCCGCTTCATGCTTCGTTCTGCCGTTCACCTGTTTTTTGTCCGCGCCAGCCACATTCTCCTGCTGCGCCGCGCCAACACCGGCTACGAAGACGGTAAGTACTCCGTCCCGGCCGGCCATCTGGAAGGCGGTGAACCGGTGCTGGTCGCCGCCGCCCGCGAAGCGAAGGAAGAGGTTGGCCTTTCACTTTCTCCCGCAGAACTGGAAGTCGTGGGAGTAATGCACCGCCGCTCGGATGACGAGCGTATTGATTTCTTCGTCCTCGCCGACCAGTGGCAGGGCGAGCCGCACAACGCCGAGCCGGACAAGTGCGACGACCTGCGCTGGTTCCCATTGGATGCCCTGCCGGAAAACGTTATTCCTTATGTGCGCCGGGCGATTGGCAATTACCTCAACCGTGTCCCCTTCGACTTTTACGGCTGGGAAAATAACAGCCATGCAGACAGCGGGCTTCAGCCCGCTGCCCCTGCGGATGGCCTTATTTCGCCTGGCCTTAAAAAGACCCTGACCTTCGAGGTCGGCGAAGAGCGCACTGCCGCCCATCTCGGCAGCGGCGCGGTCAAGGTACTTGCGACCCCATCCATGATTCTGTTCATGGAAATCGCCGCTCGCACCCTGCTGGACGAACACCTGCCGGAGGGATATTCCAGCGTCGGCACCCGCGTCGATGTGCGTCACCTGGCTGCCGCGCCATTGGGCGCGCAGGTCAGCGCCCGCGCCGCAGTGGAGCGAGTGGATGGCAACCGCGTTCAGCTCGCTGTGGAATGCCGATACGGTGAAGTCCTCATCGGCCAGGGACAGCACGAGCGCTTCATTATTGACGTGGAGCGCTTCCTCAAACGGGCACGCGCTGGCTGAGACCGCGGGATTCAGCCCGTTGTGCCGCGGCAGTTATAATTCAGTCGCCATGCCGATTCTTGACCCCAACTCGTTCGAATTTTTCAGCCGTAGTGCCGAGCAAACCCGCCGGGTGGGCATGCGTCTCGGCGCACTGCTGGAACGCGGCGATGTGCTGGCGCTGGCCGGTGACCTGGGGGCCGGCAAGACTACCTTCGTGCAGGGGCTGGCCGCGGGCTGGGGCTCGCCTGATTCGGTCACCAGCCCGACCTTTGTACTGGTCAACGTCTACTCCCGCCCGGATGGCCAACGCCTGGCGCACCTGGATGCCTACCGTCTTTCCGGCCCTGCGGAAGCCGAAGCGCTGGACCTCGATGAACTGCTCTCCGGCGGGCCGCTGGTGGCCGAGTGGGCCCCACGCATCGCCGCTGCATTGCCGCCGGACCGGCTCAACATTCGCATGGACTGGATCGAAGAAGAGCATCGCCAGATTGTCTTCACCGCCCAGGGCAAACGCCCGCTGGCCATCCTCGAATCGCTGCAAACCGCCATGTTCGGGGTGCCCTGATGCTGTTGGCGATAGACACCGCCACCCGCCGGGTGGGCCTCGCCCTCTATGACGGCGCGCAGGTGCTGCACGAAGTCACGCTCGCCAGTCCCTCACGCCACACCGTGGACCTTGCTCCCGCCGTCGAACGCGCCCTGGCCGGCACCGCCGGGCTGGGCGACCTGCGCGCCGTCGCCGTGGCGCTGGGCCCGGGCTCGTTCACCGGCCTGCGTATCGGCGTCGCATTTGCCAAGGGGCTGGCGCTGGCGCGCCACTTACCGCTGGTAGGCATTCCCACGCATGACATCCTGGCCCATGCCCAACCATTGGGCGGGGAAGAACGTCTCGCCGCCGTCATCGAAGCCGGTCGCGGCCGTCTCGCCGTCGCCTGGTACATCCCCGGCGAAGGCCGTTGGGTCGCTGATGGCTCGCCGCAACTGCTCACGCCCGAAGACTTAAGCAAAGAAATCCGCACCCCGACACGCGTATGCGGCGACCTCGATGAAGACACGCGCAAACTGCTGAGCCGCAAGCGCAAGAATGTATTGCTGGTTTCCCCCGCGGCCAGCCTGCGCCGCGCCGGCCACCTGGCGGAACTGGCCTGGGAGCGCTGGCAAGCCGGCCACACCGATGACCCCGCAACATTGGCTCCGGTCTACATCCGCACCAATGAGGACCTGCCCGCATGAACAGCCGCGCCCCGGCGGTCACCCTGCGCCGCATGACCACTGCGGATGTCGACGCTGTTTTTGAACTGGACCAGCGTTCATTTGCCAGCCCCTGGCCGCGTCGCAGTTTTGAATTTGAAGTGACTGAGAACGAAGCCTCGCATCAATGGGTCGCGGAACTGGACGGGCTTGTCGTGGGCGCCATCGTCGTCTGGTTGCTGGTGGATGAAGCCCACATTGCGACGATTGCGGTGGAACCGGAACTGCGCGGCCGTGGCATTGCCGCCCGTCTGGTGTGCGCCGCACTGCAGGCGCTGGCCGCGCAGGGCGCTGTCTCCGCCGCGCTGGAAGTGCGCCCCAGCAATGAAGCCGCATTGCGGCTCTACCAGCGCTTCGGGTTTGTGGAAGTCGGCCGTCGCAAGGCGTATTATCAGGACAACGGCGAGGATGCCTTGCTGATGGACCTGAACCCGCTGGACGCGGCTGCGCTGGAACGGCTGTGCGCCGCGTAACAACCTGATACACTTTGCGAGTCTTGAGGCATAGAATCCCACGGGAGGCATCGCATGAACCCCGCCGAAATCTTACAGCAGGTTGCCCAGGAAACCGCCGCCTGCACCCTTTGTCCGCTGCACCACGGCCGCAAGAATGCAGTGCCCGGTTCCGGCCCGGCGGATGCCGAGATTATGTTCATCGGTGAGGGACCCGGCTTTCATGAAAATGAACAGGGCCTGCCTTTCGTGGGGGCCGCCGGAAAATTTCTGGATGAACTATTGGCGGGCATCGGTCTGGGGCGCGAGCAGGTGTTTATTGCGAACGTGGTAAAATGCCGCCCGCCCGGAAACCGTGACCCTCTGCCTGCAGAACTGTCTGCCTGCGACCCCTATCTGGAGCGCCAGATTAAGGCCATCAATCCAAAGGTCATTGTCACCCTCGGACGCTTTTCAATGAACAGATTTCTGCCCCATGCCAAGATTAGCAGCGCGCATGGACAGCCCGTAACCGTTAACGGGCGGTTGGTGGTGCCGTTTTTCCACCCGGCCGCCGCGCTGCACCAAGCATCACTGCGCCCCACCGTCGAAGCCGATTTCGCCAAACTGCCGGCGCTCATCCGCGCTGCCGCTGCGACGCCCGAAGCCGCGCAGCCATCGCCAACTGACAGCCCGAAGGAAGAGCCAAAGCAGTTGAGCCTGTTCTGAGGACCCATGCCCACAACCAAAGATACACTCCTGAAAAAAATTGCAGACAAGACCGCCAAAATCGCCATCCTCGGCCAGGGCTATGTTGGCTTGCCGCTTGCCACCGTGTTTGGCGAGGCCGGTTACGAAGTCATCGGCATTGACCCCGACCGCCGCAAGATTGACGCCTTGGAAAAGGGCCAGTCGTATATTGGCGATGTCTCCACCGAAATCGTCACCAAGCTGGTCAAGTCCGGCAAACTGCGCCCCACCGCAGACTTCGCCAACCTCGCCGAGGCCGATGCCGTCTCGATTTGTGTGCCGACCCCGCTGCGCAAAACCGGCGATCCGGACCTCACCTTCATCGTCTCGGCCACCGAAGAATTGAAGAAATACCTGCACGCCGGCATGGTCATCGTGCTGGAAAGCACCACCTACCCCGGCACCACGCGCGAGCTTATGCTCACCAAACTTACCGAAGGCAGCGACCTGAAGGTCGGCAAAGATTTCTTCCTGGCCTTCTCGCCGGAGCGCGTCGACCCCGGCCGCGAAGACTGGACCACCAAGAACATGCCCAAGGTCATCGGCGGCATCACCGCCGACTGTTCGGATGTCGCTGCGGCTTTCTATCATGGCGCCATTGACAACGTCGTGCGCGTCTCCTCCTCTGAAGTCGCCGAGATGGCGAAGCTGTTGGAAAACACGTTTCGCATGGTGAACATCGGCCTGGTCAATGAAATGGCGCTGATGTGTGAACGCCTGGGCGTGGATGTATGGGAAGTGATTGACGCCGCCGCCACCAAACCTTTCGGCTTTATGAAGTTCACCCCCGGCCCCGGGTTGGGCGGTCACTGCATACCGATTGACCCGCTGTACCTTTCCTGGAAACTCAAATCGCTCAATTACACCGCCCGCTTCATTGAGCTGGCATCAGAAATCAACACCAATATGCCGCGCCATGTCGTCAGCCGCGTGCAGGACCTGCTGAACACCCAGAGCAAATCCCTCAATGGCAGTAAAGTGCTCGTGCTGGGCGCGGCCTACAAGCCGGACATTGACGACATGCGCGAATCGCCGGCGCTGGATGTCATCGCCCTGCTGCGCGAAAAAGGCGCGCAGGTGGAGTACCACGACCCGCATGTGCCGCACATCCATCACGAATTTGACGGCTGGGAGATGGAGAGTGCCCCCGACCTCTATAAAGCCGTAACCGTTGCCGATATCGTCGTGGTGGTGACCAATCACACGGCATACGATTATGCCGCCATCCTGGAGAAGGCGAACCTGATTTTCGATGCCCGCAACGCTTACGGCAAGCTGGCGCCGGACAACCCGAAGGTGGAACGGCTGTAGTGGCCCGCTACCTGCTGGCCGGCGCAGCCGGTTTCATCGCCGCCCGCGTGGCGGATTACCTGCTGGCTGACGGTCACAGCATCGTGGGCGTGGACAATCTTAACGACGCCTACGATGTGCGCATGAAGCATCATCGCCTGGAGCGTCTGCGCCGGCAGGACGGCTTCATCTTTCACCAGCTCGACATTGCTGACAAGGATGCTGTGCTGGCGCTGGCTGCCGAGGGCCCTTACGACGCGGTCATCAATCTCGCCGCCCGCGCTGGCGTGCGCGCCAGCCTGGAAGACCCCTGGATCTATCTGGCGACCAACACGACCGGCACGCTCAACCTGCTGGAGTTGTGCCGACAGCACGACATCAGGAAATTCGTACTGGCTTCCACCAGCAGCATCTACGGTGCCGACGCGCCTCTCCCGACTCCCGAAACCGCCGACAGCAGCCACCCCCTGCAACCCTATGCCGCCAGCAAGAAGGGCGCAGAGACTCTGTGTCACTCGTATCATTACCTCTTTGGCATTGATGTGACCGTCGTCCGCTACTTCACCGTTTACGGCCCTGCCGGCCGGCCGGACATGAGCATGTTCCGCTTCGCCAAGTGGATTGCCGAAGGTCAGCCGGTGCTGGTGAATGGCGATGGCGAACAGACCCGCGGCTTCACCTACGTGGATGACATCGCTCGCGGTACCATTCAGGCGCTCAAACCGGTGGGCTACGAGGTCGTTAACCTGGGCGGCCACGAACAGATTTCGATCAATGCGCTGATTGGTATGCTGGAAGAAATTCTCAATAAGAAAGCGAATGTTCAATTCGGTCCGTTCCACAAAGCCGACATGGTCGCCAACTGGGCCGATGTCAGCAAGGCCGGCGCGCTGCTGGGCTGGGAGCCGCAAGTGGGCTTGCGCGCTGGCATCCAGAAGATGGTGGACTGGTATCTTGAAAACCGCGAGTGGGCGAAGGATATCGCCACGGATTGAGAATTCCGCCATGAAGAATCCTGACAGCCTGCTCAACTCTGCCGAATTACCACCCTCTGCTTCACTTAGCTCTGGTTGGTGGGCGGAAACCGTTTCCCTGCAACTCGACACCTTGCGCGACCAGCTGCGGCTGAATCGACTGGGGCTGCGATTTATTGATCCGGAGGTCGAAAGGGACTATCGTCTGTGGCATCGTGAAATCGCACGACCCTTCGTTCGCGCGGGCATGGTCGCATCGTTGCTGGCCTGGGCAATGGCGTTAATCGTAATCAGCTCGTTCATTGTTGGGCCGGCTGGGTTGAAAGACTTCATGCCCTGGGCCCTGTTCCTGCTCTTTCCAACCATCCTCTTTTCTCTCATTAGTACCTATGTTGGCTCGTTGGCCCGCTGGATTGTTCCCAGCGCGGCGCTGGCCAATGCTCTCGCAGGTTACTTTGTACTGGGGCTTTTCTTCTGGTTTGTCGGCACCCCTGAAGTGGCAAGTGCCAGTATAGTGATTGTCGCCTACTTTGCGTTCACCGTTTTTCGGCTTCACTTCTCTATTGCCGCGCCCCTTGTCCTCACTCACGTGGCGCTCAGCTTGTGGTGGCTCTTCGATGCCACTGCGCGCGGACAGCTCGCGATCGGCACGTCCGCTTTGTACGCGACGATTCTACTGGTCGCCTTTTTCACCGGTTTGATGATATGCGGCGTGCTGGACCGCGTGACCCGCCAGAGTTACCAGCAGGAACGCCTCATCGCCGCCCAGACCGTCGCGCTGGAGCACGAACGCCAGCGCGCCAACGGCCTGCTCTACAGTATCTTTCCAGCCCACATTGCGGAACGCTTGAAATTCCAGCCGGGCATCATCGCCGAGCAGTTCGAGGAAGCCAGCGTGGTATTCGCTGACCTGGTGGGCTTTACCCCGCTTGCCTCCACCCTGCCGCCCCGCGAAACAGTCTCGTTGCTTGGGCGCATCTTCGAGGCCTTCGATAGCGCCGCGGCTCAGCACGGCGCGGAAAAGATTAAGACCCTTGGCGATGGTTATATGGCCGCCGTTGGTGTTCCGCAAGCCAATGCCGAGCATGCAGAAATGGCCGTGCAGTTTGCGCTTGACTTGCGCGAGAGTCTGGCGCAGGTCAATGTAGAGCGCGGAACAGGCCTGCAGGTGCGCATTGGCGTCCACAGCGGGCCGCTGGTGGCAGGCGTCATCGGGACGCACAAACTGGCTTATGACCTCTGGGGAGATACTGTAAACGTGGCCGCCCGCATGGAATCGCAGGGCATTCAGAGCGAAATTCAAATCACCGAAGCCACTCGCGAACGCCTCGTCGGAAAATATGCGTTGCGCGAACGCGGTGTGATTGAAGTAAAGGGCAAGGGGCCGATGCGGGTCTGGCTGGTGGACAGGCCCCAATTGCCTGATTCATAATGCTCGCCCGCCTGCGCGCCCTGTATCACCGCGTCTTCGAGACCGAAATCCTGCGCCGCATTGTGCGCAACTCGTCCTATCTGGTGAGCGCCACCGTGTTTGCCGCGGCGATGGGCATGCTGCAGAACGCCTTTCAGTACCGTGTGCTGGGCGTGGCGGGGGCCGGCCTGCTGGCTGCGCTGGCAACATTCACCAACGTCCTCAATCGCCTCACCGCCTTCCGCATTGATGAACTCGTGGTGCGCTACGTGCGTCTGTATCAGGAGCGCAGCGAACCGCAAAAGGCGGCTGCGGTTTTCAAACTCGCTGCCCTGTTGGAGTCGCTGGGCGCGGTGGCGGCCTTCATTCTCATCTGGTTACTCACCCCGCTGGCTGTCCATTATCTCTCCGATGAGCCAAACACCGGCCAGTGGTTCATGCTCTATGGCGCGCTGGTGCTCATCAACCTGTTTTTCGACAGCTCAGACGGCATCCTCCAGGTGTTCGACAAGTTCAGCACCAAGGCCATTATCGATTCGATTCAAAGTGTCGTCCGGCTGGTGGGCACGCTGGTGGTGTTTCTCACCGACGGCGGGCTGATGGGCATCATCCTGGCCGAGTTGGCCGGGCGGCTGGTGCGCGCCATCGGGTTCCTGGGCGTCGCGCTGCGTACCGCTACCGCCAACTGGGGGCCGGGCTGGTGGCGCACCCCGTTCTCGGTTCTGCGCACAGACCGTCGCAGTCTGCTCACCTTTGCCTTCAGCACCAACCTCAGCGCCACCGTCAGCCTCGTCGCCAAGGACAGTGAAGACCTGTGGGTGAATGGCTTCCTCGGCAACGTGGCCGGCGGCTATTACAGTGTGGCACGCGGCCTCATCGGCCTTCTGCAAATCCCCATCAGCCCGCTGGCCAGTACCACCTACCCCGAACTTTCGCGCTCCGTGGCGCAAAAGGATTGGGCCAGCGTGCGCCATGTGCTGCGACGTGGTTCACTCATGGCAGGCATTTACTCATTGCCCATTACCTTCGTTCTGATTCTCTTCGGTAAATGGGTGATTGAATTGTACGCTGGCGCCGAATACCTGCCGGCCTACGGCCCGCTCGTCATCCTGCTCATTGGCTATCTGTTCGTTAACGTCTTCTATTGGAATCGAGTTGCCCTGCTGGCGCTCAACCGGCCGGTGTTCCCCACGCTGGTCAACTTTGTCGGCATGCTGCTCAAGGTTGGCGGCATCCTGCTCATCACCGACCGCTACGGCGCGGTCGGCTTCGCCGCGTTGCTCTCCGGTTATTACATCTTCACTATCCTCGCCGCCGTCACCCGCAGCGTGCTGGATCTGCGCGCCCGGTCTGTTGCCGCGCCCACCCTATGAAACTGCTCATCGCCGCCCCCGGCGCCATCCCGGCCCGCACCGCCAACAGCATCCAGACGATGAAAATGGCCCAGGCCTTCGCCGTTGGCGGGCATGATGTGCGCGTCCTCGTCCCCGGCACAACGCCCGGTGTTGGCTGGGAAGACCTTGCCCGCCATTATGGCCTGACCACGCGGTTTGAAGTCGCCTGGCTCGAGTCCCCCTTGCGTCTGCGCGGCTATACCTTTGCGGTGCAGGCCAACCGCTATGCCCGGACCTGGGGCGCGCATGCCGTCTTCACGCGCCACCCCCAGACCGCCGCTCTGGCCGCCCGCCGGATGCGCACCATCCTTGAAATCCATGACCTGCCGCAGGGCCGTATGGGCCCGCTGCTCTTTACTCTCTTCATGCGCGCCCGCCACGCCGACCGCCTGGTGTGCATCAGCCGGGCCCTGGCCTCAGACCTGAGCAAGACATTTGGCTTCAGGGCGGACGAACCTTTCTCCCTCATCGCTCCGGATGGGGTGGACCTGGCGCGTTATGCTGACGTACCGGAACCCGAGTCTGCCCGCGCCGGGCTTGGCCTGCGGCAGGTCTTCACTGCCGGCTACACCGGCCACCTCTATCCGGGGCGCGGTGCAGACTTGATTCTCGAAATCGCTCGCCGTATGCCGGAAATCAACTTCCTGCTCGTGGGGGGCGAACCGGCGCAGGTGGCCGATATGCGCGCCCGCGCCGCCGCCCTGCCCAATGTGAAGCTGACCGGGTTCGTGCCCAACGCCGACCTGCCGCGCTACCAGGCCGCCTGTGATGTTTTGCTCATGCCCTACCAGCCGCGCGTGGCCGCCTCCTCTGGCGGCGATATCGGCCGTTACCTCAGCCCGATGAAGATGTTCGAGTACCTGGCTTGCGCCCGACCAATTCTTTCGTCTGACCTGCCGGTCCTGCGTGAAGTGCTCACGGAAGATAACGCTGTCCTGCTCCCCCCCACCGATCCCCAGCCGTGGGCCGATGCCCTGCGCGCGCTCGCAAAAGACCCTGCCCGGCGCGCTGCGTTTTCCGTCGCCGCCCGCGCCACCGCCGAGCAGCATACCTGGGAAGCGCGGGCGCGGCGCATCATCGAAACCTGATTCGCACGTCATATCGCAGGGGTACGTGAGTTGCTTCGCAACGTTCGCTGTGCCCCTCATGAATCAGGCGATTGTATAATCCTGCCGTAAAGCCTCATCCAAGGAGTCTCACATGCCCGCTGCACTCATCACTGGCGTCAACGGTCAGGATGGTTCGTATCTCGCCGAATTGTTACTGGAAAAAGGCTACACTGTGGCCGGGATGGTGCGCCGCTCCAGCACCCGCAACTACGAGCGCATCGAACACTTGCTGGATGATATCGACATCATCCAGGGCGACCTGCACGACCAATCTTCGTTAGTGGATGTCATGGAGCGCGTCCAGCCGGATGAGGTGTATAACCTCGCCGCGCAGTCTTTCGTGCCCACCTCCTGGAACCAGCCGGTGCTCACCGGCGAGGTGAGCGCACTAGGCGTCACCCGTCTGCTGGAAGCCATTCGGCTGGTCAAACCCGCGGCGCGCTTCTACCAGGCTTCCTCCAGCGAGTTGTTCGGCAAGGTGCGAGAAGTCCCTCAGAACGAAGACACGCCGTTCTACCCGCGCAGCCCCTACGGCGTTGCCAAAGTCTATGCTCACTGGATAACCGTGAACTACCGCGAATCCTACGGCATGCACGCTGCCAGCGGCATCCTCTTTAACCATGAAAGCCCGCGCCGCGGGCTGGATTTCGTCACCCGCAAAATCACGCACGGCGCGGCCCGCATCCGGTTGGGTTTGCAAACCGAACTGCGGTTGGGCAACCTGGAAGCCAAACGCGACTGGGGCTTCGCCAAAGACTACGTGGAAGCCATGTGGCTGATGTTGCAACAGGAGGCCGCCGAGGATTTCGTCATCGGTACGGGTAAGGCGCATTCGGTACGCGAGTTCTGCGAGGCCGCCTTCAAGCATGTTGGTTTGAATTATGAGGACTATGTGGTGGAAGATGAGCGTTTCTACCGCCCGGCTGAAGTCGACCTACTCTTGGCGGACCCCACGCGTGCCAAAGAAAAACTCGGCTGGCAGCCGCGCGTATCGTTCAGCGAACTGGTGCAGATGATGGTTGAGGCTGACCTGGCATTGGTTGGCGGACAGTTGGGCTGATTCAGCCGCATGGTAGAATCGCCCCGTTTGCGTCCTCTCCCATGAATCTCAAAGAACGATTCTCGCCCTATCTCACTCCTCGTACGGCCGTCCTCCTCGCGCTGCTGGGCGGGTTGGTCTATCTGGTGCTGGCATTCCTCATCGCTCACAACACGCCCACCCTGCTGGATGAAGGCGCCTACCTCACCAAAGGCTACTGGTACGTCACCGGTCGCTACGAAATGTACGCCGACTACGGACCGTGGGACAACCAGATGCCGCTGGCCTTCCTGATTCCTGGCGCGGTGCAGGCCTGGCTGGCGGTGGGCCTGCGGGCGGCGCGCTACTTCAACATCCTGCTTTCGTTGCTCCTGCTGGCTGGGATCTGGCTGGGCACGAAACGCTTGAGCAATGTCTGGTGGGCTGCTTTTGTCGTCTGGACGATGGCGCTCAACCCCATCACCATCCAATCCTACATTTATGCCGCCACCCAGATTCTGGGCGCGGTGATGCTCGCCTGGGCGCTGGCGTTTGCCTTCGACCCTGACCGTCGCTTCAGCCAGTTGGCGGCCAGCGCGGTCTTATGCGCCCTGCTGGTGATGACCCGCATCACGCTGGTGTTTGTGCCGGTGTTCATCCTGCTCTACTTCGTCTGGCGCGATGGCTGGCGTACCGCGGTCCGGCTGGCATTCATCGCTGCCGTGGCCTTCATCACGCTCAACGTGCTGTACTGGCCCGGTATCCTGGACATGTGGGTGCGATTCCTGCCGATTACAAAAATTGTTCCGGCCGCGGCGCAGTTCCAGCCGCCGCGCGGCGCGGAGAATTTCTGGCTGGTGGAGGCCGACACCATCTCCCGCCTGGCGAGTTTCTGGTACGGTGTACGCTTCACGTTCCTGCCCATACTCGCCTTTGTCTTCGGCGTGTTGATGCTGGTCGCCCGCCGCATCGAACGGCAGTCCTGGCAGTTCAAGACCGGGGTGGTGTTTTTTGGCCTGTTCGCTCTGCTGCTGTGGCTCCATGCCGACGCCAGCGTCTCGGGCACGTACTGCATTTTCTGTTTCCAGGGGTATCTGTCCTTCTTCGCTTTTCTGGCCCCCATGCTCTTTGCGATGCTGATGCACACTGGCGCCGAATGGCGCACCGGTGGGGCGCGGCCCACCTTTACCGCTCTTGCCATTTTGCTCGCCATCGGTCTGCTCACCGGTTGGGGCTTCGCCACCCGCGCCTTCTGGATTGACACGGTCATTTCACCACTGAACGTCCAGCGGGTCTTCATGCTGGCGCGAATTCCCACCTCCTCTGGATTGCAGCGGGCTTTCTTCGTGGTGCGCGATGCCAACGACCTGACAGACAAAACCACCCTCGACTTTCTGATGCCCTTCGCCCGCCAGGTTGGCCCGGCCGCCATCGGTTTACTGGCGGGGTTGGCGCTGGTGGCGCTGGTGGCCATCCTGTCCTGGGGGCTGGTACGCCGCGGCCGACCCTCCCTCCCCTACGGCCAGGCGCTGATGACCGCCCTCTTTATCTTTGGTCTCATCCTTTCGCCCACGCCATTGATGGGGTTGGATTATCCCGTCCAGCGCTGTGGCGATGTACTGGCAGCGCAGGAAGCCATTGGCGCCGGCCTGCGCCAGCACGTCCCGGAAGGCTCACTCGTATTTTGGGGCGGGTTCAAATCTGCCGCGCCGCTGCTCTACATCCTCGATCGTGCAGACACCTACCCCTCACAGGTCAACGGCTCGTACAGCTTCCGCCTGGCAGGCGATGATGACGAACTGGAACGCTATGGCTTCTGGTCGCCCACGTTGCGCGACCGCTGGCTGGAAGAAGCGGACATCCTCCTGCTGACACAAACCAACAACAAGATTGACACTATCCCCGACCATTGGCAACTGGTGGCTGAATTGCCGGCGCAGGACCTGTGCGGCTCGGAAGGCCCGCTGTACGTCTACACCAACGCCAATCGTCCCTGAGCACGGCCGGATTCAGTAAAATGTGGGATACTTTGCGCCGCAACCGCTCAAGGTTGCGCGTTCCGAGGCCCTGACCCGTGACATCAAAGAAGGAAATCGTTCACTCCAGCCTGATTCCGCCATTGCGCTCTGACAGCGCTGTGCAGGTCTCGGTCGTCATCCCAATTTACAACGAGATGCAGTCTGTGCCGCTCTTGCATAAGGCCCTGCATGACGCACTGGGCACCTACCCGGTTAACTGGGAAGTGGTGTTCGTGGATGATGGCAGTCGCGATGGTAGCCTGCAGGCGTTGGAGATTATTGCCGGGCAGGACCCGGACCACACCCGCGTGGTTGCGCTGCGCCGCAATTTTGGCCAGACGGCCGCCATCTCCGCCGGCATTGATTATGCCGAGGGCGACATCATCGTCCTTATGGATGGCGACCTGCAGAATGACCCGGCAGACATCCCGATGCTGCTGGACAAGATTAATGAAGGCTACGACCTCGTGAGCGGCTGGCGCAAGTCGCGCCAGGATGCTTTCATTACCCGTACCTTTCCGTCGCGCATTGCCAACTGGCTCATTTCTCAGGTCACCGGCGTTCATCTCCATGATTACGGCTGCACCCTCAAAGCCTACCGTCGTGAAGTGCTTACCGGTTTCCGCCTGTACGGGGAGATGCACCGCTTTATCCCAGCCTATGCCGGTTATGTAGGGGCGCGCGTCACCGAAGTCGTCGTGCGCCATCACCCCCGTCGCTTTGGCCACACCAACTACGGCCTGGAACGCACGGTCAAGGTCATCCTCGACTTGTTTACCGTCAAATTCCTGAGCGGCTACGTCCATAAACCCATTTACCTGTTCGGCGGCTTCGGCATGGGGCTGATTGGCCTTTCCGGAACAGGTTTCCTCTATCTTGCTTATCGTAAATTGGTGTTCGGCGCGGTCACCACGACCTCGCCCATCTTCCTGCTCAGCATCATGCTCACGGTTCTGGGGGTTCAATCCATCCTGATGGGGCTGATCGCCGAGATCGTCGTGCGTACCTATCATGAATCGCAATCCAAGCCTATTTACAACGTCCGCTTCGTGATTCGCGGCGAAGAAACCCAACACGGCGCATGAACCCCCGCGAAAGAAAACCCTCCGCGGGGTTGGCGTTGCGCTGGATCGGCACGTTGCTCGCGCTGGCGCTCACCGTGTACCTGTTGGCCTCCGAATGGGACGATATCTTGCAGGCCATGCAGGAAATGGACGCGCTCCATCTGGGCGGGGCGTTCCTGCTCGTGATGGTTTCGCGCATCAGCACTGTTTTCCGTTGGCACATGCTGCTTAAAGGCAGCGGGGCCGATATCCCGCTGAAAGAAACCACGCGCATTACCTTTGCCGGACTGTTTGCCGCCAATTTCCTCCCCACCACCGTCGGCGGCGACCTGGTGCGGCTGGCAGGCATCATCGTGGCCGGGTATGGCACAGCGCTTGGCACCGCCTCCCTGGTCGCGGACCGGCTGGTCGGCATGGCGGGCATGGCGGTGTTTGCCCCGTTTGGCGCCGCCCGGGTGCTGGCTGCCAACGCGCTGGCGGCTCCGGCGGGCGCGCTGGCCGTCGCATTGCCCGGTCGCTTGTGGGAGAAAGTGAAACGGCTCATTCGCAAGTTTTTCGACATTCTCCGCACCTGGGCCCGGCGACCGCAAAGCCTCCTCGCCTCATTATTTTTTACGTTCATTCACATGGGCGTATGGTTCGCTGCCATGGCATTGCTGTTGGATGGTCTCAACGACCCTATGCCCTATTTCCTGATTGCCAGCCTGTGGAGTCTGGTTTACTTCGTTACCCTGCTCCCCGTTTCTATTAATGGTCTCGGTCTGCAGGAACTCTCCATTGCCTACATCTTCGCCACCTTCGGCGGCATCAGTGACCACAACAGCCTGGTGCTGGGGCTGGTCTTTCGCCTGCTGGTGGCGATTGCCAGCCTTCCCGGTGCGCTTTTTGTCGGCAAGCTGATGCCCGAACTCAAACGCGCCGAATCCACCCTCGGTTAAACCTATGCGCCTGAAACGAGACAAATCGAAATATGGCAACCCGGAGGCCGTGCAATTGCGCGGTGGTGAATATCAGGAAAAGGGCGACTATCACATCAACCTGAACACCGCCTGGCCCTATCTTCCCGTCTATCTGGAAAAGATGGCGCATGCCCTCGCCTTCCTGGCACAGCACGGTTCCGGAAAACGCATCATTGACCTGGGCGCTGGTGAAGGTGTGCTGGTGCGCCGCGGCCAGCAGGAGTTGGGGTTGGACATCATTGGCCTCGACATTAACTATGAATCGGAGTTCGTCCTTCGCGGCGATATCCTTAATCTCGAACTTCCAGACGCCTCCTATGATATCGTCACCTGTCTGGATGTGGTCGAGCACATGCACTTCCACCAGCAGGGACCGGCGCTGGCGCAAATGTTCCGCATCCTCAAGCCGGGCGGTCGCCTGCTGCTCTCTGTGCCCAATCTGGCGCACTTTGCCTCGCGTTTCACGTTCATCTTTATGGGCCGCCTCCTGCGCACCTCGACCATCGATCGCCACATCGGGGACCGGCCGGCTGGCGAGTTTGTCCAATTGCTTAAAGCGACTGGCTTCGAGATTCGCCGCCGCCGGGGGTTATTTCCCACCTTCCCGCTGATTTCGGCGCTCACTTACGTTGTCCCGTCGCGCGTGGTGTGGCTGCATCGCCTCTACAATGCCGTGCTGGGCTGGCCCAACTGGTGCTTCCTGAACATCTTTGAGGCAGTGAAACCCGTCGCGCCGGGAGAGGGCTGAAATGCAAATTAAGCGCCCCACTCCGGCACAGACGCTGGTCGTCGTGCTGCTGGCCAACCTTGCCCTCGGTTTCTTCGCCTTGCGGGCGTTTGAGGCCCAGATGATTGCGCTGGACTACTTCAGCGTATCGGCAAAACTGCGCATTCTGCGCCTGATTCTGCAAATCCTGTTGGTCGCCAACCTGGGCCTGCTCGCGCTGGCCTTCACGCCCGTGCGCGCCCGGATGCTGGCTGTCGCGGCGGCGCTGCCTCGCGGGCTGGCACGCCTCAAGGGCGTCAACCTGCTGCTGTTTGGCGCGCTGGTGGTCGGCTTTCCGTGGTTCGTGTTCAGCGCCAACGGCCTGTATGTGGAAGCGTTCTGGGCGCGCTTCTGGGTGTTCTGGCTCTGCGCGCTGGCGGGCGCGGCCTTGCTGCATGCCGCCCGCCCTTCCTTGCCGCCGTTGGATGCCTTCCTCATCGCGGCGGTGGCGCTGGCCACTGCCCACCGCGCCGCCGTCTTCCTGCCCGAGATCAGCACCTACCCGCTTTCACTGGGCTGGTCGGAAGTCAGCCGCTATTACCAGGCATCGCTGTATGCCAGCGAACGACTCTACGGCATGGACCTGCCCCTCTCCATCACGCACCCCAGCCGCTACATGCTCCAGGGCTTGCCGTTCCTGTTGCCCGGTCTGCCGCTGTGGGCGCACCGCGCCTGGCAGGTGTTTCTCTGGTGGTCGCTCACTGGGTTGGCCGCCTGGGGGCTGGCGCGCCGCCTCCAGCTTCAAAGTCGCGGTACGCATGTACTCATCGCCGCCTGGGCATTTCTCTATCTGATGCAGGGAGCGATATTCTATAACCTGCTGGTGGCCATCATCATCCTGTTGTGGGGTTTTGATTCGCGCCGCTATGGTCGCTCGCTGGTCGTTGTCCTGCTGGCGTCCGCCTGGGCTGGTTTCAGCCGTGTGAACTGGACGGTGGTGCCCGGCCTGCTGGCTGCCTGCCTGTATTACCTGGAAGTCCCGGTGAATGAGCGGCGTTTCCTGCCCTGGCCGTATTTCTGGCGCGCCTTCGCTTTCTTTGTGGCCGGCATTGTGGCGGCCTTCTCCGCCTATTTCGGGTATATCGCCCTCTCCGGCAATCAGGATGTTCGCCAGTTCGGCTCTGCCTTCACCTCGGACTTATTGTGGAACCGCCTGTTGCCCAGCCCCTCGTTCCCGCTGGGCATCCTGCCCGGTATCCTCATCGTGCTTGCGCCGCTGGTTGCGCTGGCGGTGTGGGGCGTGCGCCGGCAGCGCGCCGCCTGGCATCCCATCCGCCTGTTGGGGCTGGCGGCCGTGGGACTGGCGCTGTTCGTCAGCGGCCTCGTCGTCAGCGTGAAGATTGGCGGCGGCACCAACCTGCACAATATGGATGCCTCCATGCTGCTGGTTATGATTGCCGGGGTTTATGTCCTGTTTGGCCGTAATGCGGCAGAACCGGACGCCGCCGTTTCCGCGCCAATCTGGCCGGGCGGGCTGCTCGCGCTGGCGGTGATGATTCCGGTCGCGCTGGCGGTGCGCACCGGCGGGCAATGGCCGGAGCGCGACCACTCCGCTGCCCAGGCGGCCATTGCTGATATCGATACGCGCCTCGCCCGCGAACTGCGCCCGCGTGACGAAGTCCTGCTCATCTCCCAGCGGCAGTTGCTCATCTTCGATATGCTGGAAACCGACTTCGCCCTGGTGCCGGAGTACGAACAAATCTTCCTGATGGAAATGGCGATTTCCAGCAATCAGGCTTACCTTAACCAGTTCTACACCGACCTGCACGAACAGCGGTTCCGCTTTATCCTCAGCGACCGGCTTTTCAAACGCGAGAAAAGCGAAGATGCCGACTCGCTGGCCGAAGAGAATAACGCCTGGCTGCACAACGTGGTCGAGCCGGTGCTGTGCGCTTATTACATTGAAAAAACCTATTCCGGTATCAATGTGCAGGTCTTGATGCCGCGCGCTCAAATGGTCTGCGATGTCTTCAACCCGCGTCCTGATAATTAACAGCGAGTACCCGCCCGTGGGCGGCGGCGCCGGCACCGCCAGCGCCCACTTGGCGCGTACATTAGTGGCGCAGGGCCACCAGGTGACAGTACTTACCACCCGTTTTCGCGGCCTGCCGACCGACCGGGAGGAGGACGGAGTCAATGTGCTGCGGCGGGTGCCTTTCCGCCGTTCTGCGGACCGTTCGGATGCGCTTGAACAACTGGCGTTCATGGTCCTGGCGTGTTTCTATGTAGTGCGCCTGGGTTGCCCGGATTTCACCATCGCTTATTTCGGCATCCCCAGCGGGCCGGCCGCCTGGGTAATGAAAGCGCTGTACAAAGTACCGTTTATCGTCTCCCTGCGCGGCGGTGATGTGCCCGGTTTCCGCAAGTATGACTTCAAGACCTTTCACCGACTTGGCGCGCCCATCATCCGTTTTGTATGGCGGCGCGCCGCGGCTGTGGTCGCCAACAGTCGCGGCCTGCGCGCCATGGCCGTCGCCTTTGAGCCGTCTCAGGAAGTCGCCATCATCCCCAATGGGGTGGATGCCCACGCCGACCCGGCCGGCGATCGCGATTGGAATGCTCCTGAATTGATTTTCACCGGGCGCGTTGTCTATCAAAAGGGATTGGATTTGCTCTTCAAGGCGCTGGCAGACCTCAAGCACCTGGACTGGCGGCTCACGATTGTGGGCGATGGCCCGCGCACCGCGGACCTGCAGCGCATGGCGGCTGAGTTTGGCTACGCCGAGCGTGTCCGCTTCCCCGGTTGGCTGTCGCGTGTGGAGGTGATCGCTCACCTGCGTCGCGCCAATCTGTTCGTCTACCCCTCGCGTGACGAAGGCATGCCCAACGCCGTGCTCGAAGCCATGGCCTCCGGCCTGCCGGTCATCGCCACGCGTATCGCCGGCAATGAGGAATTGGTGCTGGAGGGCCAGACCGGCCTGCTCGTGCCGCCGGAAGATGTTGCCGCGCTGCGTGCCGCGCTGGCCGAATTGATTCCCGATGCCGCCCGCCGCCGTGCGCTGGGCGCCGCCGCCTTCGCCCGCGTCCACGCCGAGTACACGTTGGCACGCGTGGCCGAAGCCTATCTGGACCTTGGCCGCAAGGCGCAGGAAGGGCGCGGCTGATGTGCGGCATCTGCGGCATGGCCTCTTCGGGCCGCGCCCCGGTGGATGAAGCCGCCCTGCGCGGCATGAATGCCTGCATCGCCCACCGCGGCCCGGATGGGGATGGGTTCTATGTGCGCCCCGGCGTCGGCCTCGCCATGCGCCGTCTCGCCATCATTGATGTTGCTGGCGGCGACCAGCCCATCGCCAATGAAGACCAGACCCTGTGGATTGTGTACAACGGCGAATGCTACAACTTCCCGGAAATGATTCGCGGCCTGGAAGGGCGCGGCCATTCTTTTCGCACCCGCACCGATACCGAGTGCATCCTGCATCTTTACGAAGACCACGGTGATGACTGCGTCACCCATCTGCGCGGCATGTTCGCCTTTGCCCTGTGGGATGAAAAGCGTGGCCGTTTGCTGGCCGCCCGTGACCGCCTCGGCAAGAAGCCTTTTTATTACTCGGTCCAGGACGGTACGCTGTACTTCGCCTCTGAACTGCCCGCCCTGCTCTCTGCTCTGCCGCGCCGCCCGGAGATTGACCTGCAGGCCATCGACGACTACCTGAGCCTGCAATACATCCCCGAACCCTCCACGCCTTACCACGGCATCTTCAAGCTGCCTGCCGCCCACCGCCTCACCTGGCAGGACGGCGTCCTGCGCATTGAGCGTTACTGGGATGTCTCCTACGAGCCCAAGCACACAGCCCCCCTGCCGGACCTGATGGCCGAACTCCGCCACCTGCTGACCGAGGCTGTGCGCATGCGCCTGTTGAGTGAAGTGCCGCTCGGCGCGCATTTGAGCGGCGGCATCGACAGCAGCATCATCGTGGCGTTGATGGCCGGGCTGATGGGCAAGCCGGTCAAGACTTTCTCGGCCGGGTTTGAGGAGACGAACTTCTCCGAACTGCCGCACGCCCGCCGCGTGGCCGAACGCTACGGGGCAGACCACCACGAGTTCACCCTGACGTTTGGCGATATCCTCGCCACGCTGGCGGAAGTCACCCGCCACATCGGCGAACCCTTCGCCGACCCCTCTGCCCTGCCGCTGTTGCATCTCTCCAGACTCACTCGCGAGCATGTCACCGTGGCGCTCAATGGCGATGGCGGTGACGAGGCCTTTGCCGGCTATTGGCGTTACTGGCTCGACCCCTGGGCGGATGCCTACCTCAAACTGCCCGGCGCGCTCACCCGCGGCCTGTTGCCCGCCGCCCTGCGCCGGTTGCCGGACCGCGGCGAGCAGCCCGTTGGCGGCAGCCTGATTAACGGCCTCAAGCGTCTGGAAACCCTTGCCCAGATTGATCCGCGCGCCAGTCTGTTGCGCTGGGGTTCGTATTTCTCGCCGGTCCAGAAACAAGCCCTGTGGACCGCGGACGCGCAGCACACCCTCGACCTGCGCCGCGCTGAGACCCTCCAGTCCGCCGCCTGGCAGGCCGCGCCCGCCCGTCACCGCCTCGACCGCACCCTCTACGCCGACAACGCCACCTACCTGCCCGGTGATCTGCTGGTCAAAGCCGACCGCATGACGATGGCCGCCTCCCTCGAAGGCCGCTCGCCATTTCTGGACCATGAACTGGCCGCCTGGGCCGCTCGTTTGCCCGTGCAATACAAACTACGCGGCCGCACGGGCAAGTGGATACTTCGCGAAACGTTCAAAGACCTGCTGCCGCCGGAGATTCTTGCCCGCGGCAAACAGGGCTTCGGCATCCCGGTTGCCGCCTGGCTGCGCGGGCCATTGCACAATTGGGCGCGTGACCGTCTGCTCGACTCCCGCGGCCCGCTTTCCGGCTGGTTCGACTCGGCCGCACTCGTTCGCCTGCTGGAGGAGCACCGGCGCGGCCGCGCCGACCACGGCAAACGCCTGTATGCCCTCGTGATGCTGGCGGAGTGGAAGCAGCAGGTCAACCTGTGACGCATCCCCCGACTACGTGTTAACTTCTCATTTTTTACCTTGTCATCTCCCATACGCGCGGGTATAATCCCAGCCCTGCAACAGAACTCGGGCGGGTAGCTCAGTTGGTTAGAGCATTGCGTTGACATCGCAAAGGTCGTAGGTTCGAGCCCTATCCCGCCCACACAGCCACAAACCGCCGCAAGCGGTTTGTGTGTTTAAGGTGGACTTGCGAAACTTGACAGAGGTCTCAGGAGACGGCGCCGACAGGGCAGCAGCATTAGAATCGGCTTGCTCACCAAGGAGACCCCAATGGACAAGACCCTGCAAACGCATCTGGATAACTTGTGGACCACCGACCGCGACGCTCAGAATGCGGCCTATGCCTTTGTAATGCAGGCCGCCGAGCAGCCGGTGGACTGGGCCTATGCGGTCTGGGATGTGGTCGTGGCCAACCTCACTCATGCTGATAACCACAACCGCGCCATCGCCGGGCAACTGCTCTCCCGCCTTGCCATCAGCGACCCGGACGGGCGCATCCTCAAGGATTTCAAAGCCCTGTTGAACGTCACCCGCGATGAGCGTTTCGTCACCGCTCGCCACACCATGCAATCCATCTGGCGCGTGGGGCTGGCCGGTGAGGAACATCGCACCTTGTTGCTCAAAGGACTCAAAACCCGCTACGACGAATGCGCCAAGGAAAAGAACGGCGCGCTCACTCGCTATGACATCCACGTGACGATGCGCGCTCTGCATGATGCCGTTTCCGACGAGAAATTTAAGATCAGCGCGCTGGCATGGATTGAGCTTGAGTCCGACCCCAAGCTTCGCAAGAAGTACGCCGGGGCGTGGAAGAAGAAACGCTAACCCCTGTTCTCCTGAATCAGTTATCCAGTCGAGTGAAAAGAGTCAAAGCCGCCGGAAAAGCCAGCGCCGCTGCTGTGATGAATGCTCCCATGAGCATCCACATCTTGCCTGCTCCAGATGTGCCCGCGAAAAACGGGATATTGTGACCCGGCCCCAGCGCGAAAAGTACGGCTGCCAGCGCCATGACCCCCGCGGAACGGGCCTCGCGCGCCAATCCCCAGCCAATTAGTCCGCCCACCAGCGCTGCTGTCAGGAACAGCTCCAGGAAGAACGCCATAAATGCGGCTTGCCCTTTACCGGGCAAAAGCGTGGCTGTGGTCATATCAATCAGTGGCTCGCGTACGGCTCCGAGCAGGAAGCCGGGAACCTGGGTAAGTGTGAGTAGCCCTGCCAGCATCAACGAGGCCAGCCAGATATTCTGTGGCAGGGTCGGCCGCAGGATGTGGAATGCCCAACCCACCGCCGCGCCGCTGACCGCGGCGATGGCCGCGCCCGGCAGCAGGATGAACCAGATCGGTCTGATGGTGAAGTGGTGAATCGTCAGGAACACCAGCAAGCCAATTTCGCCGGCGGCCACGCCGGCCAGCAATGCAGGGGTGTTGTTAGCGGTTTCCATAGGCGCAGTTGGTCTTGGTTTTGCGGCATTATACAGGAAGCTAAGCGGCAAGTTGCGGATTGACGAAAGCGATTTCCGGCCTACAATATCCGCACAGACTTTGTCTGTATTTCTGGCTGAGCGGGAGGCTTGGCCGGAAACCACGGGCCTCCATAAAAGGACAACTGAATGAAAAGCAGGATCATGGCTACCTCTGCCGGACTGTTGTTCGTGCTGCTTCTTGCAGCCTGCAGCAGTCCCACGTCAGTGGATTCGGGCTCCGGCACGGATACCGAATCCACCGCCACCAAGGCTCCAGCGGCCGCTACCGCGGCCCCGGAATCCACTGCCACGCCGGAGCCTTCCCCCACACCCGAACCTGTTCCGCAGGTCATCAGCGCTGCCAACGCCGCCGGCCTGGAATACGCCGGTCTGGTGGAACTGCCGCGCCAACCCATCCTGGATACCGACTCCGCGGCGCCCAACGGCCTGGGAGCCTATACTCCGGATGGCCAATACATTGTGCTCGGGACCAACCTTGGCGTGGATGTGCTTTCGGCCGCTGACCTCAGCCATGTGGCCTCCTACCCCGGTTCGCTGCTTAACGTGATGCTCGACGGCCGCATTGGCATTGCCCAGAGCGGCCTGCTGGTATTGGTTGACCCCGCCAGCGGCGAAAGCGAAGCTACCGGGATTGAAATAGACCTCAGCGACAACTTCAGCCTCAGCCCCACCGGCACGCAGTCCGTCCGGCTGGGCGGTCCGGATAGCCTTGTGCTGACCGATCTGGCAAGCGGTACGGTCACAAGCCTGCCGACCGGCAAGGAGAACAATGATAACTTGGCAGCCTTGTATTTCACGGCGGATGGAAGACATATCCTTTTACACAATGACGATAGGCTTGTGATCTTTGATGCCGCCACGGGTGAAGTCGCCTTTGCCGTACAGACGTATAACGGCGGCGTTGTCTCTGGCGACGGAAAATATCTTATCTACCGCGACTTCAACGGCATCTACACGGTGGACATGACGACCTGGGAAGTCGTCTTTACTCAGCCCAACGGCTTCACGACGGAGCGCGGTTGCGATGGCACAACCTGCCGTGATTCCGGCAGTTACCTCACCGGCTATCTCATCCCCGGCAACCCGGACACCGGCATCGGCTTCTGGCAAAACACGGTCGGCGCCTGGCCGCAGGGCGTGAACATCGTCGGAGTGGATCCGTTCAACAGCCCGTATTTTCAAATTTCGAACCACGTATCGGTGCAGAGTTTCCTCACCGGCGAACAAAAATTCAGCTTCCAGGGCTATGCGGAAAGTGAGCTTCTGGGGGGTATGGGCGCGCCGGATGGCTCGGCGTTCCTGCTCATTAAGAACGATGCCAGCCTGTACCTGCATGACCAGACGGATGGCGCCCTGCTGACTTCCTCCGAGACCTATACCGTGGGCGGGGACAGCATCCTCAGCGCTGACGGCCAGAAGGTCACATGGACGACCGTGAACGGCGTCTATATTTATGACCTTATCAGTGCCAGCCTGACGGGCGAATTTGCCCACCCGCTGAAATTGACGAATGCTTCGGGAGGCTGGCTGCTGGCGGGAAACCGGCTGGCCTCGGAGGGTTTCATCCAGCATGGCAATATATGGGACTTCACCGAGCAGTTGGATTTCTGGGACCTCGCCAGTGGGATGGTCACCTATACCACCTACGGCCTGAGCCGCTGCACGGCGGACGCGGCCGGCGCCACACTCATGTGTTACAAGGGCGGTACCAGCAATTCCCAGCGCATCCTCTCTGCGGAAGACCCGGAAAGCGTATTGTTCTCCAGTACCGACCCCAACAACTTTACCGTTCTCAGCCCAACCGGCGATGCCCACGCGACCTGTATCCTTGGCGACAGCGCGATCACCTATAAGAATTATGCCGCTTCGTCAGCCGCCCTGGATGCAACCTGCCAGCCGATGGTCTTCTCCACGGACGGCAGCGCCCTGTTGTTGCAGGATGGCACGCTCGTGAGCGTGGCGGATGGCCAGGTACTGCTGGCGCTGGAAGCCGATGCCGACGGCAAGGTGTTCACCCTCTCGACCGAAGGCCAGGAATTCTCCAGCTTCGATGCGCCGGTTGTGCTGTTTGCCGGCGGCCTGATTGTGGTGGACGACCAGGTGTTTGATGCCGCCACCGGCGCGCTTCTGGCGGACCTGGGCGTTGAGGTTCATGGCCTCGCCCTCTCTGCGGATGGCCTCACGCTCAATATCCTCACCCCTGAAGGCATTCAACAGTGGCAGGTGCGCCAGTAACTCGTTTCCTTTGAATGACCAGATGTCGAAAGACCCCGGAAATCCGGGGTCTTTCTTTTTGGCTGGGTATAATCCCGCGCATGCTAGAAATCACCATCCGCCGCGCCTGGCCGGGCGAAGCCGCCGCCCTGCAGGAGTTGCTGCACCGCTCCAAGGCCCATTGGGGCTACGATGCTGATTTCATGGCCGTGGCGCGCCGGGTGCTGACAGTGACCGAAGGCCAAATCGTCACTGACTGGGTGTTCGTGGCAGAAACCGGTGGGATATTGGCCGGCTTCGCCAGCCTGGCTGACCGCCGCGACCATGCCTGGCTGGAAGACCTGTTCATCGAGCCGGAATTCATCGGACAGGGTGTCGGCCGCGACTTGTGGAATCATGTCTGCGCCCACGCCCGCCAGCACGGTTTTGCCCTCATGCGCTGGGAATCCGACCCTAACGCCCGCCTGTTCTACGAACATCTCGGCGCGCGCGTCATCGGCTCCACGCCTTCGCACATCGTCCCCGGCCTGATGATTCCGCTGATGGAGATTGCTCTCCAGAACCCCTCTTGACACACATGCTACAATCGAATTACCCCAAAGGTCCCCATTGAAAGGAAAACGCCATGACGGAAAGTGTATACAAGGTCATCGAATTGGTCGGCACCAGCACCGAATCCTGGGAGAAGGCCGCCGCCGCCGCAGTCAAGACGGCCTCCAAGAGCCTGAAAGACCTGCGCATCGCTGAAGTCGTGCAGTTGGACATGCAGATTGAGGACGGCAAAGTCTCCCAATATCGCACCAAGCTCAAAGTTTCTTTCAAGTACCATACCGAAGACTGAGCGGCCGTTCGCACCGCTTGACAAGTAGCCCCTGCGCCGTATAATTGGGCGACATAGAAAAACGCACTGACCGGGACGAGTAACCGGCCCCGCCCTCCCAGAGAGAGGCCCGCCACCGACTGCAAGCGGCCTTGAGGAGCAACCGGCGAACACCCCCCGCGAGCGGAACCCCCAACGGCCTTGTGCCCTGTAGGGTGAACGGCTGGCCCCGTTACCGGCCCAATGAGATGGTCCTCCCCGGAGGGCTAACTTAGGTGGAACCGTGTGAGTGACGCTCACGCCCTAAGCGGCGTGAGCGTTTTGTTTTGTCTGGAGGTTGTGATGATTATCAGAGGAAAGATGGTGCCATGTTACGTGTCACCGAGGCAGCGAGGCCCCAACCTTGTTGACCCATTGACTAGCCGCGCATCCCAACCGCTCACCCGCGAGGGTTTTGCCTCATCGACCCGTTGACCCATCCCTCGTTGACCCTTCTCGAATATCGAAAAACCATGCACGAATAACGGAGTTTAAGCAATGTCCGACCACAAAGAAATCCCCTATATCGAAACGGAGCTCTACCGCATCCGGCACTCCGCCGCGCACGTCATGGCCCAGGCCGTCATGGAACAGTTTGAACCCGGCGAGGTCAAAATCGCCATCGGCCCGCCCATCGAAGACGGCTTCTACTACGACTTCCAGTTGCCGCGCCCGCTCACGCCGGAGGACTTCCCGGTCATCGAGAAGCGCATGCGCCAGATCATCGCTGCCAAACACAAGTTTGAAAAGCGTGTCGTCTCGGCCGAGGAAGCCAAAAAGGAGTTCGCCGGCCAGCCCTTCAAGCTCGACCTCATCCGGGGGCTGGAAGCCGGCGGCGTGGACGAGAACGGCGAACCGCTCAAGGAGAAGCCGGAGATTTCGTTCTACACGCACGATGTCTTCACGGACCTCTGCCGCGGCCCGCACGTCGAGAACACGGGCCAGATTAACCCCTCGGCCATCAAGCTGATGAGCATCGCCGGGGCCTACTGGCGCGGCGACGAGAAAAACCCCCAGCTCACGCGCATCTATGGCACGGCCTTCAAGTCCCCCAAGGAACTGGAAGAACACCTCTGGCGGCTGGAGGAAGCCAAAAAGCGCGACCACCGCAAACTGGGCAAGGACCTCGGCTTGTTCTACTTCTCGGACGACATCGGCCCCGGCGTGCCGCTGTTCACGCCCAAGGGCGAAATGCTGCGCCACCTGATGGAGGACTATGTCCGCGAGGCGCAGACGCGCTACGGCTACGAACACGTCTGGACGGGGCACCTGGTCAAGGAAGACCTGTACAAGAAGTCCGGCCACTACGACAACTACGCCGACGTCATGTTCCCGCCGATGGTGGACGAGAATGTCTCGTTCCGCCTCAAACCGATGAACTGCCCCAGCCACATGACGCTGTACAAAGAGATGGGCCGCCACTCCTACCGCGAACTGCCCTTGCGCTTCTCGGAGTTCTGCACGCTCTATCGCTACGAAAAGTCCGGTGAAGTGTCCGGGCTCACGCGCGTACGTGCCCTCACCCAGGACGACTGCCATACGTTCTGCACGCCGGACCAGATCCAGCAGGAGTTTTCGCTGTCCCTGCAACTGATTCGCGAGGTGCTGGAGCGCTACCGCTTCTCGGATTACAAGGTGCGCCTCTCCCTGCGCGGCGAAGGCGGCAAATACGTGGACGACCCGGAGAAGTGGGACCTGGCCGAAGCCGCCCTGCGCGCCGCCCTGGATGCCAACAAGGTCGAGTACTTCGAGGCCGCCGGTGAGGCCGCTTTCTATGGCCCCAAGGCGGACTTCATCGCCCGCGATGTCCTCGGCCGCGAGTGGCAGCTAAGCACGATTCAGGTGGACTTCATCCAGCCGGCGCGCCTCGGCCTTGCCTACATCGGCGAGGACAACCAGGAGCACACGCCCGTCGTGCTGCACCGCGCTGTTACAGGCACAACGGAACGCTTCCTCGGCGTCATCATTGAGCACTTCGCCGGCGCGTTCCCCGTCTGGCTGGCTCCCGAGCAGGTCGTCGTCATCCCCATCGCCGACCGCCACAACGACTACGCCCGCCAGGTGGCCGCCCAGTTGCGCGCTGAACGTTTGCGCGTGCGCGTGGATGACAGCAGTGACCGCATGAACGCCAAGATCCGCGACGCCCAGAAACAGAAGGTGCCCTACATGCTGGTCGTCGGCGATGCAGAGATGGAAGCCAACCAGGTGGCCCCGCGCCTGCGCAGCGGTGAGAACCCCGGCGCCATGAGCCTGGCGGATTTCCTCGCCATCGCCCGCAAGGACATCGAAGAAGGCAACTAGGTAGACCGTCCTTTGTCCCAAGTCCCTGGTTCGGAACCAGTTCCCTATCGCTGGTTACCACCCTTGGACTTGTGGACAAAGGACAAAGGACGAATTGCCAATGAAAGCCATCCAATTCAACCTCACCATCCCGCGCTACGCGCTGGGCCTGGCCCTCAGCAAACTGTATTACCCGGTTTTGTGGAGCGGCCTTTCCTGCACCTCCCTGAAGGACGTGCCGGAACCGGCCCTGCCCGGCCCGGACTGGGTAAAGGTTCGCACCCGGCTGGCCGGCATCTGTGGAACGGATACCAGCACCGTTGGTCTGACCACCAGCCCGTACTTCTCGCCATTCAGCGACTCACCCTTCACACTGGGGCATGAAAACGTCGGCGATATCGTCGAGGTGGGCGCGGCGGCCGGTGAGTGGCAGGTCGGCCAGCGCGTGGTCGTCAATCCGGTCTTGTGGTGCGCCACACGCGGCTATGCCGAGGCAGACTGGTGCGAGCCCTGCAAGCGCGGCGAAAACAATCTCTGCCAGCATTATGCGGAAGGCGGTTTGCGCCCGGCCATCCATATGGGCAGCAGCCGGGAGATAGGCGGAAGCTGGTCGGCGGTCTTTGCCATGCACAAGAGCAACGTCTACGCCGTGCCGGAAAATGTGACCGACGAGAACGCCCTGATGGTCGAGCCGTTCGCCTGTGCTCTGCACGCCGCCCTGATTGATTTTCCCGCCGATGATGAAACCGTCCTGATTTTGGGGGCCGGCACGATTGGGTTGCTGCAACTGGCAGCCCTGCGAGTACTCGGCAGCAAGGCTCGCATCCTGGTTTCAGCGCGTTACCCGTTTCAGGTTGAAGCCGCCCGCAAACTGGGCGCGGATGAGGTATTGTCCGGCGGCGACCTGTACGCGCAGGTTGCCCAGGAAACCGGCGCAAAAATCTACAAGCCGCTTATCGGCAAGCGGGTGGTGGTGGGCGGCGTTGACCGCACCTACGAGTGCGTCGGCACGGGTGGGGCGCTGGACGATGCGATGCACCTCACGCGCAGCGCTGGCACGGTCATCGTGGTCGGCACGCCCGGTAAGGTGCAGGGTGTGGATTGGACGGCGATCTTCTCCAAGGAACTGAAGGTACGCGCCACGATTTTCTATCATCACGTCGAGATGGTCGAGGGCAGGGCGCACAAAGCCTTCCAACTGACGCTGGATTGGATGGCGGCGGGAAAACTGGATATTGGCTGGCTGGTGAACGGCCGTTACCGGCTCGAAGATTTCGGCCGCGCCCTGAAAGAGCAGGGGGATAAGAAAAACCACCCGATTGTGAAGGCGGTATTTGAGTTCTAGCGACTAAATGCACAATATTTTGCATATTAACAAATTAGACAAAATATTGTGATTTATGAATCTGACTGACAGATCTTCAGATTCAGCGAGCGGATACAGTCCTATCCCGTTGCCTTACGCTTTGCCAGCGCAATCACGTTGCCCAGCGGCACCAGCACCACCCCGGCCCATTGCACCGTGTTGAGTTCCAGCCCTTCAAACAGAATCGAGAGCACCAGCGCGATCACTGGAAACAACACCGTGACATAGGCAGCGCGGTCCGCGCCCATGCGTCCCAGCAAAGTCAGGTACGTACCGAACGCCACGATGGAGCCGAATACTGAAAGATACAGGAGTGAAGCGATATACCCGGTAGAGGCTTCAAAGGTGATCGGCGTGCCGCGCAACAGCACCACCATCAGCATGAATCCGCCGCCATACACCATGCCCCAGGCGTTCGTCTGCACCACCGGCAGGCCGTTGCGCTGGTTGCGCGCCGAAATGATATTTCCCATCGAAGCCGACACCGCGCTGCCCGTGGCCAGCAGCAGACCCAACGCTGCGCGGCTGCCGAGTTCAAACCCGGCCAGTTCCGGCCAGTATATGAAGCCCAATCCCAGGATGCCCACCACGCCGCCCAGAATCACCGCCGGGCGAATGGGATTCTTGAGGAACAGCGCGCCGAACAGCACATTGAAGATGATGATGCTGGAAAAGATGACTGCCACCAGCCCGCTGGTGACATACCCGGTGGCGAGGTACACCAGGAAGTAGTTCAGCGAGAACAGGAAGAACCCCTGCAACGCCATGAACTGGTGTTCGCGGCGGCTGAAGCGCAGCGTGAGTTTGCGGGCGGCGCTGAAAGCAAACAACAGCAGGCTGGCCAGCAGGAAGCGGTAGGCGATGGACAATTCCGGCGCGACCACGCCCAACTGAAATCGAATGGCGATCCACGTGGAACCCCAGATCAGCACAGTGACGAGATACAGAAGGCTGTTTTCCATGAACTTCTCCAGAAGGGTGGGGGAACGACTTAATCAGTCGGGCAGATGTTAGTACAAATGGTCTAAGAACGCAAGCGCCGAAATCAGGCGGCAGCAGTATTCAGGAGATAGGTCAATTCCCCCGGCGTGTCCAGTCTCTCGACCTGCCAGCTTTCTTCCGCCGCCAGCATCTCAAAACGCGTCGAATAATTACTGGCCATCCCTTTGTCCCGCCCGCCCAGGCTTGCCACCGGAAACGACACGATGATGCGCGACGCCTTCAACGACCGCAACAGGGTACTCCCCGCTTCCTTGTCCACCTGTTCCAGGCACGGCAGAGTCTTGAGTACCAGCGCCGCGTCCACCGCCACATCCGGCGGCGCGCCCAGCACATCACTCGCCCACACGCGCCCCGCCCGCCCCAGGCGTTCGCGAAACGCATCGCAGAACGCTGTCATGTCGGTGTAGATGTCCGTTGCGTAATACGTAATCCCCGGCGGCATCCACGGCAGCGCCAGCGGGTTGAGCCCGCACGCCACATCCAGCACCGAGGTCACCGGCCCCATCGCGCCGAACACCACCGCGTAGAACTCCTCCAGATGCGGCAGGCGCTCGCGGCTGCTGGCATGCGTCTTCATCATCGCCCGGCATTCCGCTTTCAAGGCGTCTTCATCTGCCGCGTCCTCCAGCCGCCGCGCCCAGCTGGCATAGTCCATCTTGCCGCCCAGGTACGCGCCGCCCACCTGGTGCAGTTTGTTGCGCGTGGCTTTGAGCGCGTCCTTCAGCCCGCGGCCCTTTGCCAGTTCCGCCGCCGCGATGCGCCGCACCAGCGCCGGCGTGATGTTCGCATATTTCGGCGCGGCCATAACGGCTGCCACGAGGTCGTCCAGCGGGTCAGCCATCGCGGCGCAGGCGGTCTTCCAGCATCGTCATGAAGCGCAGGTTGTGCAGGGTGGCGAGGCGCGGGAAGAGGTGGTCCTCGATTTTGAAGAGGTGATGCAGATAGCCGATCGAATAACGTGCGCAGACCGGGCAGTCGCACCCTTCGGAGGCCGGCCGGTTGTCCCGCACGTGCTTTTCGTCCTGGATGTACAGCATCTTGAACCAGTCGCCGTCCGTCCCATCCGCTTTGGTGAAGGTATACAGCCGGCCGCGTCGCGCGTCGCGCGTCGGCAGCGCGCTGTCGAAGGTCTGGTAGCCCAGCCGCCAGCCTGCCGCAACGTTCTCCGGATGGCCGATGCCCAGCCCGTGCAGCGGGAACTGCGCCGGGATCAGCGAGCGCAGCAAGGCCAGCACATCATCCAGCAGCGCGCCGTCTTCATCCAGCGGCCAGCCGCCGTAACCGTAGCCATCAAACCCGATTTCCAGCAGCGCTTCGGCGCACTGGCGGCGCAGGGCGGCATCGCGCCCGCCCTGCACCACGCCGAACAACAGCGGCCGCCGCGTCCCTTCCAGCCCTTTTTGTTCCACGAGTTTATCGAATTCCGTCCGGCAGCGTTTGGCCCACTTAATCGTGCGCTGTACGGCTTTGGCCTGTACGTCCGGCGGGTCGTCCACGTGGGTCACGTCATCCAGCGTGACGAGAATATCCGCGCCGTAGCCCATCTGCAACTGGATGGTCTTTTCGGGCGTCAGCAGGTACTTGCGCCCGCCGGCTTCGCGCCGGAAGGCGATGCCGTTGTCCGTCAGGCTGCCCAGTTTGGGATTCTGGCGGATGACGGAATATGCCTGGAAGCCGCCCGAGTCGGTGAGGATGGGGCCGCGCCAGCCGCTGAAGGCGTGCAGGCCGCCCAGCGCGTCCAGCGTGCTGGAGCCCGGCTTCTGCATCAGGTGGAAGGTGTTCATGACCACCGCCTGCACGCCCACGCTCTCAAGGTCGGCGGCGTCTACTGCCCGCACCACGCCCTGCGTGCCGTCCGGCAGGAAGGCAGGGAAGCGAATCTCGCCATGCGGGGTATGGATGGAGTCAGGGCCGGGCATGGGTGAGATTGTAATGGCGTTTCTGAATCAGCCTGGAAGTACGGGGGGTCAAAAGACGTCTCACGCAATGCGGGCATAAAGGATAGCCACGCAAAGACTCTAAGAAACCAAATCCGTGTTTATCTGTGGTCAATTCTCTCTTGAAATCAAGTCTCCCCCCTGCGGCGCTATCAGTCCGTAACTACTTCCACCTTTTCGGCGGGCGCGGGGTCAGGCGGCGCGGCGGGTAGCTTGTATGGAATCATCATCAAGAAGCCGAGGATGATGACCACTTCGCCGACCAGCACTCCGCGCTCCTGCCAGTAACCGAAGAACGGCACCGACGAGACCAGCGGGCGCGTGCCCAGCCCGATGACGTCGGCCATGGCCGAGGCCAGCGCGATGACGTAGCCCGTCCAGGCGATGCGCAGGCCCAGGTCGGCGGTGATGGTGCGCACGCCGGCAGGCCACAGCGCGCCCAGCGCCAGGCTGCCGCCCAGCACCAGCAGGCCCAGCCCGAAGGTGAAAATCGTAATCTGCACCGAGCCGATGGTCTCGCTGCGGAACAGGCCGAACAGCCCCGGCTCCGCAGCGAGCAGGAAGATGAACAGCCCGAACGCGCCGATGCCCACGCCAAAGCGGCGGCGCGGCTTGCGTTTTTCCAGTTGCGGGCGGGTGATGGGGTCGGTCATGCGCTCTCCGGCAGGCAGGCTTCCAGCAGGCGGCGCCAGTTGCCGCTGAAGATCAGCTCGATGTCGTCTTTAGTATAGCCGCGGGCGGTCAGCAGGCCGTCCAGTTGGCGCAGGTCGGCCAGCGTGTCCATGCCGGTGGGTACGGCTTGTAGACCAAAACCGCCGTCGGCGTCCGACCCGATGCCGGCGTGGCGGGCATTTCCCGCAATCTGGCAGGTGTGGTCAATGTGCGCCGCCAGCGCATCCAGTGGGATGCTCTCGCGGCCATCGCCGGCTTTCCAGCCGTGTTGCAGGAAGGCGTTGTAAGGGACCGCGCCCATCACGCCGCTGCGTGCCACGAGCGCGGCGATGGTCTCGTCAGTCAGGAAGCGGTTGCTCTGGGTGCCGGGCAGCAGGGCTTTGGCATTGGCATGGCTCGCAATCACCTTGCCTTCGTAGCGGTCCAACGCTTCCAGCGCCGCCGGTTCGTCCATGTGGCTGATGTCCAGCACAAAGCCGAGCGCCGCCATGCCTTCCAGCAGGGCGCGGCCTTCGTTCGTCAGCGGGCCCGGTTCCTTGGTGCCGCCGGTGTATTTGTTCCCGCCCCACGCCGGGCCGATGAGCCGCACACCGCCTTCCCACCAGCCTTCCAGTTCGGCAGGGGTGCGGATTCCCTCAGCGCCTTCAATCGAGAGTATCAGCCCGACCGGGTGTTCTTCGCCTTCGGCGGCGTTTTCCCAGCGGCGCAGGTGGGCAGCCAGTTCGCCGCGCGTGTGCAGGGGGACGAAATGCTCCGGCCGCCGGTCGAACAGGTCGTGGTAGGCGTCCAGTTGGCGGCGGTAGAGTGTCCGGGCTTCGTTTTCATCGGCGTAGCACAGCACGTCCCAATCGCCCAGTTTGTGGCGCAGCGGCGCGGCGAACAGGGTGGCGATGACCATGGCCACGCGGCCGGTCTGGTACGCATCCCGGCCCAGCAAGGTCTCGCCGTTCACCAGCCGGGCGATGCCGTCCGCCTCAGCGTGCCGCGTTTCGGCCACGCTGCGGGTGTAGTCGCGTCCAAAGGTGAGCATGTTCCATGAAAGGTCTTCATGGGCGTCTATCAAGATGGGTTTGGGCATGGGGGTATTAAACCATGAAGGGAAAAGACTATGAGGAACTGCGTGGGAGAACTATATCAGTATTGTATTTTGTTAAGGGGAATGATGATGTTTTATGTCTCA
>SCUK01000036.1 GCA_004297445.1 Anaerolineae bacterium | reverse complement strand
AGTTGTAATATGACAATGGACATGGAAAGCCTCTTGTGGATGGTTGTGACAAACTAATCCTACAAGAGGTCTTTCTTTTTCTCAAAACCCACCGTTTATGGGACAGTCACGATTTCCCCGCCCGCATGGGTCCTTAGAAGGATACATGCAGGGAATGCAGGCCGCGAATCACATACTTTGGGCGATATTGCGGTCCCGGCCCGGCGAGCCGCAGACCGGAAAAACGGCCAAGCAGTGCCGCAAATGCCAGGTTAAGTTCCAGCCGGGCGAGGGGTGCGCCAAGGCAATAATGGATGCCGGCGCCAAACGCCAGGTGTGGCGAAGCCCCCCGCCGAATATCAATGGCATCCGGGCGGGCAAAGACCGCCGGGTCGCGGTTGGCGGCCCCCAACAACAGCCCGACCCGGTCACCCGGGCGCAGCCGGATTCCATGGATGTCCATGTCCTGCAACACCCAGCGGCGGAACAACTGCAAGGGAGTGTCCCAGCGCAGCAATTCCTCCACGGCGCCGGGAAGCAGCGTAGGGTCATTTCGCAGGGCTGCCATCTGCTCCGGGTGACGCAGCAACGCCCACAGCCCGTTACCAATCACATTCACGGTGGCTTCGTGCCCGGCATTGAGCAGCAAGACACAGGTGGCCACCAATTCGTCTTCGCTGAGCGTGTGTCCTTCTTCATTTAGCAGCGCCAGGGCGGAGAACAGATCATCCTGCGGGTCTTTCCGGCGCAGCGCGGCCAAACGGCGCAGGAAGTCCGAGAATTCCTGCGCCGCGGCGACCGCTTGCCGGGCAGTCTCCGGCGTGGGGTCGAGTTCGTACATCGCCACGATGGCTTCCGACCAACGGCGCAGATTGGCGTACTCCCCCCGGGGCACCCCCAGCAATTCAGCAATCACCGCCACGGGCAAGGGTACGGCGAAATCTTCGATGACATCCATGCCGCCCATTGCCGCGGCGGCGTCCAACAACTCAGAACAAAGGGCGCCCACAGCGGCCCGCAGGTTTTCCACGCGCCGGGGGGTAAAAGCCTGGTGCACCAGGCTGCGGAGCCGGGTGTGTTCAGGCGGTTCCATATCAAACATCGAATGACGATTCAAGCGCGTAAAAGGTTCGTGTTCCGGCGGGTCAATCGGACGCTCACTTTCCGGCATCAGGGCGGGAGAGATGGCCCGCCCCAGCCGCCGGTCTCGCAGCAACGCGTCCACATCCGCATGGTTAAGGAAGCACCACAGTCCGCTGTCCTCATCGAAGAATGCCGGACCAGCGGCACGCAACACCGTGTAGGCGGGATAAGGGTCTTGCAGAAATGCGGGGTCGTGGGGGTTAAACGTCGGCATTTATGCGTGGCGAACGTTCAGCATGACAAACTAACGTCTGCCAAGCCGCTTGACCATGCGCCAGCCGGGTTCATTCACCTGCTGAGTCTCGCCGTGCTGGTCAATGTAAGACCACTGGCCGGGGTCAAGGGCCACCACGCGATACCCGCGTCGCTCATAGAAGCGGCGGGCGGCGCGGTTGGTTTCTACCACGTTGAGCGTCACAATCCGGTAACCGCGGGTCTTCACATCCTGTTCAAGCCACTGCATGATGCGGTTGCCCAACCCCCGGCCGCGTAACTCGGGGCGCACCCGCAGGCCGTGGACATAGGCATGATGCTGGCCCGACCCCCAGCCGGCCCGCCCGTGTCCGAAAAACTGGACGAAGGCCTGCCCCACCAACCCGACGCCGGGCAGTTCCGCCAGCCACATCTGAGCATGACCCTTGCTGGCGCGTTCATACACCTCCTGATACATGCGCCGGAAGTGGCTGAACTCCCCCTCCCACTCCAGCGCCAGCAGGTCCTCGGCGCGCACCGGTCGCAGGACGACCTGCTCCAGCCAATCGGGTACGCTGGCGACAGCCAGCAGGGTATCAGCGTCAGTCATTGAGCAATTCGTCCAGTTTGGCGCGCTCGCCGGCTTCATCGGTCACTTCGCCATCCAGCCAGGCAGCGCGCAAGGCCAGCAGCACCTGGCGGTACAACGGCCCGGCCGGGATGCCGCGGGCGCGCAAGTCGTGGCCGGTGGTGAGCGGCTGTACCGCGCGCCACTTGCCGATGTAAGTCTCCAGCATGCCGCGCGCGGCTTTGCTACCAGCAAGATGCAATGCGTACAACGCCAATGGCGGCGCTTCATCCAGCGCGGCTACGGCGGCGCTGGCCGGCCCGTCCGCGAGGGTATCCAGTTTCGGGAGCAGGCGGTTGGCGGCCAGCAAAGCCTTGGTCAACCAGCCGGGCAAGCGCAGCCGCCCGGCCATGGATGCGGCCTCCACACTGGGGCGTTCCAGCATCCAGACAACATAGGTCAGCGCTTCGGGCAAAGGCATCGAATCATGATGGGCAGCGAGTTCCCACTGCGGACCCGGCTGGGCTCCGAGGGCCAGCGCCACACGCTTCTTGGCGGCGGCATCAAACACCAGTGCCGGGTGTACAGCATCCAGCACCTCCAGTTTGGCGAGGCGTGCCAGCATACGGTCCCAATTCGGTTCGTGCAGGATGGCGCCCAGCTCGTGCCGCAACCGGTCGCCGGATACCCGGTCCAACAAAGGCAACGCATTCTGCAGGAGTTCTTGCGTACGGTTACTGATTTGATAGCCGAAGCGCTGCTCGAAGCGTACGGCACGCAACATACGGGTCGGGTCATCTACAAAGGAAAGTGAGTGCAGCACGCGCACGATGCCATCTTTGAGGTCCTGCATCCCGCCCCAAAAATCGAGCAGGTCGCCATAGTGGTGACCGTCCAGACGCAGCGCCAGCGTATTAATGGTGAAATCGCGCCGGTGCAGGTCGAGCTTGATACTGCCGCGTTCCACAGTCGGCAGAGCAGTAGGATGGGTGTAGAACTCGCGCCGTGCGCTCACCAGGTCGAGCGAATCGGGCAAGGTGGCCGGGTCCATTGCCGGTTCATCCTTTAACGATAGCGCGGTCGCCAGCTCGGCGGCAATGCCAGCCAACTGCCACTTGGCGGTGCCGAATCGCTTGTGGCTGGTGACCTTGCCGCCGTAACGCTTCGCCAGCGCATCCGCCAGTGCGATGGCGTCTCCCTCCACAACCAGGTCCATGTCCAGGCTCGGATGGTCCAGCAGCAGGTCGCGCACGAAGCCGCCCACAATGTACAAGGCGTCTCCCTGCTCGCGTGCGGTGTGGGCCACTGCCTTCAGCAAGGCGAGGCGCGCCGAGGGCAGGCCGGCTTCCAACCGCGCTTCCAGGTTGGGGCGGCCGCTGCCTGCGGTCTGCGGCATGAGCATCTTGAGCAAATCGGTGCGGGTGACGATGCCCACCACCTCGCCGCCCTCCAGCACCGGAATCTGCCCCCAGCCGCTTTCCGTCATCACCCGCTGCAAGCTTTCAATCGAATCCTGCGGCGTCACATGATGATCGCCGGAGGACATCACTTCGCGCACCCGCAGGTTGAGGCGATGGCTGATGGCGCGGTCCACCGCGCGGCGCGTAAGCAGCCCGACGACTTTGCCGCGCTCCACCACCGGGTAGCCCTCATAGCCGTAGCGTTGCATTTGGGCCGCGACTTCCTTCACCTGGGTGTCCGGGTCCAGCAGTTGCGGCCGGCGGGACATGATTTCGGCGACAGTGACCGCCGGCTGGACGTGGTGTGGCAGCGCATTCAGCACCTCGTCATACACGTCCGAAAGGGCGGTGGCGCGCACCAGCGCCGCGGCGGCACGCGGGTGGCCGCCCCCGCCAAACTGCTCCATCAGGCGGTCCATGTGGATATTGTCGGTGGTGGCGCGGCCAATCAACTGCACACCACTGGCCGTTTGCACGAGCAAAATCAGCCCATCCGGGTCAAGCAGGTCCCGCAATTTGTGGGCGATGGTCGAGAGTTCTTCATCGGTCTCGCTGGCGTCGGTTTGCGCCAGAATCAGGCTGTGACCGTTGATAACGTGCGTCTCGGCCTGCTGACGCAGACGGTCATAGATGGCCTGCTGGGCGGTCGTGAGCGGGTGATTGAGGAATTTCTGGGCCACCTGCAGTGAGGCGCCCTGCTCCAGCAGCCAGGCGGCGGCGCGCACATCGCGCGGCGTCGTGCGGGTATACGTGAGTCCACCGGTATCTTCATAAATCCCAAGCAGAAGCAACGTAGCCTGAGGAGGAGAGAGGTGGACGTCGCCACCCTGAACTCCCTCGACGAAAATGGTGGTGCAGGCACCGGTCGGCTCATAGGTGAGCCGCCAGTTTTTCGGCAGGTCAGGCCGCGGCTCGTGATGGTCGATGGCGCGAATCTCGGTCTCGGCCTCCGCACCCTTAACCGAGGTGAGCGACTGGGTGTCCACGAGGGTAATGGCTTCCACCCGGCCGCGTGGCTGGTCTGTCGGTTCAATGAAAGGCAGTTCCAGACCGTAGAGCGTGAGGTAGGCGCGCACATTGCGATTCAGCCGGTGTGGCAGCAGAGGGACCGCGCCGGGCTGCAACAGCGCCGCGCCGAGCAGCGAGGCCAAACCGTCAAAGTCGGTCTGTTCATGGGTAAGCAGAATGTGCACAGGTTAATTGTACAGGGGATTTGAAAGGCGGTAATTTCCAATTGCCAGCGGGTATCCGAAACCGCCTTATCCGGATAACAGGTCAGTCTCTCTTTTCCTGAATCAGTTCAATCAACTGACCATCCGGCGCGCGCAGGTAGGCCGAACGGCCCCAGTAGTAGTCCTGGGCGGGCGTTTGGACGGCGACACCGGCAGCCTGCAACGAAGCACAGGCAGCGTCCACATCCGGCACGGAAAAGGCCAGGTGGTTTTCCGGCGGCAACGCGCCTTCCCCCGCTTCGTAGGTACGATGGATGAATATCTTGGTTCCGCCAGCCATGAAAATCGCCATATCCGGAGACTCGGCCACCGGCGCAGCCCCCAATAGTGCCCGGTAAAACACGGTCATCCCCTCTACGTCAGGCGTGAAAAACGCGGCTTCGACCAGTTGCATGGCTTACCTCCTGGCTCGATGGAACCCGAATTTTAACCGATAGTACTCATGCAGGTGCGCGAATTCCGGCCGCCCTCCTGTATAATCGTAGTCAGGTACCTCTTACTTTCAATTCAGAACAGGCAGGAACCCATGCACTCACCCAAACGATTTGTGTTCACGCTATTAAGCCTTGCCGCGCTGGTCGCCATCCTGGCGGCCTGCAATATGCCGGGCGGGGATAGCGGCAACGCTCCCGACGGCGATACCCCCCCGACCGCCGATTCCGGCACAGGTTCCACGGTGGACCTTCCTAGCGCGGCCATCGGCGAACTCAGCGGCGACGTGGAATCCCGCCCCGACCAGGCATCATCATTTGCCCCGGCGGCGGTAGGCGAAGTGGTCAGCGTTGGCGCGTCGATAAAGACCGGGACGGACGGCCGCGCCCGGCTGGATTTTGAGGATGGCACTACCGTACGCGTCACTCCCCAATCCGTATTCACCATCGACGCGATTGAAACCAGCGAAGGCGGGCTACTGAAACGCATCCAGCTCGAGGCCGGCAACCTGTTCATCATCCTCAATGGCGGCACTCTGGAAGTGGATACCCCTTCGGGCCAGGCTTCGGTGCGTGGCTCCTACATGGGCGTCACGTATAACCCAGAAACGGGCGGCTTTGACATCACCTGCCTCGAAGGCACCTGTACCCTGCAGACCGAAGCGGGCGAAGTGACGCTGGGCGCCGGCGAGACTGCCAGCGTGGAAGGTGCAGACGACCCGCCCGAAACCGGCGAAATGGACAGCGAAGATGTACAGGAATGGCTGGACGAAAACCCCGAAGCCGTCGTGGTAGTGACCGGCCTCACCGGACTGCTGGGCGACCGCGTGTGGTTTGACGCCAACACCAACGGCCTGCAGGACGACGGCGAAGCCGGCGTGCCGGAAGCAACCGTGGCGCTGTTCGCGCCGGATGGCTCGCTGGTGGATACCACCACCACCAATGCCGATGGGTATTACTTCTTTGTCGGCGTACCTGCCGGCGACTACATCATCGGGTTCGACCCTGAGCAGACGGAACCCTTCACCCTGAAAGATGCCGGAGATGACGCGCTGGACAGCGATGCCAACGCCGATGGCATGACGGATTTGTTCACTTATGATGGCGGCAATGACCTGACCCGCGATGCCGGTATCCTGGCTGCGGGCGCGGCCCTGCCGGAGCCTGACGCGCTCGTCGGTCCGCCGGACCCGGATGACCCGCCCGGCGCGGGGCCCGAACTGGATGACTTCCCGCCCGGCATCAATCCGCTCACCGGCCTGCCGGTGGAAGACCCGAACGACCTGAACCTGCCAGCGGTGCTGCTCTCGGTGTCAAACTTCCCGGTGTCGGCCCGGCCCCAGGCCGGCCTGTCCTTTGCTTCCATCATCTATGAAATCTACATCGGCGAAGGCGCCACGCGCTTTATGACCGTATTCTATGGGCGTTTTCCGCAGGCCTACCCGCCCACTCAGGGCGACTGCGCGGTTCGCACCTCGCCCTTCAGCTACGAGAACGTCATCCTCGGCAACCAGGTGTGGGTAGATGCCAACGGCAACGGCATTCAGGATGTGGGTGAACTGGGATTGCCGGGCGTGTGCGTCAACCTGCTGGATGCAACCGGCGCGCTGCTCGAATCCACGACCACCGATATGAACGGCTACTACGGATTCGACGTGATGCCCAGCACGCGCTACATCGTGGAGGTGGTGACACCGAGCGGCTTTGCCCTGACCCTCTTGAATCAGGGGGCCAACGACAACAAGGACAGCGACTTCGACCCGGCCAACTCGCGCAGCGCCCTTCTGGAAATGACGGACGCCCACAATATGTCCGTGGACGCCGGCATGATCCTGACCGAGCAGCGCCGCCCCGAGCCGGAAACCGCGACGGACACGGTAGCCATCAGCGATTTCGTATGGTTCGACATAAACGGCAACGGCCTGCAGGATGAAGGCGAACGCGGCGTGCCAAACGTGGCCGTGGTGCTCAAACTTTCCGGTCAGGGCGCCATCGGCAACACCACCACCGACATCAACGGCTATTTCGCCTTCACCGGCCTCGACCCCAACGGCAACTACTCCCTCACCTTCACCCCGCCCACCGGGTTTGGCTTTACGCTGCAAAACGCCGATAATAACCAACAGGACGAACTGGACAGCGATGTGGACGGCTTCGGTCAGGTGGTTATCTTTGACTACGACCTCACACCCGGCGTTAACAAGAACTGGGATGCCGGCCTGACCTTCGCTGGCAACGTGCATACCGGCCAGACCGGCGGCGGTGGCGATGGCGGCGGTGGCATCGGCCCGGTGCGTTCCGGCCGCCTGCCCTACAAGTACATCGGCCAGTTGTTCCCCGGCGGGTGTCTGGCTTACGCCGGCAAATCGGCGGAGGTTAACATCCCCTCGTGCATCAGCGTACAGGAAGGCACCGGAGACGACCTCAACGCCAACTTCCTGGGCGTGGCGGCCATCAAACAGGTGGCCGAGAGTCTCAACCCGCCCATCTACGGCCTGAACTACTCCGGCAACCAGTTCTCCGCCGAGCCACCTCAGGGCTGCTACCCGGTGGACGAGTGGATCATGTTCTACAGCACCACCAACCAGACCAAATGGGTGTATGACGTGCTTTCCGGCGGATGGCAGCGCTTCAATGACATCGCCGACCAGAGCGGGAACTTCTACCCCAGCACCGACCGGCTCACCGGCCGCCAGTTAATCTTCAACAACGTTGTGGTGCTGTTCGCCGAACATATCGAGATGAACGCGGAAGGCACTATCATCGATATCAACCTGGCTTCCGGCCAGTTCGGCCAGGCGCTGCTGTTCCGCGATGGCATGGTGTGCGATATCTTCTGGTCCACGCTCAACGGCGAGTACGAACAGCAGACCGGTCAGAACCGGCCCATCAAGTATGTATACGAAGACGGCTCGCCGGTGCCGCTGCACTACGGCCCCACCTGGGTACACATCGTCACGCTGAGCACGTGCGTGGCGGATGGCCCGCAGGCCGGCGACTGCGTGTCTCCGCGCAACGCGATGAAGATCTCTGAACTGCTGTTGCCCTACATCCGCTTCTTCGCCCCATAATGAATCAGTGTAGTTGATACAAAAACTCCCGCCGTTTGGCGGGAGTTTTTCATTTTCAGGTCACAAGGTCTTCGGCGGCAGCGGCCCGGGCTGTTCCAACAGGGCCAGCGCGGCCTTCAGGGTATTTGCCTGCTGGGCGGCTGTGCCCAGGGGGGCGCGGCGCGAATAAGGGGTCACCAGCAGACGCGGTGGGGAAACGAACCGCGCCAATGTTTCATTCCACGTCACCAACACAGAGGCGATGCCATTCACTTCCAGCGCCCGTGCCACCAGCCCGGCAGTTTGCACACACAAAGAGCTGGCAGGCAACAGCAAGGCGGCATGCGCCCGTGCCTGGCGTGCTGCGGCCAGCACGGCGGGCACCAGTTCCTTCACGGTGCGCAGCACATTGGGCTGATGGCCCATGAACGAGACGACCGGGGAAAGCAGTTGCTTGATGAATCCTGTGGCTTCGATTGCGCGGAGAGACTCAAGCGGAAACAGGTCTGCGGCGTGATTTACGGCGGAGTCCAACTCGGGGTGCGCAAACGAGAGGCGCTCCACCGGTGTGTCTGACGGAATCAGGCGCAGGGTGTAGTCCCCCAGCGGATCGGAAGCATTGAACGCCGCTTGCGCGTCGCGAAGAAAGAACCCGGCGGTAGTAATCACCAGGATACGGCTACGCGCCAGTTGGATGCCCGGCCCGCAGGGGGCCAGCGTATTGCGCGGCCGGTTGTAGCGGGCCCAATCCTGTTCGCCCGTGCGCTCATAATGCGCCAGCCAGCCGGTCTGGAACTGCCGCAGCCATTCCAGCGGGTCTTCCAGCACGGCAAGTTCACTGTTGCGGCGCAGCGGCAAAGGGCGGGTTTCGGGGTTCAGGGTCATGGGGTCAGGGACTGAGACACTTTCCCCCTGATTATAGAGGCGGCCAGGCCGATTCGGCCTTGCATCTTTGTTGGTTGGGAAAACGCAAGTGGCCTCCGCTCAGCGGATACCGGTATCGATATCAATGTCGAGCGTGGTCGTCTCGCCCGGAAGAATCTCGATTTCCACCGGAAGTCCGGCGGCGCTATCGATTCCGGCGTGGTTGATATCGACCACGTAGCGGCCGGCGGGCAGTTCGATTTCATAGCGGCCGTCCGGCCCCAGCAAGGCAATGGCAACTTGCTCCTCGCCTTGCGCGTCCAACACAACCACCCAGCGCGCGGCGAACACTTCCGGCGCGGGGGTCGGCTCCGGCACGCCCACCTGCATCACCGGCTGCAACGGACCGATGGTCACCCGGCCCGCCAGCCAGCCGGTTTCAGCCGGAGTTGCAGCGGCACAGGCGAACAGCAACAACGAGAGGGATACAAGGACAAGTTTTCTCATGGAGACCTCTTGGTCAAAGGTTGCGGATGATGACGACCACCAGCCCGGCGACGTCCAGCGCAAGGTAGAGCCAGCTCAGCAGACTGACGCGCTCAACGAGGCCGTTGAGGACACGCTGCAAGCCCGGCTTGCCGGCCGCCCAGATGGGCAGGGCAATAGATACGACAAGTACAAGAAGGAACAATAATAGTGGCAACACCGAGGGCTGGTTAATAGGCGCAAAAAATGCGGCGGTGACTCCTGGCCGCTGCCTGAAGCGCAAAAGCGTCACCTGTCCCAGCACCAACCACAGAGCCGTCACGCCGAAAACACCGATGCGCGCGGCCTGGCGCTGCTTTGGCGGCCAGCGGCGCGGCAGGAGCAGGCCCAACAGCAGGAAGAACCCGGTGACGAGCAGGCTTTCGATGAGGGCGATAAGCAGGATGTAGCCGCCCAACCCCACGGCTTCCCAGTTGGACCGCCCGGCATAGCGGTCGGCGTTAATCAAATAGAAATAGATGGCCCAGGCATGGATGGGGAACGCCACCCACAGGAAGAACGCCCAGGCGCGTTGCAGGGCGGCGCGGCGAGGCGATGGAGAGCCTATCGATTCTGTCATTGTAGGTAGGGCTGGTCGGCGGCGGCGCGCTGTTGTTTCAGGAGGGTGAGCAGTTCATCGCGCACGTCCGGCAATTCATTCGCCAGGTCGGTCATCTCTTCCGGGTCGCGCTCGATATCATACAATTCCACCAGTTGGCGGCCCAGCGACTCGAGCTCCGCGTAGTTGTAATAGTAAGTGAGTTTGTAGGGCCAGCGCAAAACCATCAGCGAGGCCATGCCGAGCGGGCGCCGGGGGTGGATTTCTTTCGCTTCTACGGCAAACAGCGGGCGCGCCAGGTCCGGGCCAGCCCCGCTGAAGGGCCGCAAGACCTGACCGTCGGCCCACGGGGCGGGCGGTTTGCCCGCCAGGTGCAGCAGGGTGGGCATCACGTCCACGGCGCTGGTGGGCGAAAGGATATCCACCCGCTGACCGAGGCCGGGCGGAAAGATGAGCAAAGGGATATGAGTAAGCGGCTGGTGCAATCCCTTGCAGAAGTGCTTGATGATGCCGCGCTCGAAACTCTCGCCGTGGTCACTGGTGAGTACAAGGATCGTGTTTTGCAGCAGGCCGCGACGTTCAAGTTCCTGAAATAACCTGCCAAATTGGGCATCAATATTCGCCAGATAACCATCGTACATCTGGCGCTCGGCATCCAACCGCTCGCGATTGTTCTCATTGCGCAACGGGTGCAACAGTTTGGCTGGCGGGAGGAATCCATCGCCCCTGAATTCAGTCCAGAAGGTACGCTCGGGTCTGTACGGGCCATGCGGCGGGAAAAAGTGGAAGTAGCCCAGATATGGGCGTGGAAGGTCTGCGACCTGATCCAGTAGAAAATCCACATTGCCTTCCAACGTCATGTGATTCTCTTCGTCGATAGTGGGCAGGCCGAACGGAAACTCATCGCCAACATCGGCGCGCAGGTTTCTTTCCTTCGCCCGCCATGTGCGGTTATAAGCCTCGCTGAGAAACAGGGACGTCGAAAGGTCGGAATCCTGGCGCAAACCAAGATTGCGTGCGGCCGTGGCGATAATATGGTCACGCGAAAACAGGCGCGTGAACAGCATATCGCGCCAGGGAAGAGTCTTGTAAAGAGGCAGGTATTTATCCATATCCCGCGTGAACTGCACCAGCAGGGTGTTAGCCACCGGGTTCTGGGCGTAGCCCACGCGGTAGTAATCTTCAAATGCGGCAAAAACATTGTGATGCGCCAATTCCGGCAGCACCCGGTCGAACAAGCGGATGGCGCGGTGCGTCCAAGGGTAGGTGCCGGTGAGCAGGGTGGACGTGCCGGGCGTGGTGAAGTTGCCGCCCGCATAATGCTGGTGATAGACGATGGCGCGCTCGGCCAGCCGCGCGAGGTGGGGCGTGGTGGCGCGGCCGTAACCATACAGGCTGAGGTTCTGAGCCGTCCAGGTATCAAACAACACAATGAGGATGTTCGGTGCGCCGGCGCCGGCCTGCCGCTGCGGGCCGAGCCAGTGCGCGCCGGCATAGGCCAGCGGGGCCAGGGCGGCAAGTTTCAGGAAGTCGCGACGTTTCAACATGGGGCGAAAGGGATTCTACCCCAAAGGGATGACGCTCATCTCTCTCGATTCAACACGAGCGGAGATGCAACGTTTCACCTGCCGAGCATATCGTGTAGGGGTCGAGCTAAGCATTGCATAGCAATGCCACTCGACACCAGAGTGCCCTTCGGAGTGCTGCGCTGTCATTTCGATTGGAAGTACATCATCCCCCTTAACAAAATACAATACTGATAAAGTTCTTCCCCCTCCCTGCGGCCCATCACCTTACTGCGTCAACGGAAATTCCAGGTGCATCCGGCCATCGTCGCCGGGGCGGTAGGCCAGGGGCCCCTGCGGCACGAGATTGTCAATCACCAGGTCGCCGGAATCCATCGCTCCCCATATCAATTCAAACGGCGCTTTGCCCTGCACCCATTTCTCGGCAATCACCACGCCATGCCCCGGAAGGATAGTAAAGCACAGCGGGCGGGCATCGTCCGGAGTTAACAAGGATTCGGCGCGTGCGAACGCCTGCTTGATGCCGCGCGCCTGGGCTTCGGTGGCGCACGATACGAGAAAGTGAAAATATGGCGAGTCCAGTGGCACGTAGTCCACACGGGCCGGGTTGAACGCGCGCACCCCGCGGTGGCCGTGCAGTTTTGAGCGCAACACCGGTACATGCGCCCCGCCCCAAGCCACGCGCGGCAGGTGGCTGTCCATGTCCATCATCTCGACGGCTTCGGAAGACGGCGGGTCATTCTGCTTGTCGGTCACATGGCGCACCTGTGCCCCTTCGCCATCCGGCCGCACGCCGACAATGACCGCGAGATCACGCTCGGTGATGTTGCCTTTGTCGACCGGGCGCGCGCTGCCAGTGACGGTGGCAAGTAGTCCTTCCAGCGCGGGTTCGTAGGTCACGAAACAACCTTCGGAATACTGGCTGGCAATGGATTCGGTGATGGCGGGCACAGGCACGAGATCGGCGATGCGAATCATTTCGGTGAAGAAATTGCGCTCGCCCAGTTCGCGGCCGGCGCGGGCCATGGCGGCGGGGGTGGTAAGCCCATCCCACACCACGCGGGGGATGGGCGGTTCCAGCACCTGATGGCGGGTGATTTCGCGGGTGCTCTCATAGGTGGCGATGCGCAGGGCGGTATCGGCATAGAAGGCGGCTTCGCCCAGCGCGGCGTCGCTGGTGGGATAGGCGCCCACAAGGTCAAAGTGATAGATTCGCTGCGGCTTGTCCTCGCCCACCACCAGCAAGATGTGAATGCACTTGGTGCGCGATTGCAAAAGGCGCAGTAACGACAGGATGGGCCCGCCGCGCAGCCCCTGCTCGATGAGTACGTTGGGGGCTTCCGGCGACATGCCCTCAAACGTGAAATCGGCATGGTCGAGCGGCTGCCTGGCGAGGGCGGCGGCGAAGTGGCCGTGCATGGCGTCGAACTCTGCCGGGGTCATGTGCACGAGGGTATAGGCGGTGGGGCTGTGGTCCAGTTTGAGCTGGATGCGTCCGGTGAACATCAGCGAGCGCCGCCAGTTCATCACCTGGTCATAGCGCGCGGTGGTCAGCACAGCCCTGGTCTCCGCATCCGGCGCAGCCTGCACGGTGTGCCCCAGCGCGGCGAATGCGCCGAGCAAACCATCCAGCGTTTCTTCCAGTAACGGGGTGAGCGGGCCGGGATGCGGGTAGACGGCAATCGGACGGAGCCAGTCATGCACCGGGCGGCTGGCAGTGTAAGCAGGGGGTAGTGTATTCAGGCCAATCATTTGTTTACTTGTTCGCGCCCACAGTCGGGCAGCCGCTATAATAACGCAGATTCAAGCCCTGATTCGACGCGAGCAACAAAGGAAACCCCATGCATATCCTGGTCACCAATGACGACGGAATCCACGCGCCCGGCCTGCTGGCCCTCGCCCAGGCGCTGCGCCCGCTGGGCAACGTAACCGTGCTGGCACCGGACCGCAACTGGTCAGCCTCCGGCCATGTGAAAACGCTGGACCGTCCGCTGCGGGTGCGCCCGGCCAAACTGGCCGACGGCAGCGATGCCCTCACCACAGACGGCGCGCCCAGCGATTGCGTTGCCCTGCCGCTGCTGGGCCTGCTGGACAGGAAAGTGGATCTGGTGGTGTCCGGAATCAACCCGTGGGCCAACCTGGGGCACGACGTGACCTACTCCGGCACCGTCACCGCCGCCATGGAAGCCGCCATCGGCGGGCTGCCGGGAATCGCCGTCTCGCTGAATACCGCGCCGGGCCACCAGGGCGAACGCGATTACGCGCCGGCCGCCGAAATCGCGCGGCGCGTGGCGGTGAAAGTAATGGAGAAGGGACTGCCGCGCCACACGCTGGTGAGCGTGAACGTGCCCTACCGGCCGCTGGAGGACATCAAGGGCGTGCATATCACCCGGCAGGGACTGCGCGTGTACCGCGACGAACTGGTACGCCGTACCGACCCGCACGGTAACCCGTATTACTGGATCGGCGGTGAATTCCCGGATGGCGTGCCGGATGATGGCACAGACTTTGGCGCGCTGGCCGAGGGGTATGTCTCGATCACGCCGCTGCAACTGGATATGACGGCGTATGCGATGATGGATGAACTGCGCGGTTGGGAGTGGGAGTGAATATTAATTGTTAATTAGTGATTGATGATTGGTGATTAGGATTTGGGGATTGGAATTGATTATTCGTAATTGCCCAGTTTCTGGCAGACCGATGTGCGCAGCTTTGTCGCCCTGAGCGAAGGGTCGCGAGTCGGGATCGTTCACCAGTGAGCCGGTCTGAAAAGGGATGTAGAACGGGATTCCTCACTCCGTTCGGAATGACAAGTTAAAGGTTATGTATGTTTGCAGCAAAGCAATCTGTAATTTGTTACGGGTGATTTCCCACTTAAGGCGTGGGATGAGCAGGTCATTACGGCGAACCCTTTCCCAATTACGATACTTTCTTCAATCTCCCCCACCCTGCCAGTCTTCGCCCAGCACCTCGACCGGGTCGTAGATGCCCCACGGGGCGTTCTCGCCGGCCACGTTGATGGGCGTTTCGGGGTCCGGCGGCATCACGTGGGTAAAGCGCCAGTCGATGGCGCCATTGACAATCGTACTCTCGGTACTGATGACTTCAAACCAGGTGTTGCCCGGCTTGAGCGGGAAGATTTCGCCGTCCAACCCGTAGAGCTGCAGGATGCCGGACTCCGGGCGCACCCACACGGCCGGATAGGCGAACCCATCCCGGAATACGAAGGCCTGCCCATCGCCATACAACGGCACATTGACGATCTCGGTCGTCGGCGTCTTGACAAAGAACATGTAGGGGGTGAACAGAACGACAATGTTATCGGCGGCGATGTGCTGGCCGGTGGCGGCATCTATCAAAGGCGCATACTCTTCGATTGATGTGTCGGCGTAGCCATAGGTTTCGGCATAGCGCAGGTAGCGCCCACTGGCGACGTCATAGTCCCATTTGCAGTAATTGATGATGGAGAAACGAACGCGCACATCCAGCGCCAGCGCGCCGCCAGCGGGCGGCCGGGCGGCATAGCGCCGTCCGGTCAGGTCCGGGCGGTGATTGCCAAACGAGCGCCGCGAGACGATGCGCTGCATCTCGGCAGTATTGCCGAACAGGTTGTTATAAGTCACCAGGCCAAAATCGCGGCAGAACCACAAGGGCCGTTCCGGGTTGCACTGCTGCGGGTTTTCGCCGGGGTCCAGCACCAGGCTCTGCACCCAGTAATCGCCGAGCGTCTCAAAATAATCCGCGATGCGTTCGTCGGCATAGCCGAAGGCAAAGAAGGCATCATACATGCGGAAGATGTGCTCATCGAAAAAACGCCCGGAGCGGATGGGGCCAACGCGCGGTGCATCGTTGCCATAAAACACGGCGATGAAGCGCGAAATCCCGCGCTCCATGTAATATTCGTACACATTGTCTGCAAGGCTCAAGCCGGATTGCGGGCGCACGGTGCGCGGGTAGTTGACGACCTTGATGGCGAACGGACGCCGCTCCAGCAGGGCCGGGTCATCCACCTGCAGACCGGTGAGCGGGTTGATGTTGTAGGGGAAGATGTCCGGCCCGTAGCCGGGCGGCGTGGGCTGACTGATGATGAGGGGAATGACGACGGGCGGGCCGGTGGGGGTCGGTGTGGGGGTGATGGTGGGTGTGACGGTGGGAGAACCATCGTCTTCGGCCGTTTCGGTGAGCGTGCCGGTGACGGTGATTGTTGGCGAGCCGGTCACCGTCGGGCTTAAGGATGGGTCAACCGTGGCAGTGCCGGTTGAGCTGGGCGTGGCGGTGGCGCTGGGGCCAGCCGTCGCGCTGGGAGAGGCGGTGGTTGTGGCGGTGGTCGTCGTGGTGGCGGTGGTCGTATCGGTGGGCGTGGCGGTCAAGAACGATAGCGGGCGCGCCAACGCGGGCGTAGCGTACGCCGCTAACATCAATGATGAGATGACTAAGAAGAAGACGCGGGGCTTCATGGAATCACGGTTCACTATAGCATAGCGCGGCTGGCTTGGGAAACCGCTGCAGCGGGAGAATCAGCGAATGACGAAATTGAACCGCACTGTGTCCCCATCGAACGAAGGTTTGGTCTTGACGCTCACCACCTGGTACCATGTTACGCCGGGTTTGTAGGGATACGGGCTGCCATCCAGAAAAGTAAGCGACAGCGCGCCCTCGTCCGCGGCGCGCACCCAGCGTACTTCAAACAACATGCCATCACGCAGGGCATAGGCGCGGCCGCTGCCCTCCAGCTTGATGTCGATGATCTCCACGGCCGGGTTGCCATCTTTCGGCGGCTGATAAACAAAGTCCTTGTGTTCCACCACCAGCACCACAACATTGTCCGCGGCGATGGCGTCGCCGGTGAGCCGGTCGGTCAGCAGGGCGTAGGCTTCGCCGCGCCCCTGGAAATCCTCCTGGGTATCCTGATAACGCAGGTAGCGGCCGGTGGTGGGGTCCCACTGCCAATACAGGTATGCGCCGTAGGAATAGCGCACGTACAAACGCACGAGCGGTTGCCCACCCTGAGGCAGGCCGGGGTTGAACCACATGCCGTCGAGATCGGGGCGGTCATCGCGCTGTTCGCGGTACTCGCTCAGATACTCGCGCACCGCCTGTGTGCCAGTCACCAGCAGGTTGTAACCCGCGGGGTCGTAGCGACACACCGGCTGCGGCGGGCAGGGGTCGCCGTCCAGCAGGTAGATCAGGCGTTTGCGGTAAGTCTGGTCATTGAGCTGGTCGAGGATGCGCTCGTCGGCGCTGCCAAACACGAAATCGCTCTGGTACATCGCTACGAGGTGAATGTCCAGCAGGCGCCCGGAACGGATAGGGCCGGCCAACTCGGCATCCCGGCTGTAGAAGATGGCATGGAAACGCGGCAGGTCATTGTTGTGGTAATACTCGTAGACGATGTCCGCCAGACTCAAGCCCCACTGCGGGCGGTTGGAACGCGGGTAATTGTTGATTTTTACTGCCACGGGGCGACGGTCCAACACGGCCGGGTCGCTGACGGTCAGGCCAGTGAGCGGGTTAACATCCGGCGGAAAGGCGCGCGGCCCCACGCCCTGCGGCGGGTTTGGCGCGTCGGTTGCGCCGGATGCGCCCTGCGGTTGCGCGGTGGCTTCCGGCACGGGGTCATCCTGCGGCGCGGCGGTCTCCGCTTCGGTCGCCGCGGGGGTGTGCAGGTCCGCCGGGCGCGTGGTTGAGAGATTGCACGCCAGCAGGAACATGGCGATGCACAATCCCAGCCAACCTCTATTCATCGTTGGATTCCAGTGAGAGACAGAGAGACAGTCATGAGAGGTGGGTTGTCTTAATCCTAGCAGGTCTACTATACTACACGCGCCTTTGAGGCCAATTAACGAGGAAGTGATGTCCAATTCACATAACCCTGGCGGCTTGACCCGCCGCGAACTCCTGAAACTGCTCGGGCTGGGCGGCGCGGCCCTGCTGGCCGGCTGCGCCAGCCCGGAAACGCTCACCGGCGGCTCGCCGACCCCGGCGCCCTTCGTGCCCACGGTGGCGCTGGAACCGACGAGCGCGCCCGCCACCCGCCCGCCAACCGGCGTACCGCCGACCGTCCCGGCGCAAACCGCGACCCCCGCCCCCGGCCTGGCCGAACTGCTGCAGCCGCTGTCGCTTGACCCGCTGCCGGCGGACGCCTGGAAATCCCTGCCTGTGTATCCCGATTCCCTGAGCGCGCGGATGCGACGCGTGTTCGAAATCGGCATGCAACAGGGCCGCGACCCGCGCCGCTTCTCGGTGATTGGGGATTGCCAGAGCATCCCCACTTACTTCCTCACGGAGTTTGAAGGGGCGGACGGCGTCAATTACTTCCTCGGGGAAAATTACGCCGGGCTGCAACCCGCGGTTGACTGGTTCAAAGGCTCGTTTGGCGGCGGTTCCGCCACGCAGGGCGGCCAGAACGTGGCGGCGGTGTTCTCGCCGCTGTGGGCCGACCCGAATTTGTGCGCCGCCGGCGAGGGTCCGCTGGCCTGCGAACTGCGCATCAACCGTTCCGCATTTGCGCTCATCAGCCTGGAAGAAAACTGGGCTGGCGATGACACGGGCTACCGTGAGAACCTTGAGAAGATCGTCCAGTACACGCTCGGGCAGGCGGTGATTCCGGTGCTGGCGACCAAAGCCAGCAATCTGGAAGGCGACCACAGCATCAACCGGGCCATCGTGGAGACGGCGCGCGCCTACGAAGTGCCGTTGTGGAATTTCTGGGCCAGCCTGCAATCCCTCCCCGAACAGGGATTGTACGAAGACCGATTTCACCTCACGCAGGGCGCGCCGGGGCGCTTTGATTACCGTGGCGAGATTCGCACCGGCTGGGCGATGCGCAACCTGACCGCCCTGCAAGTGCTGGATGCCCTGCGCCGCCTGCTGGAACTGGGCTAGTTTCTTCCTTCCTTACCAAATCCTCATAGTTTCTTGAATCGGCAAAATGATAAAATAGAGGTATCCGCCTGCAACAATGCAGACGCGGGTACGTATTAATCGGTAACCGATTAATCTGGAGGAAGGAAGAAAGACTGTGGAACTGCTCCTTGGAATCTTCTCTGCATTCGGGCTATCAGCCAGCGCCGGCCTGAACGCGTATGTGCCCCTACTGGTCATGGCGATTGTGTCGCGCCTGTCCGGCGCGTTTGGCTGGAACATCCTCAACCTGCAGGCGCCGTTTGACACGCTGGAAAACGGCTGGATCATCAGCCTGCTCATTTTCCTGTCGCTGATCGAATTCTTTGCCGACAAACTGCCGGCCATCAACCACGCCAATGACGTCATCCAGACGTTCGTGCGCCCGGCGGCCGGCGCGCTGGCTTTTGCCGCCAGCGCGGGTGTGGTGACCGACCTGCACCCGGCGTTTGCCCTGGCGGCCGGCCTGCTCATCGCCGGCACGGTGCACACCGCCAAGGCGGCGGCAATGCGCCCGGCCGTCACCGCCACGACCGGCGGGGCGGGCAACATCGTCGTCAGCGTGCTCGAAGACATCGTGGCGACTGTGCTTTCGCTGGTAGCGGTCATTCTGCCCATCCTCATCGGCGGCTTGACGGCGCTGTTCATTTCCTGGCTGATCTGGTTCCTGTGGCGGCGCGAGAACCGCAAGCAGGCACATCAGGAAGCCGGGCTTTAACCTCACCCCTGCATCGGAGACTACAATGACAAATCCAACCCCCAATTACCAACCGCCCGCCCAATCCAGCACACTGTCCATCGTCAGCCTGATCGCCGGCATCGCCGGCTGGTCGATCGTCCCCTTCCTCGGCTCAGTCGTAGCGGTGATTACCGGCCATATGGCGAAAAAGGAAATCCGCGAGAGCAACGGCCAGATCGGCGGCGACGGCATGGCGACCATCGGCATGGTGTTAGGCTACGCGATGATCGGCTTCAGCCTGCTGGGCATCTGCATCGCGATTTTTGCCTTAATGCTGGGCGTGAGTTTGCCGTTCTGCTTCATCCCGTTTGCCAACAGCGGGCAGTTCTTCGCCCGCGTGTTCGGCTTCTAATCATCTATCCTTGAGGAGTACGCCATGTCCAACGAATTCATCACACCGGATCAATCCCCTGCGCCCGCGGCGGGCAACCGCCGCCGCATGTTAATCATCGGTGGCGTCGTGCTATTGCTTTTGTGCTTCTGCTGCACGCTGGCGGTCGCGGCGTGGTATGGCGGCGATTATGTCATGGAGTTTTTGAACTCCTCCGGTTTCTAAGTACCCCATAGCTGGCTATACGAAGTCTTGAGAGGCGGCCTCCGGGCCGTCTCTTTATTTATCCACAGTAGTAGGGTCGAGCTTAGCTCGACCCTTGCATTCATATCAAGCGCTATCCGCCGCCCCACACCTGCACGCCGCTGGCGGAATCAAACTTAAGGACGCACTCTGCGCCGGTTTCCGGCAAGTCTGTCGCTGCGCGGATTTCGAACTTGAGAATTACGCCATTCACGTCCAGCCGCAGGAGGACCTGCCCGCCGCGAAAAGCGCGCTCTACCAAACGGCCGCGCAACAGAATGCCGGGGCTCTCCAGCCGCGCGGCATCCGGTCGCAGCAGCACCTCGACCGCGCCGCGCTCCGGCCCGGAATATGGAAACGTCCCCACGGCGGTATCGACAGCGCCATCGCTTGCCGTCCCCGGCAGGATGTTATCCAGGCCGAGGAAGCGCGCCACCCACGGCGAGGCCGGGGCGCGGTACACCGCCTGCGGTGCGCCGATTTGCGCCACCTGCCCGGCGTTCATCAGGATGAGGGTGTCTGCCACGACATAGGCTTCTTCCTGGTCGTGGGTGATATACAGTGCGGTCTGGTGTGTGGCGCGCAGGATGCGCGCGAGGTCGGCCAGCAGGCGTTCACGCAGGGCGCGGTCCAACGCGCCAAGGGGCTCGTCCAGCATCAAGAGGCGGGGCTTGGGGGCCAGGGCACGCGCCAGCGCCACGCGCTGCTGCTCGCCGCCGGATAAGGTGGTCACGTCGCGCGCGCCGAAGTCCGGCAGGCCGACGAGCGACAGGGTTTCGGCCACGCGAGCCGCCTGTGTCTCCGGTTGCATCCCGGCCATCTTCAATCCGAAAGCGACATTGGCGGTCACGTCCATGTGCGGGAAGAGCATGAAGTCCTGGAACATGAGACCAAAACCGCGCAGGTGAGTCGGCGTGTCGTCCAGGTCCGAGCCATCCCACGACACTGCGCCGCTATCCGGCGTTTCCAGCCCGGCAATGAGCGCCAGCAGGGTGGATTTTCCGCAGCCGCTTGGCCCCAACACGGCGGCCACCTCGCCCGCCACCAGCGTGAACGAGACGCCGCGCAGGGCGCGGGTTTCACCAAACGATTTGTGCAGGTCACGAATCTGAAGCATCAGTCGGATCCCCAGCCAGCGGCGTAAAAGCGCAGGTACTTTTCCACGTGGCTGGCCCAGTATTCTTCGTCATGGTATCCGGCGAACAGGAAATACTCATGCGGGATGCCGGCCTCCACCAGCCGGTCGCGGAACCAGAAGGTGGACTCTTTAATCTCGCCGCGGTCGTTTTCGCCCACATCCAGATAGATACGCGGCAACTGGTCGGGCGGGATGGCAGCCAGCCAGTCGCGAATGTGCGGCACGTCGTCCCAGAAGACGGGCAAACTGTGCAGGCCGATGACGCCGAAGGACTCCCAACGGCCGAAGCCCAAGTGCAAGGCCCAGGCCGCGCCGCGCGAGAGGCCGCCAATAGCGCGGTCTGCGCGTTCGGTGCGGGTGCGGTAGGTGGCGTCTATGTAGGGAATCAGGTCGTTCATTAGCGCCTCGCCAAACCTATCCACGCTGGGCTGGGTCCAGACCCGGTCACCGGGCATGACGACGATGAAGGGCGGCAGGTCGCCGGTGGCGGAGAGGGCGTCAACGGTTTCATCCACGCCGAGGCGGTCCCACTGGTCATTGGTGTAAGACTGGCCGTGAACGAGGTAGAGGACGGGGTAACGGCGTTCTGCCTCTTCTTCGTAGCATGGCGGCAGGTAAACGCGGAATTCCAGCGGTAAATCAAGCAGGTCGCTTTCGATGAAGTCACGCAGCACCTGGCCGCCTTCCTGCCAGCAAGCGGGCGGCGCGGGCGTGGCGGTGGCGGTGGGCAGCGCGCTGACGCCCGCTGTGTGGGTTGGGGCGGCGGTGGGTGACGGGTCCAAGTCCTCCGTCGGTGTTGGGACAGCAGGCGCCGGGCTGACCCCCCCCAACTGGGAAGCACAGGCGGACAGGAGGGCCGTCAGAATCAGGATAGGGAGCGCGCGCCAAATCACGGCGCGATTATAAACGGGGCGCGCTCACCACAGCGCGGCGCAATCCAGGTCATCGCAGGCGGTGAGGGCGCGCGACAACATGGACAACACATCGTCGGCGTGGCGCTCGTTCACCCCGGCGCGGCAGTATTCCACGGCGATGTAGACGCCCATCGCCACGCACAGACGGTAGTCATCCCAGCAACGCTGCCAGGAGTAGCCCTGCACGCCGCGGGCTTCAAGGGCGGCGTGGTAGGCGCGCAGGATGTCAACTTCGCAGGCGCGGCGGATAGCGGGGTCCCAATCCAGCGCGAGGTAGTAGGCCAGGTCGTAGACGCCCAGCCATGTCGTGAGGCTCCAGTTGAAGGGCTGGCGGTCAATGACATACAGCGGGGTATCGCCCTCACGCGGCACGAGGAGGTTGCCCGGCCCGGCATCGCCGTGAATGAGGGTGAAGCCATCCGGATCTGTGTTGCGCCGGAGAATGGCCTCCGGATGGCGGGCGAATACGTCCTGCACCAATTCCGGCCAGTGGGGTTGCAGCTGCGGGGTGAAGCGATTGAGGACGTACGGCACGCCGGGACCGGCAATCGCCACAAAGTCCCGGATGTGGTCCGGGCTGTGAAGCGGCACACCGGCTTCGGCGAGGCCCGCCGCGCCCCACCAGCGGGCATGCAGGGCGGCCAGCCCGCCAGCAAGGGCGAGGCCGTGGGCGCGGGTGGGCGCTTTCTGGCTGGCGGGGATGTGGGTGACGCCAACGTCCTGTAGGAGCAAGTGATAGCGTTTGAGTTCGGGTGAAAACGCGCCGCTGTAGCAGCGCAGGAGGGGCGCATCGGCAACGTCCAGATAGTCGCGTGTGTAATACTGGACTTCGGAATCGCCGAAGGATTCGCCGTCGAGGTCCACGTTGACCATCTTAAGGAAAAGGCGGGCGGGCAGTTCGCCGCGCGCGTCCGGCGAATAGGTGAGGGCGAGGCTGGCGTTGGCCGACCAGTTGCCGCGCCCGCCGGTCACATCGAAGGCGGTGACGGCGCCGTGTTGCAGTGCGCCGGCGGCGCTCAGGACGGCGGTCAGCCACTCAGGGGTGACGTCTTCGATGGCGGTGACGACCAGGGGCATTAGTGCATTGTCCATGCTCAATCGTAGATTGAAATCAGCACCCGGACAATGCTTAAAGTGTTCCGTCCACAACCAACTCAACGAATAGTTTCATGTTGGACGGAACACTAGCCGGGCTTGGACTGGAGGAACCTGGCGATTTCGTCGCCAAAGGTGGCGACGTTAATGGGCTTGGTGATGTAGCCATCACAGCCGGATTGCAGGGCGCGGCGCTTGTCGCCGGGGAGGGTGTAGGCGGTGAGGGCAACGAGGGGGATGGCCTGCGTTTGCGGGTTGGCTTTGAGTTTTTCGGCGAGGTGCCAGCCGTCGATTTCGGGGATGCCCATGTCCATCAGAATCAGGTCGGGACGCTGGTCAATGGCGGCCTGCTGGCCGGTGGTGCCGTCGTAGGCGGCGGTGACTTCGTAGTCCAGGCGTTCGAGCAGGAACCTGACCAGCTGGAGGTTGTCCTGATTGTCTTCGATGATGAGTATCCTTCCGGACATCCTGCTCCTTGAGGTTGCCGTTATCTGCCGAAGCGCTGTTCTTTCCAGACGTTGGCTTCGTTGTGGTAGCCGGCCTGCTCCCAGAAGCCAAGCTGGTCCTGCTGGCGGAACTCCAGCCCGCGCAGCCACTTGGCGCCCTTCCACAGGTAGGGGGTGGGCAGCTCATCGCGGCCGACGATGTGGCCGACGACGCCGCGCAGCGGGTAGCCGTGTTCGGCGCTGATGGGTTCGCCATCGAAGTGGGTGGCGAGCAGGAAATTCTCTGCGAGGGCGACGTCCACAGGGATGTTGACGGTGAAGCCGTACTCGGCGTGCTGGATGAGGTGTTTGGCAGTGGGCTTGAGTTTGATCAGGCCCTGTTCGGTGAGCGTACGCAGGGAGACGCCTTCCCAATGGGTGTCGAATTTACTCCAGCGGGTGACGCAGTGGATGTCCATCTGTACGTTGCTGCGCGGGAGTTGGTTGAATTCCTCCCATGTCCAGGTGACGGGGGCTTCGACTTCGCCGTAGATTTTGAGGGTCCAGGTGGCGGGGTTGAAGGCAGGCACCGGGCCGTAGTGCAGGACGGGGAAGCGCTGGGTGAGCGACTGGCCGGGCGGCAGGCGGCCTTCTTTCTTGATGCGTTCTTCATCTTCGCGCCGGCCGAACATGTTCTCTAGCATGGTTCCTCCACCAGATTATAGAAAGGTCTCCGCCGCGCAGCGTGACAGGCACAGGTTAATTGCGAGCGTGGGGCGGGTTCCGGCCTATGCCGGAATTATAGCCCCGTATTGTGCCGCACAGATATTACGAAAAGACTACGGCGCAATCAGGAACCGAGCGGGGCTTCGGTCAGGGAGAGCAGGTTGCCTTCGAGGTCCTTGAACCAGGCAACCCGCGCGCCATCCGGGAATTCAAATATGCCGAGAGAGTCGTGTTTGAATCCCGGAAAGCGCTCAAAAACGACGCCGCGGGCGGCCAGGTCACTTGCGGTCTTCTGGATATCGTCCACCCACCAGCCAAGGGCGGTAAAGGGTTGCGGGGTAAGCTGTTGGACTTTCTGAATGCGCAGGATGATTCCGTGGGCATCGAAAATCAGCGCGTACGGCTCATCGCTTAGAAATTGCAGACCGAGGACGTCGCGGTAAAAGGCGAGGGCACGCTCGGGGTCTGCGGTAGCCACAAAGGCCATGATCTTTGAGTTATTCAGCATTTTGGCTCCCTGATGATTTCGGCCTAGAGGGTGAGGCTGTCGCCGGGTTTGAGGACGTGCGGGGTGGTCTGGGTTTCGGCCTGCACGCGTTTGGCCCAGGCGGCGGCGTCCTGCTCGATGAGGGGGAAGGTGTTGTAGTGGCAGGGCACGACGTGTTTGGGGTTGAGGAGTTTGACCGCCTTCAGGGCATCGGCGGGGCCCATGGTGAAGTTGTCGCCGAGGGGCAGAACGGCGAGGTCGAGGCCGTCTTCGCCGTAGAAGGCCATGTCGCTGAACAGGCCGGTGTCGCCGGCGATGTAGATGCGTTTGGCGTCGTTGGCGGTGAGCAGGAAGCCAACCGGGTTGCCGCCGTAGGAACCGTCCGGCAGGCTGGAGCCGTGCTGGGCGTTGGTGAATTTCAGGTTTCCGAACTTGTGCTGGCAGGCACCGCCGATGTGCTGTTCGTGGACGTTTTCGATGCCCTGGCGGTAGAGCCATTCGAAAATCTCGGAATTGCAGATAATCTGGGCGCCGGTGCGCTTGGCGATGGCGATGGAGTCGCCGATGTGGTCAGCGTGGCCGTGACTGACGAGGATGTAGTCGCAATGGATTTCATCCGCCTTGGCGGCGGCGTGCGGGTTGCCGTCCAGAAAGGGGTCCACCAGCAGTTTGTAGCCGCCGGTTTCGATGAGGTGGACGGCATGGCCGAGGAAGGTGTAGGTGGTGGTCATGGGGTGGACTCCTTGTGGGGTGGTAGAAGGCAATTTAACCACAGAGGCGCGAAGGTACAGAGGAAAGCGGGAAGGTGTCAAATCGCGGTTATCTGGGTTGCTGTCCCAAATTTGGTGGGTGAATTTCTGTGGGCGCGTTGAAGTGGGGATTACACACTTGCAGGGTTTGGTTCAGGTCAGGGTTGAACTTGAAATCAGCAGCCCGTTGAGCCTG
>SCUK01000004.1 GCA_004297445.1 Anaerolineae bacterium | reverse complement strand
CTTGTTCTGGTGTACTTAACAGACGCGCATCCTTCCCAAACGACTTGGTGGCACCAATTCGCGAAAATTCTTCGGATGCTTTGACCAATGTCACTACCCCTTCCCCAAACTGTGTTCCTAGAGAATTTATTGATGGAAGTGTCGAGTAATTCGGGTTCAGAACATCATGCAAAAGCCCGGCTGCAATTAGGTATGGTGGAGATTTCCAGGCCAACAGAATTGATGCTACTGAAAGAGAATGCTCAACGTAGGGAATCCCCTCCCGTCTGAAATATCCGCTGTGAGAACGATCTGCAATCTCAAGCGCAGTCAAAATCATTGATCTCTCTTCGTTAGAGAAATCGCTCGAATCCATTGAGTTTATGAAGTCGTCGCTGGACATGTTTACCTCTATCTAGTCACCAACTTACATGTCAAGACCTGTAACCACGTTTTGTGGAATTTCTTGAGCAAGTCTGGCTGCTCTTGGAACCAGTTTTTCAGTCTAAAGGCAACGCATTCCTGGTCGACCTAAGTAAGTGTCGACCAACGGATGTGTCTACACTCTAGCTAGTCCATGCTGCTCACTGGGCAGCGGAGATATCGAACTATAAACCCATTATAATGTAGTTTTGTCGCTTTAGCAACATATCTTGCCGGTGATTCGGGAGAAATAAGGCACTGGCACTCATTCCAGAGTGCTGATGCACTGTCATGGGCTTATCCTTGAGAGACCCTTGCACCTAATTACTGAACCTCTTCATACCTTAGAAATACAATTCGAATTCAAATCGCGTTGGGGTAACGTTGTTTCGGGGCCCGATTGCAACGCCCGCAGGCCCACTGATCATTGCCGATATCTTTGTCAATCAAATGTTCTCCTGATTCTTCAGTTGCTACAACGGCCATATCTCAAGCTGCCGTACCGCCCCGGCCACCAGCCCCTGCACCGTCGGCTCGTCCAGCCCCAGCGGCACCAGCAGCCCGTGCCAGCAGTCGCCGGCCGAGTTGGACCACGCCCGCTACCGGCGACTGCTGGCGCGATAGAATTGGCTGCGGCCGCCGGTCGCGTCCCAGCAACAACTCTGGGGGCCGGGGAAGTGCATCCTGAAGGACAAAGGGTGAAGACAGATGGAACCTGGCACAACGGACATGTTCGTGATCAAAGTGACCCTGCTGGACATCCGCCCGCCGGTCTGGCGGCGCCTGCGAGTGCCGGCGGCGATCGCGCTCGATGAGCTGCATCAGGTGATCCAGGTTGCAATGGGCTGGGAAGACGGCCACCTGCATCTGTTTGAAGTCGGCGGGCGACAATACGGCCCGCGGCTGCCGGAGCCGGATTGGGGAATGGCCGATGAGCGGCGAGCGCAACTGACGGCGCTGGCCGGTCCGGGGGAAACGCTTCGTTACATCTACGACATGGGCGACGGGTGGGTGCATGATATCCGCATTGAGCGCCGGGAGATGCAGGTGTCCGGCGCGCCCCGGCTGGAGTGCCTAGCCGGGCGACGTGCCTGCCCGCCGGAAGATGTTGGCGGCCCATGGGGCTACGCGGCGTTCCTGAAGGCTCTGGGGGATCCGGACGATCCTGAACACCAGAGGCTGCGGGAATGGTGGGGCGGGAATTTCGATCCCGAAGCCTTCGACCGGGAGGCGGTCAATAAGGCCTTGGCCCCGCGCGGCCGTCGCCGCCGGCCCGCGAACAATGCCAGAGGCAAGGGTATCTGATGACCTGGGAGCGCACCCGTCAATCCTGGCTGGCTCGGATCGACCGCGCGCTCCGGCGCTACCTGCCGCCGAATCTGTACGGACGGTTCGAGCCGGACCTCGACCAGCGAAGCGATGTGGAGTGGCGCCGGCTGATTCTGCTGAACATTCTGTGGACCGAAGGCGGGCACCGCGAACGGGGGCTGATCGCGCGGGTCGAAGTTGCCCTGGGACGGGGCTGCTTCGGCGTGCGCCCCGCTAGCGCTTTTGCCAGTGACATGCAGTTCATCCGCAGGATGCTGGGAGAATTCGGGCATCGCATCCGATACCGCCGCGCAGGCGAGCGCCGCGGCTACTGGATTCACGGCCGGCTGGAATTCGATGACCGGATCGTCCGGCAGATCGCCGCCACAGTAGCCGAAGTCTCACCCCTGCAGGCCGCCATCCAGGTCCGGCTGACGCCTGGCGAGCGCGTGTGGCAGGGGGTAACCCTGAGCGAGTTTATCGTTGAGCAGGGCATTCGCCGGCGGATGGCGAAAGACCCAGGCCTGACTTCCGTGCAGGCGCGGCGACTGACGATTGAGACTCTGTACCGGTTGGATGAATAATTGATTGTGCCCGATCCTGGTCGGAACGGTCAACGCCACTCTAGAGGATGCGGATGGCCTCACGCAGCGCAGGCGGCATCGCCGGGGCAACTGACGGAAAGAATCACAGCTAAGGAGTCAGGATGAGCCATTGGGAACAACGCATTGGGAATATCCATAACAGAGAAGACTTCGCGAGGATTGTGGCTGCCATGGCCGATGATCTCGCGCACAACCCGGAAGGTTGGGAAAATGTCAGCCTGGCGGGATTTCTGGGCGCGTTGGCGGCGTTTGCCCTTGATCTGGACGGTTATTTCAGTAACCGCGGGGAAACGGTTCCGGATGAGCCCTCCTGGTCCCTGATGGCCCAGATGCTTCTGGCAGCCCGAATCTACGAATAGTTTGCCGAGCATTCACTCATCTCAGAATCTCTCTGGCGACCATAGCTCCAACTGCTGCACCGCCCCGGTCACCAGGCTGAGCACATCCTCTTCAACCAGCCCCAGCAGCACTAGCAGCCGCCGGTGGCGGGGGTGATCCAACTCGGCCTGACTGACCCGAAAAGGCAGCCCCTAGTCCTATACAGCCAGAAACCGCCCATGACATTTAGGATCCCTACTCGCTCCTGGGCCAGTACGTTCAAGTCAAACTCTCTAACTTGGAGTGAGTTTCCTCCACATAAGCAGAGCTTTAGCCAAGCTCACTACAATCAACATCCCGAGATATCAGGACTATTGCTTGTCCATCACTGATTATTCGTGTATAAGATAGGGAGGGAAAAAGCGAATGGAAGAGCAATCCAACAAGAGCCGAGTATTACGAGCGAATATTATTGAACATCGGACTGTAAACTGCAGTTCAGTTGAGGTTGCCCTTTCATGACGGGGTTTGAAGGCTTGCTTGGTGGATTGGCGGCGATCGCCAAATTGGGGCTGGAAACCAAGTTCGGCGAGGGAATCGCGGGGGTCATTAATGGTGCCGGCAAGGATTTCGCCAGAATTTTTACCGAAGCCTATCAGAAAGCCAAGTTCGACAAACAAATCGAACAATCCATAAAGAGCGCCGAGGCACGTTTTCGCACAAGGGTAGCGGCAATCGATCCCGACCTTGACCAACTTGCTGCATCGTTCTCGCTGGCAAATGAGATGAGGCTGCAGCAAGCGGTCGCGAAGCTTCCCGCCACCCTGGATGAATCCCAGCTACGTGCGGTTGTGAAGCAGGAGATGGAACTGAATTGGGGCGAACAACCCAATGTAAATATGGCGGACATGCCTTTTGATGCCGCGGCACGAATTTACGTGGATGAGTTGTTGTTTTCGCTGGCGAAATTCACACAAAAGCTGGATGAAGTCAATTTTGTGCTCATCCAGCAACTGGGGGATCGGCTTGAGGAATTAGATCGAGACGCCGAGGCCCGCCACGAACTTGCCCAGGATCAGATGCTGGCCGAGTTCAGGAAGTTGCATGCCAGGTTGAAGGAACATGAAGCGCCGGTTGCCAAGCTTCTGGATTATGCCCGCGGTCAGTTCGGGGTTGGGCCGAGTGGGCAGATCAGCAATTTCATCAAGTTCTATTTCGAACGACAGTATCAAACCGTTGCTTTTGGAGGGCGGGACGATGAATTGGCAGAGTTAACCGATTGGCTCGACACTGGAAAAGAGCAGTTCTGTTTGCTGACGGCGCCTGCCGGGCGAGGGAAATCGGCTCTGCTCGTTCGATGGGTGGAAGGTTTGCTGGACGAAAAGAGAGCAAGCCAACGGGATGACCTTGAAATCATCTATTTCCCAGTCAGTATCCGGTTTTCAACCAACAAAGAGGATGAACTGCTCAATGCATTGATACATCCGCTGCGGCGAATCCTGGAAGACCAGGAATCGTTGCTCGGACCGATCCTGGCGGATAGGCGCGCTCTGTTGCAGAAATATCTGGGGGCTGAACAGCCACCCGACCGAACTATCCTGATTGTGTTGGATGGCATCGATGAGGCTGAGATAAACATCAACTGGGGATTGTTCTCTGCAGATGGCGTTTCTCCGAATATTCGCATACTGGCGTCAGGCCGGGACGTTGAAGCACACACACACGACTACTGGCTTGGAAAGCTGGGTTGGATCGGAACCCAAACAAAACAGCTTGATTTGATGCCGCTCACGCTGGAAGGACTGCGAGACGTGCTGGTTGAAATGGGCAGACCCCTGGATGTACTGGCCATGCAGGGGGATGTCGTCGAACCGCTCTATGAACTAACCGAACAGGGAGACCCCCTCCTGGTGGAGTTATACATCAACCGGCTGCTGGAGAAGAAAGATGAGCTTGCTGGTCTGAACGCCGAAACCCTGCGATCCTGGCCACCAGGTTACGAAGGGTATTTCGAGAAGTGGGAGGATGACCAGCGCGAGCTTTGGACGAAAAATCACGAGCATTTCCCGGCCACAGAAATGAGTATCTTCAAGAATCTCCTGGCGTATGCTCATGGACGTTTGACCATTCTTGACTTGCATCTCATCTCCGCAGGCGGATTTGGCGACGATGATATGCGTGTGAAAGATATCGCTCGCGCTTTTAGGCGGTTTGTTGCCGGTGATGGAGAGGTGGAGGGCTACATCTTCCAACATCCCCGATTAGCAGAGTACTTCAGGGGTTTGCAGAAGACCAAGCCGATGACCTACCCGAGCTATTTTCTGGCATATGGGGCAAGATTTTTGCGCGAATGGGAACAACCCGAAAGCAGAACCGTTGAATTTGCGCATCAATATAGCCATGCCATTCGGCACTATTCGGGATATATCAAAGAATGGGGAAGCCCTGAGGACCTATCCAAACTGCTGTGTGAGGAGTGGTTGCATGCTTGGCTCGCCATTGAGAAAACCCCAGCCGGGTTCCTGGCCGATGTCGAGCGTATTTGGGAGGCTGCGCGCAAGACCGAGGATTTGGCTATTCAGTTCAGGGCGGCCCACATCCTTTCCCGGGTGCGCTCAAGAAGCGCTGCAGTTCCAAAAGAAATTCTTCATCGGGCGCTGATTGTAGGGGCGCTCTCTTCGGTAGAAATACAGGTATTACTGAGCCAAATATCTGACCCTCTTAAGAAAATTGAGACCACTCTGTTCTTGTTGGAAAGGCTTCATGCCAAAGAAACGGACAAGCAAGAAGCAGTCAGTACATTATTCGAACTTGCGCTGTCGATTGGGGATGAGGGTGCGCGGGCCGAGGCGCTAACCGAGCTAGCGGAGAAGCTGAACGAAGAGCAAGTGGCCGAGGCGTTGCAGGCGGCGCTGGCGATTGGGGATGAGGGTGCTCGGGCTAACGCGCTAACCGAGCTGGCGGAGAAGCTGAACGAAGAGCAGGTGGCCGAGGCGTTGCAGGCGGCGCTGGCGATTGGGGATGAGGGTGCTCGGGCGGGTGCGCTAACCGGGCTGGCGGAGAAGCTGAACG
>SCUK01000035.1 GCA_004297445.1 Anaerolineae bacterium | reverse complement strand
TATCCACGCCAGGGCTGGGTCTCATTCGGAATCTAGGCTTTGAGCCTTGAGCGTGCGGTAGACTTCTTCAGCTCTGGCTGGCAGGGAGTTACTCTCATAAGTCTAATGGAGCGCAGCGAGGAATCCCGCGCCACATTCCTCTTCGGACCGGCTTGTTGGAGAACAAACCCGAATCACGCCCCTTCGCAAGTAAGTGTGTTTGTGTAACTGACTTCGCTTTACGCTTCACTAGCTTCTACCGTTACAATCCTCCCATGCTGCCCGCGCTCCCGCCAGACTTCGACCGCTTCACGCCTCCCGCTCAGCCGGTACCCATCGTTATCCTCACCGGCTTCCTGGGGGCGGGCAAGACCACGCTTCTCAACCACATCCTGAAGGACCGCCACGGACTGCGTATAGCCGTTCTCGTAAACGATTTCGGGGAAGTGAACATCGACTCGGCGCTGGTAGTGGATGTGGAAGGCCAGGACGTGGTCAGCCTGGAAAACGGCTGCGTGTGCTGCACCATCCGCGGCGATTTACTCGAGTCCGTTCTGAACCTCTTCCAGCGCCGCGAGCCCCCCGAGGCCATCCTCATCGAGGCCAGCGGGATTTCCTATCCCTCCGAGGTCGCCCGCACCTTCTTCCTCCCCGGGCTGCGCCCCTTCCTCACCGTGGACAGCGTCCTGGCCGTGGTGGACTGTGACCAGGCGCTCGGCTACGACATCACCGCCGCCGCCCTGGCTGCAGAGCAGGCCAGCCTGTCAGATATCGTGTTGCTGAACAAGGTTGACCTGGTGGACGCCGCCAAACTGGACACCGTGCGCGCCTGGGTGCGGGGTATCGTCCCCACCGCACGTCTCATCGAAACCAGCCATGCCGCCCTGCCGGTGGAGTTGCTGTTCGGGATAGGGGGCGATGTCGAAGCCCGCCTGAGCGACGCCGCGCCGGGCGATGTCCACCTCCACACGGTGGGGGAGTCGGGCCACGCCCACCCGGACCACATTACTGCCTTCTATAGCTGGACCTACCGCGACGACGAGCCGCTGGCCTTTGCCGCCGTGCGCGAGGTGATTGACACCCTGCCCGCTCACATCCTGCGCGCCAAGGGTTTTCTGCGCATCGCCGACCTGCCGGACGACCGCGCCCTGTTCCAGCAGGCGGGTACCCGTGCCAGCCTGCAACTCGCCGTGGGGTGGGGGGCTCAACCGCCGCGCACCGAACTGGTCTTCATCTCGCTCTCGCCGGACTTTGACACCGCCGACCTGCGCTTGCGTTTCGAATCCTGCCGCGCCGCAACCGCTGGCGTCTCTCTCCTCTCTCGCCCCGAAATCGAAGACTGGATGCAATTTCAAAGGTAACGAGTTGTCATTCTGAGGGAAGCGGCGCAGCCGCTGGCCGAAGCATGCCCTGAGCGAAGTCGTAGGGAATCTATCTTTTGGTCGATGCGGCAGATTCTTCGCTCGCTACCGCTCGCTCAGAATGACAGTTGGGAGTGGTTTCTCGAAAATATTGACACAACCTGGAATTTCAGCACTTCAGCACCCCCGCAAATCAGCAAGCCCCTGCCTTTACCCCCTGTCCTCGATCACCAACTGCGTCTGTTCCTCCGTCTGCACCGCCCCGGGCAGGTACTCGCGCACATACTCAATCGCCCGCCGCCCGTTCACCCGCAGCAACCGCCGCGCCATCAGCGCCAGGAACATCCCCGTGCGCCCCAGCCCGGCCAAACAATGCACCGCCAGGTGCTTGCCCGTCAACGCCTGCGCAATGGCCGCGTTGAGCGCCTCATTCAGCCCCTTCAGGTCGCCCGGCACCCCAAAGTCCTCAATCGGGAAATAGATTACCTGCATCCCCGCCGCGGCATACGCCTTGCGCAGGTCCTTGCCCGCCCGTTCCAGCCCCTCGGCGTCCGACGACAGCATCACCACCACCTGCACCCCGGCATCCTGGTACGCCTTCAACAACCGGCCGTTCGCGTCAAACCTGCTGAACGGCATCGGACTGCGGTACACCTGTCCCGGCGCACCGAGGGGGATGTGGGTGAGGGTCATGGTCTTGTGGTCTCGTAGTCTTGGGGATCTGGTTGTTCAGTCATCCTCTCCCCAATTCTATCCCTTGCCCCTCTCCCTCCACCTTACCGAATTGTAAGCCGATTCAATATGATGCTTGACTTATTCCCACGCGTTATCTGCGCCGTCAACGAAATTGGTGCGGTCGCAGTTATTGTTTGGCCTCCTTCCTATTCCGTGTTTTCCGAGGAGGGCGCTCGGAGCCGGAGTTGAATCTGACTAGTTTAGTCCAATCAATAGCACCATCAGGCGTACAAAACTCTGAAATAAACTCCTGTGTGAATATGGTAAGTCTTTGAGCATACTGTTTCTCAAAGGCATCGTTCCTCTCTTTTGCCTGGTGGCCTAAAGGTTCAACGATATCCAGATAAAGGTTTTCGATTCCTGAAATAAATGACCAAAATGATTGACCGCATAGTTTTGTGTAAGTATCCTTTTCACTCTTCATATCTCTACCATAGCAGCAACCATTGATTGCTCGGACATTTGCAGAAGTGTTATTGCTCTGAAGAGCCTTCTGAGCTTGCAAGAAATTAGCCCTCATTTTTTTGACCTGATCTCTATTTCCCCAATTTGGGCCTGACTTTATCGCGACGATATAGATGATTCTATCGCGTTCGAATTCCAGGTCTATACCTTCGGCTGGTGACTTCCTTCCACTGAACACTTTTCCTGCGACAAATATTGCCAGCTTCTCCAGAAACTCTCCGAAGATTGTTTCCTCTTGGGAAGATAGATGGGCATCCAGGAGAAGTTTCACTAAGTCGCTGGCCACCAGAATATTCTTTGCTTTGAATAGATAGGGATTCTTCCTTTTGATGACCTTTTCTAACTTGAGAGAGCCCAAGCTGGAAAGGCGCGAAGCGTGGAATTCCCCGATGTTTGTTTCTACAAAACGCGATACTTCATTTAGATCTAGAGGTTTCATATCGTCCCCGTTCTTCAAATAGAATTAGTTGCTTCCGGTCTACTCGACCTTTTGCTACCTCGAAATATTCATCGGTGATTTCAATTCCAATTGAATTTCTACGCATCCGTTGAGCAATAAGATTAGTAGTGCCCGAACCCATGAAGGGGTCTAGTACCCAATCGCCCTCTTTCGTGAACAACTTAATAAACCACTCTGGGAGTGCTTCCGGGAATACGGCGCTGTGATTCTTGTTACCTGTTTCAGTTGCCATGTGAATAACATTGGTCGGATAGACTTTATCTCGACCTATCCAGTTTGAAACGTTTTTTCCAAACCCGCTACCTACCTTGCTGGGGTCTCTCACTTTATCTACATCACTAAGATTGGTCAGCCGAGACTTAGCCCAATCCCCGATTGGCACCATTACCTCATCTTGGTACATGTGGAACTGCCTATTCTTATTAAATTGAAGCAGTCTTTCCCAAGAGTCTCTGAATCGATTGGGCCACTTGCCGGGATAACTGTTCTTTTTGTGCCACATGAATTCTTCAGTCCACAACCACCCTTGTTCTCGCATGGCAAGAATCAATTCAATAACGTAAGTGTGTCTTTCACCGCTAACGACCCGTTCTTTTATATTTAGCACGAATGTACCCGAGGGCTTGAGTACCCGTAGTAATTCGCCTGCAATTGGCAAGAACCACTCCACATACTTATCTGGGTGTATCCCGCCATAGGTTTCTACGCGCTGGTCAGCATATGGAGGAGATGTGAAAACGAGGTCAATGGAATTGTCCTTGACCTCCTGTAACACTTCAAGGCAATCGCCTAGATAAAGTCGGGTTTCTGATTTTGCCATATCGTCAATATCATACCAGCATGAGTATTGCTAGGCTAATTGTATGCGTGGTGCGCTTCCTTGACCTCAAACTCTTGATTGCATTTCGCGCATCTGATTTGTTCAGTAATACCGATTTCCCGATTGTAGGTTTCGCATTCCGGACAAACCCATTCGTAGCCGGAGGCAATCATGTCCACCTGCATTAATTCGGTTGGCACATTTCCACTCATTTCATTCTCTCCTCGTTGCCCTTCTTCCCTCTAAAACCCCAACTCCTTCTTCCGCTCCTCCTCCGTCTTCTTCCCGCCGCTGGCCTTCTTGCCCAGCAGTTCTTCCCAGAACGTATCGTCATAACGGCGCGAGCGCACCGGCAGCGGCATCGGCACGCCCCAGCCCATTAGCATCACTTCTTCCTTGGGTTGCAGGCGCGCCAGCATCCCGCGCAGCGCCTCGCGCCCGGCCAGCCCGGACAGCACCGCCCGGATGTCGTCCTCGTCCCCCAGCCAGCCGGAAATGCGCGTGCCCAACTGGCTCATCACCTCGTCATAAATTTGCGAGGGGCGCTGGTCGATGATGAGCAGCGTCACGAAATACTTGCGCAGTTCACGCGCAATCGTGCTGAACGTCGTCTGCGAGGCCATCTCGCGGTTGAGTAGTTTGTGCGCCTCCTCCACCACGATTACCAGCGGGCGCGGCTTGTTCTTGTCCGAGGAGCGGTATTCGTTGGTGCGTTCCTCCCAGCGCTGGCGGATGAGCCGCGTCAGCAGGTTTGTCACCAGCAGGTAGTCCAGGTCGCTGTCATTGCGGCCAAACGACAACAGTACATGCTGCCCGGCTTCCAGCGCCTTGATGATTTCCTTGATGCCATCTGCAGCCGGCTGGTCCACCACATAGCCCAGGCTGAACAGCCGGCGCAATTTGCTGTGCAGACCCTTTGCTGCTTCAGGGTGAATACCAACATCGTATGCCCACGCTTCGACACTACCCGGCGCGGGCACTCTCTTGCCCTTTTCGTCCTCCACCACCGCGCCCACACTCATCTCGCGGAACTCGCGCAGCCAGTTCTGATGGCCGAAGGTCGTCACCAGCGCGTCCAGCGTGGTGGGGGTGGTCTCTTTTAGGTTCAGCTCGCGGCTCAACAACTCCACGTCCTGCGGCTGGATGTCGCCGGTGGCGATTTCCAGGTTGAAGTCCGGGTTTTGCCCGCGAATCATCGCCCCGCTGCCCAGCCCCACAATGCGCACCTTGCTGCTGAACTTGGTCTTGAGGCCCACCACCTTTTGCCCGGTATCCGAGGCCACGTCGTCCAGCCCGTATTCGTTGTGCATGTCGAACACAAGAATGGACGCTTCGTCATAATGGATAAGCCCCGCCAGCACCAGCCGGGTGAGGAACGACTTGCCCGTGCCCGTCGCCCCGAACACCCCGGACGACCGCTGCACGAACTTCTCCATGTCCAGCGCCACCGGGTGCCCCTGCTCGCGCGTGTGCCCGATGATGAGATTGCTCTTCTTTTCCGTGTCGCCAAAGATTTCGGCGATGTCGCCGGAGGTCGCCAGCCGCACGCGCGAATGGTGCGGCGGCACGGTCTTCACCGGAATCGGGCGCGGCTGTTCCTTCAGCCCCGCATCAATCGACTTCTGCCACTGCTTGTACTCCGCGCTGTCGAGCGCCGGGCCGCGTTCCATCATCAGGCTCGGCAACACTTCGAGGTTGGTGAACAGCGTTTGCCCGTACAGCAGTTCGGCCAGGTAGGGTGCCACCCGGTTGCCCATCGGCTCGTCAGCGAAGCGCGGGTCCGTAGCGCCCAGCATCAGGTCGGTCACCAGCCCGTAGAACAGCCAATCCTCGTTCTCCACGATGACGAACGCGCCTTCCTGCACTTCGTTGGCCGGCACTTCCAGCCGCACCACGAACGACTCCTTCAGCCCGCCGCCGACTACCTTGCCGATGTATTTGATTTCGTCCATTTTGCTTTCCTTGCTGGTTGCAGTGGCGTTAGCCACTGTTCAGTTTCCGTAGGGGCGAAGCATGCTTCGCCCGGGCTTTCAGACAGCGGGCTTCAGCCCGCTGTGATCTCCGGCACCGCATCCGACAACGCGCCCATCACCGCCGTCAGCGTCGCGTAATCATCCCGCAGCAGCGTAATCAATTCCTGCGCGGCACGCTGCGCCCAGCCATCGTCCCCGTGCGCCGTGTGTGCCGCCTTCAGGTGCGCCGCCAGCAGTTCGCCCACCGGCACATTCTCGGCCCGCAGGATATGCCGGAAATAGCCGAACCGCCCGGCGGCAGTGAACTCCGCGATTTCGTCCGCCGTACACAGTTCAATCACATCCAGACTCAACGGCGGCCGCGGTGGCAGCAGGTGGTGGATGCTGTTGTTGCGATGCCCGACGACCAGCACCGTCATCTCAATCGGCACGTTGCGGTTCAGCCGGTTGTCGGCAATCACCGACTCCTCCACGTTTTCCGCCGTCACCAGTTGTTTCACCAGTCCGTCATCTTCAATGCTGATGTTGGCGATTAACCCGTAGGCCTGCAGGCCGTTGCCCAGCGGTGCGCGCACCAGCGCGCCGAACTCCGGCGCTTCCAGTTGCGTCACCTTGCAGCCGACCACAAACTCCGTCGTGCTGCCGCGCAGCATCCGCCCGATTTCATAGTGTTGGCTCATGCTCATCTCCTCTGCGTTTGCTTCATGCGACCCTTGGCCGATGCCCAACCCGGCCGCACGCCGTTCTTGTAGAGTTCCTGGGTAATCATCCGTTCCAGTTGTTCTTTCTCGTCGCGCGTCACCACCGCGATTTCATGTGCCCGGTGCAACAGATACGGGTAGGGGATGTTCCCCGCCACCTGGCACTGGCGCACCAGCACCGCGTGCAGGCTGTCCAGCATCCCGATGTGGTTCGCCACCCAGCCCGGCACTTCCACCCGCACCAGCCATGGGAAGTCATCCTTCATGGATACATTCAAATAGAAAAAGTGCAGCGCAAGCGCATCCTGGTAGCGGCTCGCCGTCTTGGACTGGATGCCGAACACCGCCGAGCGTTCCCCCGGTGCCAGGACTCCGGACAGCAACCCGGCATCCGTGATGCCCCGCAGCCAGTGGTCTTTGCCCGCCTCGCCCAGTTTCCCCTCCGGCAGCGCCGCCACTTCCAGCAGGCTCACCAGCAGGCCGCTGCCCGGCTTGTCCACGTAACCCGCCGTGGCCGCGCCCATGATGTTCAGCGCGCTCAGGGTTTCCAGGTAGCGCGCAAAGTTTTTGCTGTCCAGCACGGCGTCGTCGCGGCTCCACAACTCCAGCGGCCCATCGGTGAAGGTCAGCACCGGCTCCGGCTGCCCGGCCGCCAGCGTCACCAGCACTTCGCGCTCGCGCATGTCGCGAATTAGCGCTACCTGCGCTTCGGTCAGCAGGCCGTTGTCGGTGTAGATGTCCGGGTCGTAGAACAGGTCGCTTTTGATGGTCTGTTCCGGCGCGTCCTTTTCCCCGATGTGCGTGCGGATGGAGCCGACATTCACCAGGCAGTATTCCGTCTCGGCGTGTCGGTCCGGGTTGATTTGCGAGCCGTCGGCGGCGATGATGGTGGCCTGTTGTGGCATCGCCGGTAGGGCGATGTGATGGTTGAGCGCGTCCCGGAAGGGCAGGGCACAGCGCAGGGTCTGGTTGGCTGTCGCCGCCCGGCCCACTTTCTCCCGCAGCTCGTCCAGCTTTTTGGCATGGGTTTCCAGCAGCCCGGCCGCCTGCTTTTGCAGGTCGCGCAGTTTCTGCTCGCGCAGCGGGGCATGCTCTCCCAGCGCTTTTACCTGGTCGCGTACTTGTTGAAAATCGAGTGACATCGTTCGCCCTCAAGGTCAGAACATTTGTTTGATGTATTGTACATGCAAAGGCCGTGCTGGGCAAATTGATAGCGGCAGGTCAACGCATTGCCTGAATTGCTGGTTTTCTTTCCTCCCCTTGGGGGAACTTATTCCCTTTCATCTACGTCATAATGGAAGAGACTACTCATAGGAGAAAACCATGAATCGCAAGAGGCTTTCCCTCATCCTGATTCCCGTGCTCGCGCTGGCCCTCGCCGCTTGTGGCGGCGCCACCCCGTTGGGCACCACGACCCCCGCCGAACAGCCGCGGCTGATCAGCGTAAATGGCACCGGCGTCATTACCCTCACCCCGGACATCGCCCGCATCCAGATTGGCGTGAACACCGAGAACGCCAGCGCCCAGCAGGCCGTGGCCGAGAACAACCAGCAGTCCGAGGCCATCCGCGCCACGCTGGACGGCTTCGGCATCGCCGCCGAGGACATCCAGACCAGCAACTTCAGCATCTGGCCGCGCACCGACTACGACTTTGAAGGCCAGATTACCGGCACCACCTACGTCGTGCAGAATACCGTCACCGTCACCATCCGCGATCTGGCCACCTTCGGCGAAGTGCTGGATGCCGTCGTTGGCTCCGGCGCCAACACCATCTACGGCATCACTTTTGATGTTGCCGACCGCGAAGCCGCTTTCGCCCAGGCTCTTGAAGCCGCCACCGAGAACGCCCGCGCCCGTGCCGAAATCCTGGCCGCCGCCGGCGGTGTGCAGTTGGGTGATGTCTACTCCATCAGCGCCTATGTGGGCGGGGGTGGGGTGGTCCAGCCCTTCGTGGATGACATGCGCGCCCTGGCCGCCGACGCCGCCGTGCCCATCGCCCCCGGTTCGCTGGACATCCAGCTCGACGTGCAGGTCACGTTCGAAATCAAGTAACCCCGCACCCCTTGCCAATCAGACATCCGATTTCTTTGAGAAATCGGGTGTCTTTTTATACTTACAGACCACCAATCAATACTACGCACGAACATAGGGCCATTGTAGGGGCGACGCATGCGTCGCCCCTTTTTTGCTCAGACAGCGGGCTTTAGCCAAGCGCAGCGTGGCCGCCCGCTGCGTTCTTCTTCCCCACTCCAATCGCCCCGCTCAACGGCGCATCCCACCCCAGCGCCCGATGTTTCGCCAGCAGCGCGTCCAGCCCTGCCGCCACCTGCGGCGGATAGGGCGCCGACCGCCGCGTACTCAAATCGATGTGCACCCCGAGGAACTCGGACGTTGCCGCCAGCGTGCCGTCTTCCTTTTCCATGAAGTGCATCGCGTGCATCAGCTTGTCCGACCGGGCGATCAATCGCGTCCGCAGCCGCACCTTCTGCCCCACGCGCACTTCCGAGAGATAGCGCGCATGCCCCTCCAGCGCGAACGACCCGAACCCGGACTGGGTGTGATACTCGCGCCCGAACCCGAACTGGTCATAAAACGCCCACGTCGCCCGGTCAAACAGATGCGTGTAGTACATCACATTCATGTGACCGAGGAAGTCCAGATACTCTTCCGGAATCGTCATCTCAAGTCCAACCGGCAGGTCATTTAGATTCATGCCCGCGATTATAAAGTAACCCGCCAAAAGTATCCGGAACAGGCAACCAAGGGACAAAAAGACCCCTTTATGACATACCGGATTACGGTCAACCGTTCAAAACCTGAGTTTAAGGGGTGAATTGGCCCGAAGTTTACAGTTTTGTAAGGTGCGGAGCCCGGCAATTAGTTGTATTATTTGAATATCGATTGGATGGACAAGGAGAATTAATCATGAAAAAGTTACGTGGCCACTTACTGCAATTGCTTCTGGTTGCCTTCATCATCTGGCCCATCATTGAGCCGTTGGTTTCCTGGGCCGGATAAGTTCTACTTGCTGCTTTTTACAACCAGATAACCTGTTCCCTGGAGAGGGATTGTTGATTTCAAAGCCAAGGATATACATTGGTCTTGTTGTCCTTTTCGGCGCGGTTTTCCTTGGAACCTACATCTTCGTAGATCGAGCGGCAATCCTCAATCAACTTGGGTTGCTGATTTTTCTTTGCGTTCTGGGTTCAATTGGGCTCATCTTCAACGTTTACGGGCTCACGGAGCACTCCCACTTCAACATCAGCTTCCTCGCCTACAGCTTCGCCCTGTTTCATCTTGGGGTGGGTGAGGCAGGTCTCGTCGTCCTGGTCTCCCATCTGGTTGAGTGGCCATTCGGAAAATACAAGTTTCAAGTACAAGCCTTCAACATCGGCCAATACGTGCTCTCGTTGCAGGCGAGCGCGGTGGTTCTCGCGCTGTTCGGCCAGCGGTTGCCATTGGTTGAGCCGATTTCTCTCCGGCTTACCCTGGCTATTACCCTCTCTCTGATTGTGTTTGTCTTTACCAATCATGTACTTGTGGGGACTGTAATTCGCCTGACTTCCGGAGAGTCGTTCAAAGAGTCCGGCATCCTCAGTGGGTTTCCCTTGATGCTCGATTTCACCTTCCTGACCCTGGGCCTGATCGCGGTCATGCTCTGGTTCGTCAACCCGCTCTTGAGCTTTCTGGCGCTGGTACCTGTCTATTTAATGTATTCCACATTGCGAGTCCCGGCGCTGGAGCGCGCCTCCGAAGTCGATCAGAAGACCGGGTTGTTCAATGCCGCCTTTTTCGCGTCGGCAATGCAGGCCGAGATTTCCAGAGCTAAACGGTTCCACCATCCCATCAGTATCGTAATGGCGGACATGGATCTATTGAGAAACATCAACAATTCCTACGGCCACCTGGCCGGAGACCAGGTGCTCATCGAGGTATCGGGGATTCTAAAGAAGAACTTTCGTGAGTATGATGTCGTGGCCCGCTTCGGCGGGGAAGAGTTCTCGATCATGATGCCCGAGACGGACGCGGCCGCCGCGCATGAGCGAATCGAAAACGTGAGAAAGCAGATCGAGGAACACGAAATTGTCCTGAAGAATTATCCCGAACCCATTCACGTTTCACTCAGTTTTGGGGTTGCCAGCAAGCACGGAGATGAACTGGTTGCCATGGATATTATCCATCATGCAGACATCGCCCTGTACCTGGCAAAATTGTCCGGCCGCAACCGTACAATTCTGCACGGCAGCGAGGAGTACGATTCGCTGGTCAAGGAATTTGCATTGAGCGATTCATTTCCCAAACCCGCCAGCATTGAAGAGCGAATTGGGAAACCCATTGCCGACAGGGGCACAAAAGCCCGCCACAGGAATTGACCAGGTTTCCCCGGGCAGGTCAGGGAATGTGAAGTATCTAATCCGGGATGGGGGATGGAAGCTAGCCGCAGTACAATCCAATCGATGACCATCGACTTCACCGCTCCCGACCCCGCCGCCGGCCTCACCCAGTCCGGCGCGGCCGCCATTCGCGCCGTATTTGAACGTCAGTTCGCCGACGGCCTGATGCCCGCCGCCCAGCTCGTCGTCCTGCGCCACGGCCGCCTCGCCGTGGACCTCGCCATCGGCGCCGCGCGCCGCGAGCCCGTCACGCCCACCACCCCGTTCCTCGTCTTTTCCTGTTCCAAAGCCTTCACCGGAATCTGCGTTCACAAACTCATCGAAGAAGGCCGCATTGACCTGGACGCTCGCGTGGCCGACTATTGGCCGGAGTACGGCCGCAACGGCAAGGAGTCCACCACCATCCGCCAGGTGTTCCTGCACCTCGCCGGCATCCCCAGCCGCGGCCTCTATCGCCAGCTCCCGCTCTGGCCGCTCTGGAGCGCCGTCACCCGCCACGTCGCCCGCCTGCGCCCCGAGACCCCGCCCGGCGCGCAGATGGCCTATCACCTCGTTAACTACGGCTGGATTCTCGGTGAAGTCGTGCGCCGCGTCACCGGCCAGATGATCGACCAATACCTGCATGAGAATTTCATCGAACCGCTCGGCCTCACGCGCACCTGGTTCCGCATCCCCGCCCGCGAACTGCGCCACTCGCCGCCGGTCTCCGCCGCCTGCGAAGACCAGAAATACCTCCCGGCGTTCTACAACCTGCCTGCCATCCGCCGCGCCCTCGTCCCGGCCTCCGGCCTGCACAGCACCGCCCGCGACCTCGCCGTCTTCTACCAGATGCTGCTGAACGGCGGCGAATACGCCGGACGCCGCTACCTCCAACCGGAAACCATCGCCGCCGCCACCACCTTGGGCTACGAAGGCTTCGATGCCATGTTTGACCGCCAGGTGCGCTTCGCTTATGGCTTCCACCTCGGCGGCCTCATGCCCGCCCAGGGCGACCCCGGCCCTTCGATGGGACGCGGCAGCACCGTCCGCACCTTCGGCCACTTTGGCAACCGCACCTGCATGGCCTGGGCCGACCCGGACGCCGGACTCGTCGTGGCCTTCACCACCAGCCGCTTGCTCGCCAACCGCCCCAACCGGGCGCGCTGGACCGAAATCAGCAACGCCGTCTGGGACGCGCTGGCGTGATATTTATCTCAATAGACCGGGTCGTACCATTTCACGATCGTCATGGGTTCACTGCAATCTGTGAATAATAGCCCAGGACTCGCAACTTACAGGTCTGCGCCGCAGTGCGCGCAGTGCTGCCATCCCGCTTGCACGCTCTTCCCACAAGAAGGGCAGGTTGTTCCCGTGCCGCCGCCGCCCATCGAGCGCACCAGCCACATGATACCCGCCACCGTCAGGGCGAAAAAGCCAATAGGTACAATCCACATGAAGAGCATCCCAAAACCTCCCAGCAGGCCGTAGCTCCAGCCGCCCATCATCCCCGGCCCCATAATTCCCCAGCCAGTCACCCCGCGACCGCTGCCCAGCCCCACCCCCACCTGGAAGAGGACAAGCGCCAGGATGAGGATGACTAAAACGGCAACCCAGTTTATACGATTCATAGTTCGCTCCTGTTCATTGTGTTCAACGGCGCGCCGCAATGCGCGCACGCTTTCCAGCCCGCTTCCACCGGCTGTCCGCACGAAGCGCAAGCCGCCTCGCTCAGACTCATCCCGCAGCCGGGGCAGAAGGCGTAGCCCGGCCGGAGTGACTGCCCGCAATGGTGGCAGGTCCGTTCGGCCAGAGCTGTGCCCGCCGGGGCAGGCTGGGGGTCGGCATCATGGTTCATTGTCGCGTGCATCAACATGCATCCGCACATGGGCGCTCCTTTCATTGAAGACCGTATTCACCCTGATTGTCCCCTATACCTGCAAAGCAGGATTGAAGTTTTTGTAAAGAAAGGGTAAAGGCGCTGCACACTCAGAAAACTAACACCTTGTTCGCTTCCATAGTCCATTCGCCAGCCAGATCCATAGTGCCGCACTGCACCCCTTCAATCAACCGTTCGGGCTCGAACCCGCGAGCCTCCATACAGGTCCCTCAAGTGGCTACTTTGCCGCGTTTGGCCAATGACTTAATCATCCGCTCTACGTTGTAGTAGCCCTCCGGCGTTTTTTGCCCGGCCAGGGCGCAGGCGATTCCATCGCCCATGAGGAAAACACTCACCGGGTTGTCCGGCCGCTTAACGAGATTCAGCGCCAGGCGCAGTGCATTGTAGGGGCGTTCATTTCCATACGGTGCGTCGTTGATGATGAAAAGAGTGGTTGGGGCTTCAGTGTTGGCGGTCATGTCGGTCTTTCATTATTGTTTGGTTTGGTTCCTCAGGATTTCCGCCCCGCTCTCCAGATTTTCCAGCAGCACTTCGCGCATCAGCGCACAGGCCCGCACGATCTTCGGGCTGGCGAGTCGGTAGTAACTGTTCGCGCCGTCACGCCGCACGGTCACGATGCCGCGATGCCGCATCACGCTGAGGTGCTGCGAGAGATTCGCCTGGCTGATTTTCATCGTTTCCGTCAACTGCGTGACGGAAAGTTCGCCCTCCTGCAACTGGTCGATGATTTCCAATCGCTTGGGGTTCGCAAGCACTTGGCAAATGCTGGCATGCAGCGCGTAGATTTGCTTTGATTTTGGCAGTGTCATAATTATAATATTCGAATTATTGAATATTCTAATACGTTCGTTGCAACTCGTCAAGCTTTTCCGCTCACGTTGCGTGGGTGTTTGTTCGGAGTCGAGGCTTTAGTCGAGAGCCTGACGAGTTCTCCGCAAAAGCGTCAACCCCTGTCCCATCCGAACAGGACACTCCCCACTGTGCGTGAGCCCCGCCCTTCGCTTTGGTATAATCGCCCATCGGACATCTGGCAACGCCGGGAGGTTCCCGGTGTTGTTTTCTATACCGCCCCGGACGACGCTGGCCTGACTTCCGGAGTCCGCGTTCCGTAGCATAGCCCCTTGTGGGCGTGCGGGCAGAATTCGTAGCAAAGCCCCTTGTGGGCGAAATTGGAGTCATTGCGAATGAAAAAAGAAGACTATCTCGACCTCTACCGCCAGATGGTCCTCATCCGGCGGGTGGAAGAACAGGCCGCCATCCTCTACCAGGAAGGTAAGGTCGGCGGCTTCCTGCACCTCTACATCGGCCAGGAAGCCGTCAGCACCGGCCTCGTCGCCGCCCGCCTGCCGCAGGACCGTTTCATCACCGCCTACCGCGACCACGGCCTTGCGCTTAACGTCGGCCTTACGGCCAACCAGGTGTTGGCCGAACTGCTCGGCAAAGCCACTGGCATGTCCAAAGGCAAGGGCGGCTCGATGCACATGGCCAGCGTGGAACATAACTTCTGGGGCGGGCATGCCATCGTCGGCGCGCACCTGCCCATCGCCGCCGGCCTCGCCCTGGGCGACCAGTACGCCGGGCGCGACGGCGTTACCGTCTGCATGTTCGGCGACGGCGCCACCAACATCGGCTATTTCCATGAAGCCGTCAACCTGAGCAAAGTGTGGAAACTGCCCGTCCTCTGGGTGTGCGAGAACAACCAGTATGGCATGGGCACCACCATTGACCGCGCCTCGGCCGTCAGCGAGATTCGCCAGAAGGCCGAAGGCTACCTCATTCCCAACAGCCGCGTGGACGGCATGGACGTGCTGGCCGTCAAAGATGCCGCCGCCGAAGCCCTCGCCTACGTGCGCGCCGGCAACGGCCCGTACTTCCTTGAAGCCATCACCTACCGCTTCCAGGGCCACTCGATGGGCGACCCGGAGCGCTACCGCAAGCCGGAAGAAATCAAGAAATGGCAGGAGAACGACCCCATCGGCATCTTCCGCAAGGCCATCACCGCCGGCAAGAAGGCGACCGCTAAAGAACTGGATGCCATTGACGCCGCGGTAATCGAAGAAGTCGCCGCCGCCGTCAAGTTCGCCGAGGAAAGCCCCAACCCGGCCCCCGAAGCCCTGTTCACCGATATCTATGTGGAGGCCGCATAACATGGCAGCCATTACCGTACGTCAGGCCATCTCCGACGCCCTGCGCGAGGAGATGGAGCGCGACGAAAACGTCTTCATCCTCGGCGAGGAAGTCGGCGTGTGGGGCGGCACCTACGCCGTCACCCGCGGCTTCCATGATCAGTTTGGCGACAAGCGCATCAAGGACACGCCCATCGCCGAGGCCGCCATCATCGGCGCCGCCATCGGTGCGGCCCTCACCGGCCTGCGCCCCATCGCCGAGATGATGACCATCAACTTCGCGTTTTCGGCCTTCGACCACATCGTCAATGAGGCCCCCAAACTGCATTACATGTTCGGCGGCCAGTTCCGCGTGCCGATGGTGATTCGCGCCGTGGGCGGCGGCGGTCGCCAACTGGGCGCGACCCACTCGCAAACGCCGGACGTCATCTTCGCCCACTTCCCCGGCCTCAAGGTCGTGGCTCCTGCCACACCCGCGGATTCAAAGGGCCTGCTCAAGACCGCCATCCGTTCCGACGACCCGGTGTTGTTCATCGAACATTCCACGCTCTACCAGTGGCGCGGCGAAGTGCCGGACGGCGAGCATCTGGTGGAAATCGGGGTGTCCAAGGTCCAGCGCCCCGGCAAGCACGTCACCCTCGTCACCTACAGCAAGATGCTGCAACTCAGCATGGAAGCCGCCGACCAGTTGGCGAAAGAAGGCATCGAGGTCGAAATCGTCGACCTGCGCTCCCTGCGCCCGCTGGACATGGGGCCGGTGCTGGAGTCGTTCAAGAAGACCAATCGCTGTGTGATTGTGGAAGAAGGCTGGCGTTCCTTCGGCGTGGGGGCTGAAGTGGCCGCCCGCCTGTACGAAGAAGCCTTTGATTACATCGACGCGCCCATCAAGCGCGTGGCGCAGAAGGAAGTGCCGCTGCCCTACAACCGCGAGCTGGAGCAGATGGCTCTGCCGCAGGTCAAGGACATCATCGCCGCCGTCAAGGAGGTGCTGTAATGGCTGACATCGTCACCATGCCCAAACTCGGTTTCGACATGGCCGAGGGCACCATCTCCCGCTGGGCGAAGAAGGAAGGCGAGACGGTGGAGAAAGGCCAGTTGCTGGCCGAAATCGAAACCGACAAAGCCACCGTCGAAGTCGAGTCACAGTTCAGCGGCGTCGTGCGCAAGTTGCTGGTGGGGGAGGGCAGTATCGTCCCCGTCAACCAGCCCATCGCCATCGTCGGTACTGCCGATGAAACCATAGACGTGACCGCCCTGGTGGGCGCGCCCACCGGCGACCCCGCCCCGACCCCCGAACCCGCCGCCGAGCCCGCGAAGCAGCCCGAACCCGCCGCCGAGCCAGCCCCGACTCCAGTCGCAACGCCGGCCCAGCCCACCGTCTCGGTTCCTGTTCCGGCCGCGTCCAACGGAGACGGCAATGCCGCCGGCAACCTGCCGGGTGGCGTGCGCGCCACCCCGCTGGCCCGTCGCATCGCCGCCGATAAGGGCGTTCAACTCGCTGCCGTTTCAGGCTCCGGCCCGCAGGGCCGCATCGTCCGCAAGGACGTTGAAGCCGCCCTCACTGGCGGGATTCAGACAGCGGGCACTTCTCAGACAGCGGGCTTAAACCAAGCGCAGCTTGGTCGCCCGCTGCCTCTGGCCGGTCCACCCCCCGCCGATGAGCGCGTACCGCTTTCGCGCTTGCGCCAGGCCATCGGCCGCCGCATGGTGAGCGCCAAGCAAGCCGCGCCGCATTTCTACGTCACCCACGAATTCGAGATGGAAAACGTCCTCGAGATGCGCAAGCAGGCCAACGCCATGCTCGAAGGCAGCGGCGAGAAACTCTCGGTCAATGACTTCATCGTCAAGGCCGTCGCCCTCGCCCTGCGCGAATTCCCCAACCTCAACGCCAGCCTGGACGGAGATGCCGTCCTGCGCCACGGCCGCGTCAATATCGGCAATGCCGTCGCCGTCGAGAACGGCCTGCTGGTCGTCGTCACCCCGGACGCCGACCGCCTCTCCCTGCGCCAGATATCCCTGGACGTGCGCGACAAGGCCGCCCGCGCCCGTTCCGGCAAGGTCCAGCCCGCCGACGTGGAAGGCTCGACCTTCAGCATCAGCAACCTCGGCATGTACGACGTCTTCGAATTCATCGCCATCCTCAACCCGCCGGAGGCCGCCATCCTGGCCGTCGGCTCGGCCCTCGAAGTGCCGGTCGTTAAGAACGGCGCCATCGTCCCCGGCTGGCGCATGAAAGCCACCGTCTCGGTGGACCACCGCGTCAGCGACGGCGCCGAAGCCGCCCAGTTCATGCAGGCCGTCGCGAAGTGTCTTGAGAATCCGCTGGGGATGGTATTGTAGAGTCTGTCATTGCGAGGAGGGCGTAGCCCGACGAAGCAATCTCCAACCCCAATTAGAAGATTGCATCGCTCGCAATGACATTCGTTCAGCCTAGTTACGCGTGCATCCTAATTGGGCCGCAGCGTCCGCTTTGGGGAATGGAAAGACAACCATAGATTCTTGCATTTGGGCTACATTATTGCGGGTGTATCATAATTGGAGTACCACTTCCAATTCGATGTATAAGCGGAAATATGCCCACAAAACACATTCAACCCCAACTTCCTCGCCATACTGTCGAAGCACTTGATGATGGGGTCCGGGTCATCTTGCCTCGACGGAAAAACATATGGACAATTTTATGGCTAGGATTCATGTCTATTTACTCCAGTCTGTTCGTTCTGGCACCTATTTCAATGGTCATCACGCTTGCGACTGAAATGTTCAGAACTGGCCTAGCTGAATACGGAAGCCTTTCAGGAATACTTCAAGCAATTTCGGTAGAATCCGATAATGTTTCGAAAACGCTTTCTCTTCTAATTCCGGTATTCTTGGTACTCGGATTGTTTTTCAGTTTCTTTGTACTCTTCATGCTTTTCGTTCTTTATCACTTCTCTTGGCAACTTGTTGGGAGAGAACTCATTGAAGCAAGTCCAATGGGGCTTTCTGTCACAAAACAGATCTTTGGTTGGAGACAGATAAAAGAGTACTCTCTTGATTCGATAAGTGACCTTAGGATTAGCGCTTTGCCGGAACGGTTTTCTAACCCCTTTTATCGCTTACTTAAACATGATGGAGTTATAGGGCTGGATTATGGCGCAAAAACATATCGCTTCGGTCTGGACATCGACGAAGCCGAAGCCAAAATGATTATCGCCGCCCTCAAACCCTTCCTGCCTAACTTGAATAATAGCTAGGGTTTGCAACCCTGTCACCCCGAGCGTAGCGAGGGGTCGCGTGGAACCTGGATTCTCAGCACGGCTCAATGGGAATAGTACAATCCTATTTTTATTCGCTTAGTTGCCGAAACCTGCGGCTGGCCTGCACAAAACCCTACGCCTTCTCCTCCAGCCTCTCCGCCAGCCACATCTTAATCACCGACTGACGCGTCACTCCCAGGCGGCGCGCCTCGCGGTCCAGCGAAGCCACCATCCATGCCGGGAAGTCCACGTTGATGCGCTTGATTTCCTCGCCCGGCCTGCGCGCTCGTGACAAATCCAGATTCGCAACGATATCTTCTTCATCGTCGTCAAATTTCTTGTCAAAGTCAGAGGTTTTCATATAACTCAATCTCCTTCGGACGAGAACGCCTCACAGAAATAATTCGAATCGCCTCGCCGCGGTAGGTGATTATGGCAGACCAATGCTTATCATCGATGAGTCCAATCACCAGCCAGCGCGGCTCGCCTTTTGTAACTGCCGGAATCTCCAGCCGGTCTTCATCGTCCCAAACCGCCTTTGCGCGCTCAAAATCAATGCCGTGCTTTTCCCTATATTTGACTGGCTCTTGCTGGCATCAAACTCGAAAGGCATGATATATTAATTATACCTATTTTACTCATTTATGCAAGGACTTTTCTTCCCATCGCCCGCTTACACCGCACCCCTCCCCCCTCACGGCTCCCTCCCCTCGAACCCCACTTCCGGATATTCCGCCGACGGCCCCGCCAGCAACACCGACGGCTCACCCTTCAGGTACTGGTCAAAGAACGCCAGAAGGTAGGCATTAATCATCGCTACCGTGCGCTTCCCCTCCATCGTCCCGTGTTCCGGGAGCAGGCTGTTCACCGGCGACAGCAGCGGATAGTCACCAAAGTCATAATGCTGCACGCCCGTCAGACTCAGATGAAACGCTGGCGCAGCTGATTCCACGTATAACCCGTCCAGCCGCGCCAGGTTGTCCATCATCCACATATCCGTCTCGCTTTGCATGAACAGGAACGGCTGGCGCAGCGGCTGTGTTACCAGCGCCTCCGGAATCGGCTCATACCAGCCATCCTGCACCAGCCCCGCCTTGCAGCGCGCATCGATCTGGCAGGCCCACAGGATGGCGCCGCCGCCGGTCGAGACGCCCGTCAGGCCAACGCGCTCCAAGTCCAGCTTCCCGGCCAGGGGTGACTCCAGCCCGCCCTCGTTCAGCCGCTGCAATTGGTCCAGCACGAATTGCACATCCGCCACCATCGTCCCCTGCAAACCCTCGCGCGCTTCCTGGTCGCCCGGCTCCATCCGCCCGTCCGGCGGCAGGAGGTCAGGGTCATTCAGCGCCACGCGCCCGTCCGGGAATACGGTGAACGCCGCCGAATACGGATGGTCAATGGCCACCGCGATGTACCCCGAACTCGCCAGCGCTTCCATCTGGGCGATGCTCGCAGTGCGGTAACTCTTGTAGCCATGCGAATAGATGACCACCGGGTAGGATGACTCACCGCCACTTGCCGGCACGTCTGCGTAGGAGTGGGTGTCCACCAGTTGCAGATGCTCCAGCACGAAGGGCGGCACTTCCAGGAACGCGGCGAACGCCGGCAGCGCCACGTCAAAATTATCCAGGAACGGGACGGTGCGGGCGTCTGCCGTCACGTCCGCCGGATACCAGATTTGCACCATCATCTCGCGGGAGTCGTCCGGCTCCGTCGAATAGACTTCGTCGCGTGTGGTGTCCATCCAATGGTACAGCACAGAACCGACCGCATACGGGCCGGGCGGTTGCGGCAGGCGCGGCACCGGCAGGATGATGGGCAGCGCCGCCGCAGCCACCCAAACCACGGCCGCCAACCCGCCCGCGGCAAACGCCAGCGCGCCGCGCGCCGGGGGCACATCCCCGCGGTTGCGCATCCGCCGCAGGCTCAACAGGAATAGCGCCGCCGTCAGCAGATACGCCGGGACCATCTGCCAGCGATACCCCTCCACCCCCAGATGCGCCAGCATGACGATGACGGTCACGGCTGGTAAATAGGCCAACCCGCGCAACGCTGCGCGCCGCGGCAAATACAGCGCCACTAGGGCGACGACATTCAACAAGAGGATTAAGACTTCAAGCGTTCGCATTGTTCACCTCGTTCCGCTCCACCGACCACAGCATGAATGGCCCCAGGTCGTCCACCGCATCCCGTTCGTGGCGCATCCCGATGCTCTGCGCCACCTTCTGCGAGGCGACGTTGTTGTGGTCCACCATCGCGATCAGCCGCGTGCGCCCCAGCGTGTTGAAGCCATATTCCAGACAGCCGCGCGCCGCCTCGCTGCCGTAGCCCTGCCGCCAGTGATCGCGGGCGATGGTATACGCCACTTCCACCTCGTACACCCCGTCAATCGTCCACGGCAGCAGCCCGCACCGCCCGATGAATTTGCCACTCTCTTTG
>SCUK01000034.1 GCA_004297445.1 Anaerolineae bacterium | reverse complement strand
GCAGGCTCAACGGGCTGCTGATTTCAAGTTCAACCCTGACCTGAACCAAACCCTGCAAGTGTGTAATCCCCACTTCAACGCGCCCACAGAAATTCACCCACCAAATTTGGGACAGCAACAATTACTGGCAAGCGTGCCCACAGTCTTGAGATAGTGTATAGTAACCAGATACGAGCTCGTCATTCTCACGTTATCTTTTGGAGGCCAAATGTTGAAGAAACTCTCTGACACACTCTACAGATTTGCCACCGGCCGTAATGTCCTCATCTTTTTCCTGTTGGATGCCCTGTTCATGTTCGGGGTGATGCCCGCCGCCGGGGCGCGCCTGGCTGCCGCCACCGGTGGGGTGGGGCCGCTGGACCTGAATTTGTATTACTCCGGCGCACAGGCCGTTGAAACATTGGGAGCCATGGGCGCCGAGGGCCGGGCGCTGTATCGCACCATTGAACTGGCGCTGGATATCGTCTACCCGGTGGCGTATACGTTGTTCTTCTCGTTGTTGATTTCGTGGCTGTTCAACAAAGGGCTGTCTGCCCAAAGCCGCTTACGAGGTTGGAACGTCCTGCCATTTGGCGGCTTCCTGTTTGACCTGCTGGAAAATGCCAGTATCGTGGGGATGATTGGTCTGTTCCCGGCGGTTCCCCCGGTGCTGGCGAGCGCGGCGGGTGTTTTCACTCTGCTCAAGTGGCTGTTCGCCGGCGGCAGTATGGCGTTGGCATTGGTTGGGCTGGTGTCCTGGCTGCGCAAGCGGACGCAAAAAGCCTAGTCGCGGCCAAATTCGCAGGAATGCAAAGGGCGACCCCACAGGGTCGCCCTTTTTTATTGAGTTGAAGATTGTGACTTATCAGGATTGCGTGTACAACTCCATGAACCCGCAGCCTTCACAGGCGAACCACATCACCGATTTGCGTTTGCTGGGCGCGCCAGCCACCGGAAACGGCGCGTCATCCGCAGGCGACCACACATAGGGCGAATTCCCGTAATTCCCCACTTCTTTGAGCGAACCCGGTTGCATGTTTTTGCCGCATTTGGGGCAGGTCTTGGTTTCGGCCATGTCAGAGTCTCCGGGCGCATCCGCTCCCATCCGACTATTATCGCGCTGAAAGGTCATCCCGAACGGTGGCGCGCCAGAGTATGAGTACAACCGCAATCAACGTCACCGCCGAGACGGCCAGCGAGCCGAGTACCCAGGCCTGGTAGACCGTATCGGCATTAGGGAGGATGTGGATGGGAGGCACGTTGGGGTCGTACTTCTTGGTCAGGAAAATGCCCTCCAGCAGCGCCACGCGCCACAGGACCGCGTGTTGCCACAGGTCCCAGGCTGCCCAGCCCAGCACGGGCAGCAGCGCCCAGGGCGCGAACCGCGGCCAACGGCGCAGGAAGCGCGTCGCAATCTCCGCCGCGCCGATGACGAGGAACAGGAAAACCAACAGCATGAAACGTGTCGGCACGCGCTCGGCTTCCTGCACCAGTCCGGGTGCAAACTGACCCCACAGGCTGCCCAGCGACAACACAAACATCCCCAGGAGGGCGGGCAACAGATGGGGAAATGGGGAGTCCGAATGACGGCGCGGCCAGAACGCGGCCAGCCCGGAGACCAGCAGGGCCAGGCCCGCCCAGCCCACGTAGTAATCGTATTCCCACCACCACAACGTGCCCCAACCGGAGATGCCAATCGCATCCCGGTCAAACAGGCTCAATCGGGTGAACGCTTCCAGCAGGACGGCAGCATTCGGGAAGCCGCCAAAAGACTGGCGTTGGACATCGTCAAAAAGCGTCATCGCCGGAGCAATCTGGTGGGCAGCCAACAGCAGTGCCACTGGCACCGCAAGAGCGACATAGCGGATGAGCCTCCAGTTCGTCAGGCTCAAGAGCACAAGGAAGAGCAGGCACCAGTTGGCGATGTGAAAGGAACCATTCAGATACAGCACAAAGAGCAGCACGCTCATCCTCAGCGCCGGCCGCGGGGCGAATCCCTCGCCCTTGGCCGCATCCAGCCACTGGAAAACGATTTCAGCGAACCAGGGCAGGAGCAATGCGCCCGCCCATTGAAAGTGGCCGATGCCCAGTCGCGCCGTCAACGCTCCGCTGAAGGTAAACAGGCCGAAGGCGACCGCCCCGGCCAGGGGTGGCCAGCCGAACCGGTCTTTCAGGCGCAGGATGCCCCAGCAGCCCAGCGCGTAGAGAATCAGCACATGAATAACGACGAAAACGCCGAGCGGCAGCCAGCGCAGCAGAAGGATGTCCGGCGTGCGAACCACCTCCGGGTTGGCCAGGAAGTGGTCACCGGATTGCAGCACGATGCTGCTGATATACGGTATCTGTCCGCTGGTGAAGGCCTCTTTCCAGAGGGCCAGATAGTGATGCTCTTTCAGCCAATCGAGGACGTACAGGCGCAGGTTGCCATAACGAAAGAAAAACACCCAAAGCCCTGCGCCCAGCGCGAAGAGGCCGCCGTACCAAATGCTTTCCAGTCGCGCATTGCCGCCGCTGGCAAGGAAGTCTGAGAACCGGCCAACCCGCGATTTCAACGTATGCAGCATGTGAGAAGCCGTTTATTCGGAGAGAAACTCAATTTGCCAGACGTGAATGTTGGCCGGTTCGCCCAGCCCCACGTCGCGCACAGAAATGAGGATGTGGTCGATTTCGACTGGCTCTTCAAACTCGATCAGAGCAATCGGGTCGCTGATGCTCCCTTGGTGCGCCAGCAGGTATGACTGTGGTTCGGCTTCGCCGGGCTGGAAGACCTGCACAATGATTTCAGCGTTGTGGCTACCGGTGATGAGTTCCACACCGCTCAGGGTGCGCACGTCGGGGAAGAAGACTTCGATGATGAAGGGGTTGCCGCCCCCGGTGCGGGCCACGGTGTCCGGGTTGTTGTCAAACAGATCCTTCAACTGACCCATGTCCGTCGGCGTGTGGCGTACCGTCCATACCTCGCCATCCACCTCGACCTGCTCCTCCACGGGCGTCTGCCGCAGTTCGATTTCCAGTTCGATCAACTCAGCCGCTGAACCCGCGTGTTCCATTGTTAAGAAATAAAAACCTGGCTCTCCGTTCGGATATTCAAGCAGATCTATGACCCGAATGTCCTTGACCTTGGGGCTTTCAAGGATGCGCTCGTACTCATTAGGCAGGGCGATAATCATATAATGCGAGAGGTCAGCGTTGGAGTCGTCGATGAACATGAATGGGTCTGCCAGCGTGAAGGGCCACGGTACATCGAAGAAGAAACCGGCCAGTTCGCCGGTGCCATTGGACCAGTTCGGCGTCACTGAAATCTCTATGTCCGGGTTGGCTTCGTGGTACTCGCGGATGCGCTCAAAGAGCTGAATGCCGCCGTACTGCATGCCTCCCAGACTGTAATCCTCACTCCAGGTGGGGCCCTCAGTGAGCGCGCGCCCCAATAGTCTGAAGTTGGCGCTGGCAAGAAAAACGAAAAGCAATACGGCTGTAACCCAGGCAGGAAAGCGAGGCGCGCGACCCTGGAAATAATTCAGCACAGCTACCAGCCCCAGAGTGATAAGGACTGCGGCGGGACCGACTAACGAAAGCACCCGCGTGGCGCCAATAGTGACCAGCGCTGGACTGCTCGGCACCGCCAGCAGCCCGAACAGCACCACGCGATAAGCGGCATTGCGGAAATTGGCGATGCACAGGGCGATGCCAATGAAGTAGAACGGCAGCATCCAGGTCATAATTTGCGGCAGTGGCCCCATCTGATGGCGCACCAGATCGAAATTGTTGGGAATGAACAGGTAGCCGGGACTGAGGGCGAACAGGTAATTCTTGAAATAAAGGCTGGCCTTTTCGGTCCAGGGGATGGGTTGCATCAGTACTGAAGTGAGGTTGCCAAGCTGCTCGGCCTGCGCCTCCGGATGGGCCAGCGTAAAGCGTACCAGCGGAAGGATGAACAACACCAACACCACGGCGGCTTTGAGCAGCGTCTTGCGCTGTTGCCAGTGGTATTTCAAATCGGAGAGCAGCAGGAATATGCCCAGCACGGGCACGATCAGTTTTCCAGCGCTATATGTGTAGAAAGCCAGGCTTCCGAAAGCCACTGCGGCGTATACCTTGCGCACGTCGCCCTGCCGGTAGCACAGGTAGTAATACAGGAAACCGATGTAGAACACCGCCATCAACGGAGTTTCGAAAGCGGTTCTTGAATGTAAAAACCAGACTGGTATGAGGGAGAATACCAGTACGCCGACCCACCAGAATGGAATCTTGAAATTGTCCTTAAGCATGCGGCCAACCCAGAACGCCCCCAGGACAGTGGTCAACGCCACAGTGGCCCGCGTCCAAAACACGGATTTGCCGACCAGCACATACGGAATTAATTGCAAATAGACCGAGACGTTAAGGTTCCAGGTGTTGAATACCCGGAAATACGTGGGGAACAACTCGCCTTGCGGGCTGTGGAAGTTGTACTTCAGGAATTCGCCTGCCAGGTTGGTCTGGAGGGCCTCGTCAGTGAAGAAATAGATGGGGTATTGTGTGAGACCGATTAACCGCACACTGGCGTAAACCAGCAGCGCTCCGATAAACAGGGTGGCGTCCAGGGGCAGCGGCCAATAGCGTAGGATGCGCTCACCCAGGGCCAGCGACTGCGAACCGGCCACGGATAAACTGCGGCGTAACCAGTCCCCCAGTGGCTCGCGCTCCAAGGTGATGTGCATTTCCGTGTCAGCAGGGGTATCGACACGCAGGCGCACGCTGCGGCCACGGCCCACCGGAACATCGATCACGCCGGGTTCGGCGGGGATGCGAACCTCATCGGGTCCAGTAGAAGTGGGGGCGTCGTCGGTCATCGGCTTTGATTGTATGGAACTCGCGTTGAGGCTGGCGAATTATACCAACAAGCCCGCTATTCTCTTCAGACCCGGATGGTATACTCAGCCAATCCTATGAGGAGCGCTTTCATCACAGAGCCATGAAAGAACGCATCAGACAAATCTGGAAGCGAGAGACCTTATTCCTTGCCCTTGAGCTGTTGTTGATCATCGCCGCGGCGGCCTGGTTGGGGCGCGATTATCTCAAGCTTGACGATACGCAAATGTCGCCCGGTGCGGAATTCTTCTGGGTGATACAAACCCACCACTTCTGGGACTGGGTGAAAGAGTGCGGCACATGCGCGCTGTGGAACGGCTCTGAGCGGGGGGGATTCCCGGCGCTAGTGGATTTGCAAGGGGCGGTGTTGCACCCGGTGGTGATTCTGACAACCTGGTTTTTGGGCGTGGTGAATGGGGCCAAGTGGACGGTGGTCATTTCGATGGCGCTGGCCGGGCTGGCGCAGTGGTGGCTGGCACGCGAATTGGGGCTGGGTCGAGTGCCGCGTCTATGGAGTGGCATCTTAGCGGCCATCGGTGCGCATTTGGCGGGGCGCATGGAGTTGGCGTGGATTGGCATCATCTTGTCCACCGCATCGGCTGCGCTGGTATTCCCGGCCGTATACTACGTCTTGCGCAAGAATTCAAATGGGTCGGCTGTTGTACTCGGTGTCATCCTGGCCATGGCCGTGGTTTCCGGCCAGGGCTACGTGCAGATCGGCCTGCTGTTCGCCGCACCGGCGTTCTTCATTTTGCTTATCAAAGGCCGTGGCGCATTGGTACCTTCCTTTCCAAAATTCATGTTGGCAGGAGCCATCGCGGTCTTGCTGGCCGCGCCGCTCCTCGTCCCGTTTGGGCATTTCTCCTCCCAATTTGACAAGCCTTCCGATACTTCCGGCAAGGGCTCTCAGCCATTGGGGTACCTGGTCCTCAACTTTGTCATCGCGGACAAGGAATTCCTCAGGACACCGGCGTTGGACAAGCCGACCAGCGCGGCGCACACGGCCCAGTTCATCGGCTGGGTGCCGGTACTGTTGGCAGCCCTGGTGTTGACACTGAACCGGCGTGAAGACCGGCGCAACCTGTGGTTCCTGGCTGCTGCGACAGGGCTGGTGCTCTTCCTCGCCAGTGGCTGGCTGCTGGAAAAATATGGGGCCAATTACCAGTTCCTCACGCGCGTTCGAAACCCGCTGCTCATTATGCCGCTGGCTGTCACGCCGTTGCTGGGGCTGGCGGCCTACGGGTTGGACCAGTTCCTCAAGCGCAGTTGGCCGTTCAGATTGAGCCTGCAGTCGGAAGACCCCAGGACCACCGACCTGAACTTTGACCTTAAGTGGCTGATTTTGATTGCCCTGCTGGTAAACCTCCGTAACGTGTCCGCGTTTTCCAGGTCGTTCCTGTCTGTGACTACCTATCCCGAACACTACACTCAAGTCATGGACTCCATCGAACTCGATTCGCATCAGTGGATTACCTTCCCCGAGAACCAATGGACGTTCATCGAACCGGGCATCCGGCGCGGATTCAAGCTAAGCCCGGGAATTCTGCCGTGGGCCTGGAAGGGCCGCGAGTGGCCCAAGCCGATTCTCGAAGTCTCAGCCGGTGACCGCGTGCCGGAAGGCGGTATCTCCCAAGGGGAGATCATCCCCAATTACACCCTGTACTCATTTGAGGACAATCGTGAATATGCTTACGTGGAAGCGGGAGAGGATATCTACCCATGCAAAGGCAGCGGTACAGGCGGTAAACTGACTGTGACCTGTGACAGCCCGACTGCGGGGACGTTGGTGGTGAAAGAAAACTACTTTACGGGCTGGTCAGCCGCAGTGGATGGCCAGCCCAGCCGGCTGGTGGATGACCAGTGGCTCTCTGTCGTCGCTCCAGCCGGCGCGCATACCTTCACATTTGAATACCGCCCCTGGGACGTATGGGCAGGGGTGGGATTGGCCGGATTGGGCGTCGCGCTGGCCGTGTTCTCGCTGATCGCTCCAGCCGTCACGCGCCGGCGTGAACGCCGCGCCGCGCTCTCACAATGAAGAAACGCCTGATTCTCGTGGCCGGTAACATTGGCGTGGGCAAGACCAGTATCACCCAGCGTATGGGGGAACGCCTCGGCTGGGAGACGGGCTACGAGTCAGTGGCGGACAATCCCTACCTGGGCGATTTCTACGGCGATATGCGCCAGTGGGCCTTCCATTTGCAGGTGTTCTTCCTCGGTCACCGTGCCGAACAGCACCTGGCGGCGCACAAAGCGCCCAAATCCGCCATTCTGGACCGCAGCATTTACGAAGACTACTACATTTTCACCCGCGCTCTCTACCGGCTGGGGAATATGAACGAGCGCGATTACCATTCCTATGAGCGCGTCTTCAACCTGATTACCAAGACTCTGCCCGCGCCGGACCTGCTCATCCATCTGAAGGCGCCGGTCAAGGTGCTTTTGCAGCGCATCCAGCGGCGCGGCCGCGAAATTGAAAGCGGCATCACGGCCGAGTACCTGAGTCTGCTGGATGAACTCTACGACGAATGGCTGCGTAACTTCGATCTGTGTCCGGTGCTGACCATCAGCAGCAAGGATCTTAACTTCGTGGACAAGGCCGAGCATCTGGATATCGTGCTGGCGCGCATTGAACAAACTCTGGCGGGCAAGGACGAGCTGGTGCTGGACGAATAACCCTTGCCCGATATTTTTCCACTCTGGGCTGAAGACTGCTGTCTGACAACCAAATAGCTTCATAAAAAACAGGCGCGGAAACCCCGTCCACTTGGGGCGGGGAGGAAGCGCCCCTCCTTCTTTTCAAGATGTGGAAATTGTGGTACAAATGTTCTATGAAGGTGACGGCTCAAGTCAAACTCCTTCCTACGCCAGAACAGGCGCAGTGGCTCACCCAAACGCTGGTGACGGCGAATGCCGCGTGTAATTCCATCAGCGCACGGGGTTGGGAAAGTAAGACGCTCAGACAGTTCCCGTTGCACAAACTCACCTATCGGGAGGTTCGGGATCGCTTCCCCCTCGCGGCTCAAGTGGTTGTGCGTTGCATCGCCAAGGTGGCGGATGCCTACAAGACGGGCAGGAACGTCATGCGGACATTTAAGCCGCATGGCGCGATGGCCTTGGATGACCGCATCCTCTCCTACAACCTTGAAACGAGGGAAGTCTCCATCTGGACCGTCGCAGGTAGACAGCGCATCACGTTCAGGGCTGGGGAAAGGCAGATGGAGCTCCTGAGCGGACAGCGCGGGGAGAGTGACCTGTGCCTGGTCCGGAACACGTTTTATCTGCTGGCTGCGTGTGATGTCGAAACGCCGGAGCCGATGGAGGTAGAAGGCGTGCTGGGCGTTGATCTGGGAATTGTCAACCTCGCTTCGGATAGCGATGGGGAGAATTTCAGTGGGGCCGCGGTGCAGCGCAACCGGCGTATCTTTGAGCATCGCCGTCGCAACCTGCAGAAGAAGCAAACGAAATCCGCCAAGCGCAAACTCAAACGGCTGTCCGGCCGACAGGCACGTTTTCAGAAACACACCAACCACACGATCAGCAAGCGGCTTGTTGAAAAAGCGCAAGGCACTTGCCGGGCTATCGCTTTGGAAGATCTGAGCGGTATCCGCA
>SCUK01000003.1 GCA_004297445.1 Anaerolineae bacterium | reverse complement strand
GCTGGATAACATCTTCAAGGTCAGCCAGAATCTCGTCCCGATGAAGTTTTGTTTCTTGAAGCAGTTTCTCGAAGGCAGGTCTTTGCGAGTCTGGCAGCGCAACCAGGAGTGTCTCGGTCCGCTGGACTTGCTGGTGTTTCTGTCTCAGTTTGTTCTCCAGGCGCAATCGGTACCCCTCATAGAATCGCTTTTCGTCCGGAGCTTCCGGGCCTGCGCCCGGTCCCTTGGCCAGCACCTCGCCAATGGTCAGCAGGAAGTCATGAGTATCTACCGGCTTCTCGAGGAATCGCACCGCGCCGAGGCTCAAAGCGAAATCCTTGTCTTCCTTGGTAACGTAGGTTGCAGACAGGAAGATGACCGGAATCTTTCGAGTCTCCGGGTCTTTGCGCAGCCGATAGACCATGGCATACCCATCCATCTCCGGCATGAGGATGTCGGTGATGATCAACACGGGCGGATTCTCTTTTACCTTTTCCAGAGCCTCCCTGCCGTTGTTCGCTGAGATCACCGGGTAGCCTTCAAAACGCAGCGTCACTTCAAGCAGGCCGCGTATCTGTGGCATGTCTTCCACAACCAGAATGTTTCCTTCAGGTATGCTCATGCCTTCATTTTAGTCGAAACTGCCTTCGAATCAAACCCATTATCAATTCTGTCATGAAACCGGCTCGCAAGCGAGTTTTCAAACAGGATAATATGGGCTCGATTTAGATCCCAAAGGTATAATGGCCGCAAGAGTTGTCGATGACGGATACCTACAATTTTCTTAGTGAATTTATCAACAACGGTCGCTACGAAGACTGCGCCCAGATGGCGCATGAACGCTGGCTGAAAACCAAGTTGGGCCAGGGTTGGTCGTACGGGGCCACGCGGGACGGCGATGCCAAACAGAACCCGTTGATGCTTCCCTTCACCGAACTCCCCGCCCATGTTCAAGGGATTAACAGTCTCGCCCCCTACGCAGTTGCCAACTACCTTCGCACCAACAAACGCGACCTTTCGCTGGAAGAACTTGCTGAGCTGATACGGGAGATTCTGGATGGCAAACTGGAAGAATTGCTTGACAATATCGGCGAATACGTCCATAGCCACTTCATCATTCGCATGCTGGCCGAAGGCGAATCAACCCGCACCCGCCGCGATATGGTCGTTTACCAGGATCTGGACGAGGAAACCCGCTCGTGGGACATCCAGATTGCGCTTGAAGTCCTGGAGTTCATCATGCATGAGATTCGCAAGCACCTGACCAGCAACTCAAACGACTAGGCGCCCCCCTGCATTTCATCCCGTAGCTGCATGAAATACTCAATCATCAACTCTTGACGTCGGCCTGCCAATTGGCGGGCCGTTTCAGTATGCAGCCTTTCGGTCAATTTGGACAATTTGAACGCATACTCATGGTAGGCGCTATGCGACTCATTCTCCCCGGGTTTGCCTGTGCGAAGAAATGCCTCCGTGGGTTCCTCGAAGAACGGTTGGCCGCTTCTTGCCGCAAAGGCCATCGCTCTTGCCACACCGATGGCCCCAATCGCATCCAGTTTATCTGCATCAAATAGAATTTTCGCTTCCAGCGTTTGTGGCGCATCACCCGTTCTGAATCTATGAGTGCGAATACATTCCTGTACCATCTTGATTCGCTCGGACGGCCACCCATCCCTTTCAAGGACAAAGCCCGCAAAAGCTGCCGAACCCTCGTGGTGGTTGGCACGCGCCTCGGTATGCGCCGGGTCCGCTCCCTGGGCATCATGCAAGAGTGCCGCCGCAATGACCACTTCCACATCTGCGCCTTCCGCCTTCGCGATGCGCTCGGCCAGCGCAGTAACACGGCGAACGTGCGCGAAATCATGGGTCGGGTCTTCATCTGTATACCAGGACCTTGCTTGCTCCAGCGTCACCATTTCTCCTCCAATTACCGGAAAAGGGCTGAAAGTAGCCAGGCTGCGCCCAACCCCGCGGCCAGCCCACAGCCCAACATGAATGTCCGCGTGGTCAATCGGAACGCGCTCCGAACCATCAGCCACACAACACCAACCGCTAGCAAGGACAAGATGGCAAAGAGCAGGGAATTCATGGAACTGAACGCTTCGGAAATCACAGGCTTCCCCCGCTAGCCGAATAGACCTGTATGCCGCGCTTATAAACTTCTGCCACCAGATTCCCGCCATATCGGTATCCCAGGTGCCGGTAATCTGCTACGTCCAGGATCAGAAAATCCGCCTGTTTTCCAATTTCCAATGAACCGACCTCGCCATCCTTACCGATTGCGGCTGCCGCATTGATGGTGGCAGCCGCAATAGCCTGGGATGGGGTGAGCTTCATCTGGCGGCAGCCCAGCGCGATTGCCATTTGCATGCTCTCGCACCAGCTTGTGCCCGGGTTCAAGTCACTGGCAAGTGCAAGAATTCCGCCTGCAGCCAGAATCGCACGGCCCGGCGCATAATCGGACGTGCCCAGCCCGAACGGTGTACCTGGCAATGCCACCGCCACGGTATTGCTCTCCCCAAGAGCCTCAATGTCCCTGTAACTAGCCGCGACCAGGTGGTCTGCCGAAGCAGCCCCCAATCGGACCGCCAGGGTGGTTCCGCCCAGATTATCGAATTCGTCGGAATGGATTTTTACTGGAAATCCCTCTGCAATTGCCGCACGCAGAATTAAGTCGGTCTGTTCAAGAGTAAACGCTCCTGTTTCACAAAAGACATCCACAAACGGCAACGGCAAATCCGCCGCATTCGCCTGCCACCAGCTTTTCATTTCCGGTAACCAGGCCTCGGCGAGTTCCTTGCAGTAACCGTCCGCATCGTCTTTGTATTCAGGCGGAATGGCATGAGCAGGCAGGTAGGTGATTGCCAGGTCCCAGGGGCCTTTCCTCGCCAATTCGACCAGAACTTTGATCATTTTCAACTCGGAATCTTGAGACAGGCCATAACCCGTCTTCGCCTCGATCGTCGTTGTCCCAAGGGCCAGCATCCGATTGAGTCGGGCTAGTGTCTGGACAGCCAGCTCTTCCCGGCTTGCCAACCGCGTGGCCTGAACAGTAGAAAGGATACCCCCACCGCTGGCAAGGATTTCCAGATAAGTCTTGCCCTCCAGTCGGAGTTCAAACTCGGCAGCCCGGTCGCCGGCCCAGATAACATGGGTGTGCGGGTCGACCAGCCCCGGCATTACTACCCGTCCAGAGGCATCCACATGCGGTTCATCTGGATATTTTTCCAGCAAATCGTCAGTAATTCCAATGTCCGCAATAATGCCGTCCTGCACCCGCATGGCCCCATTCGGGATGATCCCCAGCCGCCCAAGGTCCACTCCCCGCTGTGGCCCGCCGGAGATTGTCACAAGTTGGCTTGCAGAGTGAATTAACATCGTGCCCTCAACAATTTTGCGTGGAGTCCTGGGGAGCACGCGCATTATAGCATGCACATTCCGGGCGTATTTCGCGGCCTTACGGGAATGGAATCTGCCTTGAATCCGCCTTCGCTTGACGAAACACTGGGGCTGTGCTAAATTTACTCAGCGCTTGGGTCGGCCAATGCCGGAGCAGCGCCCTACACTTCCGTCCAGGAGTGACGTTTTGTCAACATCACGCACACAAAAACTGGCCGACCGCCTGCGCGATATGCAGGCCTCCTCGCCAGATATCGAAGGTTCGGCCATCGTCAGTGTGGATGGTCTCAGCATTGCCTCCGCCCTTCGTCAGGGAATCGAAGAAGACCGCGTTTCGGCAATGTCTGCCGCCATGCTCTCCCTTGGTGAACGCATTGCCTCGGAATTGGGGCGTGGGGTACTGGAGCAGGTCTACATCAAAGGGGAAAAAGGGTACGTCCTGCTCATGGCCGTGGGGGAAGAAGCCGTGCTGACCATCATGGCCCGCAAGGAAGCCAAGCTCGGTCTCATCCTTCTTGAAATGAAACGCGCCGTCGAAGAATTGGCGACTCTCATTTAGCGGCAGAATAGCGATTATGGAGCCAATTCCCAAGAGCGGTCTGCATTACCCCAACCGCTTCGCACGCATCACACTCGAAGCCCTGGAAGAGGTAATGGGCAAGAATGGCCTTAATGCCATTCTTAACCTCGCCCACCTCCCTAATCTAATTGATAACTATCCACCCGCCAATCTGGAAAAGCAGTTTGACTTTTCAGACTACACCATGACCAGTCTGGCGCTGGAAGAAATGTACGGCCCGCGTGGCGGCCGCGGCCTTGCCAAGCGTGCCGGCCGCGCCACGTTCTCGGATGCCCTGCGCAACTTTGGTGCCATGGCCGGCGCCGGCGATCTGGCGTTCAAAGTCCTCCCGCTCGGGGCAAAGCTCAAGATTGGCCTGAATGCCATGGCGCAGATTTTTTCCCAGATCAGTGACCAGAAATCCACCGTCGAAGAATACGATACTGAGTTTCACTATGTCATTCATGCGTGTCCGGTGTGCCAGGGTCGGCACTCAGAAGACAAACCCGTGTGCTACATCGCTGCTGGCCTGCTCGAAGAAGGTCTGAAGTGGCTCTCCGGCGGGCGCGAGTTCGATGTCAAAGAGACTGAGTGCAAAGCCTGTGGCGCAGAAGTCTGCCGTTTTGTCATCCAAAAAGAACCCATCTCCTGAATCTGTGACCAACACCAAGCCTACCATCCTGATCGTAGAAGACGACCTGGATGTCTCCGAAATGCTCAACGCCTACTTCAGGGTGCAGGGCTATGACTGCTTACCCGCCAACTGGGGGGAAGATGCCCTCCGCATCGCTGAATCGACTCCGCCTGACCTGGCCATTCTGGACATCCGGCTTCCGGACATCGATGGGTACGAAGTCGCCCGCCGGTTGCGCGCCAGCCGTCACACCCGAGACATTCCGATTATTTTTCTTACGGAAAAGCGCGAACGTCAGGACAAGTTGGAAGGCCTGGCATTGGGCGCGGAAGATTACATCACCAAGCCTTTTGACATCCAGGAACTTCGACTGCGCGTGCGCAATGCCTTGAGTCGCACCTCACAGAATTCGCTCACCCACCCGGTCACCGGCCTTCCCGATGGCCCACTGGTGGATGAACACCTCCAAGGGTTGTTAGGCGCAACGGACTGGGCCGTATTGGTAGTTTCCATAGTCAACCTTGATCGCTTTCGCGAGGCCTATGGTTTTGTTGCCGCCGATGATGTACTTCGCGCGATGAGTGTCATGACCTATAATGCCCTCCACGAAGGGGCGAACACGCCGGAATTTCTGGGCCACCTCACCACCACCGATTTGTGCATCGTCGCAAATTCGTCCCGCTTGCAGGAAATACACAGCCGCCTCTCCCCTCGCTTACAGCAATCCCTTGAATACTTCTACCCGCTTAAGGACCGCGATTCTGGTAAATCGGCATCCGCCCGGGAGGCGTTGCGAATTCTCATTGGGGTATTGAACGCTGCTGATGTCGGGTCGCACAAAAACCTTGACGCGCTAAAGACCGCTCTACTGCACGCTGGAAAAGCGTGACTTGTCCGTGCAGTGCGCCATCGTTCTGCCTACCTTCAATGAACGCGAGAATCTACGGCGGCTCATCCCCATTTTGCTTGCGCTTCCTCTGGACGCCAGGATTATCGTCGTGGACGACGACAGCCCGGACGGCACAGGTATTCTGGCAGATGAGTTTGCAGCCGCCCATCCCAGCAAAGTAAATGTACTTCATCGAAAGGGGGAACGCGGCCTGGGCAGCGCTTACCGGCTCGGGTTTCAGCACGCGCTAAGTCTGGGTGTCGGTGCCATCGTCCAAATGGATTCCGACTTTAGCCACCAGCCCGAAATGCTTGTGACCATGCTGGAAAAACTGACCAGCGCGGATGGCGTGATTGGCAGCCGCTATGTTCCGGGCGGTTCGCTTGATGAAAAGTGGCCAATATGGCGCAAGGGACTTTCGCACTGGGGGAACTTCTACGCCCGAAGTATACTGTCCATCCGCTTGAAAGATGTCACCGGGGGCTTCCGGGTATGGAAATCCGAGGTCATTCGAGCCATTCCCTGGGAGCGGATTCGCTCCAATGGTTATGTATTCCAAATCGAAACCCTGTATGTTGCCATGCGACTGGGATATTCTTTTGCGGAAGTGCCAATTCATTTTGCAGACCGTACCTGGGGGCAATCGAAACTCAATTGGCGCATTCAGTTCGAAGCCGCGTGGCGCGTCTGGTGGGTGTTGTACACTTACCGCAAGCTGGGGCCGCGAGCATCCCGGTAGGCCTCGGCGACCAACAGCCATTCTGAAATACTGAGCGTTTGCGCTCTTCGCCCCGAGTCTATCCCTGCCTGCAACAGGAGCGATTCGACGGCCTCTTTGGCGAGACCCAACCCACCGCTCAGACTATTGCGCAGGTTCTTTCGCTTTTGGCTGAAGCCAGCCCGCGCAACCATAAAGAAATCTTCTATGCCCTCAGCATCTACCAGGGGTCGCTCAAACAGCTCAACATGAACCACGGCGCTATCCACCTTGGGCGGAGGATAGAACGCGCCGGCCGGGATGCGCGCCCGTATTTCCGGCTGACCAAATACCTGCACACCCAGCGAGAGCAGGCTATGCTTGCCTGCCCCTTCACAAATACGCTCGGCCACTTCTTCCTGCACCGTAAGGGTGATGCTACGCGGTCGAATAGCGGCAGTCAGCAGGTGCCGTATCACTGCTGAAGTAATGTAGTACGGGATATTAGCAACCACCACATACCCCTCTTCCCCCCGCATGACTTTCGAGACATCGCAATCCAGTATATCGCCGTGAAGAACCGTGACGTTGGATGATTTCCCTATCGATTCCTTCAAAGGCAACAAGAGGCGGTTATCCAGCTCCACCGCAACCACCCGTCTGGAAGCCTTGGCAAGGTAGCGCGTGAGCGCGCCCAGGCCCGGCCCAATCTCGAGTACAGCGTCGTTTGTCAGGATATCAGCAGCCTGGATGATTTTCTTGAGTGCGCTATCGCTAATCAGGAAGTTCTGACCCAGCCCCTTCTGAGGCTTCAGGTCGTACTTCCGCAACAGGCCAACCACATCCGCCTTGAGATCTTCCGAGTTAGGGCTCATAAACGCCCGCCGCGCGCAGAAAGGCGTCCAGGGTCTGTAACCCGGTAAAACTCTTAACGTCCCAGGCTTCGGGCGCCAGATAAATCAACCCGTCGCTTGAAGTAGTATCCAATCCCTGATTGGGCAGATGTTGGACAGCTCGCCAGAAATTCCATAAAGGAATATCGTAGTCATAGGCAACTTGGGCCATGATTTGGTTCAGCAGGTTATCGGCCTCAACATTGTCCGCCTTCGTGACCAGAATAGGCAATACCTGCTCCGCCAGCAGCGCGTCAACCAGATCCCTGAGCAGTTCATCAAAAGTCCCTTCGGCTCCAGGTTTCCAGTTCGTCCCCAAACTGACGATGGCGATATTGGGGTTGTTGATTCGCAGTTCACACCCCAGGGGCGATTCACCGCCTTCACATTCTGGATGTGTCGCCCAGATGGGAGAAAACACGGATGCCACACTTAATCCATCTTCAACCGCCGCACTCTGGCGGCCGAAGGAACCGTCAAAGTAATCAACAGCATCTTGCAGATAGTCGTAGCCTATCCCAAAATAATACCTTTCAGTAGCGTAGATGCCGAAAAACACTTCGGGCTGGCTCTGGCAGTCTCCAATGACCGTGAAAGAATGGGGGTCGTTACCTGCGGCCACACCCGCCAGGTAAATGTCTACAGCATGCTGGCTGATCTCCGGCACAATTGGCCAACCGCGCCACACCTGCGGTCGCAACCGTGCATCCGGGGTGGGCGTCCAGTCCGGAGTCGCACTTGGAAACGGGGTCGCTGTCTCTTCCTGAGATAGCGCGGATGTTGGGGCAATTGTTCCGGTACTTGCTACTCCCAGTGTCGCAGTTGCCGAATCCTCCTGAGAGTTCTCCTGCAATTGGACTTCAGAAGTCCCGATGGCAATGAATTGGCCACATCCTGAGATGCAGATCAACGAGCCCAAAAGGATGAGCACCTTCAATGTCTGGGACAACACAATCCCTCGATGGATGACTTCAACGGGCGTTTCCCGGCGGGATAATCCAGGCTATGGAATCGGCGCTGGGTACCGGCGTCAGGAAATAAACCGTTACAAATTGATGCCAGGGGACATAATCTTTATCCAGGTATCCAAGATCGATCCACGCCCCGCTGATTGCGCCTGTATCCATCGCCACCGCAAACCCATAACCGGGAATATACAATGGCGTTCCGCATGGCACGTAGTCCAGGTCCACGCCGACAAACCCGTTCTGCATGTTGCCGCCACAAAACACCTGGCCATACCAGGGAGCATCCAAAGGCGTCCCGGAGTTTGCCGGCGAGTAAGACGTTGCATAGAACTCCACTGCCCGCCAATACTCGATTGTTCCGTGGGGCGTATCCAGCGTCTGGATTGTGATTTGCGTGCCGTAACCTTCAATCCTCGGCACGGGTTCCTTCACCAGCCACTCATCTTCGACAATCCGAGCGATTTCTTCACCATTTTCTACCCGCACCCGTATACGTTGTGCCTGCAGTCCATATTCACCTGCCTGCACTACTTGAAGCGTGTCAATTGGGACATCGGTCAATGCCTGGAATTCCGTCATGAATCCCACGAGCTCTTGCTCCAACAGAACTTCCTCAGACACACGCATCACCTGGATAACGCCGTCATCCGGTATCTCTTCGTGTTCCGCGGGGAGGCTGTAATCCAAGCCCTGCAAACTGATTCCTGCCGAGGCCAGCGCCAGGCCAACCGTGGATCCCGCAGTCCGGCTATGCAGAATGTCCGCCCCTTGCCGGATTTCGACCAATGTACCCGGCAGGTGGTCGACCTCCAGGTTTTCAACGATGTATTCTGTTGGCCCCGGCACAAGGACATCTGAAGCGTACAGGGCCACGCCCGACTGCTCTAGAGCATGTGCCAACGTCGGCCCTGCGCCAAGCAAAACCTGTTGGCCGGTTTCTCTGTGTAGCGTCACACGATTGGCCTGGCGCAATTCCAGCGAAAGAAAGCGTGTTGCCACCAATTCAACCTGTGGATCCACTAACACCCCATCTACCCAAACTTCGTCGCCAGGAAAAATTTGTAATCCCGCTTCCTGAATCAAGTTTGAGGGGATGCGCTCTGCGGAGACCAGATTCAACCGTCCCCCGCCAATCTCAATCTCGACTGGAGCAGCAGTCGCCACCTCAATCAACATTCCTTCGCTCAATACGGTGCCCGGCGCAGGATTTGCACGATCCTCCGGTGAAAGTCGCACATCTGTTGATCGGAGCGCCCCTGACACCGTATTTCCCCAAACCGTATGTCTGGCAGGCTCACTCCCATCTACGGTGATATAGACTTCATGTCTGAAAAACCCAACGGCAATCAGAATCGCGCCAGCCAGTAAGGCTATACCGGCACCAGACAGCAATCGGAGGGTAGAAGCACTGAATTTCATTGGAGTGATTTGTTGGAAAAATTGCCCAGGCAGGCACCCCGGCGGCACCCAGGGCGGCCTACTTATCGCTGCTTCCTTTCGGACCTGACGAGGTTCGCAGGGCTCTGCCGCGCCGGACCCGCCTGGGCTGAAGAAGCATACCAAAGCCGCGGAGGCCTGTCAATCCTGACCCTTTCAATCTTCTTGAATTGTCCCCCGTTGAATGCTGTTCAGAATCAACCCTCCCATGACTACCGCCGCAATTAAAATGGCACCGATCACAATAGAAGTCGTATCGCCCTGCTGCGAATAGTCAAGCCCACCGCTGTCCCCCCCGTCCCCTGTGGCCGGGTTTAACGCTGGCAAAGATTGGGCGTAAGCCAGGATATCCGACAGGTCTTGTAGTGAACTACCCAATTGGTCCGCCGAGGGCATATCAGAATTCGGTTGGCCAAATCTGGTCTTGTGGAGCAATCGCCAGGCATCTTGTTGAGCCATGTCCCCCAGAAAGACGGGATTTTTGGCGCTGCCGAAATTTACCGCGGAACCATCCTCGCCGTGGCAGTCCAGGCACTGGTCCTGATAAAGCTCATGACCTCGCCCCACCGCCCCAAATGCCCGACCACTAACCGGATCAATGAGCAGGTCTGTATCAAGAAGGCGAGTACGCAGAAAAGTGACCAGGTTCTTCACCTCGGACGCAGAAAAGAATTGTGAAAAATCGTGGCTGGAATTCATCGTCCCATCCAACCAACCGCGCACCTCCGACTCAGATCGACCGACCATGTCGATTACACCGGGAAAGCCAGTATATTCCGATGAATCAGGGCCATAATTCCCCGCCGCTCCCTTGTAGTCCCAGCCGTGGCAGCTCACGCAGCGCCACGTGGACACACCAGTTCGGTTATTTGCAGTTTGCGTCTCCCATAAGGGATGGTTACCATTCGGCGGCATACGATCAATTTCGTTGTACCAGGCGTCATAGAGGCGCGCTCCCGCGATAGGGTCCCCATTGGGAGGTTCCTGGGCGCTGGTGCGAACAACCAGAAGCAGGGCCATTCCCGTGGCCAGCATCAACACTGTAAGTCGATTCATGTGGAATTGTCCTTGACCCGAGAGTATATCATCCACAAAAAACCGGCCCTCCCTCTTGGACTAGAGAGAAGGCCGGCTTAATTCGGAACTATTGTTGCCGCTATTCTTCCGTTAGCGTCATCAGGAACGCCAGCAGGTTTGTCAGGTCTTCCTCACTGATGATTTCGCCAAAGTTTATAGGCATCACCCCGTCATTGAACCCTTCGACTACATAGTCGCCCGGATTCTGAATTGAGGTCAGGATGTAATCCTCAGCAGACTCGTATCCCTCGCGGATTGCAGCACGTGTCGCGATGCCGTTCATCACTGGACCGGTCGTCGCCGTGGAAAGACCTTCAACGGTATGACAGCCCACGCAGCCGTATTGTACAAAAGCCACCCGGCCCACCGCAATCGGGTCGTTCACATCCACGCTGAAGAGCGGGGTCGGATAAGCCTCCGGTGCCTCAGGCTCTGCAGCCCAGGACTCGAAGTTAACGATGAACGCCGCCACCGCGCGGATTTGGTCTTCGCGCAACGGGCCGCCAAACTGATCAGACCAGGTCGGCATCACCGGCACCCCGGTCCCTTCTCCCTGATACAGCGCGGGCCTCGTGCTGACCTGGCGTCCAGTGGTGACAACGGAAACCACATAGTCTTCGAGACTCCCGCCCCAGCCAACTTCACCAAGACGGTCACTGAAGAACTCGGGGCATTTTAGGCAGGGCGCCTTGCCGGGAATACCCTGGGCATGGCTGCCATGGCAATTGGTGCAGTTCGTCTCAAATACCAGCGCGCCAAACTCAATCTGCTCAGCCCTTTGCTCCACTTCAAAACGAGCCAGCCGCGCCGGTTCCTCCGACGCCATGATGATAAGCAGTACCGCGCTGGCAATTACGAACAGCGTGCCGAGGGCGATTTCTAGATGGATTCGTTTCATGGTCTATCCGGCTCCTCGGTTACTCTTCCAGCGAACGCTCAGCGTGCAGGAAGTAATGCTTTGTATAGGTTTTTGTTTCGCCCGTGGCCTCATCCGTCCAGCTCACGTCCAGCCCCACGCGCTTGAGATCCGGGCCGTAGCGCTCAATAAGCATGATGGCATGCAGGTCAGGCAGCAAGCCATCTTCTTCAGCGGCCAGCAATCCCTCGGAATACTCAGTAAACACTTCAACAAGGTGAGCGCAACCGATGACCTGTTCGCCCGTCTGGCTGCTGGTGTAAGTGAAGTCCGACCCGCAAATTTCCTCAGGATTCGTCTCACCTACCGTGTAAATGCCCGGAATGAGTTCTTCGTAAGGCGTTTCTCGCAGAATACCCATGCCTTCTTCCGGAGCAAGATCCTGGATAACGCGGGTTGCCGGTGGGGTTTCAATGCCATATTCCGGCAAACCCATATAGGACAACGCAAGGAGGATGAACACCCAGGCGATACCCCACAGGATTGCGAACGGTCGCTTGCGAGCCAACCGTGCCGGGTTTCGATCAATGTACGGAATGGCAAACAACAAGCCAACCACCACCGGTGGCACGACCAAACCCATGATGAACTTGGAGTTCAGGAGGAGACTCAATTCCAGTGGCTTAATGCCCATATTTACAAACAGCGGCGCAGCCAGAATAGGATTGATGAGGTTTTCGAGGATCTTTGCCGGGTCGATTTTCAGCAATCCCTGCAGCCACCAGAAATACCAGGGGGCTTTTGTATCCAGCGGCGTCGCCTGTGGGTTGGCATGCGTCTCGAGTGGTGAATTGAACCAGTCAAAGTAGACGATTGCCAACAGCGCAAGGATGCCGATGCTGGTCAAGAACAATTCGTGCGACAGCAGATCCGGGATCAGGTCAATACGGCGATTGGCTTCTTTCTTCCGCTGGTCGCTGGCATTTCCTTCTTCAATATCGGCGGGCAGAGAGATGCCGTGCTCGCGGGACACTTTGTAGTAATGAATACTGATGACCAGTATGGCGATCAACGGGAAGAGGATGACGTGATTCAAATAGAACCGCAGCAAGCCGCCGGTGCCAATATCCGGCGCACCACGGAGAACCAGGTTCATCGCCGGGCCAAGCACCGGGCCGGATTCGGCCATACTGGAACCCACCGTGATAGCCCAGTATCCCAGTTGGTCCCAGGTCAACAGGTAACCGGTGAAAGACAGCCAGGCCGTGATGGCCAACAGGGCCACTCCGGTTAGCCAGGTAAAAGTACGTGCGCCCTTGTAGGAGCCGGTGAAATATGTGCGGAAAAGGTGCAACCAGGTAAACAGCACCATCGCCTCCGCGCCCAGGCGATGCAGGTCGCGGAACAATTCGCCCAGAAAGACGTTGCTTTCAATTTCAAGGATGGAGCCATACGCCTGATCCGGAAATGGGATGTAGTACACCATGAGGATAAGGCCGGTAAGCACCTCAACCACAAAGAAGAAAGTGGTCATCCAACCCAGACGGAAGGTGTGCGTAAACCAGGTCGCGCCCAGCGGATAATAGCGCGGGCGTAAGTGGGCAATAAACGAAGTAGTAATGACCTTGTAGCGCGGATTCGGTTTTTCGGTCGGGGGATCGCCGCGCAGGACTGCGCGCAACTCTTTCATCGACAAACCCGCCGTAATAATTCGGACGCGGTTGTCGATCATCTCCCAAATCATTTTGCGCAACTCAGGGCCACGCGGGATACTTCTGAGACGTTGACGCAGTGAGCTGATCATTTCCTCTTCTCTCCAATGAACTCAGGGCGATTCACGAATGTCTGGCCAATCCGTGACGCCACTCAATGCTAGGCGTGGTTCTCGCCAATGATCTTCGCGCCCGTATCAATACGAACCACAGCATTCGGGTTATCCGGCAATGCCACCGGACCGCCGCTATCTGGCGTTCGGGCCAATTCGTTGCCATTCTCGTCGACAATCTGGATGACAAACTGGTCCAGGCTGCGCGGTGCCGGCCCCTGCCGGTATGTACCATCGTATTCGTACTGCGACCCATGGCATGGGCAGATGAACTTGAATTCCTGGTCGCTCCATCCATAGATGCAGCCGAGATGCACACACACTTTATAGAGGGCAACGATGCCTACATCGGTGTGGGATATCCAGAATTTGACTTTGGGAAAGTTTTCGGGGCTGGCGTTGACTTCAGGCAGGTTTGCCACAGGGCCGTAGGTGAAAATGCCACCGAACTCGCCTTCCTTGAAGCGAGGATATGCAAAAACGAGGGTATAACCGCCAACTTGAAGGGTCAGGAAACCGAGAGAGGCGAGCCAGGCGAGGTTAAGAAATTCGCGACGGTTTACCGCCAGGCTGTCAGATTGCGCGCTAACCTGCTCGTTTGAAGCGGTTGCTTCACTCATGCCTACTACTCCTCATGTGGTTTTTGAAAACGCTTGCGGATTCTATCACAAGAGATTATTGGAAACAAGCCAATTTGGATTACAAAAGGCAGGATTGACGCGGTCAGGGAGTCGTGAAGATTCCGGTGAAGTAAGCCCGCATCACTACCCCTACGCCGAACAACAACAGTGAAGCATAAATAAGCACTTCCGCCCGGCCCTCACGCCCCTTGGTGTAGGAGAAAGCCGCCGGAATGATTGCAGGAAGCAGCAGGCCGTAAAGAATGTGCACCATACGGGCTGGCCGCAGCCCCGCCAACCACAAGTATCCGCCCAGGAGTGCCTGAAGGACCACAAGGACTTCGGCAACCACCAGCGCGCCGCGGTAAGACGCGTCCAGCCCTTGCTTCCGGAAGAACCTCCAGAAACCCCATACCGAAAGCAATAGAAAATATAAACCAGCCGTATTGGAAAGCGCGCCATGAATGTCAGAAGTTGTCATTGACCTCTCCAGGAAGTGGGATGGTTCATTTTACCGCTTACTACTCGCTGAAGGCCGCCCGCGCCACACAGTTATAATGACCGGGGAGAAACCCGCTTGCGAGCTATTTTGCTTTCCGAACATGGCGGCCCGGAAGTCCTGGCCCGGGCAGACCACCCCACACCTGAACCCGGACCCGGCCAGGTTCAGATTCGTCTCCATGCCGCGGGCCTTAATCATCTGGATATTTGGGTGCGTGCCGGCTGGCCCGGCATTCGCCTGGCTTACCCGCACATCCTCGGAGCCGATGGCGCAGGGATCATCTCAGCGCTGGGTCCTGGCGTGGAATCGCACCCCATCGGAACGCGGGTGGTCATTAACGCCAACCTGAGTGATGGCACTTGCGATTACTGCCTCGCCGGATTGGACAACCAATGCCGCAACTGGAATCTGCTCGGCGAGACCGTTCCCGGAACCTATGCCGAATACATCGTCGTCCCTGCGACCAACGTCCTGCCTATCCCGAATGAATTCGACTTCCATGCTGCGGCCGCCTCTTCGCTTGTCTTTCAGACCGCCTGGCATTCACTGATAGTCCGCGGCGCCCTGCGTGCCAGTGAAACTGTCTTGGTGGTCGGCGCGTCTGGCGGCGTCAACACTGCCAGCATCCAGATTGCCAGGTACGCGGGAGCAGAAGTGTTCGTCGTTGGCTCCGGGGCTGCAAAGTTAGCTCTCGCCGAATCACTGGGTGCAACCCGGTTGATTGACCGCTCACAAACTGAAGACTGGTCGAGCGCAGTCTACTCACTCACGGGAAAGCGCGGCGTGGACATGGTGGTGGATAATGTGGGTACCACGTTCCCTCAGAGTTTGCGCGCCCTTCGCAAGGGGGGACGCCTGCTCACGGTCGGGAATACTGGCGCGCCCAGATTCGAGTTTGACAATCGTTATATGTTCGCCAAACATCTCAGTATTATCGGTTCGACAATGGGAACCCATCAGGACTTTCGCACAGTGATGAATCTGGTCTTTGAAGAGAAGCTATTGCCTGTGCTCGACCGCACCTATTCTTGGAAAGATGTGGCTGAAGCTCACCGGCGTCTCGAAGCCGGCGAACAGCTCGGCAAAATCACCCTGGAAATCGACGGATGAATTTTCCGCCCACACTCCTACCCTTGCTCAGACTGGAGGCACGACCTTGGCCGCCCCGCAATTCCCCGAATCAATGACCGTAAGCGAGTATATACAGGTGCTGCGATCAAGCCGCGCAGACTATGCAAGGTTCTGGGAAGGTCTGACCACAGAACAGATGACCCGTCGGCCCGGCCCGCAGGAAGACTGGTCTATCAAGGACCTTATCGGTCACCTGTGCTGGTGGGAATCGTATTCCATCGCCAGGGTCATGCTGATGCGCTCCGGAGCCACCCTGCCCAGAATGGATGATTTCGATGCTCTGAATGCGCAGGTTTTCAACGCCTGGAAGGGCCTCTCCCTGGATTTCGTGCTCGGCGAGTGGGAGAACAATCGCGTGAAGATTGAAACCTATGTCCAGACGCTGTCAGACCAGGAGTTCAATGCCACAGACCCTCTCGATGGCCGGACACCGTTCCGCCTGATGGGCGGCAATACAGTGGGGCATTATCTTGACCACCAGGCCGATCTGGAGCGCTATGTCAACAACCTCAGGGCCTGAACCGCGGCAGTTTCCCGTAACCGGGATGATGGCAATAGTGTTAATGGTTTCAGTCAACCAGTTGTTGCGAGCCGTCCTCTTATTGGCAAACAGGCAGTTTATCAGTTCAATTGGGTTATCCTTAAGCCCGGCTCTGCTTATCTTGGTGTCCCTTGCCTGGGGGTTGGTTGGTCTGGGCCTGTTGCGCGCTTTACTCACAGGTCGCCATGGCGCACTGAGGGCGCTTCAGGTCTATGCGGTACTCTACGCGTTCTATGTCTGGGTGGACCGCCTGGCCCTCAACCAAAATCCCTTCACCCAGGCCAATCAGAATTTTGCGGTGGCACTAACCCTTCTGTTTCTCGGGTTTATCTTTTGGGGAACAACTCGAAAACAGACGAGACTGTTCTACGGAGAAAACAATGAGTGAACAATCCCGAATTGACGAATTGCGCGACCGGCGCGCCCAGGGCCTCCTTGGCGGCGGGCAGGATCGAATCGATGCCCAGCACAACCGCGGCCGCCTCACTGCCCGCGAGCGCATTGACCTGCTTCTGGACAAAGGCTCATTTCGCGAGTTGGATGCCTTCGTCACCCACCGCACCACGGACTTCGGCCTGGCCGACAAGCAATACCTGGGCGATAGCGTCGTCACCGGATGGGGGACGATTGATGGGCGGTTGATTTACGTCTTCAGTCAGGATTTCACCGTTTTTGGCGGCAGTCTCGGAGAAGTGCACGCTGAGAAAATCGTCAAGATTCAGGAAATGGCGCTGAAGAATGGGGCACCCATCATCGGCTTGAACGATTCCGGCGGGGCTCGCATCCAGGAAGGCGTCATTTCACTGGGTGGTTACGCCGACATTTTCCTGCGCAACACACTGTCCTCTGGGGTTATTCCCCAGATCAGCGCCATCATGGGACCCTGTGCCGGCGGAGCGGTGTATTCGCCTGCTCTTACGGATTTCATCTTGATGGTCAAGAACTCCTCCTATATGTTTGTCACCGGGCCGGAAGTGGTTAAAGCCGTCACACATGAAGATGTTTCGTTTGAAGACCTAGGCGGCGCCAGTGTGCATGCAGAGACCTCCGGCGTGTGCCACATCACCTCCGAGTCCGAGGCGGACGCGCTGTACATGATTCGCAAGTTGCTGGGATATCTTCCGCAAAACAACATGGAAGACCCGCCTTACAAACCCACCCGCGACGACCCCCTCCGGCGCGAAACCGCCCTGGACAGTGTCATCCCCGACGACCCCGGTAAACCGTATGACGTCAAGGACATTGTCTCCCTGATTGTCGATGACCGCGAATTCTATGAGATTCATGAAGCCTATGCGCCAAACATTGTCGTCGGTTTCGCTCACCTGGGTGGCCACGCCATCGGCATTGTCGCTAACCAGCCCATGGTGCTGGCCGGTGTACTGGATATCGCTGCCTCAGAAAAGGCGGCACGGTTCATACGCTTCTGCGACTCATTCAATATTCCGATACTGACCCTCGAGGATGTTCCCGGTTTCATGCCCGGCACCGCCCAGGAGCACGCCGGAATCATCCGCTCCGGCGCGAAGTTGCTTTACGCCTACTGCGAAGCCACCGTGCCAAAACTCACCGTGATCACCCGCAAGGCCTACGGCGGAGCCTATGATGTGATGAGCAGCAAGCACATTCGTGGCGATGTCAATCTGGCCTGGCCCTCAGCCGAAATTGCGGTTATGGGTCCGGACGGCGCGGTGAATATCATCTTCCGCAAGGAAATTGCCGAGGCCAAGGACCCCGTTGCGCGCAAAGCAGAGCTCGTCGCCGAGTATCGTGCCAAATTCGCCAATCCATTCGTCGCCGCTTCACGCGGGTTTATTGATGACGTCATCGAGCCCAGTGATACCCGCCCCCGGCTCATCAATGCATTGGAAATGCTCTCAAACAAGCGCGATACCAACCCCGCCAAGAAGCACGGGAACATCCCCCTCTAAAGGAGGCTGGCATGACATTCAACAAGGTCCTGATTGCCAATCGCGGTGAAATCGCGGTCCGTGTTATTCGCGCCTGCCGCGAGCTCGGCTTAAAGACCGTGGCCGTCTACTCGGATGTCGACCGCCGCGCGTTGCACGTCCGCTATGCCACCCAGGCCTATCATATTGGCCCGCCGGCTTCCGCCGATTCGTATCTCCGCATGGAAAAGATTATTGCTGTCGCCAAGAAATCAGGCGCTGAGGCCATTCATCCCGGCTATGGGTTTCTGGCTGAACGCGCAGTCTTCGCCCAGCTCTGTGCCGACGAGGGCCTCACCTTTATCGGTCCGCCGCCGGATGCCATCACCCGTATGGGCGACAAGGGTATGGCGCGCAAGATCATGAGGGATGCCGGCGTGCCTGTCGTCCCCGGCACGCCCGGCGAAAAGAAAATGAGCGATGACGAACTCATCAATGCCGCAGCGGGGATTGGCTTTCCCGTACTTATCAAGGCCACGGCGGGCGGTGGCGGCAAAGGCATGCGCACGGTTCGCAGCCAGGAAGAAATGGCAGACGCGCTCGAAAGCGCCCGGCGCGAATCACTGGCAGCGTTTGGCGATGACAACGTTTATCTTGAAAAGCTCGTGGAAGGCGCCCGCCACATCGAAGTCCAAATCATCGCCGACGCCGAAGGTAACGTAATTCACCTCGGTGAGCGTGAATGCTCTATCCAGCGTCGTCATCAAAAACTCTTGGAAGAATCGCCCTCCCCGTTTATCGATGAGGACGAAGAATTCCGGCAGAAGATGGGCGCGATCGGCATTCTGGCCGCAAAAGCGGTGGATTACGTCAATGCCGGCACCATTGAATGCCTCGTGGATAAGGACAAGAATTTCTATTTCCTTGAGATGAATACCCGCCTTCAGGTTGAACACCCCGTCACCGAGATGGTCACCGGCATTGATATCGTCAAAGAACAGATACGAATCGCCCGCGGTCGCGCCCTTGGCTATACGCAGGCGAACGTCAAAATGAATGGCTGGGCCATTGAGTGCCGCGTCAATGCCGAAGACCCCTACAACAATTTCATGCCCAGCACCGGCTACTTGAACAAACACGCTGTGCCCACCGGCCCAGGCGTGCGCGTCGACACAGGCGTAGACACGGGTGCAACCATCACGCCCTATTACGACCCAATGATTTCCAAAGTCATCGTCTGGGGCGAGACCCGCGCCCAGGCCATTCTCCGTATGCGTCGTGCCCTGGACGAGTACAAGATACTCGGCGTGCTGACCAATATTCCGTTCCATCAGGCATTGCTCAGCCAGCACCGTTTCATGGCTGGCACATTTGACACCAAATTCGTCGAAGAGCGCTTCTCGATGGAAGAAGCCGAAGAGAGCCGGGACACCTTCCCCGAGATTGCAGCCATCCTTGCCACCCTCGCCGCTCACCGCCAGACCGAACGCGCCGCCCACATCATTCAGCGCAACAAGCGCGATACCAGCAACTGGAAATGGGTGGGCCGCTATGAACGCATCCATCGCTAGGAGTCGCCCATGAACCCCAAATACATCACCACCATCGGCGACCAGCAATTCACTGTTGAAATCCTCAAAGACGGAAAAGTCAGCGTGGATGGCACGACCTATGGAGTGGACTATGAACCCATGACCGGCCAGCAGCTCGTCAGCCTGCTGGTAGACGGGAATTCGTTCGACTGCCATATCTACCAGGACGAGGACTTCTGGCACGTCTTAATGCGTGGCCGGCTGTACTCTGCCCAGGTCATCGACGAACGTGAACAGCGCTTGAAAGCCGCCGGCGGTCAGGGCGCCGAAGAGTCCGGAACGTATACCCTGAAGGCGCCCATGCCCGGTCTGGTGGTCAAGATTCCGGTGAAGGTAGGCGATGTCGTGAACAAAGGCGATGTGCTGGTCATCCTCGAAAGCATGAAGATGCAAAACGAACTGAAATCGCCACGCGAAGGAACAGTAACCGTCGTGGAAGTAAAAGCCGGCGACAGCGTCGAACAAAAGCAGGTAATGCTGAGCGTGGAGTGATGCAGGACTCAGACGTGGAACTTGAAGTTAAGTTCTGGGTCCGGAACTTGGGGGGAGTGGAAAATCGACTGAAAGATCTGGGGGCGGTGCTTGTTCAACCGCGTACCTTGGAGCGCAACTGGCGCTTTGATAACGCAGAAGGCCAGTTTGCCCGCGAACGAAAAGTACTGCGCTTGCGCCAGGATACAGCCGCAACTCTCGCGTTCAAAGGTCCGCCAGAGCCAAACTCGCTCATTAGTTCGCGGACGGAAATCGAGGTTCAGGTCAATGACCCCCATTCTGCCAAACGAATGCTCGAAGCCCTGGGTTTCCGTGTGAGCTGGGTATACGAGAAATACCGGACCACCTTTCGCCTTAACGAAGTCAACGTTATGCTGGATGAACTCCCCTTTGGTGATTTTGTCGAAATAGAGGGGCCAGATTCAGACAGCATCTTCGCTTCGGCGGGCGAACTGAAGCTCCTCCGTGAATGCCGTATACTTGAGTCGTACAGTCAGATTTTCAGGCGGGTGCAAGGTTCTGGTGCTGAACAAGCCAACCTCACCTTTGATTCCTTCAAGGGTCGATCTGCCGACCTGACGCTGCTGGGCTACGCTTCGGCCGACCAAGGCCTGGCCCATTGATGACCATGCAGGAGTCCCGCCAACTATTGCGTCACTCTAGATCACAGAAATGAAATCTCCGGAGTCGAATTCGCACGGGTTCAGTTTGCGGGACCTCCTCGCCTTTATCCCCGACGCCGCCATCCTGGTCGATCCGGACACCTCCGGAATTTTGGAAGCAAATCAGCTCGCCTGTAATCTATACGGTTACTCTCACTCGGAGTTTGTGCGCCTGCAAGTTTCAGATATATCTGCAGACAGAAACAGAAGCAGCCGCCGAATGGCCGAATTCCGCGCCGGTAAATTCGAGCCGCGCGTGATTATCCAGCACCGCCGCAAAGATGGCGAACAGTTCCCGGCTGAAATCTGCTCCACTCTCATTAGCCCGGATGGGGAAATGCGGGTAATCCTCAGCACGATTAGAGATTACACGGTTCAGAGGTTGATCGAAGACCAATTGCAGAAGCTCAATGAACGCATGAGCATCACGTTGCGTGCCCTGCCTGACCTGATTTTCGAGTTCGACAGTACTGGTCGATATGTGGACTATTACGCCTCGCGCCCGGACCTCCTTTACCGTCCGTTCGAAGAACAGATCGGCCGCCGAATTGAAGAGATTCTGCCTCCGGAACCTGCCGCTGTTGTGCGGGCAACATTCAATGAAGCGGTTGTTTCGGGCTCAGCCAAGAGTCCTACATACAGACTCGAAATTGGTGGGGAGACTCATTTCTTTGAGATGACCCTATCCCGCAAGACCGGCCCGGAAGGAAGTGAACTCACCTTCATAGCCCTGGTTCGAGATGTGACAGAAAGAGCGCTCATCGAGCAATCTCTCGCCCTGAGCGAAGCCAACTATCGCCGCCTGGTGAACCAATCTTCGGACTTCATATTGGTAACCGACCCTGAAGGAAACATAACGTTTGCTAACCACTCTGCCACAAGATTCTCAGGATATCCGGAAGAAGAACTGACAAAACTACATTTTCTGGACATTATTGCACCGGATTGGAAAGAAACCGTACGCGAAATCTACGTGACACAACTCGAGACTGAGACGCCAGAGTCAATCTGCGAATATCAGTTGCTGCGGAGCGATGGCGAAGTTGTTTGGGTCGAGCAAAACATATCCCTTATCATCCGGGAAGGCAAGGTTGAAGGATTCCAGGGGACCTTGCGAGACATATCTGCGCGGAAGTCACGCGAACTCGCTCTTGCTTCCCAGATGGAAGTGGCGACCGAAGCCGCCCAAACCGACTCACTCACAGGTCTATTGAATCGCAGAGCGATTCTGGAACTGGCAGAAAACGAACTTGACGTTGCAGGGAAATCTCGTCAGCCCCTCGTGTTCGTAATCATCGACCTCGATGACCTGAAGTCCATCAACGACAAATATGGCCATTCTCAGGGCGATGCCTATATCCAGTTATTCGCTCTCACAGTTTCCCAAAACTTGCGCCGGTCCGACCATATTGGGCGCGTTGGGGGGGACGAATTTCTGCTCCTCTTACCAAACACAACCTCGGAAGGTGGCAAGCGAGTCGTAAAGAAGATATTAGCTGCCTCGCGCCGCACCCGCCTGGGACTTCCGGGAGGCTCCTCACACCCCCTCAATTGCAGCCTCGGAATGGCGATAGTCCTGCCCGACCAGGAATTGATGGCTGCGTCAAATTACTTTGATCAGGCGGATAAGGCCCTCTATACAGCCAAACAGAGTGGCAAGAACACGTTTGTTGTCTATTCTGACGAGTTGAAATAGAACAAATCCGGCATGCTCACTGTCAACCGCGACTGACTTCGCCGCTTTCCCAACCTATTCCTTCTGCGGTCACCGCCACCCCCAACAATTGAAGAGCCGCTTCTTCCATGGCCTCTGACTTGCCGCTCGTGAAATAGCGAGTTGTCCCAACCTGATTGTTCGGGTTCCGCAGCTTGTGCTCATCCAACAAACGTTCAACCTGCCGGGCAATCGCCCCAGACGGTTCAATGATTCTCACCCGGTGTCCCACAAGTTCACGAATCAGATTCTCCACAAAGGGATAATGGGTGCAACCCAGGACCACGGCATCAATCCCCTTCATCATCATCGGCCGTAGCGCGATCTCAAGGATTTCTCGGGCAATCTCTCCCTCCAATCGTCCGGCCTCGATTTCTTCAACAAGCCCCGGACAGGTGGCCTGCAATACAATGACATCTTGGGCAAATCGTTCCACAACGGACGCATACAGCTCGCCCTGAAAGGTAGCTTTGGTGGCGATGACTCCCACCACGCCGCTTTGGGTAGTTTCAGCCGCCGGCTTCACTGCTGGTTCCATTCCAACAAAAGGGACATCCGGAAAAGTCTTGCGCAGGTGGACCAACGCTGCCGCAGACGCCGTATTGCAGGCCACAACAATCAGCTTGGATCCCTCCGCCAACAAGAATCGAACAATGGCTTCACTGAACCCGCGCACTTCTTCCAGGGAGCGCGGGCCATAAGGGATATGACCCTGGTCACCGAAGAAGATAAAGTCCTCATTGGGCAGTTGAGCCTGCAATACTCTCAGGACCGAAAAGCCACCAATGCCGGAATCAAACACCCCAATCGGCCCGCCTGCTCCGGCGCCCACCTTCATGCCGCGATCTTCTCCCGGCTCGCAGTCACCAATGCCTCGAATATCCCGCGCATCGTTGGGTCATTCGGCAGGCACTCCGGGTGCCATTGAACTGCTAGAGCAAACGGGTGGCCGGTCAATTCCAATCCTTCGACCAATCCATCCGGGGCATGCGCGACCGCCTTTAAGCCTGCCGCAAGGTCCTTTACACCTTGATGATGCAGGCTGTTCACCTGCAGGATTGGCTCTCCTGCGATTTCGGAAAGCAAGGTGCCCTCGAGCACCTGGACCGGGTGCGCCAGATAGTCCCAGGGTTGTACGAGGAAGAATGAGTGCTGCATTGCGTCCTTCATTTGGTCGGGAATATGGGTATAAAGAGAACCGCCATAGGCAACGTTCAGAATTTGCAGGCCGCGACAGATTCCGAGAAATGGCTTCTCGCTATCCGCTGCCATCCGTACCAGCTGAAGCTCCATTTCATCGCGCTCCGCGTCGACATCATAGATTTGGGCATGATCCTCCCCACCAAAACGCACAGTTTCGATATCACCACCACCAGTGAACACCACGCCATCCAGTTGTGAGAGCAATTCATTTGCGGAGTCTTGCGGGAGATTTAGCGGGATTAATACCGGGATAGAGCCTGCCCGCACCAGTGCATCGCAATACGGCCGTGGAGAGGCAATGACCGGGATCTGATAACGCTCGCTGAACGACCCGCGGGTGGTAACTCCAATAAGTGGTTTGCGCATCTGACCTCCAACGCGTGGTAGACAAATACAAAAGGGTGCAACGATGGTCGCTGCACCCTACTATTCTAATCGAGTATGACTCTCTGCCGTTGGAGGCAGCTTGGTACTAGTTCTTGATCTTCTGCTTGAGGCGCGCCTTCTTGCCCGTGCGTTCGCGCAGGAAATACAGCTTGGCGCGGCGGACGTGCGAATGACGCTCCACTACGACCTTATCGACCAGCGGCGAGCGGAGCAGGAATGTACGCTCCACCCCAACGCCATTGCTGGCCAGCCGGCGCACGGTGAAAGAGGAGTTTTGCCCACCGCGGTTCACCCGCAAAATGGTGCCTTTGAACTCCTGAATACGCTCGCGGTCACCTTCTTTGATGCGCACATGAACGCTCACCACATCGCCCGGCCCAATATCCGGGATGTTTGCATTGACTGGCGCAGCCAGGGATTTCAGAATTTCGCTCATTCGTATACCCTCGAATCTTAGTTCGTTACTCTGCCGTTTCGGACACAGCGGGTAATTATACCAATAGTGAAACAAAACGCAAGGGAATTGCCCTACAAATTACAGGTCAAAACTCTCCAGCAACCGGTAACCATCCGGGCCGCCCGGGTCATTCTGATAGGCTTGATAGACCGATTTCTCTTCATAATCAAGCATTTCCTTCAACCGGTCATGGATGAATTCGGAATCCGGGCGGGTTAGTACTTCCTCCCTCGGTACCCACTCGGAATTGTTGCTCTCATCGCTGGGTCCTGGCTCACCGCTCACATGACTGCACAGTAGCCCAATGACCACCAGATTGGCTCTGACATTATGGAATATGCCAATGAGGCGTTCCACTTTCACGTCAACCCTGGCTTCTTCCAGCACTTCCCGCCGGATAGCCTGGCTGATCGATTCCCCCGGCTCAATCTGTCCACCCGGGAATTCCCAGCCCCGCTTCGGGCTGTCAATCATAAGGACGTCACCGTTTTGATTGATTACCAGCGCGTCAACCGCAAGTATGTGGTGAGGGATGTGCTTGCCAGCCATGATTTGACCTGCTCTCGGAAACTACGAGTTGAGAAACAAATCCTTCGCCCTGAAATTTGCGGAGGTCTCAGGATAAGCACGCATGTACCGATCCCGCCGTCTTTGCAGACGGGCAAATAGGCGCATCAGGCGGCTTCCTCCTTGCCTCCCAAAATCCAGTTGGCTGGCATGGCAGGCATCGGCGCGATCCTTCAGGTCCCGCACCTCACCGTAATCTACCAATACATGCTCGGGGTAATCCTCATCTCCCGCCAACATCACCAGGTCAATATCCTGGTTTCGACCAAAGTGACGCGGATTGGGAACCTTCTTCCCGAACAATCTCGCAATTTGCTGCGCGGCCCTGTTACGGTTCAGCCTGTCAAACACTTTCACGGTTGTACGAAACAGTCGCCTGGGAAACACGCCGAAGTAAAGCTGCCCCGCCTGGAAGGGCAATCCGGCATTGGCGAATTTTTCCGGATCCCCGGCAGCTGCAAACGCCGCGACGGTGGCACGCTGAATCTTGATGTGGTCGGGATGGTGGTACCCGCCAACCGGGTCAAACGTCACCACCACATCCGGCTTGAACGCCCGGATGGTACGAACTACCATTTCAGTCACTGCCTCCAGTGGCGCCGCCACCAGCGATGCCGGATTTTCATTGTCGGGGGAACCTGCCATACCCGAATCGCGGTAGCCCATGAACTCAAGGTGCGTGATGCCCAGGATTTCAGCCGCGCAGCGCAATTCCCCTTCGCGCAATTCAGGGATGGTCATTCCATCTTTGAGCAACTCTGCCGCCACGCTGCCGGCTTCACCGCGTGTGGCGCACATCAGATGGATTTCAACCCCCAGATTGGAATAATGCGCGATGGTGCCTCCCATCCCAAACGATTCATCGTCGGGGTGGGCAAGCGCGATAAGCATTTTCTTGCCCTGATAAGTATCTTGAGTCATTTGTTAACCGGGAAATTATACCTGCTCAGTATACAGACAGGTGTGGGTCTACGACGCGCGCCCATTCGTTGATGCCGCCTTCCAGGTTACGTACGTCCCCAAAACCTGCGGCGTGCATTAGGTCCACCCCACGCGCCGAGCGGCTCCCGCTGCGGCACATGACCACATAGGCCTGCTGGGTATCCAGGTCTTTCAACCTCTCCGGCAATGAGCCGATGGGGATGTTTATCGTCCCCTCCAGCGCAGAGATCTCCAATTCGTGAGGCTCGCGAACATCAATGAGTTTGATGTCCTTGCCACCCTTCAACTCGTCAACCAGTTCGCGCGGCGCAACTTTGGCCGTCATCGGGCGGCCGTGCGGCGCTTCGGCGATCGGCACACCACAGAATTGCTCATAATCAATCAACTCGATTTCTTCCGGCGGTCGGCCGCACACCCGGCATTCCGGATTCTTGCGCAACCGAATTCGGTCCACGGATGCATCAAGAGCATTGTAAAGCAGTAACCAACCCTGGAGCATTTCGCCGATCCCCAGCAGCCACTTTAGCGCTTCCGCCGCTTGCAGGCTGCCGATCACCCCCGGCAGCACTCCCAGTACGCCCCCTTCAGCGCAGGACGGAACGCTGCCCGGCGGCGGCGGCTCCGGAAACAGGCAGCGGTAGCACGGCCCTGACCTGCCATCAAACAGACTTACCTGTCCCTCAAACCGGTAGATGGACCCGTACACATTGGGGATTCCGAGCTTTACACACAGGTCATTCGTCAAATAGCGGGTCGGGAAATTATCTGTGCCGTCCAGGATCAGACTATAGCCATTAGCGATTTCCATCGCGCTAGACCGGTCAAACACCCGGTCATACATCGTGACTTCCACCTCGGGATTCAGGTCATTCAGTCGGGCACGCGCGGCTTCCACTTTCCGTTGCCCCAGGCTGGCGTTCCCATACAATACCTGGCGCTGCAAATTGCTTTCGCTTACCACGTCAAAATCCACCAGCCCCAGCCGCCCAACGCCGGCCGCCGCGAGGTATTGTGCCGCCGGCGAACCCAGCCCGCCCACGCCGACCACAAGCACAGCCGAGTCCTTAAGCCGACGCTGCCCGGCCATCCCCACTTCAGGGATAAGCAGGTGGCGGGAGTATCGCCTCAGCTCTTCAGGGGTAAATGACGATCCGTTCATGATGGTCATTGCTCGCAATTCAGCTGGATAATAACAGCGGGCGGCTGGGCCGCCCGCTGTCCTGTCTCTTTTGTCAACCAGTCGGTTCAGGCGTTCTGGCTATTTCACCAGCATCTTTTCAAAGACTGGCGTATTCCAATGCCGGTACTTCTTCACCTTGCCGCGCACGACATCTGAATACAGTTTGCGCATCTGGCTCGTAATGGGTCCCATCTCGCCATTGCCAATAGGCCGGTGATCGACTTTGGTCACCGCAGTGACCTGAGCAGCAGTGCCGGTCATGAAAAACTCGTCGCACAGATAGACTTCCGTACGGTCAATATGACGTTCAATTACTTCCACGCCCAGTTCTTCCTGCGCCAGTTCTATCACGCTGCGCCGGGTGATTCCTTCCAGGATGTTGTCCGTAACTGGCGGAGTGATGATTTTACCATCGCGCACCATGAAGATGTTTTCGGCGCTACCCTCGCTAAGATGGCCGTCCACGTTGAGTACCAGGGCCTCGTCAAAACCCGCCCGCACCGCATCGGTCTTGATCAGCGCGGTATTCACATAAGCCCCGGCGATCTTGCCACGCGCTGGGATCATGTTGTCGTCTACCCGCCGCCAGGAGGAGAAAGTGACGTGCGCGCCGGTATCATTGCTCACATACTTGTCAAATGGCACAGCGAAGATTGTAAATTCATCCGTCAGATTGTGCAGTCGCACACCAATGATCTCATCGCCCTTATAAGCCAGCGGACGGATATACATATCCTGCCGCAGGCCTTCTTTTTGCAGCAGCTCGATAGTCATTCGCGTCATGTCCTCGGCCGAAGTCCCCAAATCCATGAGCATCAGTTTGGCCGAATTTAGAAATCGTTTGTAGTGGTCCATGGCCCGGAAGATAAACAGCTCTTCTTCCTGTTCATTCCAATAGCCCCGCACCCCTCCAAAAACAGCCGTACCGTAATTCAGGGAGTGAGTCATCACCCCCACCTTGGCCTCTGAGTAAGGCACAATACTTCCCTTGAAAAAGGCAAATCCTGGAAGCATCGGTCAATCTCCTTTCATGGTTTGTTATGCAAGCACGCACTCCCCAGGCACACAATCATCATTATACACGTGTTGACTTTCAAGCAAAACTACTCTACCCCCACGTTAATCCGACGCCGGATTAGGAGTATACTGCAGGCGCATTCCACCCTGCCGAGGAGGCGTTTTCTATGAAGCGTGCTGTCAGCATCAGTCTGGGGTCTTCGAAAAGAAACAAGGCCGTTGAAGTCCAATTGCTGGGTGAGAAAGTCAGTATAGAGCGTATTGGCTTCGATGGCGACATGGAAGCCGCCGCCCAAAAGTACAAGGAACTGGACGGCAAAGTGGATGCGTTTGGCGTAGGCGGCGCCGACCTCGGGCTCCTGGTGGACGATAAATGGTACCCCCTTCACAGCGTCAAGCCCATGGTACGTTTCGTTGAAAAGACCCCCATTGTGGATGGCACAGGACTGAAAAACACTCTCGAAGCCCGCGCCCTGCCAAAGATAGAGAAAGAAATTGGCGGTTACATAAAAGAGAAGCGCGCCTTCATTACCCTCGGCGCGGATCGCTGGGGGTTCACCTCCTCGTTTGTCAACGCAGGCTATGAATGCATCTTCGGAGACTTGATGTTTGGGCTGGGCATCCCGATCCCACTGCACTCCGTTTCCGCCGTCAAGCGTATGGCCGCCCTCCTCATGCCCATCGCCGGCCGCCTACCCTTTGAATGGATCTATCCTACCGGCGAAAAACAGGAAAAGCGCGATCCGAAATTCAAAAACTATTATGATTGGGCCACCTTCATCGTGGGTGACTGTCACTACATCAAGCGCCACATGCCGGAAAAACTCCCCGGGAAGATTATCGTGACCAACACAACCACTCAGGAAGACGTGGAATTGTTCCGGTCGGCCGGCGTGAAGTACCTGGTAACCGCCACGCCGGTACTGGAGGGCCGTTCCTTTGGCACCAACATGATGGAGGCCGCCCTCATCGCTGTTTCCGGCAAGGGCCGTAAACTTACGAATCAGGAACTGAATGAATTGCTGGACCAGTTGAAGTTCGAACCCCAGATTCAGGAGTTGAACTGACCGTATGGATGCCATAATCACTGCCGGGGGAATCCCAAAACCGGACGAACCGCTATTTGTCTATACGCAAGGGAATTCCAAGGCGCTGGTGGATGTTGCTGGAAAACCCATGATTCAGTGGATTCTCGATGCAATTAGCAAAGCCAAGAAAGTTGAAAACGTTGTCATCATAGGGTTGGACGAATCTGCCAGCCTCACCTGCGCTAAGAAACTGCATTACGTCCCCAACCAGGGCGGCATGGTGGACAACATCCGCGCCGGAACGCAAAAAGTCGTCGACCTTAACCCTTCCGCCACCCATGTTCTGATTGTTTCCTCCGACATCCCGACCATCTCCCCGGAAATGGTGGACTGGACCGTGGAGACCTGCCTGCAGACCGACCATGACATGTATTACAACGTCGTGGAACGGAGTGTCATGGAATCTCGCTTTCCCGGCTCAAATCGCACCTACACCAAACTCAAGGGCATTCAAGTCTGCGGCGGCGACATGAACGTAGTCAAGACCTGGGTCGTTCTTTCTCAGCGCGGACTCTGGAATCGCCTCGAAGCATCACGCAAGAATGTCCTGAAGCAGGCCAGCCTTGTAGGATTTGACACCCTGTTCATGATTCTCTTCCGCCTTGTGGATTTAGCCGGAGCCGAGAAGCAGGTGAGCAAACGCATGGGCCTGAAGGCACGTGCGGTGATGTGCCCCTATGCAGAGATCGGCATGGACGTGGACAAGCCCAACCAGCTCGAGATGCTCCGCGCCGACCTTTCAGGCAAGTAATCCGGATGAATTTCGAGACCCTTCTTGCGCGCGATGCCGCGCTCTCCAACCGTTTGCGCGTGGCGGAACAGCCCGGCCCTCTCCGGAATATTGCTATTCTCTTTGGCCACTCTGGAGATTCCTGGTTTTGGCTCGCTGGCCTGCTGCTCACCGGATGGCTGGGTTCCCCGATATGGAAGACTCGCGCCGCAATCCTATTCGTCAGCATTCTGGTGACTGCCCTACTCGTCCTTGCATTGAAATTCGCCATCCGCCGCCGCCGGCCCGAAGGCGAGTGGGGGCAAATGTACCGCAAGACCGATCCACACTCCTTCCCCTCCGGCCATGCTGCCCGCGGCATGATGCTGGGCGTCGTGGCGTTTGGCCTTGGGCCAGCCTGGTTCGGATGGCTCCTCTTGGTCTGGGGACCCCTGGTGGGCCCGGCGCGCATTGCAATGGGCGTCCACTATGTCTCGGATGTGTTGGCCGGTTGGATTGTCGGCCTTGGCATGGGGCTCGCGATTCTCGGCCTCGTGGGTCAATACCTGTAATCGCGAAACCCTTTCATCCCCTTGTCGTATAGGGAATAGATAAACGACAAAGGAGATTCAATGAGACCTTTCACCAGGACCTTGTGCGTCCTCACTGCCCTCACAATCGCCAGCCTTGCCTGTGGTGTATCCATCAACGCGCCGGAGAGCGGCATCGTTATTGGTCCAACCGTTAACGAATCCATTCAGGTCCCCGGGCTGGCTCCCGGCGAAACAGCCGTCCTGAATATCAATTTTGGCGCTGGCGAACTAATCATCTCGCCCGGTGCCGATTCCGGTCTGGTCACCGGGACGGCAACATTCAACGTTGAAGAATTCCGCCCGACCCTCACGGTTACCGGCAAAGAGTTCACGCTGGAACAGGAAGGGTTTCGCTACAACCTGGGGGGCCTTCCCAATTTTGATGACCTGGAGAACACCTGGGACCTGCTCCTTGCCGATGCCCACTTATCCCTGAAGATTAATGCCGGCGCATTTGATGGCAATTTTGACCTGGGTGGGTTACGACTAGAAGAAGTGCGCCTCTATACCGGCGCCGCATCGCTGGATGTCGATTTTTCGTCGCCCAACTTGGTAGAGATGACCGAACTGCGCGTGAGTACCGGGGCATCAGATGTCGAGTTTCGCAACCTGGGGAATGCTAATTTCACCAGCCTGCACTTTGATGGCGGAGCCGGCAACTTTGTGTTGGATTTCTCAGGCGACCTCAAGCGCGATTCGGACGTCATCATCAACGCCGCGCTCAGCAATATCACTCTGGTCGTCCCAGCCGGTGTTCCTGCGCAGGTCACGGTAAACGGCGCGATGTCCAATGTTTCTCTCGGCGGGACCTGGCAACAACTGGACGAGTTTACTTACTCTCAACCTGGAACCGGCCCGGTCTTGAGGATTACCGTGGACATGGGCGCAGGGAATCTGCAACTCGGGAATTAGAAATATGAGAGGGGCCGACTTTAGCCCCTCGACAACTTATTGCCTTATGATTTCACCGTCAGCGATTTCCACCGTTCTGCCGGCGCGCTTGGCAAGGTCTTCATCATGCGTCACCATCAGAATGGTCTTACCGCCGTCTACCAGTTTCTGGAACAGTTCAAACACCTGGTTGGCCGTCTTACTGTCAAGGTTGCCGGTTGGTTCGTCCGTGGCGATGATAGGCGGGTCGTTGGCCAACGCCCGAGCGATGGCTGCCCGTTGTTGCTGACCGCCGGATAATCGGCTGGGTGGCTTGTGGGCATGGTCGGCGATTCCGACTTGTTCCAAGAGGTTCATCGCAATCCCCATCCGCTCTGCGGGCACATACATATTACAGAAATCCATGGGAATCATGACGTTTTGCACTACGGACAGCGTGGGCAGGAGCTGAAAAAACTGGAAGACAACACCAAGGTTTCGCCCCCGCCAGCGGGCCATATTGCTTTCAGTCAACTCATGTATATTCACACCGGCGATACTGATTTCGCCTTTTGTAGGATGGTCGATTCCGGTAAGCATATTCACCAATGTGGTCTTTCCGCTGCCGGACTTGCCGATGACGGACACGAATTCCCCGCCTTCAATCTGCAGATTTATGCCCCGCAGCGCAGGGAAATCGCCCGCCTCCGTCCGGTAGATTTTCTCCACATCCCTGAAGTCAATCAGCGCTGAGTGGCCGTTTGTGCTCTTCGATTCGCTTGTTGCTCTTGTTTTCACGTGTTTCTCACTGGAGTAGTTTACAGTTTCGCCAACGACCAAAGGTGAGGGCTCATTCGTAATCCAATACTTCCCGGACTGTCAACGTCACGGCGCTGCGGGCAGGCGCCAGGCTCGCCACAGCGCCGATAATGACCACAATGCCCAGCCAATACAACAACCCGGCGAAGGAAAAACTAAATACTACATCAGACCGCAGCACAGCCGTAATGACAGCCGCCGCCAGCGCCGCGCTGGTGCTGGGAGAAATCAGGGTCACCAGTCCCCAGGAAACGATGGCCACGAAAATCCCCTCCACGACCACCACCTGCCGGATCGCCGGGTTTGTCGCTCCAACCGCACGCAGGACGCCGATTTCCCGGGTGCGCTCCAGAACGTTAATGCCCATCGTCCCCGTCAAACTTAGGCCCCCGACGATACCCAAAAGCCCAGCCATGATGACGAGCACCACCAGAATGATTTGGAAGGGGCCGGAAAAAAAGCTCAACCGGTTGTGCCGGGGCCGCGCTGCCGAATCACTCAGCCCGGCGTTGCTAAATCGCTCTTCCACCGCAACGGCCAGCGCATCCTGTTCTTCCTGGCTGGCGAATCCATCCAGGCTCGTCCGGATGCGGACTTCATCTGCAGGGTAACTGCGGCCCGTTATCTTGGCGAGCTCCGCATACGGCAGGTACGCCGATGGGCCGGAAAGATGGCGCGAAGCGATTCCCACTACCGTGAAGGGCCGGGTTGTATCTCCAATCTTCAATCGCAGCGTGTCGCCAATTTCAATGTCGCCGAGCAATTGGGCCAGATCCTCATTCAGGACGAGGTTACGCGCATCCCCTTCCACCAGCCAGCGCCCTTCCAGTAACTTCACGTCAATCGTAACCGTATCTACCGGCAACCCGATCAGGGCCAGTTGTTCCCCTTCGCTACCATTCGGGTTCATCAGGACCGCCCCTGCCCGCGTCCACACTTCAGCCACTTCAACGCCCTCGAGCCGGAAGGCCTCGCGCTGCACAGCCAGACGGTTCGCCCCGCCACTCAGCGAAATTGCAACATCATAGGCCGCATATCGAATCAGATCCCCCACCATGGCATTCAGGGAAGCGCGTGTGCTGAGCGCCGCCACAAACGTTGCCCCTGCCATTGTCAGGGTAATTACCGTGAATCCCAAACGCGGCAGGTTACGAAAGGTGTTTTGTAGAGACATCATCACCGGCGGCGGAAGGAACTTGAGTCGGAACAACAAGCGCTGGACTCGCCCCATCCCGGCATCTTGAATTTGCCCATACTGATAGATTGCCTGGTAGACCGAGATCGCCGTTCCCTTAAGGATTGGCCACAGGGCCACCGCCATCGGCACAGCCAGGGCGATGACAATCTCGATAGCCAGTACATCCGGCGCAAGGTTGTGGAGGGTGAGGTCAAAATTCAGGAAGCTCGCAGCAAACTCGCCCAGCCCAATCGAGCCCAGTAGCCCCAGCGGCAAGGCAAGCGCCAGCCCGCCCAGGCTGAAGATAAGGACATTGAAAACGTACATTCTTGCAATTTGCAGTCTTTCCGCTCCCACCGAACGCATGATTCCGATTTGTTTTACCTGTTGGTTCAAAATAGCGGTGATGGTATTCACCACCAATCCGCCGCTTAGGAAGATTGCCATCGCGCTCATGATTTGCAGGATGAGGATAAACCCCTGTACCTGGTTCTGCGCCCAATGCTCGCCAGGGTTTGCCTGGATTCCGGGAATCAGGATGCTCCCTGCCCGGTAGCCCGCCGGCTCCAACAACCGGTCGCGGATCAGGGTCCCCTGTGTCAGCGCCGTCTCGCGGTCATGTGGGTTGCCTTCCAGCAGGACATCCAGCCGGTTATACCCGGCCCGCCCCCCTATCCATTGGATAGTTTCCAGATTGGTATACAGCATCACCTCGCTGCTGATGCTGTACGGTAAGGCATAAAGGTCGTGGACAATTCCTTGAATATGCAGTTCATAGGTCTTGTTATCCTGCAAACGGACAACGACGACATCGCCAATGTCAATACCCAGCGCCTCAGCAGCCTGTCGCTCCACCAGCGCGCCGCGTAAGCTCGGCGCGGGAGCGCCTTCCTCTACCTCAATCTGGTTTACGCGCATCTCGCTGTAATCGGGCGCCGCGCTAAGGACCGCGTCAAAGGTTTTCCCATCCGCAGCCACGAGTTCAACGCTCTCATCTCGGCGGGCCTGGGCCGCCGCCACATACCGCAGGCCCTCCACTTCATCCGCAAGACTCTCGGGGAAGTAGGACACATAGATTTGAATGCTCGCGGGGGTTCCTTGCGAAAATGCCCCGTATAAGTCACGCTCTATGTAATAGCGTGCATTGTTTATCATTCCGACGACCGCTACCCCGACAGCAATAGACAACACCACCAGCATCGAGCGCGACTTGTGTCCCCAGATGTCATTGATGATTTTCACCCATTGCGAACTGATCCGTAAACGCTCCATTCAACCTCGGCAACTAATCAACAGCGTGTCGACAAAGTGTTATTATATAGCCTGACGGACCAAAAGCGACCTCCGTTTTTGCCGGACTGTCGAGTAATCAACATACTAGCCCTAAATGTCCAATAACCTCCGAGTTGACCCCCGAGTAATTCGCACCCGTGCCTTGTTGGGTAATGCGCTGGTTGAATGCGTTGCCGAAAGCGGATTTGAGTCTTTAACGATTCAGGAAATTACCGCTAGGGCCACCCTGAACCGGGCCACGTTTTATCTTCACTATCGCGACAAGAACGAACTCCTCGAGGATGTTTTTGAACGCCTGATTGGCGCTGCAATCCCGCCTCCACCCGCGGAAGGAATCTCTATTGATCCGCGCGAACCAATCTGCGCCATGCTTGAACATGTCTCCCAATACGCTGAGTTCTATCGAGCGATCCTCGGAGAGCAGGGGGTGCCGTTCTTTATGAAGCGGATGCGCACCAAAATTAGTCCCATCATTGGGGCGTGGCTTTCTCGTGCTCCGGGCATGACCAGTCCTGCCGGCGACCCGCCCGAGGTCATCATCACCTACATCACCTCGGCCTACCTTGGCGTCATCTCCTGGTGGCTGGAAAACGACCGGCCGCTGTCATCCGATGAGATGGTCGAAGAATTGTTGACCATCACCAGCGGGGGCGTGCTCGCCTATCTAGAGAAACAAAAAACCGGCTGAGTGCCGGTTTTCGATTTGGCGGAGAGGGAGGGATTCGAACCCTCGATACCTTGCGGTATACACGCTTTCCAAGCGTGCGCACTAGGCCAGACTATGCGACCTCTCCGTGAAAAATTGGCTGGCAATTTCCCCAGCCGCAGGATTATACCAAAGTCTTCGTCCGGGACATTTACCCGGGGAAGATTTTCTCAAATACTTCCGGCGCGAATTCCCGAACCATCGCTGAAGACAGCGAATTGGTCTTGCACACTGCCTCGTACAAACCTGCGCTCCGCCGTTTGCGCCGGGCCTGTGTCTCGGGATCCAGCTCGTACAACCCGAACCGCAGCTTCCAGCCTGCGTCCCACTCAAAGTTATCCACGAGAGTCCAGTGGAAGTATCCTTTGATTCGGTAATTGAAATTCACGGCCCGCCACAATTGGTGAAGATGTTGCGCAAGGTAGCGTGGTCGCAATCCGTCAACTTCGTCTTCAATCCCATTTTCTGTGACGATTAATGGCACTCCACAGCGGTAACCCCATTTCAGCGCTTCAAAAAACCCTTCGGGCTCATTGGCCATAAATCCATTCTGGCTCATCTCAGCGTCCGTCCGGAACCGTTGATAAGTGTAGGCCGTGTTGGCTGCCCCCGGGTCAAAGAAGATTTCCTGCCGCGTATAGTAGTTGATACCCAGAAAATCCATAGTTCCTATGGCTTCCGGCGCGCGCACAGACTTATACAGGTAGTCCATCTTTCCGGTTTGCACGGCATCAACGAAGAAGTCGTTGTAAAGTTTGCGTTGCATCCAGGTAGCCATCCGGTCCAGCGGGGACCACCCGCGGCGCGGTTGAAGACTCCGGTAGTTAATCACCGGCCCCACCCGTGCTTCCGGCTGGAGTTCATGGATTTTTCGGTAAGCCGCCGCATGGGCCAGCACCTGGTTTCCCATCACCGTAAACGCCTGCCCGATGTCCTTCTTCCCCGGCGGGTGTGTACCCAACAGGTAGCCCAGCGAGGTCACCACATTTGGCTCATTAATCGTGCACCACGTGGTGCACAATCCTTTCAGCGCAGTCACAACCTGCTCGGCATACGCCTCGAAGAAAGTCACTACGTCCGGGTTTGTCCATCCTCCATGGTCTTCCAGCCACAACGGGTCGGTGAAGTGATGCAGCGTAACTAGCGGTGTCATGCCGCGTTCATTCAACCCCCGCAGCATCTCCCGATAATGGTCCAGCGCATTCTGGTCCCAGCGATCCGGAGCGGGCTGGACGCGACTCCATTCAATACTGAGTCGGTGGGCGTTTTGTCCACTTTCCGCCGCCCGGTCAAAATCCTCCCGCCAGCGCCCGCCCCACCAGTCATTCGCCAACCCGGACAAGTGACCGCTGTGGATTTTTCCCTCGGAATGTTCCCAACGGTGCCAATTATTATTTGTGTTGTTGCCCTCGACCTGGTGCGAGGACGTCGCGGCGCCCCAAAGGAAACCGCGTGGGAAGTTGAAAGTGGCATCAGGCATGCGCCTATTGTAGTCGGGGTTTCCCACTCAGCTAAACAAATACCGGTCGCCATCGTTCTGCCCTGATATATACTTGCGCCAATGTCCCGCCACATCGCCTACCTAGGGCTAGGCTCCAATCTCGGCGACCGCGCCGCGAACCTGGCAACTGCCATCGAGCGGCTTGTACCTTCTGTTGTGTTGACTCGCGCGTCCAGCCTCTACGAAACCGACCCGTGGGGCTATTCCGACCAACCTGCTTTTCTAAATCAGGCGATTGAGGCCCACACCGATCTCGCTCCCCGCGCGTTGCTCGACTTCTTGAAAGGGATTGAAGTCCGCGTGGGCAGGATACCCACGTTCCCCAACGGTCCCCGCGAAATCGACCTGGACATTCTCTTCTATGACGACCTTGTCCTGAACGAACCCGGGCTGACGATTCCTCACCCCAGACTCGAACAGCGAGCATTTGCTATTGTTCCACTGGCAGAAATCGCCCTCGAACTCATTCACCCGGTCTCCGGGCTGACGATTTCGGAAATCGCCGCTCAACTCAACACTTCCTCAATCAGGCGGATTCCACAGAATACGGGAACCACGCCATGATGGGCAAGAAGCTCTCGCTGGGTACCTCGGAATTCGAGTGGGGAAGTCGCACCTACGTCATGGGTATCCTCAACGTCACGCCCGATTCATTTTCCGGTGACGGACTGAATCAGGTCGAAGACCCGGTTCAAGCGGCGCTTGCCCAAGCGCATCGTTTTGCCACAGGGGGCGCACACATTCTGGATGTTGGCGGGGAATCCACCCGCCCCGGTTCCGAACCCGTTTCCACCGAAGAAGAACTTGCCCGCGTCCTCCCTGTCATCCGCGCTATTGCCGCCGAGATTCACATCCCCATCAGCATAGATACCTACAAAGCCGAGGTCGCCGACGCGGCGCTGGATGCTGGTGCCTCGCTGATTAATGACGTCTGGGCGCTGCAAGCCGACCCCAAAATGGCCCCACTGGCCGCCCAACGCGGCGTGCCGGTCATCCTGATGCACAACCGCAGCAAACCCAAGGACGCCCGCCTGGAAGCCAATCTGGGTGGGCGCTACGTCGGGGTTGAGTACGCAAACCTCATCGAGGACATAAAACTTGAATTGATGGCACGCGTCGCTGTCGCCCAAGCCGCCGGCATCCCCGACCAGCACATCATCCTGGACACCGGCATCGGCTTCGGCAAGACCGTGGAGCAAAACCTCGAACTCCTCAACCGCACCGGAGAGTTCAGGGAATTCGGGTTTCCTATTCTGGTGGGGCCATCCCGCAAATCTTTTATTGGCTACACGCTCGACCTGCCTCCCGACCAGCGAGCCGAAGGCACCGCCGCCGCCGTAGCCGTAGCGATTACCCGCGGCGCCGACATCGTTCGCGTCCACGACGTGGAAATGATGACCCGCATCGCCCGCATGACGGATGCCATTGTGCGGGGCGCGCATGGCTGACCCTCGTCCCCAGCCTTACATCTTTGCCCACCTGGCGCTGCCCGCCCTGTTTTTCAGGACGCCGGAAAGCATGCTTCAGAACTTCTCCGACCAGGGACCGGAGTTTCTTCAATACCTTTGGCGTCAAATTGGGCTAAAGGAGGGTCAACACGATGAACTGGCTGGCATGCAAATTCGAGTTACCGTTCACAAGTCCGAAACTTTTACCATCGGCTTGATTGCATTCCCCCCGGCAGCCGTCGCCACCGAAGCCTACTATGCGGCCGCGGTCTGGTCACCGGAAGCAGCCCGTTACTTCACCCTTGAACTGGGCGAGAATCTGGACGGTACAACCCGAACCGTGTTTTGCGAATGGACTTCGAATGGCCGGCACTACAATTACGGCGATGGTCCCCCCGCGGAAGACTCCGGCTCATTTCTCGAGTTGGTCAAATTGAGACTCTCCCCCCAGGCCTGATTACCGCCTCTTGTCGAGTATCTTTTCCATCACCAGCCCGTCTTCGCCGCCGCGGTAGTAGCGCGGCCAGCGCCCGAATTCAGTGTATCCCGCCTGCCGGTACATCTCGATTGCAGCAGCATTGCTCTCGCGCACAGTCAACCGCACTCGGGGCATTCTTAGCCGTGACTCGCACATCGCCAGCAAGGTACGCCCCACTCCCCGGCCGCGCTCATCGGGATGAACACAAATCGTGGCAATCCAGGCCAGCCCCTCCGCCCGGCGGTACTCGCCGGCCACAAACCCGATGGTCTTCTCGCCATCCATGGCTTTCAATCGGACTACTCCCGGCATGGTCAGGATACCGATGATTTCCAGTAACGGCCACGAATCCAGCGGGAAGCACACTTCCTCCAACTGTCGCACCGCGCCCAGGTCGCGCCAGTCCGCTCTTTTGATGCGGATTCCGGTATCAAGTTGGGGCAACGTGTTTTCAAGCGACACGGTTCGGTCTCCAACAAACAGATTGAATTATACTTGCGGCAGACGATTGGCAATTCCGGGAGCGACATGAAATTCACCCTTGCGCTGGCACAGATAGACACAAAACTGGGTGTCGTTTCCGCCAATCTGGACAAGCACCTTGACTATATCCAACAGGCCCGCAAACAGGGTGCAGACCTCGTCGTTTTTCCCGAACTTTCCCTCACCGGCTACATCCTTCAGGACCTTGTCCCGACAGTCGCGGCCTCCCCAACGCCAAACGATCCCACCTTTGCCCCACTATTGAAAGCCAGCAAAGACATAGATATCCTGGTGGGGTTTGTCGAGCGCGATGCCCGTTCACTGCACTACATCTCCGCCGCCTACCTTTCACAGGGCGCCCTGCTGCATGTTCACCGCAAGATCTACCTGCCTACCTACGGCATGTTCGACGAAGGGCGTTTCTGGGCATCCGGCGATTCGATTCGCGCCTTTGATACGCGTTTTGGGCGTTTCGGCGTCCTCATTTGTGAAGACTTCTGGCATGCCAGTCCGCCTTACCTGCTCTGGATGGATGGCGCAGAGTTACTCATTTTTATCTCTGCCTCACCCGGTCGCGGGCTCACCGATTCCCCAAAATTGGAGTCGGCTCGTTGGGTGGAGCATGTCTGCGGCGCCTACGCCAGCCTGTTCACCTGCTATGTCGCCAGCAACAACCGGGTAGGCTTTGAAGATGGCGTCACCTACTGGGGTGGCGCGTCAGTCTTCGACCCCCTTGGCGAACTGGTCGCACAGGGCCCATACCACGAGGAAGCCCTCACCCTGGCCGAAGTCGATACCCGCCTGCTCGAACGCACGCGCACCCGCCTGCCCCTGCTGCGCGATGAGCGCCCTGACCTCGTTCAACGTGAACTGAGTCGAATCTTGAATCCACCCCGCGAAGAGAGTCGTCCGTGAAAGAACTTTCCATCAACACGGACCTCGCCCGCAAGATACTGACCGGATTTATCCGCGATGAAATCCGGCGCGCGGGCTTTAATCGCGCCCTCCTCGGCCTGTCCGGCGGTGTCGACTCTGCTCTTTCCTGCTATCTGGCAGCCGAAGCGCTCGGCCCCCACAACGTCCTTGCCGTGCGCATGCCCTACACATCCAGCAATCAATCTTCTTTTGACGATGCCCAAAGAGTCATCGACGCGGCAGGCGTTCAGTCCATCACCTACCCCATCACCCAGATTGTCCAGCCCTTGCTGGATGTCATTCCCCTGGAAGAGAATGTTCGTCGCGGCAACGTCATGGCACGCGCCAGGATGCTCGTACTCTATGATTTTTCAGCCGCGTCCAAAAGCCTCGTGCTGGGCACCAGTAACAAGACGGAAATCCTGTTGGGCTATTCCACCCAGTGGGGCGATTCAGCCGCGGCCCTCAACCCCCTGGGTGACCTGTACAAGTGCCAGGTGCGCCAGCTGGCGGCCGCGGTTGGCGTTCCGGACAGCATCCTCCGCAAAGCGCCGTCTGCCGACCTCTGGCCTGGGCAAACGGATGAAAGCGAACTGGGATTCAATTATGATGATGCCGACCGCCTGCTGTTTCGCCTGGTCGATAAGCGCTTCTCCCTCGAAGATTGCTTCGCCGAAGGCTTTGACGAGAAGTTCGTTAACAAAGTGATGGCCCGTATCCAGAAGAATCATTACAAGCGTATCATGCCACCCATCGCCAAGCTCTCCAACCGCACCTTCGGTTACGACTTCTTATACCTTCGCGACTGGGGCACCTAGGCTCCCTCAGTACCACCAATAGAGGAATCCATTGCGACTGCATCTCCCGCCTTCCCTGAGGCATCGTAAATTCGTCCTGCTTTGGTCCGGCCTCACCATTTCGGTTGCCGGGTCGCGCATGCAATTCTTTGCCATGCTCTGGCACATCAGCACCCTTACCGACCGGCCGATTGCCCTTGGCCTGGTGGGCGCCGTCCGTCTCATCCCCATCGCCGGCCTGTCCTTGGTCGCCGGTGCGCTGGCCGATACGTTTGACCGCCGCAAGATTCTCTTCGTCACTCAATCCATTCAAACTGCCGTCGCCTTCGCCCTCGGCCTGCTCACTCTCTCCGGCCAGGTGGAACTCTGGCATCTCTATCTGCTCACATTTATTGAAGCGTGCGCCCAGGCTTTTGACCTTCCCGCCCGGCAGTCGCTGGTACCCAACCTTGTCCCCGCTGCCGACTTGCCCAACGCCTTCAGCATGATGAGCATCGCATTCACGGTCGCCAGCATTGCTGGCCCCGCGCTCTCCGGCTGGATTCTCGCCGCGCCCGACCTCGGCCAGCCCTACACCTATCTCATCAACGGGTTTACATATTTCGGCATGTTGTTTGCCATAGTGGCCATTGGTGCCGTCCCCCAGGAACGTTCAACCAAGCCCAAGCCGGTAGGTCGTGCCGCCATCCGCGAGGGCATCGACTTCATCCGCCAGCATCCCATCATCCTTTCCAGCATGGTGCTGGACTTCGTCGCCACGTTCTTTTCCTCCGCCTCGGCGTTACTCCCCATTTACGCCCGCGACATCTTGCATGTGGATGCGATTGGCTACGGCTGGCTGTCTTCAGCACAGGCCGTCGGGTCGTCGCTTGCAGGCCTCGTCGTTTCGCAGATGCACGAGATCAAGCGGCAGGGGCCCGTCCTTCTTGCCTCGGTAGCCGTTTATGGACTTGCCACCATCCTGTTCGGTTTCGCTTCCGTGTTCTGGCTGTCGTTCGTGGCCCTGGCCCTGGTGGGCGCCGGCGATTCAGTCAGCACCATCATCCGCAACACAATCCGTCAGTTGCGCACGCCGGACCAGCTTCGCGGCCGGATGACGAGCGTCAACCAATTGTTCTTTATTGGAGGTCCTCAATTAGGTGAGTTCGAAGCCGGGCTAGCCGCCGACTTATTTGGTCCGGTAGTGGCCGTCGTCACCGGCGGCGTCGGTTGCCTTTTAGGAGTCTACTGGGTTGTTCGCCGCTGGCCGGAAATCGCCACCTACACGGGGGAGTTGCCCCCTGCCCCCACGCCCGCTATTGCGAACTGAATGTCCAATACCCGTCAGGTCGCCAGCGTCTTACTTAGGCGCTCCCATTCTTCAATCGATTCGCGAAGTTGAATTTCAAGGTAGGCGTAATCCTCGCCCAATTGCATGAGTTCTTCCTGCAGACTTGGCGGTTGTTCAAGTTTCTTTCCCAATGCTTCAAGTTTCTCTTCAAGGTCCAGGATGCGCGCTTCAAGCCCAGTGACTTGAGTTTCGAGTCGCTTTCGTTCGTTCTTTGAAAGCCCGGTTTTCGCCACGCTTGGTTCCGGCAATTTGGTAGGCGCCTCCGGCGCTTCGGCAGCAGCGCTCATCGCCACCCTTCCACTCCCATCTGAACTGCTTTCGCCGCCGCGATACTCGCTGTATGTGCCCCGGAAGACGATGAGTTTCTTCTCCAGCGGGTCGATCTCCCAGATTTGAGTGGCCAGCGCGTCAATCAAGTAGCGGTCATGCGAAACCATCAGGATGGTTCCGTCAAATTCAGCCAACACCTGTTGTAGCACTTCCTGTGCCGGAATGTCCAGGTGATTACTCGGTTCGTCAAGAAGCAGCAGGTTCGCGTCCATCAGGGCCAGCTTCGCCAGCGCAAGCCGTCCGCGCTCACCGCCAGACAGCATACTTACTTGTTTGTAATGGTCGTCACCGCTGAAAAGGAATCTTCCGAGATAGGCCCGTGCTTCTTTTTCAAGCATTCCCGGTCGCACGCGTTGTACTTCCTCAATCAGATTCAGGTTTGCCTTCAATTCCTCATGCGCCTGGGCAAAATAACCGATACGCAGGCTGGCTCCCTGCCTCACTTCGCCCTCAAGAGCAGGAAGTTGATTCAAGATGGTCCGCAGGAAAGTCGTCTTCCCTGAGCCATTGGGGCCGATCAGTGCCGCGCACTCCAAACGCCGCAATTCCAATTGTTCAACCGTGAACAGCGGCTTCTTCGGATAGCCGATGGTCAGTTTCTCCCCGCGCAACACCTGGTCCCCGCTTCGGTTCTTTGGGCGCATCGCCAGGTGAAATGCCCGCATTTCACTGTCCGGCGGACGCAAAGCCGCCAGCCGCTGCGCGGCTTCTTCCACCCGAAATGGATTTGCCGAGAAGCCATATTCGCTCCACTTCTTGCCGCGGATGGCCAGAAATCCAAACGATTCGATCGCCCGGATCTCCCGGGAAATCCGGCTCAACTTGCCCTTTGCCTGTTGTGTTCGTTGGCCGGATATATTTTTCCGAATGTACTCGATTTCAATTTGCATTCGCTCGTATTCCGAGCGAATGTACTCCTGGCGTTCCGCCCAGCGCTCTTCCCGCTGCCGCAGGTAGTGGCTGTAGTTTCCCCGATATTGTTCAAATCCAGCCCGCGACATCTCCCAGGTGTATTCGGCAACCCGATCCAGAAAGTAACGGTCATGCGAGACGATGAGCGCCGCGCCCTCAAAATCGCGTAGCGCGCTTTCCAGCCACTCAACGGCATGGATGTCCAGATGGTTGGTCGGTTCATCCAGCACCAGCACATCCGGGTTCTCCAACAGCAGGCGTGCCAGCAACGCACGCGTGCGCTGGCCGCCGGAAAGCTTTTGCAGGGGCAGCGCATAGTCGTTCCTTTCAAACCCCAGGCCGGTGAGTACCTGTTGGATGCGTGTTTCATAGGTATACCCGCCCCCATGCTCAAAAGCATGCTGCAGCCGGCCGTAGCGCGCCAGGAGGTCTTCATCGCCGGGGCTCCTGGCTATTTCGTCTGCCAGCCGTTCCAGCTCCGCTTCCTGCTCCCGCAACCGTTCTACCGCCAGGATGCACTCCTCCCACAATGTGTGGTCGCCGCTGAACCGCGCCTCCTGTGGCAGGTACCCCAACCGCGCCCCGCGCGCCAGGTGCGCACCCCCTTCCGTGGCTGATTCTTCTCCGGCGAGGATTCGAAGCAGGCTGGTCTTGCCGATTCCATTTGGCCCAACGATCGCCACCCGGCCGCGTGCGGGCAAGTCAAACGTAATGCCCGCAAAGATGACCTCCGGGCCGTGTGCTTTCGTGAGATTTGTTGCGCTCAGTATGCCCATTCGTTGAGGGTCAGTCGCGATAACAGAACCAGCCTTCATTCCGTTACAGTTTCCATACAACCCAATCGTTCATTCTACCCCAGCACCATAGAGAAGCCCGCATGATATAATTGACCTTCGTGACCGGACGAAGACAAAATCCGGAAAATGGACAACGATGCAGGAAGATCTCGACAAGACTCAACCCGCGCGCCGTCGCCGTGAACGCAGACGCACCGCCCCACCCGACAAGATGCTCTACATTATTGGTGGGGCATTTGCCGTAGCCGGACTCATCACGGCCGTCCTTCTCTTTCAATTTGTCAAGGGGATTGTCAGTAGCTGGTCCGTAACTACTGACCTCCCCGGGATTGCTGTTTCCGGCGGCGGACAACCTGGCGGAACTCCCGGCGCGGAAGGCGCACAACCTGAAATCCTGCCCCCCTCCAATGAACTGGAGGCCCGCCCCTGGGATGGCGCCAGCCGCGTCACCATGCTCATCATGGGCCTCGACTTGCGTGACTGGGAAGCCGGCCAGGGCGCTCCCCGCACTGACACCATGGTTCTGCTGACCATCGACCCGGCCACCAAGACCGCCGGGATGATGTCCATCCCCCGCGACCTCTGGGTGAACATTCCGGGCTATGGTTACAGCCGCATCAACGCCGCGTACCAGTTTGGCGAAGGTTCACAACTGCCCGGCGGCGGTCCCGGGCTTGCTGTCCGCACCGTGGAAGAGTTTCTTGGCATCGAGATTAACTACTACGCCGTTGTCGATTTCGACGCCTTTGTCACATTTATTGACTTGATTGGCGGCGTTGAAATCGATGTCCCTGAACGCATACGCGTCGACATCATCGATAAGGACAAATCCATCCTGATTCGCGAAGGCCGGCAAACCCTTCCCGGTCAATGGGCACTGGCCTATGCCCGCGCCCGCAATAGTGAAAACGGCGACTTTGACCGCGCTCTTCGCACACAGTTAGTGATTCTGGGCATCCGCCAGCGCATCCTTGATTACCCCACGGAAATCGTCTTCGAAAAAGGTCCGGAGATTTGGAACACCATTATTTCTGGCGTCAAGACCAACATTACCTTCGACAAGGCATTTGAATTGGGACTACTTGCCATGCAGGTGGATATTCAGAACATAAAGCGCGGCGTCATCGGCCCTCCGGATATGGTCACGTTTGCCACCTCGCCGGACGGCACCCAACAGGTGCTCAAGCCCATCACTCAAAACATCCGCCTGCTGCGCGATGAGATATTCAGTTCAGGCGCGCTGATTGGCCCCGGTGCCGTTGGGGCTGCGCCGGTTGACCTGATGGTGGCCGAAGCCGCCACTGTGGCCCTCTACAACGGCAGCCCCACGGCGGGCCTCGCGGGGGATACCCAGACCTATCTCGTGGCCCAGGGCGTGAACATCGTGGAAGTGGGTAACGCCGAGCAAACCACCTACACGACCATCATCGACTATACCGGCAAGCCCTACACCATCCAGTTCCTTGTAGACCTGCTCGGTATTCAGAACACCCGCATCTTCAATCGTTTTGACCCGGACAGCGCGGTTGACGTCGAGATTATCCTCGGCTCCGATTGGCAGATTCCCTGACACTTCTGGCGCGTTTCAAAAAGAACTCAAGGGACCGGTCGCTGACGGGTCCCTTTTCAATTGAATCTCGTCAATCCGCCAGCGTATAATTCCGCCATGGATGAGTTGACCGGCTCAGTCGAGCGCATCACGTTCTACAACGAAGAGAACGGCTACACCGTATTGCGATTGCTCCCTGACCGCAAAGGCGGCCCCGCCGAATCGCGTGACGGCCTCGTCACAGTAACTGGCAACCTGCCTGAGCTTGCCCCCGGCGAACATCTCAAATTAAGTGGCGACTGGACGCACCACCCGAAACACGGCGCCCAATTTAACGCGCAGACCCTGGAACAGACCCTGCCGGCAACAACGGAAGGATTGCGTCGTTATCTGGCTTCCGGGCTTCTCCGCGGCATTGGTCCCAAAATCGCTGACCGCATCGTAGAACATTTCGGGATGCAGACGTTCGAAATCCTGGAGGAGCACCCAGCGAGACTCCTCGAAGTGGCCGACATCGGTCCCAAACGCAGCAAGCTGATTCTCGCCGCCTGGCAGGAGCAGAAACAAATTAAGGACATTATGTTGTTCTTGTACACCCACGGAGTCACGACCAATCTCGCTATAAAGATATACAAGCAATATGGAGACCGCTCCCTCCAGGTCGTTCAATCTGACCCCTATCAGTTGGCGCGGGACATATACGGCGTCGGCTTCAGGACCGCGGACAAGATTGCCGTCGCGCTGGGGCTACCCGCCGACCACCCGACCCGTATCGAGGCCGGGCTGGTTTATCTGCTCGAAGAACAGGTGAATGAAGGCCATGTTTTTCTTCCTCGTTCCATCTTGATTCAGAAGTCAACTGAGTTGCTTCAAGTCTCTCCCCAATTGGCGGAACCCGGGCTGACCGCGTTAGTTGAGAGCGAGCACATCGTGTTGGAAGAACAACCCGGCAATGAGTTGCCCGGTGGGGAGGATGACCGCGCCGTCTATCTGGCGCAGCACTACTTTGCGGAAGTCGGCACCGCCAACCGCCTGCTTGGCCTGGCATCCGCACTTCCCGGGCGTCTCAGCGATATCCCCCCACTATTCGTTCAAAACATAGCCGAACTTTCACCAGAGCAAAACGCTGCGTTGAAAACCACCCTCTCCCACCCGGTCAGTATCCTTACCGGCGGCCCGGGGACCGGCAAGACCACCGCCCTCAAAGCGCTTATCGCTGCTGTCGAGAGCGCCGGCAAGCGGTTTGCGCTGGCCTCTCCCACCGGTCGCGCCGCCAAGCGGCTGTCTGAAGCCACGGGCCGCAAGGCGTCCACCCTGCATCGTCTGTTGGATTTCTCGCCGACACGCGGTTTTGTATTTAATGCCGAAAACCCTCTGCCGCTGGACTTGCTGGTCGTGGATGAAGCCTCCATGCTGGACACCTTGCTCGCCAACAGCCTGTTCAAGGCGCTCGAACCCGGCACGCACATCCTCCTGGTTGGCGATGTCGACCAGCTTCCTTCGGTAGGCGCCGGCGACGTGCTGCGCGATGTGATTGACTCCGGCTTGTTTCCGGTCACCCGTCTCAGCACCATCTTTCGCCAGGCTGCCGATTCGCACATCATTACCAACGCGCACCTCATCAACCGCGGCGAGTCGCCGGACTTTCCAAAGCAGAGTGGCGACTTCTTTCGGTTTCCAGCCAACTCTCCCGAAGAGGCCGCTCAATGGGTGGTGGACCTCGTCACCGCTCGCATCCCGGAACGCTTCGGGCTGGCCCCGGCTGACATACAGGTTCTCGCTCCCATGTATCGCGGCCCGGCGGGAATCACAATGCTGAACGAACGCCTGCAGGCCGCCCTCAATCCGCCCTCGCCCATCAAGGCGGAGCGTCGACTCTTCGGCACGCTATTCCGCCCCGGTGATAAGGTGATGCAAATCCGTAACGACTATGACAAGCTCGTTTTCAATGGCGATATTGGCCACCTGCGGAGCATTTCGGCCGAAGACCACACCCTGACGGTCGATTTTGAGGGACGTCCTGTGGAATACGGCTTCAGTGAAGCCGACCAGTTGGTACTCGCCTACGCGATTTCCGTTCACAAAGCCCAGGGCTCAGAATTTCCCGCTGTGGTACTCCCCCTGCTTACCCAGCACTACATGATGCTCCAGCGCAACCTGCTTTACACCGCCATCACCCGCGCCCGCAAGTTGTGCATCCTCGTCTCAAACCCCAAGACCATCGCCATTGCCGTCAAGACCAACCCCGTGGCGAACCGCTGGACCGGCCTGGATTGGCGACTCAAGCACTCAAATTCAATCTAAGTCTTGCGACTCTTGATCGGATTCTGGGGGTATCAAATGAGAGCGTAATACCTTGGAATGCTGAGTCTGGAAGAAGATGAATAAACCGCAGGGCACTGCCAGCACGATAGCCCCCATCACCTGGGGATTTATGCCCGGAAAACCAGTTATTAAGTAAGCTGCTCCTATTAAGAGCAGTGAAAGTGCAAATTGCCCGATATACAACGCGATGTAGATCTTGATAAACAGTGCGGTCGCCGGATTGTCAGATACATAATTTCCTGAAAACGCCATCCGGACCATCCTGCCGGTCATTTGAGCGAACTCGAATTTTGTATCGAGTGGATCCAGGCCAGTCTTGCCATCCCGGGTTCGCCAACCCGGCCAGCCGCGGATGACATCGGCAGGGTTAATCCGGTCGCCTGGTCGGAGGTTGGAAACATTTCCCCTCCTACGCATTAGTCACTATCGCCCGCATTCACATCCCGCCGGTACTGGCCATCCACAAAGAAAGCATGGATTTCATGCGCAAACTCGTGCTGCAGCCGCTGCACGTGTGCCTGGATGCTGGCCTCAAGCGACTCGTGGAATGCCGGCAGTTTCCCATTTTGCACGCCCAGCCGGGCGATTTCCCGGCACATCGCCTCGGTCACCAGCTCAGCCACCAGCACCTGCCCTTGGGGCGTCGTCACGCCTGAACCGTCCAGCCCCAGGTATTGGGCCACCGAGGGTGCCCGCGTAGAGATGACGATGCGGGCAGTCTCACGGTCAAAGACGGCCCTTTGGCGCGGGTCGCCGCTGGCGCTGAATTCGATGTCGGTGATGAATCCGCGCGTCGGGCTACTTTCTTCCTGTGCCGGTTTGGAAACCACCTTCACCAAGGCTTCAGCCTGCCGGCCGTTCACCTTAGCATTCACGATTCCCTCCACCCCTACTTGCAAACCTTCTACCTGTACGCGCGCCTCACCGATTTCAGGGTAATCTTTTCTGGCCGCCAGCTCAACGTAAGGGGTAACAACCCGCACCTTAGGGTGTTCGGATACCACCTCGATGATACTGCCCTCTCGCAAACCGCTCTTCAATTCGGCACGCAGTGTAAGGCCCACATCGCGGCCAGTCTGCACGGTGGAAAATTCGCGCACGAAACCAAACCCGTTGAAGGGGATATCCGGTCGGGTGGCCGATTTTGCCGCTCGCGGGCCGACCAAAATCTCTGAGGCAATGGAATTCAGCCGCTTAAGCGCGCTGGTAAATCGCTTGCGGATGCGTTTGTCCAGCATCACCGAGCCACGATTCTGGGCGAGCCGCCGCTCTGCCTGGATTAACGGCTCCAGCTTTCCTTCCACTTCCTGGCGTAACACCTTCATGAACGGATGATCCCAGTTCAAACCATCGCGCGTAGCCGTCAGGATAGGCTCTGCCTCTTCTTTCTGCAGCAGGTCGTGCAGGTAGTCGCATTGAATCATCCCATACACGCGTGAGGCATTTTCATTGTGCTCATACTTCAGCAACGTCAGAGCCATCACCACGCGCTTGCTCACCACCAGCAGGCCGCCGTCGGCGTAATCGCCGACTTCAGAAACCGTGGTCAGCGGCTCATCGGACCGGTGCACTTCAAGGTGAACCAACGCCGGGGTTCCGGGAAGGTAGAAGGCTTCATTATAGATTCGGATCCCTGTCGGCGGAGAATACGACAGGGGTATCTCTTGCTTTATCTTTTCCCCTTTGTCCATTTCGCGCAGGATGACCTGCCGATGCGGGCTGTTCATGATCGTCCGCAGCTCAAAATGCTGCTGTAACTTAAACTTGAGGGTATCAATGAGTGGGACCGAGACATCCGAACGCGAGATGATGATTTCCAGCACCGTCCCATTGCCGCCAGGGATATCCAGACTCTTGCGCTGTTTTTCGGTAACCGGCCGCGGCTCATCCGGTGGGTCATACATCGGCGCGCCATCTTCAGTAAACAAGGCCGCTTCAAAGTAGCTTCCCTCATGGATGGAATACACCCGGCCATGTCCCAATCCGTAGAACGCGTCCTTCAGGCCGCGCCCCCACAGTCCTCGCACTCCCTGTCCCTGCAGGAACCCGCTTGTCGGCGCGCCGTACGTCCCGACGGCCTTGTTCATCGTCTCTGCGTCCATCCCCTCTGCAAAGTCCCTCACCCGCAGTTCGGCATTTTTTTGCTTCCGGCGCACCTCGATAATGATGCGGCCATCCACCGGCACGCCGTTTGCTTCCAGGCGTCCATAGGAGTCATTGCTGTTCGTGACCAGCTCAACCAGTGCGCGCATAACATCCTTGCGAATCGCCTGGTCAGCTTGCTGGAGGGCGAAGCGGTCATGGTATTCAAGTCGACGAGCATTTTTCTTGGTCATATCTGCCTGTACGCAATCTCGTTGACATTAATTTTAAGTACAAATGCCAGTTATGGCAAAGCCCAAATACCCCCCAAAATGCCTATTTTTGTGCTTCAGCAGGGATTTTACGCCCGGTTCAAGGCTGCCGGAAGTTCAGCAGCCAGGAACTCAGGAGGGTAGTTCCGTCATCCGTAGGGGGACAACCGCCCCCTGTAGATAACCCCGGGACGGGGTCGCCACCCTCGGCTAATTGGACCGTGTAGGTCACCCCATCTGCCATCGCGAAATCACCGTACCCGAGTCCGAATTCAGGCTTCAATCCTGTGAAAAATCTATCCCGGCCGCCTTCCCACGTTACCAGCACTTCCACTCCGGGGACGGCATTGCCAGTCTGGTCTACCACCACCACCTGAACAACAGCCGGGCTCAGGGCTGGGTCGCAAACTAGCGCAAGATCCTGCAGCTGGAAGGGTGCCCCCACCGTGGCCGTCGGAGTCCGGGAAGGCGTCGGCGTGATTGTCCGGGTTGCGCGTTCGGTTGGACTCCCATCGGGCGTCTCGGTAACATCGTTGGCTTCTGGCGTCGGCGTGTCTGTCGCCAAGGCTTCCGGGCTGGGCGTGTTTGGAGGCAGCGTGGCCGAAAGCGCGGGAACCAGCCCCGGTCCAACGACCCCACTTTCCAGGGCGGAACTGAGCAATCCCAGTGCACGCGCATCGTCAGCATCTTCGCCCTGGGCAAGAAGTCGTTGTGCCAGCATGGCAAGGGTTCGGGCAGGGTCGGGGTCCTGCAAGAGGGCCAGCCGCGCCTGTGCCCTTCCCAGGTCGCCGGTTGCCACAAACGCCTGAGCGATCAACACCCGTTGGTCATCCAGGAAGTCAGCCCGCAGGCTATGTGGAAAGGTATCGATCGTCTCTACCGGAGACAGCACCCAGGCATAGACCAGCCCCAATGCCAATCCGATGACCAGACCCGTTACCAGAAACCAGGGAGGTTGCCGTTCACTCATGGGGTTGGCGTGGCCTGCAATTCCTGCCCGGGAACCCAGTCTCTGAGAGCTTCGCCGAGACTCCCGAGGAGAAGGAGGTCGCGCTCGTCGTACCCGGCACTCGCCCCAAACTGCTGGACAGTCAAAATGGTCTCGTAGGGCTCTCCCCCCAGGGGTCCAATTTTGCGGGCGGCCCCGTCGAGATCGCGGTTAACGTTATACGCCTCCGCAACCATTAATACATAATCTGCCTTGAAGTCGATTCGCAAGGTACTCGGCGCCGTGTCAACCAGTTCCACCGGGCTGACCACCCAACCATACAATAGGCCGAGGGCAACACCGATTGCAATTGCGATCATGAATGCCGCGTAACGCATGCCGGTCATTGTGCCACATCCTTGAAGGGCGGGCAAGCCGCCGCTATCGTTTCAGGATTTCCCGCAGCGCGCCAAGCAGCATCACCACATTTTCTTTGCGGCTGCCATGCCCCATCAGCCCGATGCGCCAGATGGTGCCCGCCAGCGGTCCAAACCCGCCTGCGATTTCGATGTTGTACTCATTCAGCAGCGTTCGACGAACCGCCGCATCGTCTATTCCTTCGGTCAGTCGCGGCGTGGTTAGTGCAGGGAGCCGGTGGGGTTTTTCAACCAATAACCCGAGGTCCATCGCTTCCAGCCCATCCCACAACATGTGTGCGTTTTCCTCGTGGCGCGCCCAGCGCGCCTCAAGCCCTTCTTCAGCCAGCATCCGCAGGCCCTCGCGTAATGCGAAATTCATGCTAATGGGAGCCGTGTGATGGTATGTGCGCGTCTGTCCCCAGTATTTCTCTACTGCCACCAGATCAAGATACCAGTTGGCCACCGGTGACTTCCTCGCCCGCAGTGCTTCGCGTGCCCGCTCACCAACGGTCAGCGGCGCCAGCCCCGGCGGGCAGGACAATCCTTTTTGCGAACCGCTGAACGCGACGTCTACATCCCACTCATCAATCTTTACAGGCATCGTGCCAAGCGATGTCACTGTATCCAGCACCACCAGTGTCCCGGCCGCATGCGCCGCCGCCGCGATTTCGGCAATTCCCGGCTGTCCGGCCCCGGTGCTTGTCTCAGCTTGTACCAGTGCGAGCAGTTTGTATTTCTTTCTGTCCAGAGCATCACGTATCTGACCGGGCTCAAAAACCGTTCCCCACGGCGCGTCCAGGCGGTCGACCATGGCTCCGTAGCGTCCAGCGATTTCAACGATTCGTTCGCCAAAATACCCCATAACCGCCACCAGCACAGAGTCCCCGGGTTCGATGAAATTACACAGGGCCGCCTCCATGCCTGCGCTGCCCGTCCCCGAAACCGGGATGGTCAGCAGATTTTGGGTTTGAAACGCGTAACGCAGGAGTTCCTGTACATCGGTCATTACGCTGATGAATTGCGGGTCGAGGTGTCCTATCAGCGGCGTCGCCATCGCTCGCAGGACGCGCGGATGCGCCGGGCTTGGGCCCGGACCTAACAGGGTGCGTGGTGAAGTATTCAGATCAGTGTAGGTTTTGTCCATCGTCTCACTCATCAAAAGGAAGGTTCCAGAAGTTTAACCCATCCCGCCTGGCTTGTAATGTACAATCACCGCATGCCGCACGCCACCCGTTCACCGATGCTCATCGCCCGTCGCGGCCGTCGCGCCGCGGCCGCGGACCATCGTCCTGATGGACGCTGGGGGCGCGCCGGCATTGGACTCGCTGCTGTTTTCAGCGTAATCGGGGCGGTTGCCGCTATCCTGCTATCACGTGCCTATGTCCAAATCACCGCGGACCTTCCCACCCTGGACAGCCTCCCGGTCCTGCTTGGGCCGCAAGGACAGCTGCGCACGCCGTCCCGCATCTTGGACCGTTCGGGCGAGCACATCCTGCTGGAATACAGCAACCCCGCTACCCTCCAGGCGCAATACCTTACTCTCGAAGAAATCCCGCAATTCGCAACCGACGCACTGGTTGCGGAACTGGACCCAGGCTTCTGGCAGCACGACGGCGCTGCGCTGACCGACCTGTTCGACCCCATGCCGCGAACACTCGCCGAGCGGCTTGTCCTCGACCTGCTCCTCTACGCCGAACCCCCTTCGCAGCAACGCGCGCTCCGTATGCGCATTTTGGCAACGCAGGCAACCAGCGAGTTCGGGCGCGAATTCATCCTGGAGTGGTTCGTCAACTCGGCTGACTTTGGCTATCTGGCACACGGGCTGGACGCCGCCTCACGTGTTTATTTTGCCAAACCGGCAGCGGGCTTGAGTCTTGCAGAAGCGGCCATGCTCGCTGCGATTTCTGGCGCGCCAGAATTAAATCCGTTTGATGCTCCTGCGTTGGCCCTTGAACGTCAGGGGCGTGTGCTGCAGGCTATGGTCAATCAAGGTCTTCTTACGCCAGAAGTTGCCCTAAGCGCCAACCAGTCGCCCCTGACACTCTCTTCTGAGAATAATCTCGGTGATACAGAAACATCTGATTTCATTAGCCTTGTATTGCATCAGGTGACCCCGTTCTTCTCTTTGCCGCGCATCCAGCGCGGCGGACTGGTCATTATCACCTCGCTGGATCTGGCCACACAACGGGCCGTTGAATGCGCAAGTGAGATTCAAGTAAATCGCCTGCAAGGGGTAATTCCTCTGGATTCTCTGGCTGGCATCACCTGTGACGCCGCACGCCTGCTTCCTCAACTCTCTGCTGCTCAAGTTGTTCCCGGTGCCCGGCTATCAGCGCAGGTGATTGTGCTGGAAAATGCCACCGGCCAGGTGCGCGCTCTCGCGGGACCCTCAGACGCCCTTCACCCGGCGGGCACCAGCCTATCGCCATTCGTTTACCTGACTGCCTTTACCAGGGGCTTTGGTCCTGCCTCCCTGGTCTGGGATGTGCCGGCCAGCCTGCCGCCAGAACTTGAAGGCTATTCGAATGCCGACGGTCAATTTCACGGCCCGGTGCGCATTCGTACCGCTCTGGCTAATGACTATGTGATCCCCGCATTGCAGGTGCTTTCGCAGGTGGGGCCTGCCAATGTCTGGCGCACAGCACAGCAGGCCGGTTTATTGACGATAGATACCGCCGAAGGGTATCAACCGCTCCTTGATTCCGGTGAGGTTAGCCTGCTTGAGCTCGCGCATGCCTATTCCATATTTGGCAATCAAGGCTTTCTGGTCGGGCAAACCCTGGAAGGTGACCACCTTTCACCTGGCGCGGTTATCTCAATCACTGACCCGGACGGCAGAACTCTTCTCGATTGGACCCAACCTGAGCAACGGGCACTGACCAGCGCGCAACTGGCATTTCTCATTACAGACATTCTCGGGGACACGCTGGCAAGGCAATCCAGCCTGGGTCGCCCCAACCCGCTTGAGGTAGATCGGCCCGCGGCCGCCAAGCTGGGCCAGACACCCAATAATGAGAATGCCTGGACGATAGGCTATTCTCCCCAGCTCACTGTTGCTGTCTGGCTGGGTCAGGCAACCGAGTCCACCGCCAGTCCGATTAACCCGCTCAGCGCTGCGGGCCTCTGGCATGCCGCTTTTCGCTCCGCCCACGCAAACCTCCCACCCAAATCCTTTGATGAACCCGTCGGGATATCGCGTGTCGCTGTTTGCGACCCTTCAGGTTTGTTGCCAACGGAGTATTGCCCCAATGTCGTTGAGGAGTTATTCATACCGGGCAATGAACCCCTGTTTGCAGATAACCTCTTCCAGCCGATACAGATAAACCGCCAGACCGGCCGGCTGGCCACGGTTTTCACACCTCCAGAACTGGCGGAAACTCGGGTGTACCTCGTCGTGCCGCCCTTTGCGGTTGATTGGGCTCGTGCCGCAGGCATTGACCTGCCACCCGAAGACTACGATGCCGTGTTCGCCTCGGCCGGTTCCGAAGCGGCATCCATCACCTCGCCCGCTCCATTCAGTTACGTCTCTGGCCAGGTTCCCATTATTGGCCACGCAAACGTTCCCAGCTTCGCGTTCTACCGGGTCCAGGTTGGTGAGGGCTTAAATCCACGCCAATGGCTGCAGATTGGGGCAGATGTAGGAACGCCGGTTTCTCAAGGTCAGTTGGCCATCTGGGAGACATCTGGCCTGAATGGTTTGTACGCTATTCAACTACTGGTTATCGACGGATCCAACACCGTGCTCACCTCCACCACTCAGGTAACCGTCGACAACCTTGCACCCGAACTCCGAATTCTCTATCCCGCCATGGGCCAGGCCATTGAAACCGATTCGAATTCCAGCCTTACCTTCCAGGCCGAAGCCACCGACAACATCGGTCTGGCAAGGCTGGAGTTTCTGGTTGACGGGCGGTCATTGATAAGCCTGACCTCCCCTCCATTTGCCGCCCTCTGGGACATCGGGCCCGGCCAGCACACCCTCACAGTTCGCGCATTCGATGAAGCCGGAAATATGACGGAAGAAACAATCGAGTTTTCCATATCGCCTTAGGAATCAAAAAGAGCCCTGCCGGTTGGCAGGGCTCTCTGAAAACATTCGGGCTACGGGACCCCGGCGTAGAAGTAATCGAATTCGATATCGACGCCCTCAAGGTTGTCCGCGTATACGGCGATAAACACCTGTCCCTCGCGGAACGATGTGTCTCTGAACGTTCCGTTACGAATAACTTCGCCGTCGGCGAACATGGTGATTTCATCGCCGATACAGGCCATCCCGATGGTATGCGCGGTCTCATTCTCAAAGCCCGCGATACCGCCGTTGGTCATTACCAGGAAACCGTCGTCTGGCGTGTATTTGTACAGATACCACAACCCGGAACTGGTGACCGAGTACTCGTACCAGCCATCCGCTGACCCGCGGCACCCCACGCTCACGTTGTTATTTCGCGTGGACCCGACGTTGTCAAATCCGGCTTCCACATATACATCAATGCCCCGCGGAACGTAGATGAAGTCGGGAACAAGATAGACCGTGGTGTACAGGTCATCCAGTTCTATGACCATGAACCCATTGCTCACGCCCGCCGAGAAATTCTCTTTCTCATCCGGAATGGTGAACCAGATCCAGCCATCCTCCCAACTCTCGGCATTGCCATCAAAGTCAGTACCATAGATGGTGTCACCCGATACCAGGCTGTTGTAGTCGAACTCCTCTGCCCCTGAAGAATCATCGCCAGAATCGGTCGGGTTGGCTGGCGGCAGTGGTGCCTGGGTAGGCGGGTTCTGCGGCGCAGGCGGTTGGGTTGGCTGGCTGCTCAGGGCGGCAGCCGTCGCTTCGAGGGCCGCGGCGGTGGCTTCCAGGTCGGTGTCGCCTGAACCTCCGCTGCTGGTGCCACAAGCCAGAGCAACCAGTGCTAATACAGCAATTACGATGAACAACTTACTTCGCGATCTTGAACCAGACATCCATCATCCTCCTGAACCAATATCGAATAACTACAAGGGATCTCTCTAACCCAAGTATATCAAAAGTATGTGGGGAAATCCGGGAATCCGGCGGAGAAATGGCCGGAAATAATCTATGTTATAGGACCGCTTTCAGAAGGCCACCCCAACCTACCGGGGCCTCTGGCGCCTCACAATCCACGCGCCAAGCCCGGCCGCCAGCACAATTGCCGCAAGGAGTCCTTCAACCAGCAAAATCACAGGTACACCCGGTACAATCTCTTCCTGAATTTCAGTTGTCTGCCGAAATTCCATATCGGCTTGCTCAGTTTTGTCGACCGCTTCCTCTCCGGCTGGAGCGGAAAGTCCAATGGTATCTTCTGGCGTCGCAGTACCCTCTGCGGAGAGATTTCCCGCAGCCTCTGGAACAATGTCTGAAGGAACAGTCGTATCCGTGGGAGCCGATGTGTCCGCCGCCCCTGCATACGTCTCAATGGCGGGCTCGGCCTGCACCAAAGCCGCGCTTTCCTCAGGGGCTGCTGCGCCGGCGCCAGGAAATCCTCTCAATCCTGCGCCGCCCGTCAACACATCCCCCGTTACCACCATTGCCAGCAACACAGCCGCGACCACCGAAAGCGAGCGCAACGACCGGGCAAGGTTGACCGCTCGAATATTCACACTAACCATTTCTCGCGACAACACAAAACTACGCGGCGCCTTCAACTGCGGCGTTCTTCGCATCAGTTCTCGCGTGGTCCGAAGTTCATCCATAGCCTGCTTTAAATCCGGCTCGCCAATGAGACGGGTCTGCAGTCGGTTGCGGTCGCGCGTGGAGAGCTGGTTGTCCAGAAATGCAGACAAAAACTCAAGATCGCGGGGAGAAATCTGGGGGGTCATTTTAGGGTATACCTTCAGTTTCTAAACGCAGCCCAGCAGGCAAAAGTTCCCTGAACCCTTTCAGGCATTCTTGCATTCGGGACCTGGCACGTGCCAGGCGGCTCTTAACCGTCCCCAAAGGTGAACGAATACTTTCAGCTGCTTCGCGGTAGTCCATCCCCTGAATGTCCACCAGGACCACGACCACCCTGAATTCAACTTCCAGCCCATCCAGACATGTCTGAATGGCTCGATTCAGTTCAGCCCGCATGGCGGACTCTTCCGGTGTTTCACCCGGGTCCCGCAACCAGGCCGGTTCATCTAGATCCTCTCCATCCAATCCATCCGGCTCCAGCGGCGTGGTTGGCCTCCGCTTGTTGCGCCTTAATTCGTCATAGCCAGCATTCATCACGATTCGCAGCAGCCACGCTTTGAACGAGCCCCCGCGATAGGAAGAGAGGTTCCGGTAGGCAGAAATGAAGGCATCCTGGGTCACATCTTCCGCCGCAACCCGGTCCCCCATCAGCCGGTAGGCGGTACTGTACGCCGCGTCCTGGTACGCCAGCACCAACCGGTTGAATGCATCGAGGTCGCCAGTGCGGGCGAACTCGATCATCTGGATTTCATCCATTCCGCCTGATCCTCCAGACGCATAATGCCCGCCAAAATACCATCGCCAAACCCGAAACGCCGATCATCACCAGTGTGAACACCAGCGAACTTGGCCGCCCGATCATCCACCCCCGCAAATACGCCGCCAACGGCGAAGCTAGGGCCAGCGCCCAGAAGGGCCGCCATAACTCTCGCGTCTCTCTTACAATGTCAGGGTCAAACAAGCCAAGCCAGGGAGCAATCAGGAACCAGCCGACCGTCCATGGAAGCATTGTCGTCAACATCCGCGTTCCAGCTGTGCCCAAAGTGTTGTGACTGGCGAATCCGGATAGAGTGACCAGCACCAACACGAGAATATCGCCCACAAGCAAGAGTCGGCCCGCATCGGTCTTGATAAACTGATAAGGGTTTCGCATGCGCCTAGTTTACTCCAATACAAAGTTCGGGCGCGAACATCGCGGTAGAATCGCTTGCCATGCCCCTAGATATCTCGCGCATTAAAGCCCTCTGCTTCGATGTGGACGGCACTCTGAGTGATACCGATGACCAGTATGCTGCTCGCTTCGCTCGCCTGCTGTCTCCATTTACTGCGATTCTCCCACATCGTGACCCAAACAAAGCCGCCCGGTGGTTGGTGATGGCAATGGAATCACCCGCGAATCGTCTATTCGGTCTCCCGGACCGGCTGGGCTTGGATGATGAACTTCACCGCCTGGGAGAATGGCTCCACAGGGAGCGTCCCAGCAACCATCACTTTCAACTCATCGATGGAATACAGGCAGCCCTTGAAACCCTTCGGCCCTATTATCCAATGACAATCGTCACCGCCCGCGGACCCCGGGGCACGGATGCATTTCTTCAACAATTCCATCTTCGCCAGTACTTCGCCGGTGTAGCCAGTTCCCAAACTACTCCCCGCACGAAACCGTACCCGGATCCGATTCTCTGGAGCGCCGCGCAAACAAACGTTGACCCGCACGAATGTCTGATGATTGGAGATACCACGGTCGATATACGAGCAGGTCGGGCGGCAGGTTCCCAAACGGTTGGTGTCTTATCGGGCTTTGGAGAAGAATCTGAACTCATCGCTGCGGGTGCCGACGCCATCCTCCCAAGTGTGGCTGAACTCCCTCACCTCCTGGCAAAATAGCCGGAAAAGCCAATTCCCGACCCGGTTGACCTGACAAAAAAGCAAGATACAATGAATGTGTGAGGCGATACCAGAGGAGCAAGGTCATTCTTGCACTCCTGTTGGCCCTTGTGGGCTTGTTTGGCGCTGCGCCCGCACTGGCACAGGATACCGAACGCGAGTACTTTTCCCAGACCGGTCACTGGGTTGAAGGGGAATTCCTGCAATATTATCGCGCCCACCCGATGGCAGAATTCGTCTACGGCTACCCGATTACCGGGATCATTCTGGAAGAAGAAACTGGCTACGAAGTTCAGTATTTCCAGCGCGCCAGACTGGAGCGTCGGCTGAACCGTCCCCTGGGCGAACGAATCGTCCGCTCTCCGCTGGGGGTGTTGGCCTATACCCCTGGCGGTCAGGTGAACTTAACTTCCGCGACGAGCGGCTGTCAGCAGAAAATTGGCTGGGATTTTCCCGTCTGTTACGCTTTCTTTGAATTCTACGAAGAGTTTGACGGACCGCTGTCCTTTGGCCGCCCGGTGTCCGGACTCGAAGTACATGGCAACATGCTTTGGCAGTATTTCGAATATGCTCGGCTGGAGTGGCATCCCGAATTACCCGCCGACGACGGCATCACGATTGCCCACCTGGGCGAGGTCTGGTTTCAGACGCTGCGGCTGGACAATAGTATGCTCTTACCGGAACGTGACCTTTTGCCCGCCTATTCGGTGGTGACCGATCTGGCAGTTCGGGCATTCCCGCAACGCGCACAGGTCCCGCTGGGCGAAAATCAAACCCTGATCATTTCCGTTCGAGACCAAAGTCGCGTGCCGGTAACAGGTGCGTCTGTCAGTGCGGTATTCGTGGCCCCGGATGGCCTGGCCACGCCACTTGGCGCGTTACTTACCGATTCCAATGGCATAGCCAGTTTTAACTTTCAAGCCGTTTCAACACAGGTTGGCGTTGCCGAAATCATCCTGGAAGTTCGATTCAACGGACTTGTGTTGGAACTCCACACATCGTTTCGAATCTGGTACTAACTCTCCCGCATAACCAAAATGAGCCTCTTTCGAGGCTCACACGTTCACATCATGATTAGGACTAGCCCAATCGCTGGAGCAATTGGCGATATTGCTCAACATTGGGCGGATTGAGCACCAAGATGGCGCGTATGGCTTGCTTTGCGCCTTCCATATCACCCTTCTGGGCAAGCGTTTCACCCACCACATCCCATTCCTTGATAGCTTTCTCTGCCTGACGCGTTTGCTGGTAGAGTTCGGCCAGCCGCTGGCGGGCAAAGACCAGTTCGGGACTTTCGTTCAGGAGCGCATCCACAAACTCTATGGCATCCTTTTCTTTGGCTTGGCTCGAAAGATACGACAGGTAATTGTCTAATTCAGCAGAGGCTTGCTTGTCCTGGCCCAGCCTCACGTTCAGGTCAACCACCAGCGATCGGGCCGTCTTGTCATCCGGATAAATTGTCCGCAATTGTTCATACACTCGCAGGGCCTGCCGCCAGTCCAGTCGTTGCATATCAATATCCGCCATGCGATGCAGGATTCGTCCGCTCCACGCTGCGCTGGCATCCGCTTGTTGTGCCACCCGCAAAGCGCGCTCATAGGTGGAACGGGCATTGTTCAATTCAGCCAACCGGTAATACATATCGGCCAGATTGGTGTATTCCTCAATCGCATCATCCACTTGCCCCTGGTCCATCAACTGCTCAATCAAGCGATTGCGCGAGCGCATATCCATTGGCGCGATCTCGACCACTCGTCGCAGCAGGTTGGTGGCCTGCGCAGGCTCGCCCCTGGAACTGTAAGCATTCGCCACCATGGTGAACTTGCGTATCGCCTCCGGATGCCGTTCTTGGCGGAATAGCAATTCGCCCATATGTACATGCAGCGGCAGATATGTAGGTGCCTGCGCAAGCAGCGAAAAAGACTCTTCCATCGCCGTTCGGAAGAATCCCCGCCGCGCCAGACTGTTGATGCGTGCCATCGCCTCGACCATTTCAGAACTCTTCGCCTGTGTCAGGATACTGGCAAGCGGAGAAAGCAGCGAGCCTGTCGCCGCGGTCGGAAGTTGTTGCCGCGCTTCCAACAATGCTTTGCGCCAATTGGGCTGCATCAGCATATCCATAATATTGGTGCAGATTTGCTTAAGGAGGTCCTCATCCGACTCCTGAGCATTGGCCTCGATGAGCGGTTCATAATTCTGTCGCATGATGTCGGCCATATCTGGCGTCAACACCGAACACTCCGCGATCTTCAACGCTTCCAGGTAACTCACCGCGGCATCATTAAGATCGCCCCGCGCCGATTCCATATCAGCGATCAGCAACCGCGAGGCCAGGGCATAATCCGGGTGCTTGACCGATCGGGCAAGGTTGCGCAGCGCGCTTTCCTGCTGACCTCGCTTGAAATACAAAAGTCCAAGACTAAAATAAGCGGGCGGGAAGTCCAGCCCCGCTTCAATGGCGTTCTTGAGCTCGTTGGCTGCCTCATCCTCTTTGGCCCGCGTCTGCATGTCAATCGCCTGACTAACATGCTTGGCAATCTTGTTGTAATCCGGTCCCCCGCTTTCTTTGCCCAGACTAAAACGCAGACCTCGCCGCGCCGCTTTCTCTTCATCCACATCATCAGAGGAAATATCAAACAACACTTCAGCCAGGGCCGTTAGCGCCTGCTGGCGTGACTCAGCAATCGGGTCGGGTGTATCCTGCCCAATTCGGGCCAATTCCGGCGGCATCTTCCCCATATCCTTCACCGCCGCCATGCGCAGCGGACCTGTGCCGCCTTTTTGGCGCTTGGGCTTGGGCAGAGTCTTGTTTGCCTGTGCCAGCTGGAAAGCTTGTTTCCCTTCCTGGTTACTGGGATCCAGTTTTACCGCATGCTCTACTGTCTTGATAGCTTCTTCAATCTGCCCGGCATCCTGCAGCAAAGCGGCCACGTTGATGTATTCCCGGATAGCCTGAGCGGTACGTCCCAGACGTTCAAATACCAGCGCCATGCGCGAATGCGCCTTCAAATGCTCGGGCACTAACTGCGTCACGCGAGTCCAGTTTTCAATCGCTTTATCAGGGTCTCTAAGCTTGAGGTACAGGTCGGCCGCTCGCATGGAGAATTCAGCAGCCTCTTTCAAACTCCCCATCCGCTCATGAATCTCGGCGATTTTTTCCACCGGCAGCGGATCATCTGGCGCCAAAGCGACGCCGCGCTCGTAACATTTCTTGGCGTCTTCATAACGCGTAAGTTCAAAGAAGGCCAGTCCCAGACTGGAAATGGCTTGTTGCCGGTCAGGGAATTCCGCCACCGCCGCCTGGTACTGATCGGCGGCGCGTTTCCAGTTGCCATCCCATGCTGCCGAATGGCCCTGACTCATTGCTTCTTTGTAAACGTCTTCTCGTCCAGCCATTTGTAAAATTCGTTTCGGAGGTTTTGAGGGTAGGTATCTGCCTAGAGTGGAGTCATTTTACCCCAATTGATACCAGCCCGCGCCTCGGTCTTCAGGGGCACTTTCAGGGCATATGCCTCTGCCATCTTTGCTTGCACCAGCGCCCCCACTTTCTTGGCATCCTTCTCGGCGCACTCCAGCACCAACTCGTCATGAACTTGAAGCAGCATCCTGGCTTTCAGCCTTCCAGCGTCGATTTCGCGCTGCACTTCCAACATGGCAAGCTTCATGATATCCGCCGCTGTTCCCTGCACCGGAGAGTTAATCGCCTCGCGCAGCATTCGGTTCCGAATTAGTTGGTTGCTCTGAGTCCCCAGCCCATGGAAGTATCGCCGCCGCCCCAACAAGGTCTCCACGAACTCTTTTTCAAGGGCATGTTTCCGGGTTTTTTCCAGAAAAGCCTTCACGCCGGTGAATCGGTCAAAGTAAGCCTTGACGAAATCCTCCGCTTCGGCCAGCGTCAGGTCGGTGGTGCGGGTCAGACCAAACGCACTCATGCCGTAGATTAGCCCAAAATTGATGGCCTTGGCATGGCGGCGCATGTCAGAGTCAACGTCCTTAATCTTTATCCCGTAGATAGCCGCAGCCGTTGCGGCATGGATATCCTGGTCTTCCAGAAACGCCTGAATCATCGCTTCATCGTCTGCCATGTGGGCCACGATTCGCAGCTCCACCTGTGAGTAATCGGCCGCCACCAGCAAGTTTCCCGGCTCGGCAATAAACGCCTGCCGCACCTTGCGCCCCAATTCAGTGCGGATTGGGATGTTCTGAAGATTAGGGTTGTTCGACGAAATCCTGCCAGTCACCACCCCTGTCTGTGAATAGGATGTATGCACCCGTCCCGTGGCCGGGTTGACCTGGGTAGGCAGTGCATCCACATAGGTGGACTTCAACTTCGAAAGTTCCCGCTGTTCCAGGAGGAGCGCCACCACCGGATGGCTCTTCTCCATCTCTTCCAGCACACCGGCGGCAGTCGAGTAGTGTCCGCTGGCGGTCTTGGTAGTCCCTTCAGGAGGTGTCAATTTCAGGGTTTCAAAGAGCGCCTGGCTTAATTTCTGCGTCGAATTCAAATTGAACTCATAGCCGACCATCTTGTAAACCTGTTCGTCAATCTCGCCCAGTCGTTGCTGCAACTCCCCGGACATACCGGATAAGAACGGCTCATCCAGAGCGATTCCGTTCATCTCCATCTCCGCAAGCACCAGCACCAGCGGCATTTCAATGTCCTCAAGTAACCCGTCCGCTTTTGCTTTCTTCACGTCCTTGCGTACCGGCTCCACCAGCCGGTACGTGATCGCTGCATCCGCCGCCGCATACGGCGCGGCGTACTCAATCGGAACTTCGGCCATCGTAATTTGCTTCTTGCCTTTGCCGATTAACTCTTCTATCTTTGTCATCTGAATATCGAGTCGCACCCACGCGAGATCTTTCAACCCGAGGTTTCGCGAATCCGGGTGGACTAACCACTCCCCGATCATCGTATCGAACCCCACGGGCTGCACATCCAACCCGTAACGCCGCAGCACGACGTAGTCGTACTTGGCATTGTGGGCCACTTTGGGAATGTCCGGATTGGTGAGCGGACCTTTCAGCGCCTCAAGCACATCCTCCAGCGGCAACTGCTCGCCGGCCTTGTGGGCCACCGGAATGTAATATCCTTTCTCGCCATTTGTTGCCAGAGAAATCCCCACCAGCTCCGCCAGCATTTGGTCCACGCCGGTCGTCTCGCAGTCGAATGCGATCATCTTGGCTTTGGACAGAGCCTTCACCATGGAAGCCATTAATTCCGGGGTGTCCACAATTATGGTTTCGAGGTCGATGTTCGTTGCCGGCGGCGCCTCCACCGCGGCGGTCTCCCCGCCAAACAACGCAATTTGCTGGCCCACTGGCGGTAGTGGCGGTTCGGCCATTCCCAGCAGTTGCATCACCGTATTCAAACGCCCCATAAGGCTGCGGAACTCCAGTTCGCGGAATAGTGCCTGTACCGTCTCCGGGTCAAAATTACGGATGCGTCCTTTTTCCAGGTCGAGTGGTATGTCCAGGTCAGTGATGATGCGCGCTAGTTTCTGGCTCAAATACGCATTCTCCTTGCCTTCCGCCAGCTTTGTCCGCTGCCCTGCCGGCAATTCATCCAAATGCGCATAGATTTTGTCCAACGACCCATAATCGGCCAGCAGTTTTTCTGCCGTCTTCTGTCCAATCCCTGCCACTCCGGGGATATTGTCCGAGGTGTCCCCCACCAGCGCCTTGTAATCCACAATCTGGCCGGCTTCAACACCAAACACTTCCTTCACGTTTTCCGCGTTGTAATCCGTACTATCTGCCAATTTCTTTCCCGGCAGGCTCACAAAGATACGCTTGGCCACCAGCTGTAACAGGTCGCGGTCGCCGGTAATGATCTTCACCCCAAGCCCCTGTTTGGCCGCCTTCTGCGCGATGCTGCCCAATACATCATCGGCTTCATAGCCGTCCATTTCCAGGCGCGGGATGTTGAACGCGTCCACCAGTTCCCGCATTCGCTCGATTTGTGAGCGCAGGTCATCCGGCATCTTCTCGCGGGTACCCTTGTACTCGGGAAATAGTTCATCACGAAAAGTAGCCCCCACATCAAAGGCCACCATCAAATAGTCAGGGCGTTCCTGCTCCAGCAGGCGCAGGAGAACGCTGGTGAATCCGAATATCCCGGCCGTCGGTTCGCCTTTGCTGGTATTCCAGCGACTGGTGTTTCCTCCCGCACCGGTCAACGCAAAATACGTCCGGTAGGCCAGCGCATGGCCGTCAATTAGATACAGGGTTTCAGGCATGGGATCCCTCCAAATCGTGGGGATTTAGAGAATTATTGTAACATTTGTTCTGTTTTTAGCTAAGAAAAGACTCCCGTATATCTCGGGAGTCGGGTGTTCATGGTATCGAGTGGGCCGGCTATTTTGTGATTCCCTGCCGGACGCGCGTTTCCTTGATGAAGTCCTTCACCAGTTGTGGCGGTGGTGCCTGCGGCCCACCCATAATTAGGTATCCGGGCGCCCAAAAGTCGCCGCTGGGATTACTGTCAGCGAAACGCGGGAACTCGACGAACAGGCGGCGTGAGGTATGCTGGCGGATGATTCGCATCAGGTATCCCGGTGAAGTCTGCGGCGGGACGTTAACCATCCATTGCAGGGCTTCCGGTCGCACGGAAAGTTGTTCCAATCGCCATCCGAAGGCCAGGCACAGTTGGGTCACCCATTCTGACACCCTGCCACCCAGGTCACCCGTCAGGTAATGCTCAGGCAGGCGCGGGATGAGCACACAGGAATAAACCAGGTTGACCATCGCCGGCGAGATCGGTTCGAGCCTCACCGCCCGATCCTGCGGTTTGCCGCTCTTACTGGGCATCGTTGCCCCGGTATAGCCGGGGTCTGCATCTGGCTGGCTGACCATCGTGTCAGCTGCATAATCAGGAATTCGAGACGGTGAAGTCAACGCGCCGCCCTCTTCGGTTGCCAGGTCGGAATTCGGTCTACGCGTGGCGGGGCTGGTCTCTTTACTGAAGCCGGATTTAGATGGGCTGTCTTTCAGCAATTCGGTGAGAAATGGCTCGCGAGCCGCCCCGGTCAGGTTCTCGGGTATCCAATCGCCCGGTATTGGGGGCGGGACGTCGTCCAGCAAGGGTGCCATCGGCAGAACATCGGTGTCGTCATCCCCATCAAATATTGTTTTGCGGGCGTCATCCATGGTCTCTGGGGGTGTTGTGGAGAGCCGGGTTGCAAGATTGCTGGCCTGAGACCGAATCTTGCTGAACGGCGTCTCGTTGTCAAACACCATCACCAGCACGAAACTGCCGCCCAGATCTGTGGCATACATCATGTAGTCGCCGCCGGTGGCCTCAAGATGGACGAACCGCGCCAGATCACTGCCCCCACCGGACCAATGCTGGCCGACGGCCCGTGCCAGTTCTTCCACCGCTTGTTGCGGCAACTCGCCAGCGTACGCCCAAATCTTGTCTCCGCGCGTAATGAGCGAGGCCTGCGAAGCCGATTCGAGTGACATCCGCGTCAGGTGCTGGGCCGCGGCATTAACGTCCTGCAGCCAGGCCGGTACGGTATCCGCTTTAGGCGGCGTTGCGGGGAGTTCCTCATCCCGTAACGAGCCCGTATCCACCTTGGGTCGAACTTGTGGTGGGAAGTCCTTAATCACCCGCTCAACCGTCGTAATCAGGTCCGGCAGGTAGAACGGTTTTGGCAACACCCCGTCTGCGCTCAATTCCGAGAAATCAGAGACTTTTTCGTCCCCCTCCGGTGGGATGATAACCAGCAACATGTCATCCTTCTGTTTTCGAAGCGCCTGAACCACCTTATCAAGCGAATCGTTCAAATCCCCATCAAGGATGCATAGTCCAATCGGATGGGTTTTGGCGCGCTCAAGGGCATCCTTGCCGGTTCGCGCAAGCATGCACTCATATCCGCCGGTTTCATGCAGAATTTGGGAAATTAGCTCGCCGAAACCGGGGC